>NZ_LZIL01000034.1 GCF_001667075.1 Mycobacterium sp. 852014-52450_SCH5900713 | reverse complement strand
GAGGCCGGCGTCGATCCCGCGTTGGTCATGCACTACTTCGGCAGCAAGGCGGATCTGTTCGCCGCCGTGTCGCGGCTCGAGGTCAGCTTTCCCGATCTCTCCGGCGTCGCCCCCGAGCGCCTCGCGGACGTGCTGGTGCCGCTGTTCGTCCAGGTGTGGGATCCGCACGGTTCCTTTCTGCCGCTGCTGCGCGCGGCCGCGACCAATCGCACGGCCGCCGACACTCTGCTGGCGGTTTTCGTCGAGCAGGTGGCCCCGGCCCTGGCGACCGTCACCCCCGACCGCGCCGTGGAGCGGGCCGCGTTGGTGGGCTCACAGGTGCTGGGAATCGCGATGGCCCGCTACGTCGTCGGGGTGCCGGCGCTGGCCGAGATGGACGACGCGACGCTGACCGAATGGGTGCGCCCGGTGCTCGCGCGCTATCTGACGGGCCCGGCGCCAGAGCTTCCTGCCGCCGGCCCGAGATGAAAACGTGAGCTCCTTCGTCAACGAACAACCTGGCACCGGCCAGCGCCAAACCGCTTGAGCCGCCCGTGATCACCGCACCTTGCCGTCAAGCTTTCCCACGATCACTCCATCGGGCGATTACCCGGCCGGCGAAGTCAAGCATCTGGTCAAGGCTGGGGAACATGGCGAAAGCATCCACGATCGCCTCATCGGCACCGGACCCGGCGAGGCGCTCGAGCCGGCCGACGACCGAGTCAACGGACGTGCCCGGTTCGAGGTTGATCCGCAGGGCCGTCTTCAACGCGTCAGGATCGCGGCCGGCGTCCTGCGCCGCACGGCGCGCAATCGACCACAAGTGGTCGGTGACCTCGTCCTGCAGCCCCTCGACCCCGAGCCAGCCGATGCCGCTGCGGCCGACCCGGCGCATCGCGGCCTCGCTGGCACCGCCGATCCAGATGGGCGGACCACCGGCCTGGACCGGGCGCAGGTCGGCATGGACAGGCGGCAGGGAGAAGAACTCGCTGTCCCAGGACACCGGGGTCCTCGTCCACCACTCGTGCAGAAACGCCAGCAGGTCATCGAGCATCCGCCCGCGCCGGCGCCAGTCCGCGCCGCGGGCGATGTCGTGCTCGTCCTTCATCCACCCGATTCCGACGCCAACGTCAAGGCGGCCTTCGCTGAGAACGTCGAGCGTGGTCAGCAGCCGGGCCAGGTGCACCGGCTCGTAGTAGAACGTGCTGAGCGTGCTGGCGTTCAGCCGCACCCGGCTCGTCGCCGTCGCGGCGACAGTCCACAGCAGCACCGGATCGAGGTAACGGGTCATCTGCGGCGGGTACGGCTGTTCCTTGCCCGGATAGGTGCTGTGCATGTCCACCGGCGTGACCAGACGATCGCCCACCCACAGCGTGTCGTAGCCAAGATCCTCGAGTCCACGGCAGAACGCGCTCAGGCCAGTGGCGCTGCTGATTGCGGGCCCGACGATGGGGAGTGCGAAACCGAGCTTCATCGCAAGAGTCCTCTTCTATCGTTTCAATGATCCATCAACTATTACTTTGGGGCGCACGTGCGCTCGTTTCTGGACCGCGCGGTGCGGCTCAGCCGGGAACGGTGGCGCCGAGGGCGAAGTCGAAGTTCCCCACCCCGTGGCGGGCGAGGCCCATCATGACCAGGCCCGTTCCTTCCAGCCAGTGCGCCATGTTCAAGCCGCCGACGTCGAGCGGGCGCAGCCCGAGGCTCTCGATGAACGCCGCCACGCCCGCCTTGGCGCGCGAGTCGTCGCCGGCGATGAACACGTCGAGCGGCCGGCCCTGGGCCAGGACGACACCGAAGATGGTGTTGAATGCCTTCACCACGCTGGCGCTGGCCGGAGCCGCCTTGGCAACTTCCTGCGCGATCGAGGTGTCATCGGGGATGGCCAGCCCGTCGGCCGCGGAATTGAAGGGGTTGCTGATCTCGACAATGACCTTGCCCGCGAGGGCATCTCCGTACTGGGTGACGACCGGAACGACGTTGGCGTACAACAGGGCCACGAGGACCAAGTCCCCGGTAGGAACGGCGCCGAACTCTCCCGTCGTGGCGCCGCTGCCGAGAGCCTTGGCCAGGGCGGCGGCCTTGGATTGATCGCGGCCGATGACCTCGACGGTGTTGCCGCCTGCTATCGCCAGCTCGCCGATGGCGCGGGCCATGTTCCCGGTGCCGATGATGCTGATGCTGCTCATGAGGTGTCCCGTCTTTGAATAACGAACGAAAAAGGTTGACTCGTCCACCTTAGGTCCGTTTGATGACGCGTCAACCAATTCGCGATAGCATGGAGGCTAATGGAACCGAACTGGCTGACCCCTCGCGAAGACCGCGCCTGGCGGGCATTCCAGCATGCGCATCATCAGCTCGACGTGCACCTGAACCGGGGCCTGCAGGAATCGGGCCTATCGGGGGCCGACTACGAGGTCCTGGCGGTGCTGTCGGCTCACGACGGGGATCGCATGCCCGCCCGCGACCTGTGCAACACACTGGGCTGGGAGAAGAGTCGCGTCTCCCATCAGGTGAAACGGATGCAGAAGGACGGGCTGATCTGTCGGGAGCCCAACCCCGACGACGCCCGCAGCACCATGGTCTGCCTGCTGCCGGCCGGCCGCGCCGCCATTGAGAAGGCGGCGCCGGGGCACGTGGAGGACGTCCGCCGGAACTTCATCGACCTGCTCACCCCGGCTGAGCTCGACATGCTCGCCGCCCTCAACGAAAGGGTCCTCCGCCACCTGGCCAAAGACGACGACCCGCCTGCCGACGGCGAGCCCTCATAGCCCGGCCTCGCAGGTTTGCACCCGGCATAGAGTTGGGGCATGCCACTTTCTGGGGAATACGAGCCGAGCCCATGGGATTGGGCCCGCGAACAGGCCGAGAAGTACGAGCAGTCGGGCGGGACCGAAGCCACCGATATGAAGGGGAAACCCATCATCGTGCTGACCACCGTCGGGGCCAAGACGGGCAAGCTGCGCAAGACCCCACTGATGCGGGTCGAGCACGACGGCGAGTACGCGATCGTCGCCTCACTCGGTGGGGCCCCGAAGCACCCCGTCTGGTACCACAACGTCGTCAAGAATCCCCGGGTCGAGCTGCAGGACGGCGGCACCACCCGCGAATACGACGCCCGCGAGGTGTTCGGCGACGAGAAGGCGGTCTGGTGGGAGCGCGCCGTCGAGGCCTGGCCGGACTACGCCGAATACCAGAAGAAAACGGACCGCCAGATCCCGGTGTTCGTGCTGACCCCGGTCGGCTGAATTCCGGAGTTGATCGGCTGCCATGGCACCATTGATCAGTGTCCGCCGAACTGAGCCATCACCCGAGCGTCGCGCCGCTGTGCGCGGCTGACATCGACGGCGCGGCCAAGCGGATCGCCGCGGTGGTCACGCCGACCCCGCTGCAGTACAGCGACCGGTTGTCGGCGATCACCGGCGCGCACGTCTACCTCAAGCGCGAAGACCTGCAGGTAGTGCGTTCCTACAAGCTGCGCGGGGCCTACAACCTGCTGGTGCAGTTGTCCGACGGGGAGCTGGCCGCGGGCGTGGTGTGCTCGTCGGCGGGCAATCACGCACAGGGCTTCGCCTACGCGTGCCGGACGCTGGGGGTGCACGGCCGCGTCTACGTGCCCGCCAAGACCCCCCAGCAAAAGCGGGACCGCATCCGCTACCACGGCGGTGATTTCATCGAGCTGATCGTGGGTGGAACCACCTATGACCTGGCCGCCGACGCCGCGCTGGCCGACGTCGAACGCACCGGCGCCACGCTGGTGCCGCCTTATGACGACCCGCGCACCATGGCCGGTCAGGGCACCATCGCCGTCGAGGTGCTGGACCAATTGGACGACGAGCCGGACCTGGTGGTGGTCCCCGTGGGCGGTGGCGGCTGCATCGCCGGCATCACCACCTACCTGGCCGAGCGGACGACGAACACGTCGGTGCTGGGCGTCGAACCGGCCGGGGCCGCGGCGATGATGGCCGCACTGGCCGCCGGCGCGCCCGTGACACTGGACCACGTCGACCAGTTCGTCGACGGCGCGGCGGTGCGCCGCGCGGGCACGCTGACCTACGCCGCGCTGGCCGCCGCGGGCGACATGGTGTCGATCACCACGATCGACGAGGGGGCGGTGTGCACCGCGATGCTGGACCTCTATCAGAACGAGGGCATCATCGCCGAGCCGGCGGGCGCGCTGTCGGTCGCGGGGCTGCTGGAGGCCGACGTCGAGCCCGGCTCCACGGTGGTGTGCCTCATCTCGGGCGGCAACAACGACGTGTCGCGCTACGGCGAGGTGCTGGAACGCTCGCTGGTCCACCTCGGCCTCAAGCACTACTTCCTGGTGGACTTCCCGCAGGAACCGGGTGCGTTGCGCCGGTTCCTCGACGAGGTGCTGGGGCCCGACGACGACATCACCCTGTTCGAGTACATCAAGCGCAACAACCGCGAGACCGGCGAGGCGCTCGTGGGCATCCAGTTGGCCTCGTCGGCAGATCTGGACGGTTTGCTGGCGCGGATGCGGGCGACGGAGCTGCACGTCGAACGCCTCGAGCCCGGCTCACCGGCCTACCGCTACCTGCTGTTCTAGACTCAGCGCGGCGATGCGTAACTCGCAGTATGGACCCGGCACTGGCGGATTCGGCCTGGTCAGCGCGGGCGTCATTGCGTCGCTCATATTGCTTGCATGGGCGGCGATTTGGGTCGCTCGGCACGGACCCCGGTTACGGACGCTCGCAGGGCGGGTGTCCAACTCGGCCGTAATCGACAAAACGCTGACCTGGGTCCGTGACCGGATCAGCGACCGGGGGTGGATGCCGGCGCGTCGGTGGCCGACGGGCGAGGTCGCCGGTGTCGCGTTGCTGCTCGGACTGGTCGTGGTGGTGGCGTTGGCGGTCGGCTTCACCGAAGTGCTCGAGGACGTGCTCGAGGGCGACGGCATCGCCGGGATCGACCAACCGGTGACTCGGTGGCTTGCGGCCCACCGTGACCTGTGGCTGACCGCCGCTCTGCGGGCGATCACGGTCGCGGGCGGACCGCTTTTTCTGACTGCGCTCGCCTTTCCGATTTCCGTTGCCGCGGGTTGGCGGTGCAGGTCATGGCGGCCCGTGGTGCTTGCTCTGGTTGGCGGCGGCGCGGTTCCGCTGGTGCTCTTCACCGCCAAAGCCTTGGTCGGTCGACAACGCCCGCCCCTGCCTTTCGCTCTCATCGACGCGGACGGGTATTCGTTTCCCTCCGGACACGCGACCGGCACCGCGGCGATCATGGTCATCTCCGCGTGGATGCTGACCCGCTGGCTGATCCTGTGGTGGACCGGGCGCGTGATCGTATGGGCCGTGGCGATCGGCTCGGTCTTCCTGATCGGGTTCTCGCGCGTCTATCTGGGAGTTCATTACGTCAGCGATGTGCTCTCCGGGTGGATGCTGGGCACGGCCTGGGCCGGCACCGTCGTGCTCGTCGGAGCCTGGTGGGACAACTCGCGGCGCGCACGCGGCCGGGTGGGCGCCAGACAACCGGAGCTCTGAGCAGCCGCGACTCAGGCTAGGCACTTGCTGAGATACGGCGGCACAGGAGTGCCGGGATCCAGATCCCCGGCCGGCACCGGCTCCCCGGCCGCCACGCTCAGCGGCACCACCCCCGCCCAGTGCGGCAGCGCGTGATCCTCCGGATCGTCGACCGGGGCACCGGTGCGCACCTTGGCCGATACCTCCACGAGGTCGAGCGCGAGTACCCCGGTGGCGGCCAGCTCGCGCGCGTTCGGGGCTCGGCAATCGGCGGCGCGGCCGGGCGCGATGTGCTCGAGCAGGCCGGCGAGCGCCTGCAGTTGCTCCGCCTCGTCGTCGACGACGCGCGCGGCGCCCAGCACCACCACCGAGCGGAAGTTCACCGAATGGTGCATGGCGGCACGGGCCAGCACCAGCCCGTCGACCAGGGTGACGGTGACGCACACCGGCAGGCCCGACGGCGCCGCCCGGGCCGCCAGCAGCGGGCCGCTCCCGGTGGACCCGTGCAGGTAGAGCGTCTCGCCCAGGCGGGCATGCGTGGTGGGCAGAACCACCGGCCGGCCGGCGCTGAGGTAGCCCAGGTGGCAGACCAGCGCCTCGTCCAGGATCTGGTGCACGCTTTCCCGGTCGTAGCGCGCGCGCTCCCGGTAGCGGGTGGGCGTGGTGCGCGGCGTCGGCTCGTATCCGGTTTGCATAGCGTAGACCTTTGTTCTAGTACATAATAAATAGTGTGCCAGTACAAAGCAGGATAACCGGAACGGGTGCGGAGTCCATAGCCGCCAGCATCGAAGCCGCCATCTCGGCGGGCTCACTGGCGCCCGGCGATGCGCTGCCGCCCGTGCGCGACCTGGCCGGTCAGCTCGGCGTGAACGCCAACACCGCCGCCGCGGCCTACCGCCTGCTGCGGCATCGCGGGGCCGTGGAAACCGCCGGCCGGCGCGGTACCCGGGTGCGGCACCGCCCCGCGACCACCCCCCGCTCCCTGCTCGCGCTCGACGTCCCCGCTGGCGTGCGTGACCTGTCGACCGGTAACCCGGACCCGGCCCTGCTGCCCCTTGCGGGCGCCACGCTGCCCGGTCCGGTTGCCGGCCGCCCGGTGCTGTACGGCGAGCCGGCCATGTCGGCCGCCCTGTCGGAGTTCGCGCGGGCCGCGCTGTCCGCCGACGGCGTACCGTCCGATCACCTCGCGGTCACGAGCGGAGCGCTCGATGGAATCGAGCGCGTCCTGACCGCGCATCTGCGTCCCGGCGACCGGGTCGCGGTGGAGGACCCGGGCTGGGCCAACCTGCTCGATCTCCTTGCAGCCCTGGGCCTTTCGGCCGAGCCGGTCCGGGTCGACGACGACGGGCCACTGGTCGACGACCTGGCGCGGACCCTGGACCGCGGGGTGCGCGGCCTGATCATCACCAATCGCGCCCAGAACCCGACGGGTGCGGCGCTGTCCGCCGATCGCGCCGCCGCGCTACGGCCACTGTTGGCGCAGCGGGCCGACGATCTGCTGCTCGTCGAAGACGATCACTGCGCGGGCATCTCCGGCGCGCCGCTGCGCACGCTGGCCGGCGTGACCGAGCATTGGGCATTCGTGCGATCCGCGTCCAAGGCCTATGGACCCGACCTGCGGGTGGCCGTCCTCGCGGGTGACCATCGCACCGTCGAGCGCGTGCACGGCCGACTGCGGCTCGGCCCGGGCTGGGTGAGCCACCTGCTGCAGGATCTGGCCGTCAGCCTGTGGTCGGACCGGGCGGCCGCGCGCCTCGTCGGCACGGCCGAGCGGCAATACGCCGACTCCCGCCGCCGGCTCTGCGCCGCCCTGGCCCAGCGTGACGTCGCCGCCCACGCGCGCTCCGGCCTCAACGTATGGATTCCCGTGCCCGACGAGACGGTCGCGATCACCCGGCTGCTGCGCGCGGGCTGGGCCGCGGCGCCGGGCACGCGGTTCCGGATCCGCACGCCGGCGGGCATCCGCGTCACCATCGCCGACCTACGAGCCGACGAGATCGACCCCCTGGCGGACGCGATCGCCGAGGCGGTGCACGGCTCGGGCCGCCCCAGCGTCTAGCGGGGCGTCAACGCCCCTCGCCGCCAGCGCTGCCCAGGCCCGGGCCCGTCCACAACAGCGCCACGCTGCGCGCCGGCGGCGTTTCATCGATCACGACGAGCGGAGCCGGCACCGGCTTCTTCTTCTTGAGCAAGCCGATCCACCGGCTCAGCGATTCATTCATGGGCGAATCATCGGCGGCCGCGCGGCCGGCCGCGCACCGTCATCCACAGGCTTACGCCCGCTCGCGCACCGCCAGGATGGCGAACGAATGGCCGTCCAGCACGGTGCTGTCGGCATCGACCGCGGGATCACCCCAGGCCAGCACCACGTCGCCGGCGACGGGCACCTTCGTCGCCTCGGCGCCGAGGTTGCACACGATGCGCAGCCGGCCGCGCGACACGCTGATCCAGCGTTGTTCCTCGTCGTAGTCCACCGCGAGGTGCTCCAGCCACGCGTCGGCCAGGTCGGGGTCGCTGTGCCGCAACGCGATCAGGTCGCGGTAGAGCCGGTGCAACCGGCCGTGTTCGCCGGAGTCGACCTCGTCCCAGTCGAGTTTCGAGCGCTGGAACGTCTCCGGGTCTTGCGGGTCGGGGATGTCGTCGGCGTTCCAGCCGTGTTCGGCGAACTCCGCCTTGCGCCCTTCCGCGGTGGCCTTGGCCAGCTCCGGCTCGGGATGCGAGCTGAAGAACTGGAACGGGGTGGACGCCGCGTACTCCTCACCCATGAAAAGCATTGCGGTGAAGGGTGTCCCGAGCACGAGCGCCGCCTTGATCGCCAGCTGGCCGCCGGTCAGGTTCTGCGACGGGCGGTCCCCGAGGGCCCGGTTGCCTACCTGGTCATGGGTGCAGGTGTAAGCGACCAGCCGGGTGGCGGGAATGGAACCCGTGTCCAGCGGGCGTCCGTGCCGGCGGTGCCGAAACGACGAATAGGTGGCGGCGTGAAAGTAGCCGTGCCGCAGCGTCTGGGCGAGGGTCGCCAGCGACCCGAAGTCCGCGTAATAACCCTGGCGTTCACCGGACACCGCCGTGTGGATGGCGTGGTGGATGTCGTCGGCCCACTGCGCCGTCAGCCCGTAACCGCCGCGGTCGCGCGGGGTGATCAATCGTGGGTCGTTGAGGTCGCTCTCGGCGATCAGCGACAGCGGACGGCCCAATTGGTCTGCCAGCCAGTCCGTTTCGGTTGCCAGCTCCTCGAGGATATGGAAGGCGGTGGTGTCCACCAGCGCGTGCACGGCGTCCAGGCGCAGGCCGTCGGCGTGGAAGTCACGCATCCAGCGCAGCGCGCAGCCGATGATATAGCGGCGCACCTCGTCGGAGTCCGCGTCGGCGATGTTGATGCCTTCGCCCCACGGGTTGCTCGCCGACGACAGGTAGGGGCCGAATTTGGGCAGGTAATTGCCCGACGGACCGAGGTGGTTGAACACCGCGTCGATGAGTACCCCCAGGCCGCGCGCGTGGCAGGCGTCGACGAACCGGACCAAACCGTCGGGACCGCCGTAGGGCTCGTGCACGCTATACCAGAGCACGCCGTCGTATCCCCAGCCATGCGTCCCGGCAAAGGAATTCACGGGCATCAGCTCGACGAAGTCGACCCCGAGGTCCACCAGGTAGTCGAGCTTGTCGATGGCGGAGTAAAAGGTGCCGGCGCCGGTAAAGGTACCCAGGTGCATCTCGTAGATCACCGCGCCCTCGACCGGCCTGCCTTGCCAGTCGCCGTCGGTCCAACGAGCGCCGGCCGGGTCCCACAGCTGCGAGCGGGCGTGCACGCCGTCGGGCTGCCGGGCCGAGCGCGGGTCGGGCAGCACAGTGGGATCGTCGTCGAGCAGGAAGCCGTAGCGGGCGTCCGGTGCCGCGTCGACGTTCGCGTGCCACCAGCCGTCATCCGCGCGCGTCATCGCGTGCACCTGGCCCTCGACATCGAGCCGGACCAGCTCCGGTTTGGGTGCCCAGACCCGGAATTCAGTCATGGTGGCGCTCCAGCAAGACGACGGGCAGGTCGGCGAACAATTGCGCCGCCGAGGTCGGCCCGTCCGCGATGGCCCCCGTGAGCGTGTCCTTCCACGTTCCCTCGGGCAGCGGCAGCACCGTATTGCCCCAGCCGGACTCGGTCAGCCGCACGGTCCAGCGGGTGACCGCGACCAGGACGTCGTCGCCCCGGCGGAACGCCAGCACGTGCTCGGTCGCGTCGCCGCTGGCCAGCACAGGGACGTAGTCGCCGTGCAGGAAGCTGTCGGGGTGGGAGCGTCGCACCCGAAGCGCCGTCGTGACGACCCGAATCTTGGGGTGTTCCAACGCCTTCAGGGCGGCCCGCCGGGCGGTGTAGTCGACGGCCCTGCGGTTGTCCGGGTCGACGAGGCTGTCGTCCCAGAGTTCGGTGCCCTGGTAGACGTCCGGTATCCCGGGCACGGTCAGGGCCAGGAGCTTCTGGCCCAGCGCGTCGCTGGCGGCGTGCGGGTTGAGCTGGGTGACCAGTTTGGTCAGCTGACCGGCCACCGGTCCGTCGAACACGGTGTCCAGCCATCGGTGCACCGCGTCCTCGAACTCGGCGTCCGGATCGTTCCACGAGGTGTGCCAGGCCGCTTCCCGGATGGCCTTCTCGGCGTAGCCATGCAACCGCTCGCGCAGCTCCGGGCTGACCGCGCCACTGACCGGCCAGACGCCGAAGATGTTCTGCCACAGGAACTGTCCGGTCGCCGGATCCGGGGAGGGCGCGTCGGCCTCCCAGCGGTCGACGAACTCAGCCCACAGCGACGGGACCTGCGAGAGCACCCCGATCCGGGCGCGCACGTCCTCGCCCCGTTTGGTGTCGTGGGTGGTCAGGGTCGTCATCGTCTGCGGCCACAAGCGGGCACGGTCGGCCGCGCTCTGGTGGAACTCCGCCGCGCCGACGCCAAAACGATGCGGTTCGCCACCCACCTCGTTGAGCGACACCAGCCGGGCGTCGCGGTAGAAATAGCAGTCCTCGACGGATTTGGCGGTGACGGCTCCGCAGAGCTGCTGCAGGCGGGTGGCCGGTTCGCCGCCGCGGGCCAGCGCCGCCGCGAGCACCTGCAGCGCGGGCCCCAATTCCGGTGACTCCGACTGGGTTTCGGCCAGCGCGTTAGGCATGATCGCCGACAGGCTTGGGTAATCGCAGCGGTAGACGCCGATATGGGTGAGCAGCGCGGCGACCGCCGCGGGCAGCTGCGGATGATCGGCGCCGGCCGCCGCCACGATGCTGCGGCGCAGCCGCCCCAGTTCGCTTGCCAACGTGTCGGTGGCCGCGCGGATCTTGAGTTCCGCCAACATCTCCGGCGCCGCCCCGTAGTCCAGCCCCGCCGACTCGACCAGCTCGGTCAGGGCCGGGGCGCCATTCGGGTCGACGAAGACGCCGCCGATCTCCCGCAGCACGTCGTAACCGGTGGTGCCGCCGATGGGCAGGGTGGGTTCCAGCGCCTCGTCGACCGCGAGGATCTTCTCGATCACGATCCACGTCTGCGGTCCAACCGATTCGCGCAGCCACGCCAAATAGCCGCAGGGGTCTGACAATCCGTCGGGGTGGTCGATGCGCACGCCGTCGACGAGTCCCTCGGCGGCCCACCGGGCCACCTCGGCGTGGGTGGCGTCGAACACGCCGCGATCTTCCTGGCGCAGTCCGGCCAGCGAGGTGATCGAGAAGAAACGCCGGTAGCCGCAGACGCCGTTGCGCCAGCCCACCAGCCGGTAATGCTGGCGGTCGTGCACCTCGGGCCCGGTGCCCTCGCCGGAACCGGGCGCGATCGGCAGCGCCAGGTCGCCCAACCGGAGCAGGTCCCCGTCGACGTGCAAGTCGGCGGCGTCGTCGTCGGAACCCAGGATGGGCAGCACGATCCGGCCGTCCTCGTCGAGGTCCCAGTCGATGTCGAAATATGTTGCGTAGTCGGACGAACGGCCGTGCCGCAGGACGTCCCACCACCACGCGTTCTGTTGGGGCTGGTCGATCCCCACGTGATTGGGCACGATGTCGACGATCAGGCCGATGCCGCGCTCTCGCGCCGCCTCGGACAGCCGCGCCAGCCCGTCTCGGCCGCCGAGTTCGGGCGAGACCGTCGTCGGGTCGGTGACGTCGTAGCCGTGGTTCGACCCGGTGGCGGCGGTCATGATCGGGGACAGGTATAGGTGCGAGACCCCGAGTTCGTCCAGGTAGTCCAGTAGGTTTTCCGCGTCGGCGAAGGTGAACGCGAACCCGCTGGCCTCACCACGCAGCTGCAGCCGGTAGGTCGACAGTATGGGAAAGGCCATGCGTCAGAAGGTCTTACGTAATACCAGAAGCGAGCGTCCGGGCAGCGAGACTTTCTCTTCGGCCTTCACCAGCTGGTCGGCGTCACCGCCCGGATGGTTGGTGTCCAGTTCCACGGTCCACTCCTGCGCATAGTCGTCGTTCGGCATCACGAACTCCACGGGTTCTTCGCCGGCGTTGAAGCACAACAGGAATGAGTCATCGACGACCCGTTCACCGCGTGCGTTGGGTGCCGTGATGGCCTCACCATTGAGGAACACCGCCACACACTTGTGAATGCTCTCGCCCCAATCCTCGTGCGTCATTTCGCGGCTGCTCGGATTCAGCCAGGCGATGTCACGCACTTCCTCGCCGGTTCGGATCGGCTCACCTTCGAAGAACCGGCGGCGGCGGAACACCGGATGGTGCTTGCGCAGCGTGGTCACCTTGCGCGCGAACGCCAGCAGGTCCGAATTCTTGTCCGCCAACGACCAATCCATCCAAGACAATTCAGAGTCCTGGCAGTACACGTTGTTGTTGCCGTCCTGCGTGCGGCCCAGCTCGTCGCCGTGGGCGATCATCGGCGTGCCCTGGCTGAGCATCAGGGTCGCCCAGAAGTTGCGCATCTGGCGGCAGCGCAGCTCCATGATCTCCGGGTCGTCGGTGGGTCCCTCGACGCCGCAGTTCCACGAGCGGTTGTGGCTCTCCCCGTCCCGGTTGTCTTCGCCGTTGGCCAGGTTGTGCTTTTCGTTGTAGGACACCAGGTCGTTGAGCGTGAACCCGTCGTGGGCGGTGACGAAGTTGATGCTGGCGCTGGGGCGCCGGCCGGTCGCCTCATACAGGTCCGACGACCCGGTCAGCCGGGACGCGAACTCGCCAAGGGTTGCGGGCTCGCCCCGCCAGTAGTCACGCACAGTATCGCGATACTTCCCGTTCCACTCGGTCCACAAACCCGGGAAATTTCCCACCTGATAGCCGCCCTCGCCGACGTCCCACGGTTCGGCGATCAATTTGACCTGGCTGACGATCGGATCCTGCTGCACCAAATCGAAGAACGCGCTCAATCGGTCGACGTCGTGCAGCTCGCGTGCGAGTGTGGCGGCCAGATCGAAGCGGAAGCCGTCGACGTGCATCTCGGTCACCCAGTAGCGCAGCGAATCCATGATGAGTTGCAGCACGTGCGGGTGGCGCGGGTTGAGGCTGTTGCCGGTGCCGGTGTAGTCCTTGTACAACCGCAGGTCCGTGTCCACGAGCCGGTAGTACGCCGCGTTGTCGATGCCGCGGAAGTTGATGGTCGGCCCCAGGTGGTTGCCCTCGGCGGTGTGGTTGTACACCACGTCGAGGATGACCTCGATGTTGGCTTCGTGGAAGCTGCGCACCATGGATTTGAACTCCGCGACGCTGGAGTTGCGGTTGGACGCGTACTGGTTGTGCGGCGCGAAATACCCGAAAGTGTTGTAGCCCCAGTAGTTTCGCAAGCCCAGGTCCAGCAGCCGCGAGTCGTGCATGAACTGGTGCACCGGCATGAGCTCCAGCGCGGTGACGTTGAGCGACTTGAGGTGATCGATGACCAGGGGGTGGGCCAGGCCGGCGTAGGTGCCGCGAAGTTCCTCGGGGATGCCGGGGTGGGTCTGCGTCATGCCCTTCACGTGGGCCTCGTAGATCACCGTTTCGTGGTAGGGGGTGAGCGGCGACCGGTCGGAGCCCCAGTCGAAGAAGGGATTGCTCACCACGCTGGTCATGGTGTGGCCCAGCGAGTCGACCATCGGGGGAGTCCCGGGGTCGGCGTCATCGGCGTTGGGATCGTCGAGGTGGACCGCATTCAGGTCGTAGGAGAACAGCGCCTGGCCGAAGGTGAAGTCGCCGTGGAAGGCCTTGCCGTACGGGTCGAGCAGCAGCTTGCTCGGGTCGCACCGATGGCCGGCCGACGGATCGAAGGGCCCGTACACCCGGAAGCCGTAGCGCTGGCCCGGGGTGATGTTCGGCAGATAGGCATGCCAGACAAAGCCGTCAACCTCGTCGAGGGCGATCCGCGACTCCGCTCCGGCATGGTCGATCAGACACAACTCGACCTTCTCGGCTATCTCGGAGAACAACGAGAAGTTGGTCCCCGCGCCGTCATAGGAAGCTCCGAGCGGATAGGGGGTCCCCGGCCACACGGTGGCCAGTTTCGGCTGATGGTTACCAGTAACGCCTGTTTCTGAAGCGTATTTGTCGGTCGGCACCTTCTGACCTTATCCGCGCTCGGCGGTGTCGGGGCGCGTCACCACCAACCGGTGCCGGCAGCTATCTGGCGGCCCAATTCCCCTGCCATGGTCCGCACGTAAGTGGGGGTGAGGTGGTGGGCGCCGTGGTAGATCAGCACGTTTCCCTCGACCGGGCGGCACACGTCGGCACGACAGATCGCGTCGGACATGTCGAGCACCTTCAGCTGCGGGAACTGGGTGACGAAGTCGAGGGTTTGATTGCGGTCGGACAACACGTCGGAACGCTTGATCGCGCACGACTGGGGGTTGCCGTTCTTTTTGGCGAGGCAATCCGCCGGGTCGAACGGCTGGCCGTTCTTCACCAGCCACGGGGTGTCCCGCATGCCGAGGATCGGAATGTTGTTGTCGGAGAACCTCTGCCAGATTCCGATGTAGGTCGCGGGCATCACGTCGCCGGGCTTGATGTTCCACGGCCGGGTGGTCGTGGTGAACACGTAGTCGGGATGGTCGGCAATGACCATGGTCATCGTCTGTTCCACCCACTCCCGGCACTGCGGGTAGGCGGCGTTGTTGCCCATGATCAACGGGACTTCCTCGGTGGACAACGGACAGCCCATCTTGAGGTACGTCACCACCTTGAAGTGGTGCAGCTGGCCGAGCAGGCTCAGCGCGGGCAGCCAGTGTTCGGCGTGGGACCCACCCGCCAGTGCGATGGTGCGGTCGGCGGCCACGTCGCCGTAGGTGCAAACGACCACCGCCGGGTTGACGAAGTCGCTGATGCAACCGTCGCGGGTGGAGGACGGCAGGTCTTCCTTGACCTCCAGCACGCTGGGCCGCATCGGCAACGCCGGCACCCGCACGCGTTCGGTCAGGGCGCGCGCGCCCGGATAGTCCTGCGGGTTGAGCACGCTGAGCTCCTTGCCCGCGGCGCGCAGGACGGTGACGTGCTGGCGCCACGTGAACGACGTCGCGGTCAGCGTCACGCCGAGCAGCACGATCGCGGTTCCCAGCGCCATCGTGGGCCTGGGCAGGCGCGCCAGCCACGCGGGTGCGGGCGCCGGTGATTTCCCGGAGGCGCGGTAGCGCAGTGGGTCCTCGACGAGCCGGGTGGTCAGGTAGGCGAGCAGGCCCGACACCAGCAGCACGGTCGTGCCTTCGACGAAGTTGGCGTGCTTGTGCCCGGTGAAGGACAGCCAGAAGATCAGCAGCGGCCAGTGCCACAGGTAGAGCGAATACGCCATCGCGCCCAACGCGACGAGCGGCCCGGCCGCCAGCAGGCGATTCGGCAGCGGCAGCCGGTCCCCGGGATGACGCTGCAGGTTCGCCCCGGCCAGGATCATCAGCATGGTGGCCCCGACGGGCACCAGGGCCCACGGTCCGGGAAACTCCTTCACGCCGTCGATCAGGGCGCCGCAGGACACGATCGCCGCCAGCGCGACGGTGGCCAACACCGTCCGCAACCACATCGGCCAGCGGATGGCCGGAACCACCGCGCCGACCAGCGCCCCGAGTAGCAATTCCCAGGCCCGCCCGAAGCTGTTGTAGTAGGCGGCGGCCTGGTCGTCCTGATGCGCCACGATCGCGTACACGAACGACGCCACCGTCAGCGCCGTCAACAGCACCAGGAACAGGGTGCGCAGGTGGGCGCCCAACGGACGCCGGAAGAAGAAGGCGCAGCCGGCGATCAACAGCAGGAAGCCGACGTAGAACTGACCCTGCACCGACATGGACCAGATGTGCTGCAAGGGGCTGACGGCTTCGCCCGCCCGCAGGTAGTCCGACGCGGTGTTGGCCAGCTCCCAGTTCTGGTAGTAGCCGAGGCTGGCGAGGCTTTGGTCGGCGAAGGTCTCCCAGCGGGTCTCCGGTTGCACCAGGATGGTCAGCACCGCGCACCCGGCCAGCACCACGACCAGAGCGGGGACCAGCCGGCGGACCAGCCGGATCACCTCGGCAACCGGCGACAGGGTGACGGCGGGATTGAGCGCCGCGCGAATGATTTTGCCGCCGAAGAAGAATCCGGACAGCGCCAAGAACACGTCGACCCCGCCCGAGACGCGGCCGAACCAGACATGGAACACGGCGACCAGCGCGATCGCGATACCCCGCAACCCGTCGAGGTCGTAGCGGTAGAACCCCGCGTTACGCGTTCCCGTAGCGACCGTTTCCTCGGTCGCGATCGGCAGGGGAGGCGTGGACAGGGTCGACATGATCGACCGCTAATTTACCGAAAACCGCCACCCGCTCCCGTTTAGGAGCAGGTGGCGGCGGTCGATAGTCCCGCAAGCCCCGGGAAATTACCGGGCGGGGCCTGCGGCCGGGGGCAGGAACGGCGATTGCTGGGGCGGCAACAGCTGCACGGGGGCCTGTTGCGGCGGCACTTGCTGCGTCGGCAGCTGCGGGAGCGGGGCCAGCGGGGCCTGTTGCGCCGGGAGTTGCTGCCGCGGCGCTTGCTGCACCGGGGCCAGCGCGGACTGCTGCTGCAACGGCGCTTGCTGCACCGGCGCTTGCTGCACCGGCGCCGGCTGCACCGGTCCCGGCTGGGCCGGAGCCTGCGGCAGCGGGGCCTGCTGCTGGGCGGGCAGTTGCTGTAGCGGGGCCTGCTGCGATGGGGCTTGCGCCGGCGCTTGCTGCGCGGGCAGTTGCTGCACCGGGGGCTGCTGCAGCGGGGCTTGCTGCGCCGGCGCCTGCGTCGGCACCTGCTGAGGCAGTTGCTGGGCCGGCGCCGGCTGGACCCCGAGGACCCGGACCAGGTAGGGAGCCATGCCGTTGGCTCGCACCGGCGAAACCTGGACGACGTCGCCCACCTCGAGCATCTGGTTGTTCCCCAGGTACATCGCGACGCTCTGCGTGCCTTCGGGTCCGTAGAAGATCAGGTCACCCTTTTGCGCCTGCTGCGGCAGCACCTTCTGACCGACCTTGTACATCGCCCCGGACGAACGCGGCAGCTTGATGCCCGCGCCGGCGTAGGCGTATTGCATCAGGCCCGAGGCGTCGAACCCGACGGTGTTGATGCCCGAACCGGTGCCGCGGGTGGGACCGTTGATGCCCCCGCCGGCCCAGGAGAACGGCACGCCGCGCTGCGACAGCCCGCGCGCGATCACCACGTCGGTGGCCTGCTGGTAGTCCATCGGCCGGACGCCCGGGTCGGCGGATGCGACCGCGGGGGCGGCCAGCGGGGCCGCCAGCATCGCCAGACCGATCGCGATGGCGTAGATGCGTTTCATTGTTCTTGGCCTCTCCGGCGCTCAGTGGCTTCAGCGCGGTGACTTCACGCGTCCGCCGCCGATCCATGCCCTGGGCGAGGACCCCGACGTTGGGGCCGGCGCCGCCGCATGACACTTGCGGATGTGACAGCGGGCACGACACCCCCGTTTTCACATCAGTCACTGCAACCACTCTGACAACAGAAGGTGTTAGCCGCCAGGCCCCGGCGGGATTATTTGTCGTACCGTGACCGGACGGTGACTGCGCGGCACGAATCCCGTATGCGCAGTTGTGATTTCGGTCTCAGTCGGGCCCATGTGGACCAACCGCGGCGGCGGTGCGCCTAGAGCCAATAGCGTTCGCTGAAGGTGGTCAACAGGGAGCCGACGACCGAGCTGACCATGACCAGCGTGAGGGCCAGAACCGGCCAGAAGGACATGTACCAGCCCTTCAGCATGGAAACGAGGGGGCCGACGACCGCTGCGGCGATCGCCGCGCCGATACCGCCCCACACCACCGGACGGATGTAGTAGTCGATGCCGAAGGGCACCGGCCCGCAGGTCTCGTCGGCGCACACGTGCTCGAGGAAGCCGAAGAGGCGGTCCGGCCAGGTCGTCGCGGTGGCCAGGACGACGAGGACCACCAGCAGCGCGACGGTGGAAACGACGTCCCACGGGGCCAGCCGCACGCGAATGACCCGCGGCGCTTCGTCGTCGTAGTCGACCAGCGGGGAATTGGCTTTCGCGGTCGGAGACGCGCCCGCGGCGGGGTTACCGGGCGATTGCGGCGTGGCCATCGGATCCCATGCTCCCCGATGGGCGGACTTTGTGCGACTCGGCTGCTTTACCCTCGATCACTATGCCTGCGGCGAGGGCCGGGTTGACGCCCGAGCAGATCAGCGCGATCGACGCCGCGCATCTGTGGCACCCGTACAGCACCATCGGCGGCGAGGCGGTCGCGCCGGTGGTGGCCGTGGCGGCGCGCGGCGCCTGGCTGACCCTGATCCGTGACGGCCGGCCCATCCAGGCGCTGGACGCGATGAGTTCCTGGTGGACCGCGATCCACGGGCACGGCCACCCCGTCCTGGACGCGGCGCTGACCAGGCAGCTGGGCGTGATGAACCATGTCATGTTCGGCGGGCTCACCCACGAACCGGCCGCCCGGCTGGCGCAGCTGCTGGTGGACATCACCCCGGCGGGGCTCGACACCGTTTTCTTCAGCGACTCCGGCTCGGTGTCCGTCGAGGTAGCCGTCAAGATGGCGCTGCAGTACTGGCGCAGCCGCGGCCGGCCCGGCAAGCACCGGCTGATGACGTGGCGGGGCGGCTACCACGGGGACACCTTCACGCCGATGAGCGTCTGCGACCCCGACGGCGGCATGCACTCGCTGTGGACCGACATCCTGGCCCGCCAGGTGTTCGCCCCGCAGGTGCCGCGCGACTACGACGCCGGCTACAGCGCGGCGTTCGAGCAGCAACTCGCCCGGCACGCCGGGGAACTGGCGGCCGTCATCGTCGAGCCGGTGGTGCAGGGCGCGGGTGGGATGCGCTTCCACGACCCCCGCTACCTGCGCGACCTCCGCGAGCTGTGCCGGCGGCACGACGTGCTGTTGATCTTCGACGAGATCGCCACCGGCTTCGGCCGCACCGGCGAGCTGTTCGCCGCCGACCACGCCGGGGTGAGCCCCGACATCATGTGCGTCGGCAAGGCGTTGACCGGCGGGTACGTCACCCTGGCGGCCACCCTGTGCAGCACCGACATCGCGCACACCATCAGCACCGGCGAGGCCGGCGCGCTCATGCACGGGCCCACCTTCATGGCCAATCCGCTGGCCTGCGCGGTGTCGGTGGCCAGCGTCGAGGTGCTGCTCGGCCAGGACTGGCGCGCACGGGTCAAGGAAATAGCCGGCGGCCTGGCGGCCGGGCTCGAACCCGCCCGGGCGCTGCCGGGCGTGACCGACGTGCGGGTGTGCGGCGCGATCGGCGTCATCGAGTGCGCCGGTCCGGTCGACCTGGCCGTCGCCACCCCGGCGGCCATGGATCGGGGCGTCTGGCTGCGCCCGTTCCGGAACCTCGTCTACGCGATGCCGCCCTACATCTGCTCGGACGCCGAGATCGCCCAGATAACCTCGGCGATGGTCGAGGTCGCGCGCCTCGTCGGCTAGCAGTGGCGACCCCGAGCGCCCGGCTTCGCCGCGCTGACGATCGCCACTAGGCTGATCCCCGATGAGGGCACCGATCGATACTTCCCCGCTGGCCTGGCTCGACGCGGTGGAAAGTGAGCGTCGCGAGGCCGGGCTGCGCCGGTCGTTGCGGCCGCGGCCCGCCGTCGCCACCGAGCTGGACTTGGCGTCCAACGACTACCTCGGGCTGTCCCAGCACCCCGACGTGATCGAGGGCGGCGTCGCGGCGCTGCGCATGTGGGGCGCCGGCTCCACCGGTTCCCGCTTGGTCACCGGCGACACCGAACTGCACCAGCAATTCGAGTCCGAGCTCGCCGAATACGTCGGCGCCGCATCGGGATTGCTGTTCTCGTCGGGATACGCGGCCAACCTGGGCGCGGTCGTCGGCCTGTCGGGCCGGGGCGCGTTGCTGGTGTCCGACGCGCTTTCGCACGCCTCGCTGGTCGACGCCTGCCGGCTGTCGCGGTCCCGGGTGGTGGTCACGCCGCATCGCGACATCGATGCCGTGGAGACCGCCCTCGCCGCACGCGACGAGGGGCGCGCCGTCGTCATCACCGAGTCGGTGTTCAGCGCCGACGGCGCCTTGGCGCCGCTGCGGGAGCTGCACGAGGTCTGTCGCCGGCACCGCGCGCTGCTGATCGTCGACGAGGCCCACGGCCTGGGCGTGCGCGGGGGAGGGCGCGGGCTGCTGCACGAGCTCGGGCTGGCGGGCGCCCCCGACGTGGTGCTCACCACGACGCTGTCCAAGGCGCTGGGCAGTCAGGGCGGAGTGGTGCTCGGGCCCGCGGCCGTGCGGGCCCACCTGATCGACGCGGCACGCACGTTCATCTTCGACACTGGCCTGGCGCCTGCGGCGGTCGGCGCCGCGCGGGCCGCGCTGAGCGTGCTGCGGGCCGAACCGTGGCGACCCGAGGCGGTGTTGCGGCACGCCCGGATCCTGGCCGAGGTGTGCGACGTGCCCGAGATCCCGCAGTCGGCGGTGGTGTCGGTGGTCCTGGGGAACCCGGAGGTGGCCCTGGCCGCCGCGACCGCCTGCCTGGACGCCGGCGTGAAGGTGGGCTGCTTCCGGCCCCCGACCGTGCCGGCCGGGACCTCCCGGCTGCGGCTGACCGCGCGCGCGTCACTGGATTCCGCCGAACTCGAGATCGCCCGGCGGGTGCTCACGGACGTGCTTGCTGTGACGCGCCGTTGACCGTCCTGGTCGTCACGGGGACGGGAACCGGGGTCGGCAAGACCATCGTCACCGCCGCGCTGGCCTGTCACGCGCGTCAGGCAGGCATCGACGTGGCGGTATGCAAACCGGTCCAGACCGGCACCGACACCGGCGACGACGACCTTGCCGAGGTCGCCCGGTTGTCCGGCGTGACCGAGTTGGCCGGGCTGGCCCGCTACCCGCAACCGCTGGCACCGGCCGCCGCCGCCGAGCTGGCCGGCGCCGCGCTGCCCACCGGCGACCACGTGCTGCGGCTCATCGCCGGCCTGGACCGCCCGGGCCGGCTTACGCTGGTCGAAGGGGCCGGCGGGCTGCTCGTCGAGCTCGCCGCCGCGGGCGTCACCCTGCGCGATCTGGCCGTCGAGACGGGTGCCGCGGCGCTGGTCGCGGTGACCGCGGAATTGGGCACCCTTAACCACACCGCGCTGACGCTGGAATCGCTTGCCGCCCATGATGTCCCGTGCGCAGGGCTGGTCATCGGCAGCTGGCCGGCGCGCCCCGGGCCGGTCGAGACTTCGAATCGCTCCGCCCTGGACCGGCTGGGTCAGGTGCGGGCCGCGCTGCCGGCGGGGGCCGGATCGATGGACGCCGCGCGGTTCGCGGCCATGAGCGCCGCGGCGTTCGACCGCGACTGGGTCACCGCGCTGGTCGGCTGATGGTGCATTCCATCGAGCTGCTCTTCGACGGCGACACCGAGGCGACGATCCGCGGGCTTTGGGACGCGCTGGCCGGCGCCGGGATTCCCAGTCAGGCGCCGGCCGGGCGGCCGCACGTCACGCTCGCGGTGGCCGACCGCATCGCCGAGGAGGCCGACGCCGCGCTCCGGCCGCTGACCGACCGGCTGCCGCTGGGCTGCGCCGTCGGCGCGTCGTTGCTGCTCGGACGGTCCAACGCGATCCTGGCCCGGCTCATCGTCCCGACGGCGGAGCTGCTGGATTTCCACGCGGAGGTGCACCGGCGGTGCGGCGAGCACCTGGCCCCCGCGCCGGCCCCCACCAGCCTGCCCGGCCAGTGGACGCCGCACGTCACGCTGGCCCGGCGCGTCGGCGGACCGGCGCTGGGCCGGGCGCTGCGGATCGCGGGGCGGCCCACCCTCGTCGAGGGAAGCTTCGCCGGTTTGCGGCACTGGAACGGCGAGAAGAAGGTCGACTACCTGATCGGCTAGCCGCCGAACAGCAGGTACAGGCCGGTGAAGGTGTAGCCGACCATGACCAGCATCATGGTCAGCTGGCCGGTGAGCTGATGGCCGCTCGGCAGCAGCCGCAGGGCCTTGTCGTGGGCCGCGATCACCGCGACGATGTGGCCGGTGACCACGCAGGCCACCTTGATCCCGGCCAGCACCGGCGGGTGGGCGGACAACACGTAGGCCACCTGCTGGTGCGCCAAGCCCAGCAAATTCCAGCCGCGGCCGAACGGGTCGGCCAGCGCCAGCATGGCCTGCTGTCCGCGCTCGACGAGGTAGGTCAGGTAGTGGGCGAAGATGTAGCCCACCACGATCGGGATCAGGGAATGCGCCATCTGGCCGGGCAGGGCGCCCCGCTGCTCTCGGTCCACGCCGCCCGTCGCGCGCGCGGCGAGCGAAAAGGTAACCGCCACAACAGAAATGAACACCACCAGCCCGAGGGTGCGCAGCAGCGACGACGCCAGCGTCGGCGGCAGGCCGACGTCGTGAGACAGCCCGTCGGCGAAGCCGCGCCACGTCGGGGACGACGAGAAACTGTCGAACGCCGTGGACCCGAGCAACACCGCGAGCAGCACGACCACCCCGGGCCGCACCGGCAGCGACGGCAAATGGTCGAGCGGATTCCCGATGACGATCTTCCCGCTCTGCGGGTTGCGGCGAAACGGGGACAGGCGAGACACCGCCATGCTGTACACGCCGAACGGGTCGGCGCGGGCCAGCCAGCGCTGGCCGCACAGCCAGGCGCCCGCCAGCATGGCCACGGCATACCCACCCAGCCACGCGCGCACCCAGGGCAGCGACGCCGGGTTCGGGCTGGCCAGCTCCATCCAGACGAACGCGAACAGGCCCAGCGCGGCCGGCCGGTAGCCCCACCGTTCGGGATAGGGCCGCCGCGGTCGGTGCACGCGCTCGGGTGTGGCCCGTCGCAGCAACACGTAGACCGTCCCCATCGGGGAGATGACCCGCCAAACCGGCCCAATCGCCAGTGACACCGCCACCAACCCGACCCACAGCAGCACGTAGAACACGCCCAGCAGGGCATTGGTCTCCGACTGCGGGCCCCACACCCCGGCCGCCACCGCCCACGCGGCGAACACCAGCGCCAGCCCGGCGGCCGTCCACCGCGTCGCCGGGGCGTCAACCAGCGCGGTCACCGCCGCGGGCAGTGGGCGGCCGGGCTTGAGCGGATCGAACCGCGGCCGCCGCCAGGCGAAGGCGACCAGCGCGAAGGTGAACGTCAGGGCCCACGCCGCGCCGACCATCGCGTACATGTACGGCACCGGAAGGTCGCCGGATCCGCCGAGCCCGTGCGCGAGCACCACGGTCGCGCCGCCGCCGGTCACGGTTGGACTTGGACGGTCGCAATCGTGCGGTCCAGGTGGTGCAACTCCACCTCGACGTTGCCGGGCACGTCGGCGCTGAACTGGAACGTCTGGTTTGGCGCGGCCGCCACCTGGAACTTGTGGTCGGGCGTCGAGTGCACGTGCAGCTCGTCGGCGGCGTCACTGGTCACCTTCACCGTGATCGGCTGGTGCACCTTGGCCTGCAGGGCGGCATTGGTGGGAGTCACCTGCCCCTTGGCGATGGTGACATCGATCGTCGGGCCCGCGCCGGCGGGCTGCGACTGGTTATGCGAACCGCCGCAAGCGATCAACGCCCACGCCAGCGCCGCCACCCACGCCGCGCTCAGGGTGCTACGGATCGTCATCGATCACGCCGCCTGGGGGGTGCCCGGCACGGTGTGCTTCTCTTCCTTCGGCCGCTTGGGCAGGGTGTCGTAGTTGTTGATCCGGCCGGCGCCCCAGGTCAAGGCGCTGATCACCATCAGCGTCAGGAACAGCACGACGATCCCCCCGGCGGTGAACAACCAGGCGGGCGCGCTCTGGTCGCGTTCGCGCTGCAGGATGGTGACCTCCAGGACGAACGGCCGCGTGCTGGTCGCGAGCGCGGGGACCTCGGGCGCCGGGATGGCGTCGTCGGCCGGCTCGTAGATCGGCACGGCCGTCATCGTGCGGCCGTCCTGCACCCGCAACAGCGTCTTCCAGTCTCCCCACACCGGGACCGGCTGGGTGGACCGGTAGTGCCCCGGCCCGACCTTGGCGAGCTTGTCGATCATCAGGCCACGGTCGTTCTGCATCCGCCCCTGCCAGGACAGGATCGTCAGCCAGTCCGGGTGGTCACTGACCATGGTCGTCGGGGAGATCATCACGTCGGCCGACACCATGCGTTGCCCCGCGGGGCTGGGGAGATCCGTCAACGTCACGGTGGCGGTGTTCTGGCCCGGCACGAGGATGTGCAGGCCGTTGGCCACCGCGATGCCGATCACCAGCACTGCCGCCGCCACCACCGAGATGCCGACCCCGCGGCTTGGGAGGCGCCGGCCGGTGAGGACCAGGCCGAACAGCGCGCCGCAAACCCCGGTCAGCGCCGCGACGGGCACCGACATCGCCAGCGCCTCGCCCCACATGCTGGTCGGCCACGGGTAGTGGTACACCGCCCCGATCCACAGCGATTCCAGCCACAGCCCCACCGTGGCGACCGCGAGGCCGGAGACGGCGCCGAAGGCCACCGGACGCTTGATCAACGGGGTCAGCGCCACCAGCTCGACGACCAGCGCGGGACCCAGGTACAGCGGGAACCAGTTGATCGGAGCGCCCAGGATAGGGCCGACCAGCACCGCAACCGCACCGCGCAGCGCGATGGCGAACAGCGCCGCGATGATCGCGGCACCGCGTCCCATCGTCATGCGGGCGGCGACGGCCGCCAGCGCGGACGCCGCGGCAATCAGCATCGGCTGAAACACCAGCCGGAACTGCGGAACCCCGAAGTCGAACTCGATCTGGTAGACGGACAGGCCGATGAACAGCCCGCCGAAGGACAGGTAACGCAGGAAGGTGATGAAGGCGCCGTGGGTTACCTCGTCGCCGTCGTGCGCCTCGCCTTCACGCTCCAGCATCAGCACCGAGAACAGCGAGAAACACGCACCGCCGATCATCATCAAATGTGTTGGGCCCCAGAGGGTTACGTCTTGCCCAAAGATGCGGTGCCAGATGTCGTCGAGCGGGAACCCGATCATCGCGTACATCCCGCAGCCCGCCATCAGCAGGCCGCCGACGGGCGCGTGCCAGTTGCGGGTGATCCGCACCGACGCGGGGCCCGGCTTGTCGAACGGCAGCACCACCGAGACCATGCCGGCCACGAAGATTCCGAACAGCCCGATGATGATGAAGTAGTGCGCGGGGTTGGCCAAGGGGCCGGGGTCGCGCCCGTTGCCGATGTGCCAGCTGACGTCCCAGATGAATCCGAACAGCGCGCAGATGATGAACGTCGTGAAGATGAGGACCGGAAGCGCCACCCAATTGGGCCGGTGGAACTTCTCGCCCAGCTTGTCGGCGACCCGGGTCAACCACTCGATCCGATGGGTGCGGTGGGCATAACCGACCCAGAGCATGACCGCGGCGATCACTACCGCCGCGACCGACAGCCCGATCACCTGGTTCAGGCCGGCGCCGCGCGCCGGTGCCTCGGCAACGAAAGTGAGTTCCGCCGATTTCATCGTCAAACCCTCCCAACAGCGCCCGCCCGCCTGGCGGGCTGTGATCCAGCTCGCAGGAAGCGGAATGCCCAAATCGGCGGCCGGTCAATCACCGATTTCGTCGTTGCGCTGCCCGGCCTCCTCCTGGTCGCCGGGGGAGCGGCGGTCCTTGAGCGCGACGTAGAGGATCACCCCGACGACGATGATCGCCGGCAAGAAGGCCGGGATCGCCAGCAGGATCATGTGGTGAGCCACGTACGCGACGTGCGGATCGGTCATTCTGGTGAGATACCCCGGCGGACGGCATGTTCTGCGGCCGTTACCCTACTTTGAACACTTTATTCAAGCTGCCACCACCGTGGGCAGGGGGGCCGCGTGCGCGGCCACCGATGATGCAGGGGAGTACGGGTGACTCAAGCGGCAACTCGACCGGCCACCGGCGCCAACGACGCAGACATCCTGGCGGTCGCCCGCGAACAGGTACTCGAGCGCGGCGAGGGACTGAGTCGCGAGCAGGTGCTGCGGGTGCTGCAACTGCCCGACGACCGGCTCGACGACCTGCTGGCGCTGGCCCACGAGGTCCGGATGCGCTGGTGCGGGCCCGAGGTCGAGGTCGAGGGCATCATCAGCCTGAAGACCGGCGGTTGCCCGGAGGATTGTCATTTCTGCTCGCAATCGGGGTTGTTCGCCTCGCCGGTGCGCAGCGCCCGGCTGGACATTCCCAGCCTGGTCGAGGCCGCCAAGCAAACCGCAAAGTCGGGTGCCACCGAGTTCTGCATCGTGGCCGCCGTCCGTGGGCCCGATGAGCGGTTGATGGCCCAGGTCGCGGCCGGCATCGAGGCGATCCGCAATGAGGTCGAGATCAACATCGCCTGCTCGCTGGGGATGCTGACCACCGAGCAGGTCGAGCAGTTGTCGGCGATGGGTGTGCACCGCTACAACCACAACCTGGAGACCGCCCGCTCGTTCTTCACCAACGTGGTGACCACCCACACCTGGGAAGAGCGCTGGCAGACCCTGTCGATGGTGCGCGACGCCGGCATGGAGGTGTGCTGCGGCGGCATCCTGGGCATGGGCGAGACGCTCGAGCAGCGCGCGGAGTTCGCCGCCGAACTGGCCGAGCTCGGGCCCGACGAGGTGCCGTTGAACTTCCTCAACCCGCGTCCCGGCACGCCGTTCGGTGACCTGGAGGTGCTGCCGGTGGCCGAGGCGCTGAAGTCGGTGGCCGCCTTCCGCCTGGCCTTGCCGCGCGCGATGCTGCGGTTCGCCGGGGGCCGCGAGATCACCCTGGGCGACCTGGGCGCCAAGCAGGGCATCCTGGGCGGCATCAACGCGGTGATCGTCGGGAACTATCTGACTACCCTCGGCCGCCCGGCCGAGGCCGACCTGGAACTGCTCGACGACCTACAGATGCCTATCAAGGCGCTCAACGCCACCCTGTAGGAAACTTGGCGACTGTGGTTCGGGATCTGGGCGCTCCGGTCAGCGCCGGCGTCTACAACGTCTACACCGGGGAATTGGGCGGCACCGTGGTGCCGACAGCGGCACAGTTGGGCCTCGAGCCGCCCCGGTTCTGTGCGGAATGCGGACGCCGGATGATCGTGCAGGTCCGACCCGACGGCTGGCGGGCGCAATGCTCGCGGCACGGTCAGGTCGACTCCGTCGAGCTGGAGGCCCAGCGATGACCGAGCCCGTGACGCCCATGGAAGGACGGGACACGCCGCCGGCCGCAATCGCCCCGCGTAAGCCGCCGGTGCGCGCCATCGCCATCGCCGGGCTGGGGTCCGCGGCGGCCGGTGTGCTGGTCGGTGGGCTGTGGGCGTGGATCGCCCCGCCGATCCATGCCGTGGTGGCGCTCACGCGGGCGGGTGAACGGGTCCACGACTATCTCGGCACCGAGTCCGAGCACTTCTTCGACGCGCCGTGCCTGATGCTGGGGCTGCTGACCGTGCTGGCCGTGGTGGCGCCCGTGCTCGGGTGGCAGTGGCGCGAGCACCGCGGGCCGGGGATGGTCGTCGCGCTGTCCACCGGCCTGTTGACCGCTGCCGCGGCCGCGACGGCCACCGGGGCCGCGCTGGTCCGGATCAGCTACGGCGCATTGAACTTCGACGCGGTGCCGCTGTCCAAAAGCCCGTCGGTGGCGTACGTCGTCCAGGCGCCCCCGGTGTTCTTCGCCCAAAACCCGCTGCAGGTCGCGCTGACCCTGCTGTGGCCCGCCGCTATCGCCGCGCTGGTGTATGCGGTGCTGGCGGCCGCCGACGCCCGCGACGACCTGGGCGCCCGTCCGCCGGGCGGCCGGCCTTCCGATGCGCTCCCGGTGGGAGCAGGGGGTGCCGCCGAAGCGGCCGTCTCATAGCGGACGGCGGTGAATGCTCCGGCCGAAGATGACCTTGGCGGCGATCTTGGCCAGCCGGGCCATCCCGACATAGGTCATCGGATGGAACATCGTCGGCCAGGTGGTCCGGATGAGGTGCTCGGTCAGCGGGCGGCGGTCGAACCGGTCGGTGAGCCAGCGCAGCGTCATCGGCGCCGACAGCGGGTGTAGCAGCATGTGTTCGTTGAACGCGTCCCGGTGGTAGGTCACCTGGGCGCCGCCGGCCGAATAGGCGTCGGCGAGCACGTCGATGTCTTTCACGTCGATGAGGTAGTCGTGGACGGCCTGCACGATCAACACCGGCGGCGTCGGCACGGCCACGCCCAGCTTGATGTTCTCGAAGACGTGCATCACCTCGGGCGTGGACAGGATGCTCTCCAGCGGCTCGTCGAGGTAGTCGCCCATGTTTTTGCCCGCCATCCGGACGACCGCCTCCACGGTGGTCATCTTCTCGAGCGACTCGAGCAGGGCGCGCCCCTCTTCGTTGCTGTGCTCCTTGATCACCCTGTCCAGCTCGGGATAGATGTGGGCCAGCGCGGCCACCACCAGCGCGGGCAGGCCCGAAAGGAAACTGCCGTTGAGCCTGCGGAAGGTGTTGCCGAGATCCCCGACCGGTGACCCCAGTACCGCCCCGACGATGTCCAGTTCGGGCGCGTAGTCGGCGCATACCTCGGCGGCCCAGGCGCTGGCCAGCCCGCCGCCGGAGTACCCCCACAGCCCGATCGGCGCCTCCGGGGAAAGCCTGAGGCGTTCCGAACCCAGAGCGGCCCGGATGCCGTCCAGGACGCGATAGCCGGGCTCGTACGGCGCACCCCACAGGCCCTGGAGCCCCTCGTGGTCCGGCACGGAGACGGCCCAGCCCTCGGCAACGGCGGCGGCGATCAGGAAGAGTTCGAACTGACCGATCGATCCGAGGGCCTTCGCCCGGCGCCGCAGCGCGTAGGACGGGAAGCAACGGGACGACACGGCGTCGATCGCGCACTGGTAAGACAGCAGCGGGCACGGACGTTCCGGCGCGAGCTCGGCCGGGACGATCACAGTGGTCGCCGCCGCCTCCGGCTCCCCGTTCATGTCCATCGTCCGGTAGAGCAGCTGAATGGCCTTGACCGGCTGCGGGATCAAACCCAAAAACGCCAGTTCGACGTCGCGCGAACGCAGCACCGTCCCGGGTTCGGCGTGTTGGAAGCCCAGTGGCGGCTGGTAGAACGGATCGTCCGAGGGCAGCAGCGGGCGTACCTTGCGCTGCAGTTCCTCGTGCGGCGGCCGGGCGATCCACTCCGCGCCATGCGTGCCTGCCAGATTGCCGAGCTCAGCCATTGAGGCTCCCTTCTAGGCCATCCGGCATTGTCGCGCACGAACGGCAGGTAACCAAAACGTAATCGCCGCACTGTGAGCGACTTGTTGCCGGGGCGTGCAGAGTCGGACGCGCCACTGGCATCGATTTGCGATCGCGTCACCCGAAGACGCTTTTCACAAGCCTAGCCGGGGGGCCGTAAGGCGGCGAATTCGTCGGTGATCCGCAGTCGGGAGTCGGTGAAGTGGTACAGGGCCGCCGGCCGCCCGCCGCTGCGGCCCGACTGCGCGATGGTGCCCGTCTGGCTGATCACGCCGCGGCGGACCAGCACGCGTTGCAGGTTCGTCGCATCGACTTGGTAGCCGAGCGCGGCGCCGTAGATGTCGCGGAGCGTAGAAAGCGCGAATTCCTTTGGGGCCAAGGCGAACCCGAGGTTGGTGTAGGACAGCTTGGCGATCAGCCGGGTGTGCGCGTGGGTCACCATCGGGCCGTGGTCGAAGGCCATCGGCGGCAGGCAGCTCACCGGATGCCAGCGGGTGTCCGGCGGCAGCTCGGGGGTGGCGGGGGAGGGCACCAACCCCAGGAACGTCGACGCGATCACCCGGGCACCCGGCACCCGGTCGGGGTCGGAGAACACCGCCAGCTGTTCCAGGTGCGCGAGCTCTTTGAGGTCCACCTTTTCGGCCAGCTGTCGCAGCACCGAGGTGGTCATGTCCTCGTCGTTGCGCAGCTGTCCTCCCGGCAGCGACCAGGCGCCCCGCTGCGGATCCTTGGCACGCTGCCATAACAGCACGTTAAGCTGCGGTTTTTCCGTCGGGCGGCCCTTCGTAACCTGCTTGGTGACATGGCGAACCTGGAATACGACCGCGAGCACTTCGTGGGCGGTGTTACCATGGGCCATGTTTTCGATTATAAGTCGAAAACCTCCTGGGCTGAAAGGAGCCGCCGTGACGGTTATAAATCGCATGGACACGCTCGCCGAAGACATGATGGCCGACGTCACGGATTCACCGGCCGGTTACGCCGGTGTGGAGGGCAACGAGCAGTGGGCCGCCGAGATTCGCCGACTGGCGAAGCTGCGCGGCGCCACCGTGCTCGCGCACAACTACCAGCTGCCCGCGATACAGGACGTCGCCGACCACGTCGGCGACTCACTGGCGCTGTCGCGGATCGCCGCCGAGGCGCCCGAGGACACCATCGTGTTCTGCGGGGTGCACTTCATGGCCGAGACCGCCAAGATCCTCAGTCCCGACAAGACGGTCCTCATCCCGGACCAGCGGGCCGGCTGCTCACTGGCCGACTCCATCACCCCCGACGAGCTGCGCGCCTGGCGCGACGAGCACCCCGGCGCCGTCGTCGTCTCCTACGTCAACACCACCGCCGCCGTGAAGGCGCTCACCGACATCTGCTGCACGTCGTCCAACGCGGTCGACGTGGTCGAGTCCATCGACCCCGACCGCGAGGTGCTGTTCTGCCCGGACCAGTTTCTCGGCGCCCACGTGCGCCGGGTGACCGGCCGCACGAACATGCACGTGTGGGCCGGTGAATGCCACGTGCACGCCGGGATCAACGGCGACGAGCTGTCCGAGCAGGCGCGGGCGAACCCCGACGCCGACCTCTATGTCCATCCCGAATGCGGTTGTGCCACTTCGGCGTTGTACCTCGCCGGCGAGGGCGCCTTCCCGGCGGATCGGGTGAAGATCCTGTCCACCGGCGGCATGCTCGACGCGGCGCACCAAACCCGGGCCCGCAAGGTGCTGGTCGCGACCGAGGTCGGCATGCTGCATCAGCTGCGTAGGGCCGCCCCGCAGGTCGACTTCCGCGCGGTCAACGACCGGGCGTCCTGCAAGTACATGAAGATGATCACGCCCGCGGCCCTGCTGCGCTGCCTGGTGGACGGGGCCGACGAAGTCGATGTCGACCCGGAGATCGCGGCGGCGGGCCGCCGCAGCGTGCAGCGAATGATCGAAATCGGTCAGCCGGGCGGCGGCGAATGACCGTCCGCCCCGCCTGGACCCACAGCGCCGACGTCGTCGTCATCGGTACCGGTGTCGCGGGATTGGCCGCGGCGCTGGCCGCCCATCGCGCCGGCCGCAGCGTCGTCGTGCTCAGCAAGGCCGACCAGGCGAAGGGGGGGACCGCGACCCACTACGCGCAGGGCGGCATCGCGGTGGTCTTGCCCGACAACGATGACTCGGTGGAGGCCCACGTCGCTGACACCTTGACGGCCGGCGCCGGCCTCTGCGACCCCGACGCGGTGTATTCCATCGTCGCCGACGGCTACCGGGCGGTGTCCGAATTGGTCGGTGCCGGAGCGCGATTCGACGAGGCATACCCGGGCCGCTGGGACGTGACGCGCGAGGGCGGGCACTCGCGGCGGCGGATCGTGCACGCCGGCGGTGACGCCACCGGAGCCGAGGTGCAGCGGGCGCTCGACCACGCCGCGGCCAGGCTGGACATCCGCGCCGGCCACGTGGCCCTGCGGGTGCTGCACAACGATGCCGCAGTCACCGGGGTCCTGCTGGGCAGCGTGGACGGCTACGGAATCATCAACGCGCCCGCGGTGATCCTGGCCTCCGGAGGTCTCGGGCACCTCTACGGTGCGACCACCAATCCGGAGGGCTCCACCGGTGACGGAATCGCGCTGGCACTGTGGGCCGGCGTCGCGGTCAGCGACCTGGAGTTCATCCAGTTCCACCCGACGATGCTGTTCGGCGGGAGCGGCGGGCGGCGCCCGCTGGTCACCGAGGCGATCCGCGGTGAGGGCGCGATACTCCTTGATCGGCAAGGTAATTCGGTGACGGCCGGTGTTCACCCGATGGGCGACCTGGCACCGCGTGACGTCGTCGCCGCGGCCATCGACACCCGGCTGAAGGCCACCGGCGACCCATGCGTTTTCCTCGACGCGCGCGGCATCGACGGTTTCGCGGCCCGGTTCCCTACCGTGACCGCCGCGTGCCGCGCAGCCGGCATCGACCCCGTCCGCGAACCCATCCCGGTCGTGCCGGGGGCGCACTACAGCTGCGGCGGCGTCGTCACCGATGTGCACGGCCAGACTGAATTGCCCGGCCTGTTCGCCGCCGGCGAGGTGGCGCGCACCGGACTGCACGGTGCCAACCGGCTGGCGTCCAACAGCCTGCTGGAGGGCCTGGTGGTCGGTGGCCGCGCCGGGAAAGCCGCGGCCGCGCACGCGATGGCGGCCGGGCGCGTCAGGGCTGTCGAGCCCGAGCCCATCGCCCACACCGCCCCGGAGCGCGGCGCATTGCAGGCCGCGATGAGCCGCGACGCCTCGGTGGTGCGCGACGCCGCCGGGCTGCATCGTTTGTCCGACACGCTGTCGGGGGCGCGGGTGCGCCCCATCTCCGGCCGCCGCGACTTCGAGGACGTCGCGCTGGCCGTCGCCGCCCGCGCGGTGACGGCCGCCGCCCTGGCCCGCAACGAGAGCCGGGGCTGCCACCATCGCGCCGAATACCCGGACCCCGCACCGGAACAGGCGCGCAGCAGCATGCTGCGGCTGGCCGAGGACCAGAACTCGGTGCTGGTGGAGGCGCTGGAGGCAGTGGGCTGATGATGCTGCCCGACGAACGAAGCGCCGCTCAGGACATCATCCGGCGCGGTCTGGAAGAGGACCTGCGCTACGGCCCCGACATCACCACCCTCGCGACGGTGCCCGCCGGTGCGATGGCGACGGCGTCGATGGTGCCCCGGGAGCCGGGCGTGATCGCCGGCGTCGAGGTCGCGCTGCTGGTCCTCGACGCGGTCCTCGCCGGGGGCTACGAAGTGGTGCACAGCGTCGAGGACGGCGCCCGGCTGCAACCGGGCGAGCCGGCCCTGACCGTGCGCGCGGACGCCCGCGGCCTGCTGACCGCAGAGCGGACCATGCTTAACCTGGTCTGTCACCTTTCGGGCATCGCCACCACAACGGCGGCCTGGGTCGAGGCCGTGGACGGCACCAAGGCCAAGGTCCGCGACACCCGCAAAACCCTGCCCGGGCTGCGCGCGCTGCAGAAGTACGCGGTGCGGGTCGGCGGCGGCGTCAACCACCGGATGGGGCTCGGCGATGCGGCGCTGATCAAGGACAACCACGTGGTGGCCGCGGGCTCGGTGGTCGACGCGCTGCGGGCGGTGCGCGACGCGGCGCCGGATCTACCGTGCGAGGTGGAGGTGGACTCCCTCGAGCAGCTCGACGAGGTGCTGGGCGAAAAGCCGGAACTGGTGCTGCTGGACAACTTCCCGGTGTGGCAGACGCAGATGGCCGTGCAGCGGCGCGAGGCGCGCGCGCCGGCGGTGCTGCTCGAGTCGTCCGGCGGGCTCAGCTTGGAGAACGCCGCCACCTACGCCGCCACCGGGGTCGATTACCTGGCCGTCGGCGCGCTGACGCATTCCGTGCGCGCGCTCGACATCGGCCTGGACATGTAGGGCCCTCAGCCGCGCAGCAGCGTGCGTGCGGCGGGCTTGGCGGCGTCCAGCGCGCCCGCGTTCCCGGAGATCCGGGACAGGATCAGCGCCCCCTCGATCAACGAGATCACCGCCAGCGCAACGTCTTTGGCCTCGGCTGCGGGCCAGCCGTCGGAGCGCAGCCGCTCCTCGAGGGCCGCACACCAGCCACCGAAGGCGCGGGCCGACGCCTCGCGCACCAGCGGGCTCGCGTGCACCGACTCGGTGGCGATCGGCTCGATCGGGCAGCCGTCGCGCCGGTCGCCGGCCAGCCCCGCCGCCAGCAGGTCGATCCAGCGGTCGACGATGTCGGCCGCCGGCCGGCCCGTCGCCAGGAAGCGGCGCAGCAGTTGCTCGATGCCGGCGCCTTCGGTCTCGACGACCGCCGCGGCCAGTTGTTGCTTGCCCTGCGGAAAGTGGTGATACAGCGAACCGGGCTTGACGCCGGCCTCGTCGAGGATCTGGTTCAGGCCGGTCGCCGCGTAGCCCTGGCGGCGAAACAGCGTGGCGGCCGTATCGATCAACGCGGGGCGACTGCGGTCGGGTCTCGGCACGCTCTTGACTTTACTTGAGTGATCACTCAAGAATGCAGAGATGAGGCAGCTGACCTACGAAGAAGCCGGGCGATACGCGTGGCGCGAGGTGCCCGAGCCGCAGCTCACCGAGCCCGGGCAGGCGCTCGTGCGGCCGCTGGCGGTGGCGTGTTGCGACCTGGACGTCGCTGTGTGCAACGGGCGGCTGCCGCTGCCGCCGGGGTACGCGGTGGGCCACGAAGGATTGGCCGAGGTCGTCGCCGTCGGCGACGACGTCAGGGGCGCCCGGGTCGGCGACCGGGTCGTGGTGCCGTTTCAGATCAACTGCGGGGACTGCCGCGAATGCCGCCGTGGCGTGACCGGCTCGTGCAGCGCGGTGCCGCTGATGGCGGCCTACGGGATGGCTCCGATCGCCGGCCTGGACGGCGGCGGCTTCATGTCGGACCTGGTGCTGGTCCCGTACGCCGACGCGATGCTCGTCCCTTTTCCCGACGCCGTCGACCCAGTCGCTATGGCCTCGCTGTCGGACAACATCCCCGACGGCTGGCGCACCGTCGGGCCGTTCGGTGCGGAACTGGATGCGCTCGATCCCGTCGATCGCCGCGTCCTGGTGCTCGGGCGGCTGTCGATCGGCCTCTACTCGGCCGCGATCGCCGCGGCGCTGGGCGCCCACGTCGACTACGTCGACACCGACCCGCAGCGGCTGGCCGCAGCCGAGAAGCTCGGCGCGGCGGTCCACGACGTGGCCAAACCCGACAAGTCTTGGGGCCCTTACCCGGTCACCGTGCACACCACCAGCGATCCCGCGTTGCTAGCGGCGACGCTGCGTGCCACCTGGCCGGACGGCGTGTGCACCGACACCGGGATCTACCCCGAATATCGGGTCGAGATGCCGTTGCTGCCGATGTACTCGCGCGGCGTGCGGTTCATCACCGGACGCGTCAGCGCGCGCACGGTCATCCCGCGGGTACTCGAGCTGCTCGCGGGCGGCCTGGACGTGTCGCCGGCCGTCGACCGCGTCGTCGCGTGGGAGGACGCCCCCTCGGCCTGGCCGACGATGACCGGTAAGACGGTCTTCACCAGGGCGTAGTCCGCCGGAGTATGCGTTCCGGGCGGCGAGTGCGCGCCCAAACGGCGCGTCGCCGCCGTGAGCGCACGCGCGAAAGGGCGCCCGACCTTTAGGCGATGTCGCCGACGAACACGCCGATTCGCCGCAGCTGCATGCGGGCCATCCGCGGCAGGCGTTCGGCGTCGGGACCCTCGGTGCCGGCCGGCAGGATGCGCGGGTTGGTGATGTGCACCACGCGGTTGCGGCTGAACTGCACGTCGGCCTCGCCGGCCGCCAGGACGTTCTTGGCCCAGTTCGTCTTGCCGTGGCCCAGCGCGATCGCCAGCACGTTTCCCTTGCGGTAGGGGGTGATGATCGTCTCGTACGGCGTGCCGGAGGTGCGGCCGCGGTGCTTGATGGTCGCCGTGCCGGGCAGAAAGCGGGCGATCGGCTTGACCGCCGGGTTGAAATACTTGATCTGGAAGCGCTCGAACCAGGGCGGGAACACCATCGGGACGCCCGGGGCGTTATTGGGGTGATCCTTCGCGGACATGACAACTCCCTGACTTTTGTGGGCCTAACCCGGCTTTTCAAGGGCACTGTACCGGGCGGATATCGACTTGAGTTGCTCTGGGACAATGGAGGCAATGACTACCGCTTCAGCACCCGTGATGGCCCGCATAGACCTGCGGGGCGTCGAGCTGACGGCTGCCCGATTGCGGACCGCGCTCCCGCGCGGCGGCGCCGACGTGGAGAGCGTGCTGCCCAAGGTGCGGCCGATCGTGCAGGCCGTGGCCGAGCGCGGCGCCGAGGCGGCGCTGGAGTTCGGGGCGTCGTTCGACGGCGTGCGGCCCTCGGCCGTCCGGGTGCCCGAGGAGGCTCTGGAGGCGGCGCTGGCCGGCCTGGAACCCGACGTTGTGGACGCCCTGCGGATGATGATCGAACGCACCCGCAAAGTGCACGCCGACCAGCGGCGCGCCGACGTCACCACCACGCTCGGCCCGGGCGCGACGGTCACCGAGCGGTGGGTGCCGGTCGAGCGGGTGGGCCTGTACGTGCCCGGCGGCAACGCGGTGTACCCGTCCAGCGTGGTGATGAACGTGGTGCCCGCGCAGGCCGCCGGCGTCGACTCGCTGGTGGTGGCCAGCCCGCCGCAGGCCCGCTTTGACGGCCTGCCCCATCCGACGATCCTGGCCGCCGCCCGGCTGCTCGGGGTCGACGAGGTGTGGGCGGTCGGCGGCGCCCAGGCGGTGGCGCTGCTGGCCCACGGCGGCACCGACACGGACGGCTCCGAGCTGGCGCCGGTCGACCTGATCACCGGGCCCGGCAACATCTACGTCACCGCCGCGAAGCGGCTGTGCCGCTCGCGCGTCGGCATCGACGCCGAGGCCGGGCCCACCGAGATCGCCATCCTCGCCGACCACACCGCCGACCCGGCGCATGTGGCCGCCGACCTGATCAGCCAGGCCGAACACGACGAGATGGCGGGCAGCGTTCTGGTCACCGCTAGCGAGGGCCTGGCCACCGCGACCGAAGCCGAGGTGGCCGCCCAGCTACGGACCACGGTGCATCGCGACCGGGTGACCGCGGCGCTCGGCGGCCGCCAGTCGGCGATCATCCTGGTCGACGATCTCGACGCCGGCATCCAGGTGGTCAACGCCTACGCCGCCGAGCACCTGGAGATCCAGACCGCCGACGCGCCGGAGGTCGCCGGCCGAATACGTTCGGCCGGAGCCATTTTCGTCGGCCCGTACTCGCCGGTGAGCCTCGGCGACTACTGCGCCGGATCCAATCACGTGCTGCCCACGGCGGGCTCGGCGCGCCATTCCAGCGGCCTGTCGGTGCAGACCTTCCTGCGCGGCATCCACGTCGTCGACTACACCGAGGCCGCCCTCAAGGACGTCTCGGGACACGTGGTCACGCTGGCCAAGGCCGAAGACCTGCCGGCGCACGGCGAGGCGATCCGGCGGAGGTTCGAGCGATGACCGAACACCCCACGCTGGACGACCTGCCCCTGCGCGAGGACCTGCGCGGCAAATCACCTTACGGCGCACCGCAACTGGCCGTCCCGGTGCGGCTGAACACCAACGAGAACCCGCACCCGCCCAGCCGGGCGCTGGTGGACGATGTGGTGCGGTCGGTGGCCGAGGCGGCCGCCGACCTGCACCGCTATCCCGATCGCGACGCGGTGGACCTGCGCCGCGATCTCGCCGGCTACCTCACGGCGCAGACCGGCGTGCAGCTCGGGCTGGAAAACATTTGGGCCGCAAACGGATCCAACGAGATCCTGCAACAGCTGCTGCAGGCATTCGGTGGGCCCGGGCGCACCGCGATCGGGTTCGCCCCGTCCTACTCGATGCACCCGATCATCGCCGGCGCCACGCGCACGGAATGGCTGGAGGGTGTCCGCGCCGACGACTTCAACCTCGACGTGGACAGGGCGGTCGCCGCCGTCGCCGAACATCAACCCGATGTGGTCTTTATCGCCAGCCCGAACAACCCGTCCGGGCAGAGCGTTTCGCTGCCGGCTCTGCGGCGGCTGCTCGACGCGGTGCCGGGAATCTTGATCGTGGACGAGGCCTACGGCGAGTTCTCCTCCGAGCCGAGTGCCGTCGGGCTGGTGCGGGAGTATCCGACCAAGCTCATCGTCACCCGCACAATGAGCAAGGCGTTCGCCTTCGCCGGCGGGCGGCTCGGCTACCTGATCGCCACGCCCGCGGTGATCGACGCGATGCTGCTGGTCCGGCTGCCGTATCACCTGTCGTCGATCACGCAGGCCGCGGCCCGGGCCGCGCTGCGACACGCCGACGACACCCTGAGTAGCGTTGCGGCGCTGATCGCCGAACGGGAACGGGTCACAACCGCCCTGACCGGCATGGGTTTTCGCGTGATCCCCAGCGATGCGAACTTCGTGCTGTTCGGACAGTTCGCCGACGCTCCGGCCGCGTGGCAGCGCTACTTGGACGCCGGCGTCTTGATCCGCGACGTCGGGATTGCCGGCTACCTGCGGGCCACGACCGGACTGGCCCAGGAGAACGACGCGTTCCTGCGGGCCAGCGCCCAAATCGCCGCCACCGAACTGACCCCAGCCACCCCAGTAGGAGCCCCGTGACCACTATTGCGACTCGGCGCGCGCATATCGAGCGTCGCACCAAGGAATCCGACATCGTCATCGAGCTAGACCTCGACGGCACCGGGCAGGTCCACGTCGACACCGGCGTGCCGTTCTACGACCACATGCTGACGGCGCTGGGCACCCACGCCAGCTTCGACCTGAATGTCCGCACCAAGGGCGACGTCGAGATCGAGGGCCACCACACCATCGAGGACACGGCCATCGTGCTGGGGCAGGCGCTCGGCCAGGCCCTGGGCGACAAGCGGGGAATCCGCCGGTTCGGCGACGCTTTCATCCCGATGGACGAAACGCTGGCCCACGCCGTCGTCGACGTGTCCGGCCGGCCCTACTGCGTGCACACCGGGGAGCCGGATCACCTGCGACACACCACCATTGCCGGCAGCTCGGTGCCCTACCACACCGTGATCAACCGGCACGTGTTCGAGTCGCTGGCCATGAACGCCCGCATCGCGCTGCACGTGCGCGTCCTGTACGGGCGCGACCCGCACCACGTCACCGAGGCGCAGTACAAGGCGGTGGCGCGAGCGTTGCGTCAGGCCGTCGAGCCCGATCCCCGGGTTTCGGACGTGCCGTCCACCAAAGGTGTTCTGTGACAAAACCATCCGTTGTGGTCCTGGATTACGGCTCGGGCAACCTACGGTCGGCCCAGCGCGCGCTCGAGCGGGCGGGTGCATCGGTCGAGGTGACCGCCGACGCCGATGCGGCGGCCGCCGCCGACGGGCTGGTGGTGCCCGGCGTCGGGGCCTTCGAGGCCTGCATGACGGGCCTGCGCAGAGTCAAGGGGGACCGCATCATCGCCGACCGGGTCGCCGCCGGGCACCCGGTGCTGGGCGTCTGCGTGGGCATGCAGATCCTGTTCGCCAGCGGCGTCGAATTCGGTGTGCAGACAACGGGTTGCGGCCAGTGGCCGGGAGAGGTCACCCGGCTGGATGCTCCGGTGATCCCGCACATGGGCTGGAACGTCGTCGACGCCGGGGGAGGCACCACCCTGTTCAAGGGGCTGGACTCCGATACCCGCTTCTATTTCGTGCACTCCTATGCCGCGCAGCGCTGGGAGGGTCCGCCCGAGGCCGTGCTCACCTGGGCCACCCACCGGGTGCCCTTTCTGGCCGCCGTCGAGCAGGGTGCGCTGTCGGCCACCCAGTTTCACCCCGAAAAGAGCGGGGATGCGGGCGCGGCCGTGCTGCGCAACTGGATTGAGGCACTGTGACGAGCGGCTTGGGAGGGAATGTGTTGATCTTGTTGCCCGCGGTCGACGTGGTCGACGGCCGTGCCGTGCGGCTGGTCCAGGGCAAGGCGGGTAGCGAAACCGAATACGGCTCGGCACTGGACGCGGCGCTGAACTGGCAGCGCGACGGGGCGGAATGGATCCACCTGGTCGACCTGGACGCGGCGTTCGGGCGCGGCTCGAACCGCGAACTGCTGGCCGAGGTGGTCGGCAAGCTCGACGTGCAGGTCGAGCTCTCCGGGGGGATCCGTGACGACGGCTCGCTGGCCGCGGCGCTGGCCACCGGCTGCGCCCGGGTCAACCTGGGTACGGCGGCCTTGGAGAACCCCCAGTGGTGTGCCCGCGCGATCAGCGAACACGGCGACAAGGTGGCCGTGGGACTGGACGTCCAGATCGACAAAACCAGGCCGGCGGGGCAGCACCGACTGCGCGGACGCGGCTGGGAAACCGACGGCGGCGACCTGTGGGAAGTGCTGGAACGCCTTGACGGAGAAGGGTGTTCGCGGTTCGTCGTCACCGACGTCACCAAGGACGGCACGCTGGGCGGCCCCAACCTCGACCTGCTGGCCGCCGTCGCCGAGCGCACCGACGCCCCGGTGATCGCCTCCGGTGGCGTGTCGAGCCTGGACGACCTGCGCGCGATCGCCACTCTCACCGACCGCGGGGTCGAGGGCGCCATCGTGGGCAAAGCCCTCTACGCCGGGCGGTTCACCCTGCCACAGGCGCTGGCCGCGGTTGCGGGGTAGGGCCGTGGCGGATCTGGACGCATTGGTGGAGAAGGCCTCGGCGATTCTGGACGACGCCACCGAGCCGTTCCTCGCCGGCCATCGCGCCGATTCGGCGGTCCAGAAGAAGGGCAACGACTTCGCCACCGACGTCGACCTCGCGATCGAGCGGCAGGTGGTCGGCGCGCTGGAAGAGGCGACCGGCATCGGTGTGCACGGTGAGGAGTTCGGCGGTGCCGAAGTCGACTCGGAGTGGGTGTGGGTGCTCGACCCCGTCGACGGCACGTTCAACTACGCGGCGGGCTCGCCGATGGCGGGGATCCTGCTGGGCCTGCTGCATCGCGGCGACCCGGTGGCCGGGCTGACCTGGCTGCCCTTCGTCGACCAGCGCTACACCGCTGTGGTGGACGGCCCACTGATGAAAAACGGTGTCGCGCAACCGCCCCTGGCCGACATCGACCTGGCCGACGCCCTGATCGGCGCCGGCTCGTTCAGCGCCGACGCGCGGGGCCGGTTCCCGGGGCGCTACCGGATCGCGGTGCTGGAGAGTCTGAGTCGGGTCTCGTCGCGGTTGCGGATGCACGGGTCCACCGGGCTCGACCTGGCCTACGTCGCCGACGGGGTCCTCGGTGGCTCGATCAGTTTCGGCGGTCATGTGTGGGACCACGCCGCCGGCGTCGCGCTGGTGCAGGCGGCGGGCGGTGTCGTGACCGACACCCACGGGCAGCCGTGGAGCCCCGCGTCGGATTCCGCACTGGCCGCGGGCCCCCGCGCACACGCCGAGATACTCGAGATCCTGCGCAAAACGGGCCGACCGGAGGACTTCTGAGATGTCCTCCGCGAATGGCCTTGCGGTGCGGGTGATTCCGTGCCTGGACGTCGACGCCGGACGGGTCGTCAAGGGGGTCAACTTCGAAAACCTCCGCGACGCGGGCGATCCCGTCGAGCTCGCGGCCGCCTACGACGCCGAAGGCGCCGACGAGCTCACCTTTCTCGACGTCACCGCCTCGTCGTCGGGCCGGGCCACCATGCTGGACGTGGTGCGCCGCACGGCCGAGCAGGTTTTCATTCCGCTGACCGTCGGTGGCGGGGTTCGCACGGTGGCCGACGTCGACGTCTTGCTGCGCGCGGGCGCCGACAAGGTTTCGATCAACACGGCCGCGATCGCCCGCCCCGACCTGCTGGAAGAAATGGCGCGGCAGTTCGGCTCGCAATGCATCGTGCTGTCGGTCGACGCCCGCACGGTCCCCCCGGAGTCGGTGCCCACACCGTCCGGTTGGGAGGTCACCACCCACGGCGGACGGCGTGGGACGGGAATCGATGCCGTTGAATGGGCTTCCCGCGGCGCCGATCTGGGCGTGGGGGAGATCCTGCTGAACTCGATGGACGCCGACGGCACCAAGGCCGGGTTCGACCTGCCGATGCTGCAAGCGGTGCGGTCGGCGGTCACGGTGCCGGTGATCGCCAGCGGTGGTGCCGGCGCGGCCGAACACTTCGCGCCCGCGGTCGCCGCCGGCGCCGATGCGGTGTTGGCGGCCAGCGTGTTTCACTTCCGGGAGCTGACCATCGGCCAGGTGAAGGCCGCCATGGCCGCGGAGGGGATCACGGTCCGATGACGCTCGACCCGCAGATTGCCGCGCGGCTGAAGCGCAACGCCGACGGCCTGTTCACCGCCGTCGTGCAGGAGCGTGGCACCGGCGACGTGCTGATGGTCGCCTGGATGGACGACGCGGCGCTGGCCCGCACCCTGGCAACCCGTGAGGCGACCTATTATTCGCGGTCCCGCGGCGAGCAGTGGGTCAAGGGCGCGACGTCCGGCCACACCCAACACGTGCACTCGGTGCGCCTGGATTGCGACGGCGACACCGTGCTGCTGACGGTCGACCAGGTGGGCGCCGCCTGCCACACCGGCGACCACAGCTGCTTCGACGCCGACCTGCTGCTGGCACCGGAGTCGTAGGCTGCTGCGGTCCGAGCGAGCGCCCCGGCGCTAAATCGCGGTGCGACGCTGCCGCCGGGCGGCGGCCAGGAAGTCGACCCATGACACCACGTCGGAGTGCTGCCTGAGCAGCGCGCGTCGCTGGCGTTCCGTCATGCCGCCCCAGACTCCCCACTCGACCCGGTTTTGCAGCGCGTCGGCGCCGCACTCCAGGACCACCGGACAGTGCCGGCAGATCGTCGCGGCCCTTCTCTGGGCGGCGCCGCGAACGAACAATTCATCCGGGTCGCCGGTGCGACAGAGCGCTTTGGAAACCCAGGCGTCGCGATCCCGGGTCTGCACACTGCGGAGATGGTTTCGAATCGGACCGTTGGTGCCGCTTTGTGCGGTGGTTCGGGTAGCTGACACTGCTTCCCCCTTTGCTCCGGCCGCGCTGAGAGTTCAGCGTCCGGACATATGCCTGTCCTGACTTCCCTCCGGCCGAGCCCGTGTAAAGCCGAGGCGAATGTTGGGACCGTACGAAACGCCGCCGGCCAAACGTAGGGACTTTGGTCGCGGACGTCCGAGGACTTTCGGCTCAAGGACGTCGCGGCATCGCCGTCGTGCGGGCCGAGAAAACCAGGACCGAGGCCGAAGTCGCCCGATCGCGAGCCGTGGATGAGAATGGCGGGCGATGTTGAGACGGGTGTCGTGGACCGCGGTCGTGCCGCTGCTCGCCGTCGCCGTGCTGGCCGTGATCTGGGGCGAGAAGCTGGGCCCGGCATTGGTCGCGTTGGCCGCGGCGTTGCTCATCGGAGCCGTGCTGGCCGCGGTGCACCACGCGGAGGTGGTCGCGGCCCGGGTCGGTGAGCCATTCGGCTCGCTGGTGCTCGCGGCCGCGGTGACGGTGATCGAGGTGGCGCTCATCGTCTCGCTTATGGCATCCGGCGGCAACGAGGCCGCGACCCTGGCCAGGGACACCGTGTTCGCGGCGGCGATGATCACCACCAACGGCATCGCAGGGCTGTCGCTGCTGCTCGGCTCGCGGCGCTACGGCGTGACGCTGTTCAATGCCGAGGGCAGCGGCGCCGCGCTGGCCACCGTCACCACGCTGGCGACGCTGAGCCTGGTGCTGCCCGCGTTCACCACCAGCCAAGTGGGCCGGGAGTTCTCCCGGGGCCAACTGACGTTCGCGGCGGTCGCGTCATTGCTGGTCTATCTGGTCTTCGTATTCACGCAGACGGTGCGCCACCGCGACTTCTTCCTGCCGGTCGCGCAGAAAGGCCAGAAGAAGCGGCTGTTCGAGGATGAAAGCCACGCCGAGCCGCCGAGCCGCGGCGCCGCGCTCGGCAGCCTCGGGCTGCTGCTGGTCGCCCTCGTCGCGGTCGTCGGACTGGCCGAGGAGGAATCGCCGGCCGTCGAGCGCGCGGTGACCGCGGTCGGGTTCCCGCAGTCATTCGTCGGCGTGGTGATCGCCACGCTGGTGCTGCTGCCGGAGACCCTGGCGGCCGCGCGCACCGCGCGGCAGGGCCGCATCCAGACCAGCCTCAACCTGGCGTACGGCTCGGCGATGGCCAGCATCGGACTCACCATCCCGGCGATCGCCCTGGCGTCCATCTGGCTCAGGGGACCGCTGGTGCTCGGCCTGGGCCCCATTCAGCTGGTGCTGCTGGCGCTGACCGTCGTGATCAGCATGCTGACGGTCGTCCCCGGGCGGGCCACCCGGCTGCAGGGCGAGTTGCACCTGGTGCTGCTCGCCGCCTACGTGTTCCTGGCGATCAGCCCGTAGGCGCTGACCGGCCGTGCAGGGTCTCCAGCGCCTTATCGGCGTGGGTGTCCATGCTGAACTCGCTGGAAATGACGTTGAGCACGGTGCGATCGGTGTCGATGACGAAGGTGGTGCGCTTGACCGGCAGCAGCTTGGCGAGCAGGCCACGCTTGACGCCGAACTGCGCGGCGACGGTGCCCTCGGTGTCCGACAGCAGGGGGTAATCGAACTTCTGCAGCTCGGCGAACTTGGCCTGCTTCTGCACGGGATCGGCGCTGATGCCGACCCGGTTGGCGCCCACGGCGGCGAATTCCGCGGCCAGGTCGCGGAAATGACAGGCTTCCTTGGTGCAGCCGGGCGTCATCGCGGCGGGGTAGAAGAACAGCACCACCGGTCCGCCGCAGAGCAACTCGCTGAGCTTGCGCGGCGTCCCCGTCTGATCGGGAAGTTCGAAGTCCTCGACGGTGTCACCAGGTTTCATGGGCGCCACGCTACGCCCGCGAGCCCCGGCAACCCGTCTGGGAGGATGGTTCGGTGCACGCCCACCTCGCCGCGACGACCTCCCGAGAGGACTTCCGCCAGCTCGCAGCCGAGCACCGCGTGGTTCCGGTGACCCGCAAGGTGCTGGCCGACAGCGAGACGCCGCTGTCGGCCTACCGCAAGCTGGCCGCCAATCGCCCGGGCACGTTCCTGCTGGAATCCGCCGAGCACGGCCGATCCTGGTCGCGGTGGTCGTTCATCGGCGCCGGGGCGCCGTCGGCCCTGACCGTCCGCGACGGGGAAGCGGTTTGGCTGGGCGCCGTGCCGCAGGACGCGCCCACCGGCGGCGACCCGTTGCACGCGCTGCGGGCCACCCTGGAGCTGCTGGCCACCGGCACCCTGCCCGGACTGCCGCCGCTGTCCGGCGGCATGGTCGGTTTGTTCGCCTACGACATGGTGCGACGCCTGGAACGCCTGCCCGAGCTGGCCGTCGACGACCTGCAGTTGCCCGACATGTTGCTGCTGCTGGCCACCGACGTGGCGGCGGTCGATCACCACGAGGGCACCATCACGCTGATCGCCAACGCGGTGAACTGGAACGGCACCGACGAACGGGTCGACGAGGCCTACGACGACGCGCTCGCGCGCCTGGACGTGATGACCTCGGCGCTCGGCCAGCCGCTGCCGTCGACGGTCGCCACGTTCGACCGGCCCGAGCCGCGGTACCGCTCGCAGCGCACCGTCGAGGAGTACGGGAAGATCGTCGACTACCTCGTCGAGCAGATCGCCGCAGGCGAGGCGTTCCAGGTCGTCCCCTCCCAGCGCTTCGAGATGGATACCGCTGTCGACCCGATCGACGTGTACCGGATGTTGCGGGTCACCAACCCGAGCCCGTACATGTACCTGCTGCATGTGCCGAATGGCACTGGCGGGACCGACTTTTCGGTCGTCGGGTCCAGCCCGGAGGCACTGGTCACCGTCACCGAGGGCTGGGCGACGACGCACCCGATCGCCGGCACGCGGTGGCGCGGGCAGACCGAGGAAGAGGATCAGCTGCTGGAAAAGGAACTGCTGGCCGACGAGAAGGAGCGCGCCGAGCACCTGATGCTGGTGGACCTGGGCCGCAACGACCTCGGCCGGGTCTGCGCGCCGGGCACCGTACGCGTCGAGGATTACAGCCACATCGAGCGCTACAGCCACGTCATGCACCTGGTGTCGACCGTGACCGGGATGCTCGCCGAGGGTCGGACCGCCCTGGATGCGGTGACGGCCTGCTTCCCGGCGGGGACGCTGTCGGGCGCACCGAAGGTGCGGGCGATGGAGCTGATCGAGGAGGTGGAGAAGACGCGTCGTGGCCTCTACGGCGGCGTCGTCGGCTACCTCGACTTCGCCGGCAACGCCGACTTCGCGATCGCCATCCGCACCGCGCTGATGCGCGACGGCACCGCCTATGTGCAGGCCGGCGGCGGTGTGGTGGCCGACTCGAACGGGCCCTATGAGTACACCGAGGCCGCCAACAAGGCGCGCGCGGTGCTCAACGCGATCGCCGCCGCCGAGACACTGACCGCCCCGGAGACCGGTGGCCATGACTGAGGCCCGGCCGAGTCGGCGGGCCCGGCTGTTCGTCGGGGTGGCCCAGGTGTTGCTGGTGCTGGCCGCGGCGGCGCTGTGGGCGGCGTCCCGGCTGCCGTGGGTGGTGATCCGGTCGTTCGACGGGCTGGGTCCGCCGCGCGAGGTGACGCTGTCCGGCGCCTCATGGTCGACGGCGTTGTTGCCGTTGGCGGTGCTCATGCTGGCGACGGCCGTGGCGGCGATCGCGGTGCGCGGCTGGCCGTTGCGCGTGCTGGCGGGGCTGCTGGCGGTGGCCAGCCTGGCGGTCGGATATCTGGGGGTCAGCCTGTGGGTGCTGCCGGACGTCGCCGTGCGCGGGGCCGATCTGGGGCACGTCGCACTGATGTCGCTGGTGGGCAGCGAGCGACGCTATTGGGGAGCGGGCATCGCGGTGGCCGCGGCGGCGTGCACCCTGGTCGCGGCCGTCCTGTTGCTGCGGTCCGCGGCAGATTCCAAGTCGGCCCGGTTGAGCGCGGAAAAGTATGCGGCGCCGGCGACGCGCCGCTCAAATGCGCTACGCGAGGGCACCGATGGGGCGATGCTGGAGAAGCCGGAGACGCCGGAAATGTCGGAGCGGATGATCTGGGACGCGCTTGACGAGGGCCGGGACCCAACCGATCGGCCGCACGGCTCGGACACCGAGGGTCGGTGACGGGCCGTCAGCCGAGGGCCGCTACCCTTCATTCACGTCGTCGCGTTCGGCTGGAGTTTGTCAGGCAGGCCGTGGGGTCGCGATGGGTAACGGCACGAAGGGAAGCAACAGGCATGAGTCCGGCTACCGTGCTTGACTCCATCCTCGAGGGAGTCCGGGCCGACGTTGCCGCGCGCGAAGCCCTCATCAGCCTGTCCGAAATCAAGGCCGCCGCTGCCGCCGCCGCGCCGCCGCGTGACGTGATGGCCGCCCTGCGCGAGCCCGGCATCGGCGTCATCGCCGAAGTGAAGCGCGCCAGTCCGTCCGCGGGATCCCTGGCGACCATTGCCGATCCGGCAAAACTGGCCCGGGCGTACGAGGACGGCGGAGCGCGGATCATCAGCGTGCTCACCGAGGAGCGCCGTTTCCACGGCTCCCTCGACGACCTCGACGCCGTTCGGGCCGCGGTCTCGATACCGGTGTTGCGCAAAGACTTTGTCGTGCAGCCATATCAGATCCACGAGGCCCGTGCCCACGGCGCCGACATGCTGTTGCTCATCGTGGCCGCACTGGACCAGTCGGCTTTGGTGTCGATGCTCGACCGCACCGAATCACTGGGCATGACAGCCCTTGTCGAGGTGCACACCGAGGAGGAGGCCGACCGCGCGCTGAAGGCCGGGGCCAACGTAATCGGTGTCAACGCGCGCGATCTCGCCACGCTGGAGGTCGACCGGGATTGCTTCGCGCGGATCGCGCCCGGGCTGCCCAGCAACGTGATCAGGATCGCCGAGTCCGGCGTCCGTGGCACCGGGGATCTCTTGGCCTATGCCGGCGCCGGTGCGGACGCCGTCTTGGTCGGCGAGGGTCTGGTGAAAAGCGGTGACCCGCGCGCCGCGGTCGCCGACCTGGTCACCGCGGGTACCCACCCGTCCTGCCCGAAACCGTCTCGCTAATCGTTAAGTCAGTTGAAGAGCCCCGGCGCTGAAACGTTGAACCCCATGAGCCGTCCCCGCGTAGAGCCTTGGTGATGGTCAACCTGTCCCGCCCGGACCTTCCCCTTCCGAGTGCAGCCGTCGCCGAACCCACCCGTCACGAACCCGACGCCGGTGGTCATTTCGGTCTCTACGGCGGACGCTACGTCGCGGAGGCGTTGATGGCGGTGATCGAAGAGGTCACCGCCGCTTACGAGAAGGAACGCATCAACCCCGATTTCCTGGACACCCTGGACGACCTGCAAGTCAACTACGCCGGCCGGCCGTCGCCGCTGTACGAGGCCAGGCGGCTGTCCGAGCATGCCGGCTCGGCGCGCATCTTCCTCAAGCGAGAAGACCTGAACCACACCGGTTCTCACAAGATCAACAATGTCCTCGGTCAGGCATTGCTGGCCAAGAGAATGGGCAAGAACCGGGTCATCGCCGAGACCGGCGCCGGCCAGCACGGCGTCGCCACGGCCACCGCGTGCGCGCTGCTCGGCCTGGAATGCGTTATCTACATGGGCGCCGTGGACACCGCACGTCAGGCGCTCAACGTGGCGCGGATGCGGCTGCTGGGCGCCGAGGTCGTGTCGGTCCAGAGCGGCTCGAAAACGCTCAAAGATGCCATCAACGAGGCGTTTCGAGACTGGGTGACCAACGCCCACAACACCTACTACTGTTTCGGTACCGCGGCGGGGCCGCACCCCTTTCCGGCGATGGTGCGCGATTTTCAGCGCATCATCGGCTTAGAGGCGCGCGTGCAGATTCAGGCCCAGGCGGGCCGGTTGCCCGACGCGGTCGTGGCCTGTGTCGGGGGCGGATCCAACGCCATCGGTATCTTCCACCCGTTCATCGACGACCCGGGCGTGCGCCTGTTCGGCTTCGAGGCGGCCGGCGACGGCGTCGAAACGGGAAGGCACGCCGCGACATTCGCCGGCGGCTCGCCGGGGGCTTTCCAGGGGTCGTTCTCTTACCTGCTGCAGGACGAGGACGGCCAGACCATCGAATCCCATTCGATCTCAGCGGGTCTCGATTATCCGGGGGTGGGCCCCGAACACGCGTATCTCAAGGAGATCGGGCGTGCCGAATACCGGCCGATCACCGACTCCGAGGCGATGGATGCGTTCGCGCTGCTGTGCCGCACCGAGGGAATCATCCCGGCCATCGAATCTGCGCACGCGGTCGCCGGTGCGGTCAAGCTCGGCCTCGAATTGGGGCAGGGCACCATCATCGTGGTGAACCTGTCAGGCCGGGGGGACAAGGACGTCGAGACGGCCGCGAAATGGTTCGGCCTGATGGGGCCCGGCGAGCGATGACCGTGGAACAAAAGCAAGCCAGCCGGCTCGGGCCGGTTTTCGAGATGTGCCGCAAAGACAATCGCGCGGCCCTGATCGGTTATCTGCCCACCGGTTACCCCGACGTGCCGGGTTCGGTCGACGGAATGCTCGCCCTGGTCGAATCCGGCTGCGACATCATCGAAGTCGGGGTGCCGTATTCGGATCCCGGCATGGACGGGCCGACCATCGCCCGGGCGACCGAGGTCGCGCTGCACGGGGGAGTGCGGGTGCGGGACACGCTGGCCGCGGTCGAGGCGATCAGTGCGGCCGGCGGCCGCGCTGTGGTGATGACCTATTGGAATCCGGTGCTGCGGTATGGGGTCGACGCGTTCGCGCGGGATCTCGCGTCGGCCGGTGGGGAGGGCATGATCACCCCAGACCTCATCCCCGACGAAGCCGGCCAGTGGCTGGCCGCAGCTGAGGAGCATCGGTTGGATCGCATTTTCCTGGTGGCGCCCTCGTCGACGCCGCAACGGCTGGCGATGACGGTCGAGGCGTCGCGCGGGTTCGTCTACGCTGCTTCCACGATGGGGGTCACCGGGGCACGTGACGCGGTGTCGAACGCCGCGCCCGAACTGGTGCAACGGGTAAAGGCGGTGTCGGACATACCCGTCGGTGTCGGCCTGGGCGTGCGGTCGCGAGAGCAGGCGGCGCAGATCGGCAGCTACGCCGACGGCGTCATCGTCGGCTCCGCGCTGGTGTCGGCGCTCGGTGAGGGCGGGTTGCCCGCGTTGCGGGCGTTGACCGAGGAGCTGGCCGCAGGCGTTCGGCAGAAGGCATCCGCCTGATGACGATGCTGCCGACGTATTTTCCCAGCCCGCCCCAGGGTGTTTGGCACCTCGGGCCGCTGCCCATTCGCGCCTACGCGCTGTTCATCATCACCGGCATCGTGGCGGCGCTGCTGATCGGCGACCGCCGCTGGGAGGCCCGCGGTGGGCAGCGCGGGGTGATCTACGACATCGCGTTGTGGGTGGTGCCATTCGGGTTGGTGGGCGGCCGCCTTTATCACCTGGCCACCGACTGGCGGACCTATTGGGGGCCGGGCGGCGCCGGATTGGCCGGGGCCGTACGCATTTGGGACGGCGGCCTGGGCATCTGGGGCGCGGTGGCCCTGGGCGGCGTCGGCGCGTGGATCGCCTGCCGGCGTCACGGGATTCCGCTGCCGGCATTCGCCGACGCGATTGCGCCGGGAATCATCTTGGCGCAGGCCATCGGCCGGCTCGGCAACTATTTCAACCAGGAGCTCTATGGCCGGGAGACCACCCTGCCGTGGGGTCTGGAGATCTTCTACCGCCGTGACCCGTCGGGATACGTCGACCCCCATTCGCTGGACGGTGTGTCGACGGGCCAGGTGGCACTCGTCGTGCAACCGACGTTCCTGTACGAATTGATCTGGAACGTCCTGGTGTTCGCCGTATTGATCTACGCGGACCGACGATTCACGCTGGGCCACGGGCGACTCTTTGCGTTATACGTGGCCAGCTACTGCGTCGGGCGCTTCGGTGTCGAGTTGCTGCGCGACGACACCGCCACTCACATCGCGGGCATCCGGATCAATTCGTTCACTTCGACGTTCGTGTTCATCGGGGCCGTGGTGTACCTCATGGTGGCCCCGAAGGGACGCGAGGCCCCCGAAAGCCTGCGCGGCAAGGAGGCCGAGGAATCCGCGGAAGCGGAGCCCGCGGAAGAGCTCGCGACCGTCGCCGCCGCCGGGGCATCGATCGCGGCGGGCGCGGCCGGCACCGAATCCGCCGACGCAGCCGAAACGGATAACGCCGACGAAGCCGACGAGCCGGAAACCGCGGAGGCCGAGACGGTCAGTGCGGAGGCGGCGGAGCCCGACGAAGGCGGGGCCGAGGAGCCCGAGGCGGAAGACGCCGAAGCCGAAGAGCCCGAAGCCGAAGAGCCCGACGCCGAAGCCGAAGCCGAAGAGCCCGAAGCCGAAGCCGAAGAGCCCGAGGCCGAAGCCGAAGCGGAAGACGCCGAAGCCGAAGAAGCCGAAGCCGAAGAGCCCGAAGCCGAAGAGGCCGACGAGGAAGAACCCGAAGAGGCCGAAGCCGAAACAGCAGAACCCGAGCCAGAGCGGTCACAGGACTCGGCCGAACCGGCTTCGGCCGCCGAGCCGTACAAGACACCACGCAGCCGGTGGCGGCTGCGAAGGAATCGGTCGTCGAACCCCTAGCCGCCGCGCGGTCTGGCATGCTGAACACGTGACGCAACCCAATTCCGCCGGGACCGCGGCGGATCAGTGTCACCGCCCACGTCGGTACGTCGCGGCCGGCACCGCCGTCGTGCTCGGCGGCGCGCTCGGCTACGTCGGCCTGGTCGACCCGCACAACACCAATTCGTTGTATCCCCAGTGCCCCTTCAAATTGCTCACCGGCTGGAATTGCCCGTTCTGCGGTGGCCTGCGGATGACGCACGATCTGCTGCACGGCGACCTGTTCGCCGCCGTCAACGACAACGTTTTCCTCTTGGTCGGCATCCCGATGCTGGCCGGATGGCTGCTGATCCGCCGGGGCCGTGGCAGACCGGCGCTCTCGACGCCGGCGTGGCTGACGATGGTGGTGGCGATCATCGCTTGGACCGTGCTGCGTAACCTGCCGGGCTTCCCCCTGTTTCCGGCGATTAATAGTGGTTAACCACGCACAGCGCGACACCCCGTTCGGTCGGACCGTGGCGGACCCACGCGACTATGCTGGGTCGGCGTGAGTAGACGCGGGAAGATCGTCTGCACCCTTGGCCCTGCGACAAATTCGGACGAGCTGATCCTGGCGCTGGTCGAGGCGGGAATGGACGTCGCCCGGTTGAACTTCAGTCACGGCGACTACTCCGACCACAAGGCCGCCTATGAGCGGGTACGGGCCGCTTCCGACACCACCGGCCGCGCGGTCGGTGTACTCGCCGACCTGCAGGGCCCGAAGATCAGGCTGGGCCGGTTCGCCACCGGGGCCACGTACTGGGCCGACGGCGAAACCGTGTGCATCACCGTCGCCGACTGCGAAGGCAGCCACGACCGCGTGTCGACCACTTACAAGAGGCTGGCGACGGACGCCGCGGTCGGTGACCGGGTGCTGGTCGACGACGGCAACATCGGGCTGGTCGTTTCAGGCATCGATGGCGACGACGTGATCTGCACCGTCACCGAAGGTGGCCCGGTCAGCAACAACAAGGGCATGTCACTGCCGGGGATGAATGTGACCGCTCCGGCCTTGTCGGAGAAGGACATCGAGGATCTCACGTTCGCGCTGGACCTCGGTGTCGACCTGGTCGCACTGTCCTTCGTGCGCTCGCCGTCCGACGTCGAGCTGGTGCACGAAGTGATGGACCGGGTCGGGCGGCGGGTGCCGGTGATCGCCAAGCTGGAAAAGCCGGAAGCCGTGGACAATCTGGAAGCGATCGTGCTGGCCTTCGACGCCATCATGGTGGCCCGCGGCGACCTCGGCGTCGAGCTGCCGCTGGAAGAGGTGCCGCTGGTGCAGAAGCGGGCCATCCAGATGGCCCGGGAGAACGCCAAACCCGTCATCGTGGCGACCCAGATGCTCGACTCCATGATCGAGAACTCCCGGCCGACGCGCGCCGAGGCGTCCGACGTGGCCAACGCCGTGCTCGACGGCGCCGACGCGGTGATGCTGTCCGGCGAGACGTCGGTCGGGAAGTACCCGCTGGCGGCCGTGCGGACCATGTCGCGGATCATCTGCGCCGTCGAAGACAATTCCACCGCCGCTCCGCCGCTGACGCACGTGCCGCGCACCAAGCGCGGGGTGATCTCCTACGCCGCCCGCGACATCGGCGAGCGCCTGGACGCCAAGGCGCTGGTCGCCTTCACCCAGTCCGGCGACACCGTCAAGCGGCTGGCGCGCCTGCACACCCCGCTGCCGCTGCTGGCCTTCACCGCGTGGCCCGAGGTCCGCAGCCAACTTGCCATGACGTGGGGCACCGAGACGTTCATCGTCCCGATGATGACCTCCACCGACGGCATGATCCGCCAGGTCGACAAGTCGCTGCTGGAACTCGGTCGCTACAAGCGCGGTGATCTGGTGGTGATCGTGGCCGGCGCGCCACCTGGCACTGTAGGGTCGACCAACCTCATCCATGTGCACCGGATCGGTGAGGACGACGTCTAAGCAATTGAGCCAAGGAGAGGCCGCAATCAGCACCGATTCCGACTTCAAGGAACTGCTTGCGACCCTCGACCTCAATCGGGTCGACGACGACCGTTTCATCGGGTCTCATCCCAGCAAGAACCCGCTGCGGACGTTCGGCGGGCAGCTGATGGCCCAGTCGTTCGTCGCGAGCAGCCGCTCGCTGGCCCGCGACGACCTGCCGCCAAGCGCGCTGTCGGTGCACTTCATCAACGGCGGTGACACCGCCAGGGACATCGAATTCCACGTCACCCGGCTGCGTGACGAGCGGCGCTTCGCCAACCGGCGCGTGGACGCGGTGCAGGACGGCGTTCTGTTGTCCTCGGCGATGATCTCTTACATGTCCGGCGGCCGCGGCCTCGAACACGCCGTCGACCCGCCGCAGGTGGGCGAGCCCGAGACGCAGCCGCCGATCAGCGAGCTGCTTCGCGGCTACGAGGAGACCGTCCCGCACTTCGTCAACGCGCTGCAGCCGATCGAGTGGCGCTACACCAACGACCCGGCCTGGGTGATGCGCGAGAAGGGCGACCGGCTTCCGCACAACCGGGTGTGGATGAAGGCCGGCGGCACCATGCCCGACGACCCGGTGCTGCACACCGCGACCATGGTGTACTCCTCGGACACCACGGTGCTGGACTCGGTGATCACCACCCATGGACTGTCGTGGGGTTTCGACCGCATCTTCGCCGCCTCCGCCAACCACTCGGTGTGGTTTCACCGGCAGGTCGACTTCGACGACTGGGTCTTGTATTCGACGTCGTCGCCGGTGGCCGCCGATTCGCGCGGGCTCGGCACCGGCCACTTCTTCGATCGCTCCGGGCAGCTCCTCGCCACGGTGGTCCAAGAAGGAGTGCTGAAATACTTTCCGCCCGCCCGCCGATAGACAGGGCGGAGTACCCGCAGGACATCGCGGTGAAATCGGCCCGTCAGGGCCGGTATCGCGCGTAAGTTTTTAGCTGCCGGGTATTCGGTGCAGAGGCGGCAAACAGCCGCCCAGCTGGGATTTCAGCGCATCGGGAGGTGAGTGTGAGCGGGCCGTTGGTCGACGTCTCTGCGAAGGCGCGCGCGCGGGAACGCGTGGTCGTCTCGGTCCATTCGCGGGCGGCCCGGCTGATCGGTGCGCTGGCGCTGTTGAGCGCCACCTGCTGGCTGGCCGAAATCCTTGTCCGCCACCATCACCAGCCGGCGTGGCACTACACCGATCGGTTGGCCTGGTCGCTGACCGTCCTGGTCGCGGTGACGTGGATCGCACGCGGCATCTTCCTGGGGCGTCCCGTGACGGCCATGCACGCCGTCGCGGCGTTGTTGTTCGTGCTGGCCGGGCTGGGCCTGTACGTGCTGTCCTTCGATCTTCTCGGCGACCTGGTGATCGCCAGCTCCGGCATGGTGTTGATGTGGCCGACGTCGTCGCATCCGCGTCCGGAGGATCTGCCCCGGGTGTGGCAATTGATCCAGGCCACCCGGGATGATCCGCTCGCGCCCTTCGCGATGCAGACCGGTAAGAGTTACCACTTCACCGCGGACGGCACCGCCGCGCTGGCCTACCGGACGCGCCTGGGTATCGCCGTGGTCGGCGGTGACCCGATCGGTGACGAGTCTCGATTCCCTGAGCTGGTCGCCGACTTCGCCGCCATGTGCCATACCCACGGCTGGCGAATCGCGGTGGTCGGTTGCGGCGAGCGACGGCTCGAATTGTGGAACGACGCCGCGGTGCTCGGACAGTCGCTGCGGGCGGTGCCGATAGGGCGTGACGTCGTCGTCGACGTCACCGGTTTCGACATGGTGGGACGCAAGTTCCGCAACCTGCGCCAGGCGGTGAAGCGCTCCCACAACTGCGGCATCACGACCGAGATCGTCGGGGAGCAGGAACTCAGCGATGAGCAACTGGCCGAGCTGACCGAGGTGGTCCGCGCGTCGAGTAAGGCGGCCCACACCGAGCGCGGATTCCACATGAACCTCGACGGCGTGCTGGAGGGCCGGTTCCCCGGCATCCAGCTGATCCTCGCCCGGGACGCCTCGGGCAAGGTGCAGGGATTCCACCGCTACGCGACCGCCGGTGGCGGCAGCGACATCACGCTCGACGTGCCGTGGCGCCGGCGCGGAGCCCCCAATGGCATCGACGAACGCCTCAGCGTGGACATGATCATGGCCGGCAAAGAGAATGGCGCCCAACGGCTTTCCCTCGCGTTCGCCGCGTTCCCGGAAATCTTCGACGAGAAGAATCGCAGCCGCATCCAGCGCGTCTTCTATCGGTTGATCCATGTCCTCGACCCGCTGATCGCGCTCGAGTCGCTGTACCGCTATGTGCGCAAGTTCCACGCGCTGGACTCCCAGCGCTACGCGCTGGTCTCCATGACTCAGATCGTTCAGTTGTTGATCGTGTTGCTGTCGCTGGAGTTCATGCCGCGCCGGCGTCACCTCTGAGCGCACCGAGGTGCAGTTCGCGACACCCGATGCTTTCGGGCAGGTGGTGGGTGGCCACCACCACGGTCCGATCGGCCGACATCAGCGGGGAATTCGGCCCCAGCAGGTCGCGGAGTATCGGTTCGGCGTCGGCGGCATCCAGGTGTTCGGTCGGCTCGTCGAGCAGCACGATCCGGGCGGGCGAGAGCATCGCCCGCGCCAGTAGCAACCTCCTGCGCTGACCGCCCGAAAGCGCCTGCGCGCCACCGGTCAACACCGTCGACAGGTTCTCGGGCAGACCGGCGAGCCAGGCGCCCAGCCCGACCGCGCCCAGCGCGACCTCCAGTTCGGCGTCCCGGCAGTCGCCGCGGGCCACCAGCAGGTTGTCTCGAACCGTGGTGGCGAAGATATGCGCGTCCTCGGCGAAAAAGCTGACGGCGCCGCGCAAGTCGTCTTCGTGGAAGGCGGTCAGATCGGTGCCGCCGAGCCGCACCCGCCCCTCGAGCGGCGGAAGCAGCCCGGCGAGCGTCATCAGCAGCGTGGTCTTGCCGCACCCGCTGGCGCCGGTGACCGCCAGCCGGGCACCCTGGGGCAGCTCCAGCGTGATGCGGTTCGAGCGGGCGGCTCCGGCGTGCCCGGCCCGAATGTTGGCGGACAGCGCGGCGCCGGGGCGCGGTTGGGCCGCAGGCGATTCGGGCTGATGCGGGCGGTCGCTCACCGTCAGGTCCAGCAGGCGGCGGGCGGCGATGCGCGATCGCGTCAGCTGGACCGCGGCGGCGGGCAAGGATGTCATCGCCTCGAAGGCGGACAGCGGCAACAACATCAGGACGGCGAGCGTCGTGGGCGCGACCGAAGGGGCCAGCCAGATACCGGCCACCACCGAGCCGAGCACGCTGGCCCCGATTGCGGCCGTCGGCGCGGCCTCGGCGAGGGCGGCAGGCCTGGCGGCCGCGTCGAGCGCCGCGCCCCACGCGCGTTGGCGGCGTTGCGATTCGGCGATGATGCGGGGGAGCAGGCCGGCGACACGGAGCTCGGGTGCGTGTTCCAGAGCGATCATCGCAGATGTATCGCGGTCGGAATGATGCTGCCGGGCGAGGCTTTCCTGGCTGGCCGCGGCCCTCGCCGCCGACCGCGGTGCGACGAGGCCCGCGACCAGCAGGCAGATCGCCAGTACCGCCGCCGCCGGCAGCGAGATGGCCGCGACCACCACGGTCGCCGCCAGCCCCAGCACCGCCGCGACCCCGATCGGCACCACGGCACGCACCAGCACGTTGGCCAGTTCTTCGACATCGGAGCCCACGCGGGTGACGAGCTCGCCGCTGTGCAGCCGGACGGCGGCCGCCGCCGGCCCGTGGGCCAGCCGGTGATAGATCCCCGCCCGGGCGGTGCCGGCCGCGCGCAGCGCGGCGTCGTGGGTGACCAGCCGCTCGCAGTAGTGCAACACCCCCCGCGAAATCGCGAAAGCGCGCACCGCGACGGCCGCGACCGACAGGTCCAGCACCGGCGGCATCTGCCAGGCCCGCGTGATGAGCCAGGCCGAGACACCGGCCAGTGCGAGCGCGCTGCCCAGCGAAAGCACACCCAGCGCGATCGCCGCAAATAGCCGGGGAAGTCGGGGCCGCAGCAGGGGCGCGGCCGCCAACAGCGGATCAGGCCGGGACATAACGCACCCCACTGTCGGCGACCACCTCGACCACCCGGTCACCGATCGCCAGAACCGGTGCGCGGTGCCCGACAACGACGACGGTCGCACCCGAACGGGCGCGCTCCACGATGGCCCGCAACACGCGTTCCTCGGCGTTCGCGTCGAGGTGCGCGGTGGGCTCGTCGAGCAGCAGCACGGGCGCGGACGATCCGAGCGCTCGGGCGAGGCCGAGCCGTTGCCGCTGCCCCAGTGACAGGCCGACGCCGCCACGGCCGAGCACCGTGTCCAGCCCATCGGGCAGTTCGGCCAGCACCGTATCGAAATCGGATGCTGCACAAGCCGTTTCGAGGTGGTCCAGCTCGCCGAACAGGACCAGGTTGTCCCGCACCGTGCCCGGGACGAGCGCCGGGCGCTGCGGAAGCCACGACAACTGCCGCCACCAGGCGCCCGGCTCCAGATCGGCGACGTCGACGCCGGCCACGGTGACCCGGCCCGAGGACGGGACGGTGACCCCGGTGATCGCCTGCAGGGTCGTGCTTTTGCCGGCACCGTTGCGCCCGGTCAGCACCGTCACCGCGCCCGGTTCGATGAGCCCGGCGAGGTCGTGCGGCGCGTTGCCGTCGCGACCGGCGACGCTGAGCCTGTCGAGGCGGATTTCCGCCCCGCGGGCGGTGACCGTCTCACCTCGGGCCTTTGCTGGGGCTGGCTCGCCGATGAGGGCAAAGGCCTTGTCTGCGGCGGTTCTTCCGTCCTGTGCGGCATGGAATTCCACGCCGATGCGGCGCAGCGGCCAGTAGACATCGGGCGCCAGCAACAGCACAGTGAGGCCGGTCGCGAGCGTCATCTCGCCGAACACCAGGCGGAATCCGATCCCCACCGCGATCAGAGCCACGCCCAGCGTCGCCAGCAGTTCCAGCACCAGTGCTGACAGGAACGCGATCCGGAGCGTCGCCATGGCCGAGCGGCGATGGGCGGCAGCCAGTTCGGCGATGCGGCGCTCCGGGCCCCGACCGCGTCCCAGCGCCCGCAGGGTGGGGATGCCGGCGATGAGATCGAGCAAGCGCCCCTGCAGTGTCGTCATCGCGGCCAGGGCCGCCGCCGACCGGTCGGCGGTTGCCAGCCCGATCAGGACCATGAAAATCGGTATGAGCGGCAAGGTGATCGCCACGATCGCCGCCGATTTCAGGTCGTAGAGAGCGATGACGGCGACGGTGGCCGGGGTGAGGATCCCGGCGAGCAGCAACGTGGGCAGGTATCCGGTGAAGTAGGGGCGTAGGCCGTCGAGGCCTCGCGTGACCACCACCGCGGCGGCATCCCGCTGGCCGGCGAGCTCACCGGGCTGGCGGGCGGTCACCGCCGTGAGCACCTGACCGGACAGATCGGCGATGACCGCGCTGGCGCCGCGTTGACCCAACCGGGCCTGCAACCAGTGCGCCAACGTGCGAAGGGTCCACAGCAGCAACAGGACCGACAGCGGCACGAGCCAGACGCGCAGGCCGTGCGCCGAGCGATCGCTGACGGCTCGGGCAACCACACCCGCCAGCACGATCGCCGAGCCGACCGCGCAGCCGGAGATCACCGCCCCGCAGCACACCGTCGCGGTCAGGTAGCGGCGCAGGGCGCTAGATGCCTGCCACAGTCGCGGGTCCAGTGGGCCCCGCGCTCTCGAGCCGGGCGGCGAATCGGTCGCGCTCAGGGCACCCGCCTCGCCAGGCCGATGGACGGCGGTATCCGGTCCGCCGAGATCCGTTGCCGGAACACCCAGTACGACCACGCTTGGTATACCACCGTCAGCGGAGCCATGAACGCGGTCACCCACGTCATGACCTTGAGGGTGTACGGCGTCGACGAGGCGTTGTAAATCGTCAGGCTCCACTGCTTGTTCAGCGTGGACGGCACCAGGTTCGGGTACAGCGCGCCGAACAACAGGATTACCACCGCAACAACGACGGCCGCGGTGCAGGCGAACGCCCAGCCGTCGGAGATGCGCCGCCACACCAGCAACACCGCCGCCAGCTGCGCCACCACGGCGGCGGCGAGTACCAGCCAGGTCCAGCCCTTGCCGTAGGCCAGTTGTGTCCAGATGCCAAAGCCCGCAACCAGTCCGGTCACCGGCAGCGACAGCCAGACCGCCAGCCGGTGGGCGTCTTCGCGGATGGCCCCGGAGGTCTTCAGCGAGATGAACACCGCTCCGTAGAGCAGAAACAGTCCGGCCGTGGCCAAGCCGCCCAGCAGCGTGTAAGCGTTGAGGACGTCGGTGATCGACAGGTTGACCTGCCCGTCGGCGTCCACCGGCAGGCCGCGGACGAGGATGGCGAAGGCGACGCCCCACAAAACGGCGGGCAGCCAGGAACCGGCGGCGATGCCGAAATCGGCCCAGCCGCGCCACTTTGTGTCATCGACCTTGCCGCGCCACTCGATCGCCACGGCGCGCAGGATCATCCCGAACAGGATGGCCAGCAGCGGCAGGTACAGGGTGGAGAACACGGTGGCATACCAGCCGGGAAACGCGGCGAACATGCCCGCGCCACCCACGATCAGCCACACTTCGTTGCCGTCCCAGACCGGGCCGATGGTGTTGAGCGCCGTGCGCCGAATGGGTTCGGCCTCGCCGATTCCCACGCGGGCGAGCGGTTCCATCAGCATGCCTACGCCGAAATCGAAGCCCTCCAGAACGAAGAAACCGAGGAACAGCAACCCGATGATGCCGAACCACAACTGCTGGAGTCCCATCGGTCAGCCCCTTTCTGAGTTTGTCGGTCCCGGCCTAGTAGGCGAACGAGAGCGGCGCCACCTCGTCGTCATGGGGTGCCGGCGGGGGAGCCGGTTCGGCGTCGTGTTCCCGCGGCCCTTCGGTGACGTACCGCTTGAGCAGCCAGAACCAGATGACCGCGAGCACCGCGTAGACGAGGGTGAACGTCACCAGGGAGGTGACGACCATGCCGGGCGCATGGTGTGAGACGGCCTCACGGACGGTGAACCGAACCTGTTGGTCGCCGGTCGGATTCGGTGCGACGATCCAGGGTTGCCGTCCCATTTCGGTGAACACCCACCCGGAAATGTTCGCCAGGAACGGCGTGGGAATGGTCAGCAGCGCCAGCCAGGAGAACCACCGCTGGTTGGGCACTCGGCCACCGCGGGTGAGCCAGAGCGCGGCCAGCGCGAACAATATCGGAACGGCCAGGAACCCGATCATCGCGCGGAACGACCAGTAGGTGACAAACAGGTTGGGCCGGTAGTCGTTTGGGCCGAATCGTTGCTCGAAGTCCTGCTGGATATTGCGCACGCCCTGCAACGTCACGTCGCTGGTCCGTCCCTCCGCGAGGAACGGCAGCACGTAGGGGACCTCGATGACGCGGGTGATGCTGTCGCAGTTGTTGTGCGTGCCGACGGTGAGAATCGAGAAGTCGGGGTCGGTCTCGGTGCCACACAACGACTCCGCCGACGCCATCTTCATCGGTTGCTGGACGAACATCAGCTTGCCCTGGCGGTCACCGGTGAAGAACAGGCCGACGGCCGCGAGCAACACCACCCAGCACCCCAGGACGGCCGCCGGCCGAAACATGGAGCGCGCGTCCGATTCCGCGGCGGGGGTGGCGGTCGCCGGGCGGCGCGAACGGACCAGGAACCACGCGCTGATGGCCGCGACGAACGTCGCAGCGGTCAGCAATGCACCGGTGACCGTGTGGGTAAACGCCCACCGCGCAGTGTTATTGCCGAGCAGCGCGGTGATGCTGTCCAGCTCGGCACGATGTGTTGCCGGGTTGTAGTGCGCGCCAACTGGATGCTGCATGAACGAGTTCGCGACGATGATGAAGAACGCGGACACATTGACGCCGATCGCGACGATCCAGATGCAGGCCAGATGGATCAGCTTCGGCAGCCGTCCCCAACCGAAAATCCACAACCCGATAAAGGTGGACTCGAAGAAGAAGGCGAACAGGCCCTCCATGGCCAGCGGCGCGCCGAAGATGTCGCCGACGAACCGCGAATACTCGCTCCAGTTCATGCCGAACTGGAATTCCTGGACGATCCCCGTCGCCACGCCGATGGCGAAGTTGATCAGGAACAACTTGCCGAAGAACTTGGTGAGCCGGTACCACGCGGTGTTATCCGTGACCACCCATACCGTCTGCATGACCGCAAGCAGGGGCGCCAAACCGATGGTGAGCGGCACGAAGATGAAGTGGTAGACGGTAGTGATACCGAACTGCCACCGCGAAATATCGACGACATTCATCTGTCATCTCCCGAGACTGCAGAGCCGTACGACACGGCTACTACGAAGTGTAGTAGAAGAGCCAGGGGCGGCGCTACTTCAGAGCCGCCTCAGGGGGTCAGTGTCTTCGAGGCCTTGCGGATGCCGAAGGACGACACGATCTCGAAGATGCCGAGGACCACGAACCAGACCCCGACCACCAGCGCCAGCGTGACAATCGATTCGAGCGGTGACGCCAGGACGACGATGCCGGCGAGCAGACTGATGAGGCCGATGAAGATCGCCCATCCCCGCCCCGGCAGGTGCGGGTCCTGAATGGCCGAGACCGTCGTGGCGACGCCGCGGAAGATGAACCCGATGCCAATCCAGATGGCTAACAACAGGATTGCGTTGCCGAAATGGCGGAATGCCAAGATTGCCAGGATCAGCGACGCCGCGCCGCTGATGAACAATAAGATCCGGCTGCCCGCCGAGACGTGCAGGCTGAACGCGAAGATCACCTGCGCAACACCGGTGATCAGAAGGTAGGCGCCGAAGAAGATGGCGGCAACGACGATGGTTCTTCCGGGCCAAGCCAAGATCAGTACACCGAGGGCCAGCGACAGAATTCCCGACAACAGGGTCGATTTCCACAGATGCGGCAACAAACTTGGAGCAGGGGGAGATCCAGGTGTGGTTTGCATGGCCGCAGTGTGACACAAACGCTGCCTTGGGTATAGGGCACTTTGGGCTACACGTGGGCCGTGCGCGAATCCCCTGCCAGCAGATCGGTGGTTTCCTCGGTGGTTTCGCCGGCCGCCTTGCGCCCGATCAGATACCAGGTGCGCATGAGGCCTTTGCCCTTGACGTCGATGTGGCCGCGCTCCTGCAGCACGAAGTCGTCCTTGAGGCGCTCGTACATGGCTTCGGGCACCTGAATTCGGCCGACCGAGTCGGTGGATTCCATCCGGGACGCGACATTGACCGCGTCACCCCACACGTCATAGAAGAAGCGCCGGGAACCAACCACGCCGGCGACCACCGGTCCGCATGCCATGCCCACCCGCAGCGGAACCGCGTTGCCGTGCGGATCCTGCAGTCCGGCCGCAACATTGGCCATGTCGAGCGCGAAGTCCGCGAGGGCCTGCGCGTGGTCGGACCGGGCGCGCGGAACGCCGCTGACCACCATGTAGGAGTCGCCGCTGACTTTGATCTTCTCGAGTCCGTGCCTGTCCACCAGTGCGTCGAAGGCGCTGTACAACCGGTCCAGGAACCGCACCAGGTCGGCCGGGGCCGTGCCGCTGGCCCGCTCGGTGAATCCGACGATATCGGCGAACAGGACGGAGGCGTCGTCGAACTTGTCGGCGATGACGCTGCGGTCTGGCTCCTTGAGCCGCTCGGCGATGCTGGCCGGCAACATGTTGGCCAGCAACGCCTCCGAACGCTCGTACTGCGTTTCCATCATGGCCTCGGCGCGCGCGGTGTCACGCAGGGCGAACCACACCGTCACGACCACCATCACGACGCTGGAAATCGCCGTGACGATGAAACCGGTCGATTGGGCCCAGGCCGGCTGCAGCCCGGTGTCGCGGGGGACCAGGAACTCGACGGCGACGATGAGGCCGGCGGCGATGGCGGCCAGCGCGGACGCCAGCACGATGTGTTCGATCCCCAGTAACAACACGACGATGCAGGCGCCCACCAGGAAGAAGAACTGGGCGCCCGACCCGGTGCCGACGTCCACGCAGCTGGCAACGACGGACACGTACGCCGCGCCCATAAAGGTAAGCGGGGCAACCAGTTCGCCGAATCGCTGCAGCCACGGGACCATCGCAAAGATCATCGCGCCGAGGATGTTGATCGAGCTGACCTGCCACAGCCAGGTGCCGCCCAGGATCTGCACGAGCACGAAGCTCACGCTCACCATGACGGCCAGCCACGAGGTGATAGTCAGGATCCGGGCCCGGCGGGCGGCGCTGGCGGCGTAGTGCTGATTGCGGTCGCGGGTCTGCGCCCGCACTGCGGCTACGCAGTCCGGGCGTCTCGCCGAGCCGGCTGACACGGGTGGGGCGCCGCACTTCTTAGCCGCCACATTCAAAAGCGTAACCGCTGAGCTCGGTTCGTGGGCCAGTCAATGGGTCCCGACGACGCGCCGGATGCCCGTCGACAGGCTGGCGCTTCGGGGCATCGGAAAATTAAAAAAAGATTTTCCGCTGAAGGGGTTTACAAAATTATCCGACGTGTTATTAAACATATGTCGGGCTGTGATGTGGGTCATGTGTTCCTCTAATGCGGGGGTGCGGTGTGGCAAGTCTCAGCAGCAGGATCGGGATCGCGCTAATGCTGGCGTGCACCGCGGCGGCAACCCCCGCCTGTGGGGTCGGATGCGGCGGGGCGGGCTCGTTGTTGCGGGTGGCCACCGACTCGATGCAGAACGATCCGATGCAGGTCAACGTGGTGCACTCGGAAGAACAAGTGTGCATTAGCCGCTAACGCGGCAGTCGCAACCCGGCCGCGCTTGGCGCGTCATAGGTCGCTGATTGGCGCCTCGGCGGGGCCCCGAAAATGGCATGAATTCATCGTGTAACCGGCGCGATTCTATTTGAATGCAACTGTGCCCTTTATTGCGCGCGGTATTTAAATTCGGGCGAGTTCATACCTTTGGCACGGATTTTCCGCATTTAACAAACCTGGGGCTTGGAGGCACCGGTTTCGCGGGGATGCCGGGCCGGGGTCACCTCAGCTGGCATCGGTAGGCGAGGCAACTCGATCCGGGCCACCGGTACGCCCTGACGGGCCGTTGCTTGTCTGTCCCGCCTGTGGTGCCCTCGGTGGGATTCGAACCCACACTGGACGGGTTTTGAGTCCGTTTCCTCTGCCAGTTGGGATACGAGGGCTTACTCGGCCTCCTACCTTAGAGGCAGCCTCCCACCATAGAGGATTCGGCGTAGACACCCTTCTCACCGCCCCGAGGTCGCTGGCCTCGCACGTTCACGAGAGAATGTCCGTCATGACAGGCCCCACGACCGACACCACCGACGCCGCTGTGCCGCGCCGGGTCCTGATCGCGGAAGACGAAGCGCTGATCCGAATGGACCTCGCCGAGATGCTGCGGGAGGAGGGTTACGACATCGTCGGGGAGGCCGGCGACGGACAGGAGGCCGTCGAGTTGGCCGAACGACATCGGCCCGACCTCGTGATCATGGACGTGAAGATGCCTCGCCGCGACGGGATCGACGCGGCGTCCGAGATCGCCAGCAAGCGCATCGCACCAATCGTGGTGCTGACCGCGTTCAGCCAGCGCGATTTGGTCGAGCGCGCCCGCGATGCCGGGGCGATGGCCTACCTGGTGAAGCCCTTCACGATCAGCGACCTGATTCCGGCGATCGAGTTGGCGGTCAGCCGCTTCAGTGAGGTCACCGAGCTGGAACGCGAAGTGGCGACGTTGTCCGAGCGGCTGGAGACCCGCAAGCTCGTCGAACGCGCCAAGGGCCTGCTGCAGACGAAGCAGGGCATGACCGAGCCCGAGGCGTTCAAGTGGATTCAGCGCGCCGCCATGGACCGGCGCACCACGATGAAGCGGGTCGCCGAAGTCGTCCTGGAAACCCTCGACACCCCCGACGAGTAGCCCTGCGCGTCGTTCAGCGCGCCACGATCACCGACGAGCCGTGTCCGAACAGGCCCTGGTTGGCGGTGACGCCGACGGTGGCGTTCTCCACCTGCCGGCCGGTCGCCTGACCGCGCAGCTGCCAGGTCAGCTCGCAGACCTGCGCGATGGCCTGGGCGGGGATGGCCTCGCCGAAGCAGGCCAGACCGCCCGACGGGTTGACCGGGACCTTGCCGCCGATGGTGGTCGCGCCGCTGCGCAACAGCGCCTCGGCCTCGCCCTTGGGGCACAGCCCGAGGTGCTCGTACCAGTCGAGCTCGAGCGCGGTCGACAGGTCGTAGACCTCGGCCAGGCTGACATCCTCGGGCCCGATGCCCGCCTCGGCGTAGGCCGCATCCAGGATCTGATCCTTGAACACCCGCTCCGGTGCGGGCACCGTGGCGGTGGAATCCGTTGCGATGTCTGGTAATTCGGGCAGGTGCTGCGGGTAGCGGGGGGTGACCGTGCTGACCGCGCGCACCGATGGGACGCCGTCGAGCGAGCCGAGGTGCTTGCGGGCGAACTCGGCGCTGGCGACGATCAGGGCCGCCGCACCGTCGGAGGTGGCGCAGATGTCGAGCTGTCGCAACGGGTCGGCCACCACGGGGCTGGCGAACACGTCGTCGGCCGAAGCTTCCTTGCGGTAGCGGGCATTCGGGTTCTGCAGGCCGTGCCGCGAGTTCTTCACCTTCACCTGGGCGAAGTCCTCGGCCGTCGCGCCGTAGAGGTCCATCCGGCGACGCGCCAGCAGCGCGAAGTACACCGGGTTCATCGCGCCGATCAGGTGGAACCGCTGCCAGTCTGGGTCGTTCTTGCGTTCTCCGCCGACGGGAGCGAACGCGCCCTTCGGGGTGGTGTCGGCGCCGATCACCAGCGCGACGTCGCAAAAACCGGCCAGGATTTGGGCCCGCGCGCTCTGCAGCGCCTGGGAACCGCTCGCACACGCGGCGTAGCTCGAGCTGACCGGGACGCCGTTCCAGCCCAGCTTCTGGGCGAACGTCGACCCGGCGATGAAGCCCGGGTAGCCGTTACGGATGGTGTCCGCGCCGGCGACCAACTGGATCTGTGTCCAGTCCAGGCCGGCCTCGGCCAGCGCGGCGCGCGCGGCGACCACCCCGTACTCAGTGAAGTCGCGGCCCCACTTGCCCCAGGGGTGCATGCCGGCGCCGAGAATGTACAGCGGTTCGGGCATCAGGCAATCCTCCACGCATAGACGAGGCGCTGTACGCCGTCGTCGTCGGTGAACAGCGGCATGGTGGTCAGCTCCATCTCCATGCCGACCTTCAAATCGGCGGCCAGCGTGCCCTCAACCACCTTGCCCAGCACGATGATTCCCTCGTCGGCCAGCTCGACCGCGGCGATGGCGAACGGCTCGAAGGGATCCGGGGCCGGGTAGGGCGGTGGCGGCGGATACCGGTTCTCGGTGTAGCTCCACAACGTTCCCCGGGTGGACAACGCGACGGGCTCCAGTGTGTCGCTGGCGCAGCCCGGGTTGGGGCAGTTGTTCTCGCGCGGCGGGAAGACATAGGTGCCGCACTCGGGGCACTTACCGCCGATCAAGTGGGCGCTTCTGGTGGCGTCGATGGCGAACCATCCGTCGATAGCGGGCTCTTGGCTGGTGACCTCTGGCACTCGGCCAGACTACCCAGCCCCGATACAAAACTGAAACGTGTTGCAGTTCTGGCCCCGGGTGGTTGGGGCGCATGCCTCGTCGTACCGGATGCCTAGAGTGTGAGCCGTGAGTATCGCCAGCGAGGAGCAGACCAAGCCGACGCTGATGCTGCTGGACGGCAATTCGCTGGCCTTCCGCGCCTTCTACGCGCTGCCCGCCGAGAACTTCAAGACCCGCGGCGGCCTGACCACCAACGCGGTGTACGGCTTCACCGCAATGCTGATCAACCTGTTGCGCGACGAGGGCCCGACCCACGTCGCCGCCGCGTTCGACGTGTCCCGGCAGACCTTCCGCTCCGAGCGCTACCCCGAGTACAAGGCGAACCGCTCGTCGACGCCGGACGAGTTTCACGGCCAGATCGACATCACCAAAGAGGTGCTTAACGCGCTGGGCATCACGGTGCTGGCCGAGCCGGGCTTCGAGGCCGACGACCTCATCGCGACGCTGGCCACCCAGGCCGAGAACGAGGGCTTCCGCGTCCTGGTGGTCACGGGGGACCGCGACTCCCTGCAGCTCGTCAGCGACGACGTCACCGTCCTCTACCCGCGCAAGGGCGTCAGCGAACTCACCCGGTTCACGCCGGACGCGGTCGTCGAGAAGTACGGGCTGACCCCCACGCAATACCCGGACTTCGCGGCCCTGCGTGGCGATCCGAGCGACAACCTGCCCGGCATCCCAGGGGTCGGGGAGAAGACCGCGTCCAAATGGATCGTCGAATACGGCTCGCTGCAGGGGCTGGTGGACAACGTCGACTCAGTGCGCGGCAAGGTCGGCGACGCGCTGCGGGCCAACCTGGCCAGCGTGATCCGCAACCGCGAGCTGACCGATCTCGTCAAGGACGTGCCGCTGGCGCAGACCCCGGACACGCTGCGCATGCAGCCCTGGGACCGCGACCACATTCACCGGCTCTTCGACGACCTGGAGTTCCGGGTGTTGCGCGACAGGTTGTTCGACACCCTGGCGGCGGCAGAGCCCGAGGTCGACGCCGGTTTCGACGTCCGCGGGGGCGCGCTGCAGCCCGGCGAGCTGGCGGTGTGGCTGGCGGAGCACAGCTCGGGCAAGCGGTTCGGGCTGGCCGTCGTCGGCACGCATTTGGCCTACGACGCCGACGCCACCGCGGTGGCCATCGTCTCCGCCGACGGTGAGGGCCGCTACATCGACACCTCGACGCTGGATCCCGACGACGAGGCGGCGCTGGCGTCCTGGCTGGCCGACCCGGGTCCGCCCAAGGCGCTGCACGAGGCCAAGCTGGCGATGCACGACCTCGCCGGCCGGGGCTGGACGCTGGCCGGCGTCACCTCCGATACCGCGCTGGCCGCCTACCTGGTGCGGCCCGGGCAGCGCAGCTTTTCCCTCGAGGACCTGTCGCTGCGCTACCTGCGCAGGGAGCTGCGCGCGGAAACCCCTGAGCAGCAACAGCTTTCGCTGCTGGACGATTCTGAAGGTACGGACGACCAGGCGGTGCAGACGCTGATCCTGCGGGCCGTGGCGGTGCTGGATCTGGCGGACGCGCTCGACGAAGAGCTCGCCCGCATCAACTCCACGTCGCTGCTCGGCGGCATGGAGCTGCCGGTGCAGCGGGTGCTGGCCGGGATGGAACACACCGGTATCGCAGTCGATTTGGATCTGCTCGGCGAGCTGCAGAGCGATTTCGCCCACCAGATCCGCGACGCGGCCGAAGCGGCCTACGCGGTCATCGGCAAACAGATCAACCTGGGCTCGCCGAAACAGCTGCAGGCGGTGCTCTTCGACGAGCTGGAGATGCCGAAGACCAAGCGCACCAAGACCGGCTACACCACCGACGCCGACGCCCTGCAGTCACTGTTCGACAAGACGGGCCATCCGTTCCTGCAGCACCTGCTGACCCACCGCGACGCCACCCGGCTCAAGGTGACCGTCGATGGTTTGCTGAATTCGGTGGCCTCGGACGGGCGTATCCACACCACGTTCAACCAGACCATCGCGGCGACGGGCCGGCTGTCGTCGACCGAGCCGAACCTGCAGAACATTCCGATCCGTACCGAGGCCGGCCGGAGGATCCGCGACGCATTCGTGGTCGGCGACGGCTACAGCGAGCTGATGACCGCCGACTACAGCCAGATCGAGATGCGGATCATGGCGCACCTGTCCCGGGACGAGGGCCTGATCGAGGCGTTCAACACGGGGGAGGACCTGCACTCGTTCGTCGCGTCCCGCGCATTCGGCGTGCCGATCGACGAGGTCACCGCCGAGCTGCGCCGCCGGGTCAAGGCGATGTCGTATGGGCTGGCCTACGGATTGAGCGCCTACGGCCTGTCGCAGCAGCTGAAGATCTCCACCGAAGAGGCGAAGGAACAGATGGACGCCTACTTCGCCCGGTTCGGCGGGGTGCGCGACTACCTGATGAACATCGTGGAGCAGGCCCGCAAGGACGGCTACACCTCGACGGTGCTGGGCCGCCGCCGCTACCTTCCCGAGCTGGACAGCAGCAATCGCCAGGTGCGGGAGGCCGCCGAGCGGGCGGCGCTCAACGCGCCCATCCAGGGCAGCGCCGCCGACATCATCAAGGTCGCGATGATCGAGGTCGACAAGGCGATCAAAGACGCCGGACTGAAGTCCCGCATGTTGCTGCAGGTGCATGACGAACTCCTGTTCGAAATCGCCCCGGGCGAGCGGGACCAGCTCGAGGCGCTGGCCCGCGAGAAGATGGGCGGCGCCTATCCGCTCGATGTCCCGCTGGAGGTCTCGGTGGGCTACGGCCGTTCATGGGACGCGGCAGCGCATTGACGGCGGCGTCAGTGGACGAGGATGATCTGGCGGAGAGAAAATTGCCGCGAAATTCGCGTTGCCGTCACTTTCGCCGTGGGCAAATGCCCGGTGTCGCGCAAGTGGCGGGCCGCCCGGGTTTGGCCAGCGTGTACGCAGTCGAGTAACCTCAATAGATAAATCCCAGTTTTGTCCCTACGACCCAACCTGTCCGGAGCAACCCACCACATGCCGAGTCCCACCGTCACCTCGCCCCAAGTAGCCGTCAACGACATTGGCTCCAGCGAGGACTTTCTTGCCGCAATAGACAAAACGATCAAGTACTTCAACGATGGCGACATCGTCGAGGGGACGATCGTCAAAGTGGACCGGGACGAGGTGCTCCTCGACATCGGCTACAAGACCGAGGGCGTCATCCCCGCCCGCGAGCTCTCCATCAAGCACGATGTCGACCCCAGCGAGGTCGTTTCCGTCGGTGATGAGGTCGAAGCCCTTGTTCTCACCAAGGAGGACAAAGAGGGCCGCCTGATCCTGTCCAAGAAGCGCGCGCAGTACGAGCGCGCCTGGGGCACCATCGAGGAGCTCAAGGAGAAGGACGAGGCCGTCAAGGGCACCGTCATCGAGGTGGTCAAGGGTGGCCTGATCCTCGACATCGGCCTGCGTGGCTTCCTGCCCGCGTCGCTGGTCGAGATGCGTCGGGTCCGCGATCTGCAGCCGTACATCGGCAAGGAGATCGAGGCCAAGATCATCGAGCTGGACAAGAATCGCAACAACGTCGTGCTGTCGCGCCGGGCCTGGCTGGAGCAGACCCAGTCCGAGGTGCGCAGCGAGTTCCTCAACCAGCTGCAGAAGGGCGCCATCCGCAAGGGTGTCGTCTCGTCCATCGTCAACTTCGGCGCGTTCGTCGACCTTGGTGGTGTGGACGGTCTGGTGCACGTCTCCGAGCTGTCCTGGAAGCACATCGACCACCCGTCCGAGGTGGTCCAGGTCGGTGACGAGGTCACCGTCGAGGTGCTCGACGTCGACATGGACCGCGAGCGGGTTTCGTTGTCGCTCAAGGCAACCCAGGAAGACCCCTGGCGCCACTTCGCCCGCACGCACGCCATCGGCCAGATCGTGCCCGGAAAGGTCACCAAGCTGGTGCCGTTCGGCGCGTTCGTCCGCGTCGAGGAGGGCATCGAGGGCCTGGTGCACATCTCCGAGCTGGCCGAGCGCCACGTCGAGGTGCCCGACCAGGTGGTGGCCGTCGGCGACGACGCCATGGTCAAGGTCATCGACATCGACCTGGAGCGTCGCCGGATCTCGTTGTCGCTCAAGCAAGCCAACGAGGACTACACCGACGAGTTCGACCCGGCGAAGTACGGCATGGCCGACAGCTACGACGATCAGGGCAACTACATCTTCCCCGAAGGCTTCGACGCCGAGACCAACGAATGGCTCGAGGGCTTCGACACGCAGCGCACCGAGTGGGAGGCCCGCTACGCCGAGGCCGAGCGCCGGCACAAGATGCACACCGCGCAGATGGAGAAGTTCGCCGCGGCCGAGGCGGCCGGTCACGCCGAGCAGTCGTCGGGCAACGGCGCGCCGCAGGAGAAGGCGGCCGGCGGGTCGCTGGCCAGCGACGCCCAATTGGCCGCCCTGCGGGAAAAGCTCGCCGGCAACGCGTAATTCGCTGCACGAATGCTGCGCATCGGGTTGACCGGTGGCATCGGCGCCGGCAAGTCGGCGCTGTCGGCCACCTTCGCGAAATGCGGTGCGGTGATCGTCGACGGCGACGTCATCTCGCGCGAGGTGGTCCAGCCGGGCACCGAGGGATTGGCGGCGCTGGTCGAGGCGTTCGGTGACGACATCCTGCTTCCCGACGGATCGCTGGATCGTCCCGCGTTGGCCGCCAAGGCCTTCCGGGACGACGAGGCGCGCCAGCGGCTGAACGGCATCGTCCACCCGCTGGTTGGCAAGCGCCGCGCCGAGATCATCGCCTCGGTGCCCGAGGATTCGGTTGTCGTCGAAGACATCCCGCTGCTGGTGGAGTCCGGCATGGCGCCGCTGTTCCCGCTCGTCGTCATCGTGTACGCCGACGTCGAGGTCCGGCTGCGACGGCTGGTCGATCAGCGCGGCATGCCCGAATCCGACGCCCGCGCCCGGATCGCCGCGCAGGCCAGCGACGAGCAGCGCCGCGCAGTCGCCGACATCTGCGTGGATAACTCCGGCAGTCCGGAGGAGTTGGTGCAGCGGGCCCATGACGTGTGGGACCACCGGATACTGCCCTTCGCGCACAACCTGACTCAGCATCGGGTCGTCCCGGCGCCGGCGCGGTTAGTGTCGCCCGACCCGAGTTGGCCGGATCAGGCGCGGCGGATCGTGAACCGGTTGCGGACCGCCTGCGGCCACCGGGCGATTCGCGTGGACCACGTCGGTTCGACCGCCGTGCCGGACTTTCCGGCGAAGGACGTGATCGACGTGCAGATCACCGTGGAATCCTTGGCGGCCGCCGACGAACTCGTCGAGCCCCTGCTGGCCGCCGGCTACCCCCGCATCGAGCGCATCACCTCCGATGTCGCCAAGCCCGGTGCGCGCAGCGCCGTCGAGCGCTACAACCACAGTGACGATGCGGCGCTGTGGGACAAGCGGATTCACGCCTCGGCCGACCCGGGTCGCCCGACCAACGTGCATATCCGGGTCGATGGCTGGCCCAACCAGCAGTTCGCGCTGCTGTTCGTCGCCTGGCTGTCGGCCAGCCCCGAGGCGCGGGCCGACTACCTGTCCGCCAAGCGGTCGGCCGAAGCTCAGGCCGGCGGCGACGCCGCGTCCTACGCCGACGCCAAGGAGCAATGGTTCCCTGACGCCTACCGGCGCGCCTGGGAGTGGGCGGATTCGACGGGCTGGCGACCCTAGCCCGGATCAGCCGGGCAGCGGTGCACCGCACTGCAGCGCGCCGTTGTTGGGCTCGGCATTTCCGGGCGCCGGTTTCACCACCTGGTCGGCCTGGGTGAAAACGTTGTCGTCGACGTCGATCTCGCAGTGCACGTTCGCCGAATACGGAAAACGAAGCACTATCCGCATGCCGGCCTGCTGCGGGTCGGGCAGCACCGTGTTTGCCTCGAATGCGTTGCCGGGCATGGACGGAAGGTTGGTGGTGTTCGTCTGGCCGCCGTTGATGATGAAGGTGGCCTGACTGCCGGTGGTGAGCGCGTCGATGCGGGCGCGGTAGGTGATGTTGTGCAGGTCCGCCCGCGCGGTCGCCGGACTCAGTTGGGAGCCAACGGCGATGATCGTTACCGCGGTGATGGGCAGCAGCCTGCGGCCGGTGCAGCTCATAGTTGCCGACATTACGCTCAAGGTTATCCATGGACCAAGCGGTCAGGCCCGTGGCCCGCGCCACCCAAGGCGGACTGGCCGGCGCTGCTCTGCGACAAGCTTTCTGCGAACATGAGCCACCGGCAGTGGAACGACTGGGTCTCACCGGATGTCCCCTACATCGCGGTCTGCCCCGGCCTCCCGGTCCCGCCGGACCAGTCGCTCCCTCGAGCGGGTGGCTGGTGCCCCTCGGCGGCGCCGTGCAGCAGGTACCGTTCTTCCACCGCGCGGATCAGTTCGTGCCGGATGTGTTCCACATCGGCGGCGCGGCGGGCCACTACCTCGTCCTCCCAGGCCGCGACCTGCTTCGCCAGGTCCCTGTCGGTGATGGTCGAGGCCAGCCAGCGGGAGAAATCCCCGCGTTCGAGATGGTACTGCAGCGCCTGGTAATCGATATGGCTTATCGCGGAACGGAATTCGTGCATCGTCGCGGCCGGCCGGACGGATCGGTCATTGATGGTGTGGAAGTAGAACCGGCGGTCATCCGGAAGGCGGACATCGGCATATTTGTGGCGGTGCCGCACGTGGCCGGTCTGGCGCTCAGCGATGGTGAACGCGCGAGACGGCCCGCCGCCGAGGCTGACGGTGGCCCGTCGCACCGCGGTCAGGGCTGCGGCGTCGCCACTGGTGGTGAGGGTCAGCACCACGTCACTGTTGTCGATCTCCTGGGCGGGCAGTGCGGCGGGCGCGAACGACGACAACACATAGCCGCCGCGTCGTGCCCAGCGTGCTTCCTCGTTGGTGCCGAGGAGGTGCGCCTCGTCGTAAATCACCCAGTGCGGGAATCCGTGTTCTTCACGATGCGCCTCCGCGGTCGATCGCAGCAGGTGCAAGTACTCGGCCTTATCTGGCTCGACGATCCCGGACATGTCCACCACCACACTGGAATGCGGGTTGAGGCTGTTGACCAATTCGGTGGGTTCGGGAAGGTAGTTGCGGCCATCGATCACCTCGACCCCGCTGAGTTCCCGTAGTTGTGTGTGGTCACCCTCGGGATCGATGACCAGGACGCAGTAGCCGGCCGAAATCCATCGCTCTGCCAGCAGGCCGACAAGGTAGCTTTTCCCCGAGCCGGCAGGGCCGGTCACGAGGATGCGGCCCTGGCTCCCCGGCACCCGGGTGGGGGTGTGGTCGTCGAAGGTGCCGATGTCGACCCATCGTCGCGGCGGGCACCAGCGTTGTGCCCCACTCAGGTACGGCCCGGTCAGCAGCTCCGCGACGCCGGCGCCGTCCGGTTCGGTAAGGACGAGATCGGCCCGCCGGCGCACGGACGAAATGGCATTGGCCACCGCGGCGCCGATCTCGGCGATGCCGAACAGCGACAAGTCGTTCTCCGCATCGCCGATAGCGACGGTGTTGTGCGGTGACATGTTCAGCTCGGTCAGGACCGCGCGCAGCCCGCTGCCTTTCGTGACACCCGCCGGCAGCACCATGAGTGCGGACCGGTTCCGGATGACCTGGCAATCCAGTTCCAGTTCGCCGATCACGTCCACGACGCTCGAGGCATGCTCACCGTCGGTGGCGACCATGACCTCGCCCCGGCGGGACGGCACCCCTCGTTCACCGAGCGCGTCGTCAAGGCTGCTGTCCACCGGGTCGGCCAACCTCGACGTGCGTCCCTTGATCACCATCACGGCACCGTTTTCCAGCACCAGCGCGTCGAAGTGGTCCGCGATGTGGGGGAATTCCGCCTGCAGTTCAGTTCGGATGCGGCCGGTGACCAGGACGGCGGTCAATCCTTTGTGCCGAGCACCGTAGATGGCGTCCAGCGTTTGGGGCGACAGCTGACCGTCCAAGGTCAATGTGCCGTCGAGATCGACTGCTATCACTTGGAAAAACGCCACGGCTTCCTCAGATCCGTTCGCCGGACGTCGGCGTTTGTCGGCTTGGCACTGCCGAAATTAGGGCCGCGGGCGCGCCGAGGATAGGGCCGTTAGACCTTGGTTCAGCCTTGCCGCGGCTTACCTCTCGCGCCAGGTGAGTTCCATCCCGTGGCCGGCCAGCCAGCGGGACAGGTCATAACCGTTGCGGGCCAACCCGGCCACGGCGTCCACGGCGCGCCGCACCGCCCGCTCGGCGTCGTCCGGGGTCAACAAGCCGAGCCGGACGGCATCCAGCAACTCGTCGACGTCGGCCAGGTCAGCGCCGTCGCCGGTGCGGACCTCGATGTCGAGGTAGTGATCTTCGGAACGCCAGACGTCGGGGCCGGGCGTGTACTCACCGACATCGAGGTAGTAGTCGTGGTCGCGTTCATGGCCCGGGTTGAAGTGAAAGACCGTGGCGCGCAAGCCGAGCGAAGGCAGCAGCCACGACTCGAGGTAGTGGAACTGGGCGCGGCCGGGAGTGGGCCGGGCCACGTAGAGGCCCCACGGATGCACCGCATAGTCGTCCACGGCCCGCACGATGCCTTTGGGATCGGTGTTGGTGCGGGCGACGAGGTCGAACGTCTCGTGCTTCGGCGGATGGATCATGCAACTCTAACGTCGAAGCCGGATTCTCCACCGCACGAAACCGGCATAGAACAGCGACAACGCCGCGAGCATGGCCATGTCGAGCAGCCAGACCTTCGACGTGTGCTGCCAGAACCGGTCCTGGGACAGCAGCGAATCGGGCACCAGGTGCCGCAGGTCGACCGTCGACGCCGCCGCGGCGTAGCCCCACCGCGCGGGCATCCCGAAGGACAGCTGGTCAAGCCCGATCCGTCCGGTCACGGGGACCATGCCGCCGCACAGCACCAGCTGGGCCATCACCGTCACCACGAACAGCGGCATGATCTGCTCGCTGGAGCGGACCAGCGACGAGATCGCCAGGCCGAGAATCGCCGAAGCCAGACAGGTCGCCGCGACGGTGGCGAACAGTTCGACGGTCGCCCCGATGGTCGAATGGCCGAGCAGGACGCCGCCGCGGGTCGGTGCGCTCTTGCCGATCACCACGATCGCGGTGATGATCGCCGACTGCAGGACCGCGAACCCGCAGTACACGGCGGTCTTCGCGAGCAGATACGCCGTGGTCGACAGCCCGACCGCTTGCTCGCGCTGGAAGATCGGGCGTTCGCCGACCAGGTCGCGGATGGTCAGCGCGGTGCCCATGAATGCCGCGGCCGGCATCAGCAGGGCCAGGATCTGCGCCGCTTCGTCGGGCGTCCCGGCGTTCGCGCCGGGCAGATGGAATCCGTTGCTGCCGGGAACGGTCAGGGACAGCGAGCCCAGGATGAACGGCAACAGGGCCAGGAAGACGAAGTACGCCCGGTCGGCCACCACCAGGCGGATCTGCCGCCGGGCGACCGTCGAAATCTGGCGTCGCACACTGGTATGCACCGGTTCGCCCAGAACCCCAGGCGCATCGGCCTTGTCCGGCAACAGTTTCTGCGGCCGCTTCTCGGCGTCACGTTGCTCCACGAAGCGCCGGTTGGCCTCGTCGGGATCGGCACCCACCTTCGTGAAGATCTTCGCCCAGTTGGTGGTTCCCATGGCTTCGCCGATCTGGTCCGGCGGGCCGCAATAGGCCGTCTTGCCGCCCGGGGCCACCAACAGCAGCTGATCGCAGGTCTCCAGGTAGGACAGCATGTGCGTCACCACGATCACCACCCGACCGGCGTCGGCCAGCTGCCGCAGCATCATCATGACCTGGTGGTCCAGCGCCGGGTCGAGGCCGGAAGTCGGCTCGTCGAGGATCAACAGCGACGGGCCGGTGAGCAACTCGAGCGCCACCGAGGCGCGCTTGCGCTGACCGCCGGACAGCTTGTCCACCCGGGTGTCGGCGTGTTTGGTCAGGTCGAGCTCTTCGAGGACCTGAGCGACGATCTTGGCCCGGTCGGATTTGCTGGTGTCGGGCGGCAGGCGCAGTTCGGCGGCGTAGCCGAGGGCTTGGTTGATCGTCAGCTGCCGGTGCACCACGTCGTCCTGCGGGACCATGCCGATGCGGCTGCGCAACGACGCGTACTCGGTGTGAATGTCGTGACCCTCGAATGTAACCGAGCCGGAGCTGGGGGTGGTGTAGCCGGCGATGAGCCTGGCCAGGGTGCTCTTGCCGGCGCCCGACCCGCCGATGACGGCGGTCAGGGTGCCGGGGCGCGCGATCAGCGAGATGTCGTCCAGCAGTTGTTTGCCGTTGTCGACGACGTACTTGACGTTGCGCACCTCCAGACCGCCGGTGCGCGTCGCGGCCTCGCTGCGTGGGGTCAGGGTGCCGTCGCGAAAAACGAGGTCGACGTTGCCGATGGTGACGACGTCGTCATCGGACAGGATCGCCGACCCGACCCGGGTGCCGTTGACGAAGGTTCCGTTGATGCTGTTGTCCCGGATTTCGCTGCCGAGCGGCGTCTGCACCAGCGTCGCATGCTGGCGTGAGGCCAACACGTCGGAGACCACGATGTCGTTCTCCGCGGCCCGGCCGATCGTCTTGGCGCCCGGGGTTCCCGCGGCGGCCGACGCGCGCGGTGAGAGCAGCTTCACAAACCGCGTTGCCAGGTTCGACACGTCGGCCGTCTTGGCGTCGACCACGGTGAGTTCGGCGGGTGGCGTCGCGACCGGCTGGGGCGGCGCGGCGTGCACGACGGTGCGCTCGTCGAGCGGTGTGCCGCGGACGCCCGGCGCGGGCACGGGCCTGTTCGGCATCTGACGCGGCGGCGAAACCGGCTGGCGGGGCGGTGAATTCGGTGGCCCGCCCGACGGCCTGGGGGGCACCGGCCGGGCCGGCGCCGCGTTGGCGCCGCCGCGGCCGGGATTCCTGACGGGATTCGTTTGCTCGGGAAGCGCCGACCAGGCCAGCGTCGGCGGTCCGGCCTCCGGGCTCGGCCGCGACCTGCCGGGCCGATCGGTGTAGCCCTGCTGCGGTCCGATCGCGAAGGTCAGCCGCGGTCCCCGCGGATTGCCGACGTGAATGCTCTGGCCGTCGTGGATATCGATGACCGGCATCCGGTAGCCGTTGAGATAGGTGCCGTTCAGCGACCCGTTGTCTATTGCCAGCCATCGGCCTTGATCGAAACGCAGGATCAGGTGGGCCCGCGAGATCCGTGGATCGGCGATGCGCACGTCGGCCTGGGTGTCGCGGCCGATGACCACCTCGTGGCCGGCCGCGAAGGATCGTTGGGACCCGTCGTGCCGAATCGTCAGGATGGGCGGGGCGGGTCGAGTCACTACTCAAGTATCGGTGCGTTCGGTGAGTGGTCTCTATTGGGATCGCCTGTGATTTCGCTATGTTTCGGTTCGGCCACTCATAACCGTTTCATAGCTTGCTGAGGCGAACCCCCCACCGGGATCCGGCATGATCTGAACGGAGGGGGAGTTTCGGGGCGCGCCGGGCACACCGTGGTGCCGGCCCGCAGCGCCGAGGCGACGCACGGCCCCAGTCGTGATGCAGGTGCCCAGGGAGGCGGGCCGCGTCGAAGGCTGGGGCAGCGGACAGGGACGAGGGGATAGATGGATGAACACCGGGGGACTACCCGGCGCATCGGCGCCGGGCGGCGGCTGCTGAGCAGCCGACGTCAGGCCGGTGCGGCGATGCGTGCGGGCTTTCACTCGCTGCCCGCGGTGACGATCTCCCATCTGTTCCGCCGCGTTCCCCCGGTCAGCTCGCGCCCGAGCGTGGAGCCCGAGGCCGCGCGGCAGGCCGACGGGTCCCGCCCGTCGATAACCGGCGGGGCGCCGTTCGCGGGCTACACGATTCTGCGGCAGCTGGGCGCCGGCGGCATGGCCGAGGTGTATCTGGCCCTGCATCCCCGGTTGCCGCGCCGCGACGTGATCAAGGTGCTGGCGGAGGCGGTCACGGCCGATCCCGAATTCCGCGAAAGGTTCAACCGCGAGGCCGATCTCGCCGCAACGCTGTGGCATCCCCACGTCGTCGGCGTGCACGACCGCGGCGAATTCAACGGCCACCTTTGGATTTCCATGGACTACGTCGAGGGCACCGACGCCTCCCGGCTGGTCAAAGAGCGCTACCAGGACGGAATGCCGATCCAGGAGGTGTGCGCCATTGTCCACGCCGTCGCGGGCGCGCTCGACTACGCGCACGACCGCGGGCTGCTGCACCGCGACGTCAAACCGGCCAACATCCTGCTCACCCACCCGGAAGACGGCGAACGCCGAATTCTGTTGGCGGACTTCGGGGTCGCACGTCACCTGGGCGACATCAGCGGGATCACCGAGACCAACGTCGCCGTGGGGACGGTGGCCTACGCCGCGCCGGAACAGCTGACCGGGTCCAACATCGACGGGCGGGCAGACCAATATGCCTTGGCCGCAACGGCTTTCCATCTGCTCACCGGTGCGCCGCCGTTTCAGCACTCGAATCCGATCGCGGTGATCAGCCAGCACCTGCACGAGGATCCGCCCCGGCTCAGCGATTACCGCCCGGAGTTGGCGCATCTCGATGAGGTGTTCCACCAGGCCTTGGCCAAGCAACCCGGGGACAGGTTCGAGCGGTGCCGCGCGTTCGCCGCCGCCGTCAGTGAGCGATCCGACGGCGCCGCGCAAGCCGGCCCACGCGCCCGGCCCCGCACCGTCGCTGCGGCGATGAACCACCGGCTCTCGGCGCGGACGCGGTGGGCGGTCGGGTTGGTGTGCGCGATGCTGATCGCCGTGGCGGCCACCTGGTCGGTGCTGTACTCCTTCGAGCCGGACACCCCGCCGGCCAACCCGGCGCTCGCGTCGAAGCCGTCCGTCCCCACGCCGAGTGCCGCGCCGGCAAGATCCGGCGGACCGGTACTCAACGGGAGCTACAAGCTGGACTACGACCAGAGCAAGCGGACCACCAACGGCGTCGCGATCCGTCACGACGGCCCCGCCACCGGCTGGTGGGCTTTCAGCTCGGCGTGCACCACCAACGGATGCGCGGCCACCGGGACCCGGCTGGACAACGCCACCCACCAAACGGCCGACGGAGGCAAGACTGACACGCTGCACTTCGTCGGCGGCTACTGGCAGGGCGCGCCTCAACAGGAGCGGATGGACTGCACGCCGCCCAACGGCCAGGCCACTGCGACCCAGCAGGAGACGCTGGTGTGGTCGCTGGCGCCCCAGGCCGACGGCACGTTGCGCGGCACCGTGACCGAGACCGTGCTGAACAACGAGTGTGGTGCGCAGGGCGCGGTGGTGCGGGTGCCCGTGGTGGCGACCCGGGTCGGCGACGTGCCGGCCGGCGTGAACCTGGGCGACCCCGCCCAGGCCGTCGCCACGTCGACGGCCGCCTCGGCCCCGGCGCCGCCCGTGCTCGGCGCGGTGTGCGGCGACGTCGGCAAGCTGGCCTACGACCCCACCAACAGCGAGCAGATCGTCTGCGAGGGCAACAGCTGGGCCAAGGCCCCGATCACGATGGGCGTGCACGCTTCCGGCAGCTCGTGCGACCGGCCGGGCACCTCGGTGTTCGCCATGACCACCTCGAACGACGGCTACCTGCTGCAGTGTGACCCGGTCACGCGGACGTGGACCCGTCCCGCGGGATAGCGGCTGTCCGCACCAATAGCCGCCTTTCGAATCTGATATCACCGGCGCTAGCAAGTTCGCGGATCGTCTTGTCCATTCGCCCCGGTACTCCTGTGACGGATGTGGCTGTGCTCGCCGGGCACGCGACACTTGTCGGTGCGCGGTTCTAACCTGTTGGCATGGCTTTCGCCACGGAACATCCGGTACTCGCCCATTCGGAATACCGCGCGGTCGACGAGGTCGTGCGCGTCGGCGGCCACTTCGAGGTGGTCAGCCCGCACGCGCCCGCCGGCGACCAGCCGGCCGCCATCGACGAGCTGGAACGGCGCATCAGGGCGGGGGAGCGTGACGTGGTGCTGCTCGGTGCCACCGGCACGGGCAAGTCGGCCACCACCGCCTGGCTCATCGAGCGGCTGCAGCGGCCCACGCTGGTCATGGCGCCGAACAAGACGCTGGCCGCCCAGCTGGCCAACGAACTGCGAGAGATGTTGCCGCACAACGCCGTTGAGTACTTCGTGTCGTACTACGACTATTACCAGCCAGAGGCGTACATCGCCCAGACCGACACCTACATAGAGAAGGACAGCTCGATCAATGACGACGTGGAGCGGCTGAGGCATTCCGCGACGTCGTCACTGCTGTCGCGGCGCGACGTCGTCGTGGTGGCCTCGGTGTCGTGCATCTACGGCCTGGGCACGCCGCAGTCGTATCTGGACCGCTCCGTGGAACTCAGCGTCGGCACCGAGGTGCCCCGCGACGCCCTGCTGCGGCTGCTGGTCGACGTGCAGTACACCCGCAACGACCTGTCCTTCACCCGCGGCTCCTTCCGGGTGCGCGGCGACACCGTCGAGATCATCCCCTCCTACGAGGAACTGGCGGTGCGCATCGAGTTCTTCGGCGACGAGGTCGAGGCGCTGTACTACCTGCACCCGCTGACCGGCGACGTGATCCGCCAGGTCGACTCGCTGCGGATCTTCCCGGCCACCCACTACGTCGCCGGCCCGGAGCGGATGGCCCACGCGATCTCGACGATCGAGGAGGAGCTGGCGGCACGGCTGGCCGAGCTGGAGGGCCAGGGCAAGCTGCTGGAGGCGCAGCGGCTGCGGATGCGCACCAACTACGACATCGAGATGATGCGCCAGGTCGGCTTCTGCTCGGGCATCGAGAACTACTCGCGGCACATCGATGGCCGCGGACCGGGCTCGCCGCCGGCGACCCTGCTCGACTACTTCCCGGACGACTTTCTGCTCGTCATCGACGAGTCACACGTCACGGTGCCCCAGATCGGCGGCATGTACGAGGGCGACATGTCCCGCAAGCGCAACCTGGTCGAATACGGGTTCCGCCTGCCCTCCGCATGCGATAACCGCCCGCTGACGTGGGAGGAATTCGCCGACCGGATCGGGCAGACGGTGTACCTGTCGGCCACCCCCGGCCCGTACGAACTCAGCCAGGCCGGCGGCGAATTCGTCGAGCAGGTGATCCGGCCGACCGGACTGGTGGACCCGAAGGTGGTGGTCAAGCCGACCAAGGGGCAGATCGACGACCTGATTGGGGAGATCCGCAAGCGCACCGCCGCCGACGAGCGGGTGCTGGTCACGACGCTGACCAAGAAGATGGCCGAAGACCTCACCGACTACCTGCTGGAGATGGGCATCCGGGTGCGCTATCTGCACTCCGAGGTGGACACCCTGCGCCGGGTGGAGCTGCTGCGCCAGCTGCGGCTGGGCGAGTACGACGTGCTCGTCGGCATCAACCTGCTCCGGGAGGGTCTGGACCTTCCCGAGGTGTCGTTGGTGGCGATCCTGGACGCCGACAAGGAGGGCTTCCTGCGGTCCTCGCGCAGCCTGATCCAGACGATCGGCCGGGCCGCCCGCAACGTCTCCGGCGAAGTGCACATGTACGCCGACTCCATCACGGACTCGATGAAGGAGGCGATCGACGAGACCGAGCGCCGTCGGGCCAAGCAGGTCGCCTACAACGAGGCCCACGGCATCGACCCGCAGCCGCTGCGCAAGAAGATCGCCGACATCCTCGACCAGGTCTATCGCGAGGCCGACGATACCGAAACGGTGGGGATCGGCGGCTCCGGACGCAACTCCTCCCGGGGTCGGCGCGCCCAGGGCGAGCCGGGCCGCGCCGTCAGCGCGGGCGTGTTCGAGGGCCGCGACACGACCAGCATGCCGCGCGCCGAACTGGCCGACCTGATCAAAGACCTCACCGCGCAGATGATGGCCGCCGCGCGTGACTTGCAGTTCGAGCTGGCCGCGCGCTTCCGCGACGAGATCGCCGACCTGAAGAAGGAACTGCGGGGGATGGACGCCGCCGGCCTGAAATGAGTTTGCTGGCAGCGCATCTCGGATCGTCACTCTCGCGACACCCCATACGGTAGAAGGGTGACCGACACCGCGACCGTCACCGGCGGCTGGGATCAGCTGCTGGGAGCCAGGTATCTGAGGACTTCCATCCTGCTGGCCGGCGGAGTGGCCCTGTACGCCACCAACGAGTTCCTGACCACCAGTTTGTTGCCCAACACCATCGCCGAAATCGGCGGCAGCCGGCTCTATGCCTGGGTGACCACCCTGTACCTGGTGGGGTCCGTGGTCGCGGCGGCGATGGTCAATCCGATGCTGCTGCGCGCGGGGGCGCGCTCGTCCTACCTGACCGGACTCGCCGTGTTCGGTGTCTCCAGCCTGGTTTGCGCGGCGGCGCCGAACATGCACGTTTTGATCGCCGGGCGTGCCCTGCAGGGCGTGGCCGGCGGGCTGCTGGCCGGCCTCGGATACGCCGTGATCAATTCCGCCCTGCCGCGGGTGTTGTGGACGCGTGGCTCGGCGCTGGTGTCCGCGATGTGGGGAGTGGCGACGGTGGTCGGCCCCACCACGGGTGGTCTTTTCGCCCAGCTCGGCTTGTGGCGCTGGGCCTTCGTGGCGATGGCGGTGCTTACCGGCCTGATGGCCATGTTGGTGCCGGTCGCGCTGGCCCGCGTCGAACCGAGCACCGCCATACCGTCGAAGAAGGTGCCGGTGCGGTCGCTGCTGCTGATCGGTGCCGCCGCGCTGGCGGTCAGCGTCGCCCAGATTCCGCGCAACACGCTGGCGACGTTCGCGTTGCTCGCCGCCGGCATCGCGCTGGTGGGCGTGTTCGTGGTCGTCGATTGGCGGACGCACGCGGCGATATTGCCACCGAGCGTGTTCGGCCCCGGGCCGTTGAAGTGGATCTACCTGACCATGGGCGCGCTGATGGGCGCCGCGATGGTGAACACCTACGTGCCGCTGTTCGGCCAGCGGTTGGCGCACCTGACCCCGATCGCGGCCGGTTTCTTGGGAGCCGCGCTGGCGCTCGGCTGGACGGTCAGCGAGATCGTCAGCGCATCGCTGGAGAGCCCCCGCACGATCGGGCGGGTGATCGTGGCGGCGCCGATTGTCGCGGCGTCCGGCCTGGCCCTGGCCGCGGTCGCACAACGCGGCGACACGTCCCCCTGGACGGCCGCGCTGTGGGCCACGGCGCTGCTGGTGGCCGGGACCGGGATCGGAATGGCCTGGCCGCATCTGTCGGCGCGCGCGATGGCCTCGGTCGACGACCCCGCCGAGGGCAGCGCCGCCTCGGCGGCCATCAACACCGTCCAGCTGATTTCCGCGGCGATCGCCGCCGGTCTGGCGGGGGTGGTGGTCAACACCGCCAAGGGCGGCGACGGGATGGCGGCGCACTGGCTGTTCACGGTGTTCACCGCGCTGAGCGCCGCGGGTGTGGCGGTTTCCTACCGCGCGACCCGCGGCGTGCGCGAGGCGCTGCCGGTCGGCTAGTCCGCGCTGAGCTCTTGCCCCGTCAACTACCCGACAATTGGCGGTTCACGCCGTCGGCAAAGCGGCAATCAGCGCGTGGACTTCACCACTTGGGAGTAATGGAACTGCCAACGTTCGACAATGCGGAAACCGAGATAACTCGGGAACCGATAAGCCGGGGCGCGCCCGAATGCAGGTCCCGGCGGCAATGACGGTCCGGATTGATGGTCGGGCAGCGATGGTTCTTTATTGGTAATTGTCCAGATTGCGGGACATTTGTTGATTTTGGCCGTGGTCAGCCACACGGCGACGTGGCCGTCCCACAGCGACCCCACCTTCGGCCCGTAGGCGCCGCGTTCGACGTCGATGAGTGACCGGAAGGCCGCGGGCCGGGTGGCCAGCAGGGCGCGGATCGGCCCGGGCCGCCACGGCACCGTGTTGTCGACCAGCAGGCAGTCACCCGGCGCGGCATGGGAGCTGATCAGATCGGCCACCTGGCTGTAGTCCCAGCCCTCCTTGGCGTACGGCCAGCGCTGGACGAACAGGTAGTTCGGCACCGCGGCGACGGCGCAGGCCAGCACCACTCCGGCGATGGGCCAGGGTTTGCGGGCGACCGTCACGATGCAGACGGCCAGGACCACGGCCATCGCGGGCGCGGTGAAGATCAGGTAGCGCGGGTAGTAGATCGGCTCGCTGACCGCCGAATAGATGACCACGAGCGCGGTGGGGATGACCAGCCACGCCGAGCAGACGATCAAGAGCCGACGCGTGTCGCCGGCGGGGGGCCGAACGCCGGCCAGCCGGGCCGCGACCGCCGCCACGATGAGGACGGCGGACAGGATGGCGAACGGGACGCTGTGGTCGAAATACTGGCGCAGGATGATGTCGAACGCGTAATGCCAGCTGACCGGGTAAATCCAGTTGACCTGCCATACCTGCGCGTGGGCGAACACGAGGAACGGCGTCATGGCCGCGACCGCGACGGACGAGCTGATCGCCCACCGAATAACCGCGGATTTGCGCGCCTTTTCGGGCGCCAATAGCGGCACCATTACGGCGTAGACCGGCACCAACAGCACCATGTTCAGATTGAGCAGAATCGAGAGCATCAACGCCAGCGCGTAGCAAACCCACAGTCGCGGTCTGTTGCGCCGGGCGGCGACGACGAGCAATACGGTCAACCAGACCGCCGCGGCGGCCGCGAAGGCGTAGGGCCGCGCCTCCATGCCCGCCCAGGTGGTGCGCGGCAGGATGGCGAACACGACACCCGCGCAAACCGCGGCCGGCCGGGTCGAGAACTGCCTGGTGAACACCGTGACGCCCGCGGCGGCAGCGCCCACCGCCAGGGCGCTGGGCGCTCGCGACCAGAACTCCGTCGGCGGGAACAGGGCGAACCAACCGTGCATCAGCAGGTAGTACAGCCCGTGCACGGCGTCGATGTGGCCCAGCAGCCGCCACAGCTCCGCCAGCGTCCGGCTCCCGGCGGCCGAGATGGTCGCCCCCTCGTCGAACCACAGGGAGGGCCTACAGGCCCACGCGCCGCTGACCACGGCCGCGAACACGGCGATCGCCCACGGATCGAGCAACCGCCCGGACGAACGCGCGGGCGCGGGCTCCTCGACTCCGTCCGCGGCGCGCTGCTCGATGGTGGGCATGGACATGATGCTTGTCACTGTAAAGCCGAGTCGTGGGGCCGGCTCACAAATCGCGCCCCGGCCATTCGCGCCACGCGTCCGCATTCGGCGAAAAGCTGCGTTATGCAACGCTTTCCGCGTCGGACCTGAGCATTTGATTGTTTCGCCATCGGCGATATTGTCCGCTGGCGCGGCGCGGCCCCGCAAATTGTCGACACGCCGCGCCACGCGGTGTCGCTAATCAGTTCCCTTTACGCCGGGCAAACGCGATAGTGTCTTGGGTTGGCTGACCAACCGAAACTGGGAGGGTTAATGGGCGCCTATCAGACTGTGGTGGTGGGAACCGATGGCTCGGACTCGTCAATGCGTGCGGTGGACAAGGCGGCGCAGATCGCCGGGCCGGACGCCAGGCTGATTGTCGCTTCGGCATACCTGCCCCAGCATGAGGACAGCCGGGCCGCCGACGCGCTGCGCAACGAGAGCTACAAGGTGTCCGGCACCGCGCCGATCTATGCGATCCTGCAGGACGCCAAGGAGCGGGCGCACAAGGCCGGGGCCAAGAACGTCGAAGAGCGCCCGATCGAAGGCGCCCCGGTCGACGCGCTGGTCAAGCTGGCCGAGGACGAGAAGGCCGACCTGCTGGTCGTCGGAAACGTCGGACTGAGCACCATCGCGGGCCGGTTGCTCGGATCGGTGCCCGCCAACGTGTCGCGGCGCGCCAAGGTGGACGTGCTGATCGTCCACACCACTTCGTAGCTCGCCTACCAGCCTCGTTCGCGCCATTCGCCGAGGTGAGGGCGTTCGGCGCCGAGCACCGTGTCGTCGCCGTGACCGGGATAGATGACGGTGGCGTCGTCGTACACGTCGAACACCCGGGTGGTGACGTCGTCCAGGAGCTGCGCGAAATCGCCCGGCTGCCATGTCTTGCCGACGCCGCCCGGGAACAGGCAGTCGCCGGTGAACAGCTGAGTGACCCCGCCCGTGGCGGGCCCGTCGAGGGCGAGCGCGATCGAGCCGGGCGTGTGCCCGCGCAGGTGGATGACCTTGAATCGCAGCTCGCCGATCTGCACCGTGTCGCCGCCCGCCAGCAAACGGTCTGGTTTGACCGGCAGTGCCTCGGCGTCGATCTGGTTGGCGGCGGTCGGCGCCCCGGTGGCCGCGGCCACGGCCTCCAGCGCCTGCCAGTGGTCGAAGTGCTGATGGCTGGTCACGATCAGCGACACCTTGGGTACGTTCTGCCGGATCAGCCCGATCAGGACGTCCGCGTCGTTGGCGGCGTCGATCAACAACGTCTCCCCGGTCGCGGAACATGTCACCAGATACGCATTGTTGTCCATAGGGCCCACCGACGCCTTTAGGATCGTGGCGCCGGGTAGGGTCCGGCGGGCCGCAGTGCCAGGGTCGACGTGTCCGGTGTAGTTGTCGCTTACCTTGTCGGGGGCAGTCATAGCGGCCACGTTACTGGTCAAACGTTTGTTGTCGGTACGGGCACATAGCATGGAATGCGCCGTGCGCATTACCGGCTGCAGTACGTAAAAGATCCACTGAAAGAGGGCAGCGTGGCTGACCGCCTGATCGTCAAGGGCGCCCGCGAACACAACCTGCGGGGCGTCGACCTCGACCTACCGCGCGACGCGCTGATCGTCTTCACCGGGCTGTCGGGGTCGGGCAAATCGTCGCTCGCGTTCGACACGATTTTCGCCGAGGGCCAGCGCCGATACGTCGAGTCGCTGTCCGCCTATGCGCGCCAGTTCCTGGGCCAGATGGACAAGCCGGACGTCGACTTCATCGAGGGCCTATCCCCGGCGGTGTCCATCGACCAGAAGTCGACCAACCGCAACCCGCGGTCGACGGTCGGGACGATCACCGAGGTGTACGACTACCTGCGGCTGCTCTACGCGCGCGCCGGCACGCCGCACTGCCCGGTCTGCGGCGAGCGGATCGCCCGCCAGACGCCCCAGCAAATCGTCGACCAGGTGCTGGTGATGCCGGAAGGTACCCGCTTCCTGGTGCTCGCCCCGGTGGTGCGCACCCGCAAGGGCGAGTTCGCCGACCTGTTCGAGAAGCTCAACGCGCAGGGCTACAGCCGGGTTCGGGTGGACGGCGTGGTGCACTCGCTGACCGATCCGCCCAAGCTGAAGAAGCAGGAGAAGCACGACATCGAGGTGGTGGTGGACCGCCTCACCGTCAAGGCCAGCGCCAAGCAGCGGCTCACCGATTCCGTGGAGACCGCGCTGAACCTGGCCGACGGAATCGTGGTGCTGGAGTTCGTCGACCACGAGCACGACGCCCACAACCGCGAGCAGCGCTTCTCCGAGAAGCTGGCGTGTCCCAACGGGCACGCGCTGGCGGTCGACGACCTCGAGCCGCGATCGTTCTCGTTCAACTCGCCCTACGGCGCCTGCCCCGAGTGCACCGGCCTGGGGATCCGCAAGGAGGTCGACCCCGACCTGGTGGTGCCCGATCCCGAACGCACGCTGGCCGAAGGTGCGGTCGCCCCGTGGTCGACGGGCCACACCGCGGAGTACTTCACCCGGATGATGGCCGGGCTCGGCGACGAGATGGGCTTCGACGTCGACACGCCGTGGCGCAAGCTGCCGGCCAAGGCGCGCAGGGCGATCCTCGAGGGGTCCGACCATCAGGTGCATGTGCGCTACCGCAACCGGTACGGCCGAACCCGTTCGTACTACGCCGATTTCGAGGGCGTGCTGGCATTCCTGCAGCGCAAGATGGCCCAGACCGAATCCGAGCAGATGAAGGAACGCTACGAGGGTTTCATGCGTGACGTGCCCTGCCCGGAGTGCGAGGGCACCCGGCTCAAGCCGGAGATCCTGGCGGTGACGCTGCGCGCTGGGGACCGCGGTGCCAAGTCCATCGCCGAGGTGTCCGAGCTGTCGATCTCGGACTGCTCGGACTTCCTCAACGCGCTCACCCTGGGGCACCGGGAGCAGGCGATCGCCGGGCAGGTGCTCAAGGAAATCCAGTCGCGGCTCGGCTTCCTGCTCGACGTGGGGCTGGACTACCTGTCGTTGTCGCGCGCGGCGGCCACGCTGTCCGGCGGTGAGGCGCAACGCATCCGGTTGGCCACCCAGATCGGGTCCGGCCTGGTGGGCGTGCTCTATGTGCTCGACGAGCCGTCGATCGGGCTGCACCAGCGTGACAACCGTCGCCTTATCGAAACCCTCACTCGGCTCAGGGATTTGGGCAACACCCTGATCGTCGTCGAGCACGACGAGGACACCATCGCGCACGCCGACTGGATCGTCGACATCGGTCCGCGGGCCGGTGAGCACGGCGGCGAGATCGTGCACAGCGGGACGTACGCCGAGCTGCTGGCCAACGAGGAGTCGATCACCGGTGCCTTCCTGTCGGGCAAGGAGGCCATCGAGATGCCGGCGATCCGGCGTCCGGTCGACCGCAAGCGTCAGCTCACCGTCGTCGGCGCGCGCGAGCACAACCTGCGCGGCATCGACGTCTCGTTCCCACTCGGCGTGCTCACCTCGGTCACCGGCGTGTCCGGCTCGGGCAAGTCGACGCTGGTCAACGACATCCTCGCCACGGTGCTGGCCAACCGGCTCAACGGTGCCCGGCTGGTACCGGGGCGGCATACCCGGGTGACGGGCCTGGACCACCTGGACAAGCTGGTGCGGGTCGACCAGTCGCCGATCGGTCGCACGCCGCGGTCCAACCCGGCCACCTACACCGGCGTGTTCGACAAGATCCGGACCCTGTTCGCGGCCACCACGGAGGCCAAAGTCCGTGGCTACCAACCGGGCCGGTTCTCGTTCAACGTCAAGGGCGGCCGCTGCGAGGCGTGCACCGGCGACGGCACCATCAAGATCGAGATGAACTTCCTGCCCGACGTGTACGTCCCCTGCGAGGTCTGCCACGGTGCGCGCTACAACCGCGAAACCCTGGAAGTGCACTACAAGGGCAAGACCATCTCCGAGGTGCTGGACATGTCGATCGAGGAGGCGGCGGAGTTCTTCGAGCCGATCACCGGCATCCACCGCTACCTGCGCACGCTCGTCGACGTCGGCCTGGGCTACGTCCGGCTGGGCCAGCCCGCCCCGACGTTGTCCGGTGGCGAGGCGCAGCGCGTCAAACTGGCCGCCGAACTGCAGAAGCGCTCGACGGGGCGGACGGTCTACATCCTCGACGAGCCCACCACCGGACTGCATTTCGACGACATCCGCAAGCTGCTCACCGTCATCAACGGGCTGGTGGACAAGGGCAACACGGTCATCGTCATCGAGCACAACCTGGACGTGATCAAGACGTCGGACTGGATCGTCGACATGGGGCCAGAGGGTGGTGCCGAGGGCGGAACCGTTGTCGCCGAAGGCACTCCGGAGGATATCGCCGCGGTGCCGGAAAGCTACACCGGGAAGTTCCTGGCCGAGGTCATCGGCCGCGCCGCCCCGCCGCGGCGGTTGAAGCGGCGGCGCAAAGCCACCGCCTGATCCGCCGTCAGCCGGGGATCTTGGTCGCCATCTGGTTGGCGATCAACCTGGCCTGGTTGATGGTTCCCGGTGCGCAGACGTTGACGTCAAGGACCACGTTGGACACCGCCTCCATGACGTGCTGGCACACCACCGCGGTGTTGGCCAGTGTGCGCTGAATGGCGATGTTGGGCGGGTTGCCGCTGATCTGCCCGAAGGTCCATTCGAACGGGGCTTTGTCGCTGGGCTGGGTCACGGTCTTCCCCCCACAGTCCCGCCATTGGGTCCACTGGTCGGTCACGAATCCCCGGGCCTGGTCGGCGGACGCGAAGATCACCGCCCCCTGCGCCACGACGTAGGCGGGGTTGCTGTTCGGCTTCTTCAGCAGCTGGGCGAGCATCGCGGTGTAGCCGCTGCTCTTGTACGTCCGGGTTTGGAAACCGATGAGCGCCCCGAGGCACTTGTCGTCCGACAGCGTGTTGCCGGGGCCCGGGTCCGTCATCTCGGTGACGTTGTGGTCGAGGATGATCCCGGTGGTGCCGACCAGGACGTTGATCTGGTCGACCGGAAGCAGGAGCGAATCCAGTTGTGCGGGAGCCACTGTCGGGGCGGCGCCGCTGGTCGCTGCGCTCGTGGTGGAGGGAGCGGCGGTGGTCGTCGTTGGGGAGGCGTCGGGCGGGGGATCACCGGACTTTCCGACCGCCAACCACACCCCGGTGCCCGCGATCACCGCGACGACGAGCGCGAGGGCACCGATGACCAGCCCCAGCCGGCGCCGCGGTGGTGCGGGCGGCGCCCATGGCGCGACGGGTGGAGTCGCGAACCACGCCGGATGCGGCGGTGCGGGCTGGGCCCGAAACTGCTGCGCGCTCGGCGGCGGCGCGAAATGTTGACTGTGCTGGATCAGCTCGGTCGCCTCGCGTTGGTCCGGGGCGCTCAGCGCGTGCAGGGCCGCTTTCGCGAGATCGCCTGCGGTCGTGTAGCGGTCGTTCGGATCCTTGGCCATCCCGCGGGCGATGACCTCGTCGAACGCCGCCGGGACGGCGGCATTGCGCTGGCTCGGGCGCGGGACCGGCTCCACTAGGTGTGCGGCCATCAGGCTGCTGAGGCTGGTCGTCTGGAAAGGTCTTGTGCCCGTGAGGCATTCGAAAAGCAGGCAGGCCAGGGAGTAGATGTCGACGCGGTAAGTGGGGTCGTCGTTGCCGAATCGCTCGGGCGCCATGTAGCTCCAGCTGCCTATGGCGGCACCGGTTTTGGTCACCCGCTCGTCGGTGGCCGCGGCGGCGATGCCGAAGTCGACCAGGTAGGCAAAGTCGCCCTCGGCGAGCAGGATGTTCTCGGGTTTGATGTCGCGATGAATGACCCCGGTGCGGTGCGCGGCATCGAGGGCGGCGGCGACTTGTTCGACAATCGCGACCGCGCGCGGTGGCGGGAGCGGCCCGCTGCGGCTCAGCACCGTCCCCACGTCGCGCCCCTCGATGAGGCGCATGTCGATGAACACTTGACCGTCTATCTCGCCGAAATCGTGAATCGGCACGATGTGCGGTTCCTGTAGCCGGCCCGCGGTCCGGGCCTCGCGTTGCATGCGCCGCCGAAATGAGTCATCCGAACTCACTTGCTCGGACATCAGCTTGAGCGCCACCACGCGGTCCTTGACGGTGTCGTAGGCCTCGTAGACCTCGCCCATCCCGCCGCGGCCCAGCAGGCGGCGCAGTTGATACGGCCCAAATCGGCTCCCGATCCTCGAACCGGGCTGCGTTTCACTCATCGACGTCCCCCGACGCTAAGCCAGCCGCCCTAGTCCTCATCCGTGTGCATCGACTCGCGGATCTCGGCCAATCGTTCGGCCGCGGCGCGCTCGCGCTCGTCGTATTGCTCGGCGACAGTGCGGCCTTCGGGCGATTCGGCGTCCAGCTCCGCGTCGCCCAAGGATGTCGCGTAGCGGTTTTCGATCTTCTCGCGGACGGATTCGAAGGTCGGCACACCGGCGTTGTCGTACCCAGGATCGGGTGGGGTTGGTTCGTCGGGCATGGAGGCCACGCTACTAAAGGCCCGCCCGCCGCTCGCGCTCCAGATAACGCACCATCTGCTCCCAGTACACCAGCGTCAACGCCATCTGAACGGCGATAGCCGCCGCCGCGGGCAGCAGGCGACGGCGGCGCGCGGCGACGACGGCAGCCAGCGCGGCCACCGATGTCAGGGCGCTGACCACCATGGCGGCGTCCCGGGGGCGCCGGCCGATCCACAACTCCTCGCCCAGCATCGCCCGCGTCGACCACGCCCGCTCGTGCGCCGGCCTGCCGAAAACGAACGGGTTGACGGCCAGCCACAGCCCGATCCACGCCGCATGGCTCCAGCGCCGCGTCCACGGTGGCACCAGGATCAGCGGGGTGCTCGCCCAGCGGGTCCAGGCGCTCCACGGATTGCAGTGCCGCGCAAAGATCGCGCGCCGGACCCGCGCAACGGAAAACACCGGCGGGCTACCGCCTGGCGGGCGAATGGTCGGCCGGGACGATGACCGGGGCGGTGGGTGCGGGCGGGGCAGCGCCGGGCAACGCGGTCCGCGGGATTCCCGGCATGCCCAGCCGGCCGGCCAGCCACGGCAGCGCGGCGGCGAAGACCCGGTCGGCGAACGGCCAATCGTGCTTACCCGGCTGCGCCAGCACCGCGCAGTCGATCCCGTTGGCGCGCCCGAGCGCGCACAGCGAGTAGGCGGCCGCCGTCTGGTTGCCGGGGTCGGCGGCCGCTTCCCGGCCGGCGAGACGGATCGCGCCGCTGTCGGTCATCATCGGGTCGTGGCGCGGTGCGGGCGGGCCGTCGGAGGAGATGGCGAACCAGCCGGCGACGTCGCTATAGGGCCCGTGCCGGCTGATCACCGTGGTCGGGTCGAATGCCGCCCACGCGTCGGCGTTTCCGCCGAAGAGCCGCGCGATGGTTTGGGTCTTGTTTCCGGCGTTGGGGAAGAAGTCGCCGGCGACGTCGACGAACGCGCTGAACATGTCGGGGTGCATGACGGTCAGGTCGACCGCGCAGGTGCCGCCCATCGACCAGCCCGCGACGCCCCAGTGCGACCGGTCGCCACTGACGCCGAACTTGGAAACCATGTACGGTACAACGTCTTTGGTCAAATGGTCGGCGGCGTTACCGCGGACACCGTTGACGCATTCGGTGTCGTTGTTGAAGGCCCCGCCGGAGTCGACGAAGACCAGCACCGGGGCCTTGCCGTTGTGGGCGGCCGCGAAGTCGTCGATCGTCTTGACCGCGTTGCCCGCGCGGGTCCAGTCGGCCGGCGTGTTGAACTGGCCGCCGATCATCATGACCGTCGGCAGCGCCGGCGGCGGGCTGCTGGTGAACCACTCGGGCGGCAGATAAACCAGCTCGCCGCGGTGCTTGAAATGAGAGCCGTCAGACGGGATCACCACCGGAACCACGCTGCCGTGCGGTGGCCGCGCCCGTTTGGCGGCCATCGCGGTGACGGTGGCCGGGTCGGTCTGGTCGGGCAGGGGACCGGAGGTGATCTGGTTCCACGCGGCCTGCACCGTCGGGAAGTAGCCGACCCATAAGTTGAGCACCAGCGCGGCACACAGCGCGCACAACGGCACGGCCAGCAGGCCTGCCCCGCGCCGCCAGCGGCGAGCGCCGCGCCACCCCAGGACCAGCACCGCCGCCGCCGTGCCGGTCAACGTGATCCAGAGCCACAGTGCCGCCGGCGCGGGTTCGTCGGACAGGCCGCGGTCGACGATGTACCAGTGCGTCAGGTAGGCCACGGCAGCGCCGGCCAGCGCAGCCGCCGGCAACCACACCGTCCGCCAGCGACGCGACCGCCAGCCGACGGCCAGGGTCAGCACGACCGCGGTGACCACCTGGATCGTGGTGGGCACCCAGCCGTGCATCAGCGAGGTGTGACTACTTGCCAGCAACTGCGTCGTGGCATTGATCGTCGACGCGGTCACGGCATTCATTGTGATCCATTGTTAACCGGCCTGGAACATATTCACCGAATGTTCGCCATCGGCCCGCCCGCGCGTCGCGGGCTGCCTAATGGGGCTTGGCCAGCGGAAATGGCAGGGTTTCGCGGATGCTGCGGCCGGTTATGAGCATGACGAGCCGATCGATGCCCATGCCGAGCCCCCCGGTGGGCGGCATCGCGTACTCCATGGCCTGCAGGAAGTCCTCGTCGAGCTCCATGGCCTCGGGGTCGCCGCCGGCGGCCAGCAACGACTGCTCCTGCAGGCGACGGCGCTGCTCCACCGGGTCGGTGAGCTCGCTGTACGCGGTCCCCAGCTCGACCCCCCAGGCCACCAGGTCCCACCGCTCGGCGACGCCGCGCCGGCTGCGGTGCGGCCGGGTCAACGGCGAGACGGACGTCGGGAAGTCGATGTAGAAGGTCGGCCGCTCGGTCCGGTCCTCGACCAGGTGCTCGTAGAGCTCCAGCACCACCGCGCCGGCGTCCCACTGCGCCCGATACGGAATGTGGGCGGCGTCGGACAGTTTGCGCAGAACGGACAACGGGGTGTCGGGATCGATGTGTTCCCCGAGCGCCTCGGACACCGCGTCGTGCACGGTCTTCACCGGCCAGGGCCCGGAGATGTCGACCGGTTGGAGGCGGCCCTCGGCGCCGGGCCGCAGCACGGTCTGCTCGCCGTTGGCGGCCTGCGCGGCGTTTTGAATGAGCTCCCGGCTGCCGTCGACCCACGCCATGTAGTCGGCGTGCGCCTGGTAGGCCTCGAGCAACGTGAACTCCGGGTTGTGGCTGAAGTCGACCCCCTCGTTGCGGAAGGCCCGGCCCAGCTCGAACACCCGCTCCACGCCGCCGACGCACAACCGCTTCAGGTACAGCTCCGGCGCGATCCGCAGGAACAGGTCCATGTCGTAGGTGTTGATGTGGGTGACGAACGGCCGGGCGGTGGCTCCACCGTGGATCTGTTGCAGGATCGGCGTCTCGACCTCGATGAACCCCTTGGCGAACAACGTTTCCCGGACGGAACGCAGGACGCTGCTGCGGGCCGTGACCAGCTCGCGCGACTCGGGATTGACCGCCAGGTCGACGTAGCGGGTCCGCACCCGCGCCTCGGGGTCGGTCAGCCCCTTCCACTTGTTCGGCAGCGGCCGCAGGCACTTACCGATCATCCGCCAGTCTCGCACGATCAACGAGCGGGTTCCGTTCTTGGAAAAGCCCATGTGCCCGGCCATCTCGACCAGGTCGCCAAGGTCGATGGCCGCGGTGAAGTCCGCGGTGCGGCCCTGCTCCAGGCGTGAATTGTCCAGCAGCACCTGCAATTCGCCCGACCAGTCCCGCAGCTGGGCGAACAGCACCCCGCCGTAGTCGCGTATCCGCAATATCCGGCCCGCCACGGAGACCGTTTCCTGATCGTCGGCGTCCAGCGCCCGGGCGATGGTGTGGCTGGGCGGGGATCCCACGGGATAGGCGTCAATGCCGTTGCGCCGCAATATCTTCAGTTTGGCCAGGCGGACCCGCACCTGCTCGGGCAGGCGGGCCCTCGACTCCTCGAGTTCCGCGTCGTCGCGCCGTTGTTGTAACTCGCTGACGTCGGGCGCCGAGCCGTCGTGGTGCAGCAGGCCCGACTCCGCCAGCCTGGGCGGCACGGCGGGGTGATGGCCGGTGTGCACCTTGTCGCGCCGGGTGAACGGCAGCACCAGGAAGCCCTCGGCGATAACCGAGGCGACGCCCACCCGGGGGATCAGGCGCGCGTCCTCGTAACAGGCGTAGCGCGGAACCCATTCCGGTTGGTATTTCATGTTCGACCGGTACAGGGTCTCCAGCTGCCACCATCGCGAGAAGAACAGGAGCAGCCCCCGCCACAGCCGGGCGACCGGGCCTGCGCCGAGTTGCGCGCCCTGTTCGAACGCCGAGCGGAACATCGCGAAGTTCAATGAAATGCGGCTGATGCCAAGGGTTTCGGCGGTCAGCGCGAGCTCGCTGACCATGAGCTCGATGGTGCCGTTGGGGGATTGCGGCGAGCGGCGCATCAAGTCCAGGGAGACCCCGGTGGTTCCCCAGGGGACCAACGACAGCATCGCCACGACGGCGCCGTCGCGGTCCAGCGCTTCGACCAACAGGCAGTCCCCATCCGCCGGATCGCCCAGCCGGCCCAGCGCCATGGAGAATCCGCGCTCGGTCTGGGTGTCGCGCCAGGCGTCGGCGCGGGTGATCGTCTGGGCCATCTCCTCGGCCGAGATGTCGCGGTGCCGGCGGATGCGCAGGGTCAGCCCTGCCCGGCGCGCCCGGGTCACGGCCTGGCGCACCCCGCGCATGTCCGGACCGGACAGCCGGAAATCTGCGGTTCGCAAGATCGCCTCGTCGCCCAACTCGAGCGCGTTCAGCCCCGCTTCCCGATAGACGCGCGCCCCCTGCGTGCTGGCGCCCATGACGCCCGGCGCCCAGCCGTACGCCTGGCACAGGCCCAGCCACGCGTCGATGGCCTGCGGCCACGCCCGCGGGTCGCCGATCGGGTCGCCACTGGCCAGGCAGACGCCGACCTCGACGCGATAGGTGATGGCGGCGCGGCCGCTCTGCGCGAACACCACCGACTTGTCGCGGCGGGTCGCAAAGTATCCGAGCGAGTCGTGCTTGCCGTAGAGCTCGAGGAGCCCGCGGATTGCCGACTCGTCCTCACCGGTGAGCGCGTTCTCGGCGCGCTGGGATTGGAAGAGCACGATGGTCGCCAGGATCAGCGCCAGCGCCCCGAACAGGCCGAAGATCGCGTTGAGGAACACGTGCGGCTTGCCGGTGAACAGGTCCGGATCGGCCAGGGCGAATCCGACCACCCGGTTGGCCACGTAGGGCAGGCGGTCCGGGCGCGCCAGCGTTCCGGGCCACAACTCCACCAGGCCCCAGGAGACCAGGATGCCGACCACGTCCCCCGCGACCAGCACCGCGGCCGCCTTGACCATGGCGCCCTTGCGGACCTTGGCCCAGAACTCCCGGTACGCCAGCACCAGCAGCACGATCGCCACGATGTGCACCGCGAACCCGAGGTTCTCCCCGAAGGTTTCGGCCGCGGTGTTGTCGCCCGCGGCCATGTCGGCGACGTTCAGGCCGGCGGAAAGGATCATCTGGCCGAGCAACACCAGCCAGGCGATCCGTTTCCGGGCGGTCAGGGCCGCGGCCAGCAGTGCGAGCACGAACGACCACGCGATGCTGGTGTCGGGGAAGTTGAACAGGTAGTTGTTGATGAACTCGCGCGGGACCTTGATCATCCACCGGATCGCCGGGGACACGCTGGCCAGCAGGGACACGGTGGCGATGACGCCCACGATCCACCCGGCCGCCGCCGGTACCCAGCGATACCGGGATTGCGACCGGCCGCGAGCCCCCGAACGGGACCCCGAGCGAGATGAAGCGAGTGTCACAGACCGCGAGGATATGCCCTCAATCCGTGAAAAGCTTGGCGAAGCGCGAAGAGGGGCTGGCAATAATCGGTCCGGTCGCGCAAGCGTGCTCGTGCGCGCCGGACGGGGGTCGGGGGCGAAGTGCAAAAAGCCGCCCCGTGGCTGCTAAACTGGCGTCCGCGACCATCCCGGCGAAGGCCAGGAACAGCAAGTGGAGTCCCACTCCCACCGCGTGCCACGAAGTTTCTTTCAACGCTTGGCGGTCCGGTCACAGGCATCGCGCATGTCTGTTCCGCGAGCAAACGCGGGCGGCTTGACCAGTTGCAAGCCGTGATCGGTCGGCATTGGGCCCTGCTATTGCAGGGCTTTTCTGCTGGTGGTGTGGTGTTTCCGCCGCTGACTCCCGACCGAGGCCTTGGCCGTGAGCGCAGGATATCTATAAGCCCAACAAGGGAGGCCCCATCAGCACTGAGACCCGCGTCAACGAGCGCATCCGCGTACCTGAAGTCAGATTGATCGGCCCCGGGGGAGAACAGGTAGGCATAGTGCGCATCGAAGACGCACTTCGCGTCGCCGCGGACGCCGATCTCGACCTTGTCGAAGTCGCCCCGAACGCCAGACCCCCGGTCTGCAAGATCATGGACTACGGCAAGTTCAAATACGAGGCGGCGCAAAAGGCGCGCGAATCCCGCCGCAACCAGCAGCAGACCGTCGTCAAAGAGCAGAAACTGCGACCAAAGATCGACGATCACGATTACGAGACCAAAAAGGGTCACGTAATCCGCTTCCTGGAGGCGGGTTCGAAGGTGAAGGTCACCATCATGTTCCGCGGACGTGAGCAGTCGCGCCCCGAGTTGGGTTACCGCCTGCTGCAGCGGCTGGGCGCGGACGTCGCCGAATACGGCTTCGTCGAGACGTCCGCCAAGCAGGACGGCCGCAACATGACGATGGTGCTGGCCCCGCACCGCGGCGCGAAGACTCGGGCCAGGGCGCGGCACCCCGAAGGCCCGGGGGACGGCGAGGCATCGGACGCCGACACCCCTTCACCCAACTGACCTTCAGACCAAATAGCGAGATTCGAGAAGTAGAGGAAACATGCCCAAGGCCAAGACCCACAGCGGGGCTTCGAAGCGGTTCCGGCGCACCGGAACCGGCAAGATCCTGCGCGAAAAGGCGAACCGTCGGCACCTGTTGGAGCACAAGCCGTCCACCCGGACTCGCCGGCTGGAAGGCCGCACGACCGTGGCGGCCAACGACACCAAGCGGATCAACAAGCTGCTGAACGGCTGACCTTCAACAAGCCGTGCGCCGGCCCGTCGGTGCCGGCACCCGACCCATTTACTTTGCAAGTTACTTTTCAGAGAGCAGGAACCCCATGGCACGCGTGAAGCGGGCGGTCAACGCCCACAAGAAGAGGCGCAGCATTCTCAAGGCCTCGAAGGGCTATCGCGGCCAGCGCTCGCGGCTCTACCGCAAAGCCAAAGAGCAGCAGCTGCATTCGTTGAACTACGCCTACCGCGACCGCCGCGCGCGCAAGGGCGAGTTCCGGAAACTGTGGATCTCGCGGATCAACGCGGCGGCGCGCGCCAACGACATCACCTACAACCGGCTGATCCAGGGTTTGAAGGCCGCCGGCGTGGAAGTGGACCGCAAGAACCTCGCCGACATCGCGATCACCGATCCCGCGGCGTTCACCGCGCTGGTCGACGTCGCCCGGGCGGCACTGCCCGAGGACGTCAACGCACCCTCGGATTCCGGAGAGGCCGCCTAAACCGGCTTCCGGGTGCAGGTGCTGACCGAACGTTCGGCCCGGGTCGCCGCGGCGGTCAAACTGAATCGCCACGTCGGCCGGCGGCGGGCGGGGCGATTCCTGGCCGAAGGCCCCAATCTGGTGGAGGCGGCGGCCGCCCGCGGTCTGGTCCGCGACGTCTTCGTCACCGAAGCCGCGTCGCAGCGGTATGCGGCTTTGCTTGGCGCGCAGCGCTGTCCGGTCCATCTGGTCAGCGAGCGGGCCGCAAAGGCGCTGTCCGACACCGTCACCCCCGCCGGACTGGTCGCCGTCTGCGAAACGCCGGCGACCGGCCTGGCGGACGTGCTGTCCGGTTCGCCGCGGCTGATCGCGGTCGCCGTCGAGATCAGCGAGCCAGGCAACGCCGGCACGGTCATTCGCATCGCCGACGCCATGGGCGCACAGGGTGTGATCCTCGGCGGGCACAGCGTCGACCCGTACAACGGCAAGTGTCTACGCGCCTCGACCGGCAGCATCTTCTCGATTCCGGTGGTCGCCGCGCCTGACGTGGCCGCCGCGCTGGGCGCCGTGCGCGCCGCGGGGCTGCAGGTGCTGGCGACCACGGTCGACGGCGAGACGCGCCTCGACGATGCCGCGGCGCTGCTCGCCAGGCCGACCGCGTGGTTGTTCGGCCCCGAAGCGCAGGGTCTGCCAACCGAAATCGCGGCGGCGGCCGATCACCGCATGCGCATCCCGATGGCCGGCGGTGCCGAGAGCCTGAACGTGGCCTCCGCCGCGGCAATCTGCCTCTACCAGAGCGCGCAGGCGCTGGGCATGTTCAAGCGGCCCTGACGCGACCCCGGGCGGGCCGCAGACCCGCCAGCGACAGCGTCCCGTGCACCAGCGAGCCGGCGCGCTCAATGAGGGCCTTCGCGGGGTCGAGCGGCGACCGCGGACGGGGAGGGAAGTAATGCATGGGCAGGCCGCGGCGGTCGCGGGGCGGCGCCATGAACGGCGGAGCCTCCACCAACGGCGCGTTGCCGGGTAGCCGCCCCTCGGCCCGGCGGTACGCGGCCAGCGCCCGGGGGTGCAGCCGAATCTCGTCGGGAACCGCCAGGAAGGCCAGTTCGACGAACTTGCCGAACAGGCGCAGCAGCACCTCGTCGCCGGGCGTCCAGCGCATGCCGGCCTTTTCGCGAACCGCTGGCTCGAACAGGCCCGCCGCGATCCAGCGCTGGCCCGCGACCAGCGGCCTGAACATCTGGTCCCAGATCGGTGTCGGCATCAGCACGAATTTCGGCTTGGGGATCCGGATTTGGAAGATGTCCAGCGTCGCCCGGTTGATTTCCAATTCCTCGCGGCAGACCCGATCCCAGTACTCCTGGAACTCCTCCCACGAGGTGGGCACCGGTCGCATGCTCATCCCGTACATCCGATACCACCGCACGTGCTCGTCGAACAGCTGGCGCTTCTCCGCCTCCGTCAAGCCCCCGCAGAAGTACTCGGCCACCTTGATCACCAGCATGAAGAAGGTGGCGTGGGCCCAGTAGAAGGTTTCGGGGTTCAGCGCGTGATACCGGCGGCCGTACGCGTCGACGCCCTTGATGGTGTGGTGGTAGCTCTTGATCTGCCGCCCCGTCTGGGCAGCCCGGTCGCCGTCGTAGACGACGCCCATGATCGGGTACACCGAGCGGGCCACGCGCTGCAGGGGCTCGCGCAGCAGGATCGAATGCTCCTCGACGCCGGCGCCCAGCTCCGGATACATGTTCTGGATCGCGCCGATCCAGACGCCCATCATTCCCGTGCGAAGGTCGCCGAAGTACTTCCAGGTGAGGGAATCGGGTCCGAGCGGATCGTCGGATGTCGTTGGAATGGCAGTCATCTCGGCCTCCTCGGCTCACGATAACTTTGACAACGCGCGTTGTCTACGATTTCGGCCGCGCGCGCCGGCGGGTGTTATGCGGCGTCCATAGCGGTGTGGCATCGCTGTGATCAGGCGATACGTTGCGAGCTGTGACACAAACCGTGGGGCCTTCGTTGCCCGGCTCCGCCGGAACCAAATAACCTGGCCAGGTGGAACTCGCGCGTCGCGACTCGGACTCGGGCGAGCCCGATTCGCCACCGCCTTCCGCGGTCTCGGCGCACGGCGCCTCGCAGTGGTTGCACAACCGGAATCACAGTCCCGGCGCGGTGGCGTTCATCCGCCGGGCGCGGCGTCTGCTACCCGGCGATCCCGAGTTCGGCGACCCGCTGTCCACGGCCGGCGAGGGTGGACCGCGCGCCGCGGCGCGAGCCGCCGACCGGCTGCTGGGGGACCGCGACGCGGTGTCGCGTGAGGTCAGCCTCGGGCTGTTGCAGATGTGGCAGGCGCTGACCGAGTCGGTCGCCCGACGTCCCGCGAATCCCGAGGTGACGTTGGTGTTTACCGACCTGGTCGGCTTCTCGTCGTGGTCCTTGCAGGCCGGTGACGAAGCGGCGCTCACCCTGCTGCGACAGGTGGCGCGGGCCCTCGAGCCGCCGCTGCTGGACGCCGGTGGCCACATCGTCAAACGGATGGGCGACGGCCTGATGGCCGTCTTCGGCGATCCCACGGTCGCCGTGCGGGCCGTCCTGGCCGCCAAGGGGGCGCTGAAGTCGGTCGAGGTGGCGGGCTACACGCCGCGGATGCGGGTCGGGATCCACACCGGTCGGCCCCAGCGGTTGGCCGCGGACTGGCTCGGCGTCGACGTCAACATCGCCGCTCGGGTGATGGAACGGGCCACCAAGGGCGGGGTCATGGTGTCAGGTTCGACACTCGACCTGATCGCCCAGAGCGAACTGGACGCGATGGGCGTCGTCGCCAAACGTGCACGTAAACCCGTGTTTGCGGGCAAGACCCCGGGCGTCCCGGCCGACTTGGCGATATATCGTTTGAGGACTCATAGGGAGTTGACAGCGCCCGATCACACTTCCGAAACAAATTAGCCGACATAATGGATGCAATGTTTGGGGGCATCTTCGCCCGGCTCGCCCGGGTCCAGTTCACGGTGGGATACGTGGCGGTGCTGCTTGCCGTCAGCGGTGCCATCCTGGCGCTCGGGCCGCACGCGCACGACGTGCTGGTCGAGCGGGCCAGCACCAACCTGCACAACCTGGCCCATGGCCACGTGGGCACGCTGCTGGGCAGCGCCCTGGTCGTCGACGCCGGTCCGCTCTACTTCTGGTTGCCGTTCCTCACCTGCCTGCTCGCGCTTGGCGAGTTGCACCTGCGCACCATCCGGCTGGCGGTGGCGTTCCTCGTCGGGCACATCGGCGCGACGCTGCTCGTGGCCGCCGCCCTGGCCGCCGCGGTCGAGTTCGAGTGGATGCCCCTGTCGATCACCCGGGCCAGCGATGTCGGGATGAGCTACGGCGCCCTGGCGGTGCTCGGGGCGATGACGGCGGTGATCCCGCAGCGCTGGCGGGCCGCCTGGGTCGGCTGGTGGGTGGCGGCCGGGATGGCCTCGGCGATCATCGGCGGCGATTTCACCGATGCCGGTCACACCGTCGCCGTGGTGTTGGGCGTGCTGGTCTCCGCCCGGCTCCGCCAGCCCATCCACTGGACGCCGGTGCGCATCATGATGCTGGCCGCTTCTTCGGGCTTCGGCTTTCTGCTGCTGGCCCACCACTGGGGAACGATGGCCGCGGCGCCCGCGTTCGGCGTGCTGGGCGCGCTGGCCGCGCACAAGCTCGTGCGGTTCGTCACCGGGCGCAGCGCGGTGCTGGCCGAGCACGCGCTGACCGGTCCGCAGCCCGTCACAACCGGCTAGGCCAGCCGTCCGCCGTTAGTCCGAAGCGCCCGCCGGGGTGCACGCACCGCATCACTATGATCGGCACTTGCCGCTGGGCAAGCTTCTTTCCCAGCCCCTCATCAGCAAGGAGAGTGTCGCCGCGTGGGTGCTCAGCCCGTCGACCTGTCACCGGACGCCTTGGCCGCGGCGGTCGGCGCCGCCCGGGAGGCGATCGCGCGCGCCGGCGATCTGGACGCGCTGGCGCGCGTGAAGACCGAGCACCTCGGTGACCGCTCACCGCTGGCGCTGGCCCGCCAGGCGCTGGGCAGCGTCCCCAAGGACGAGCGGGCCGACGCCGGCAAGCGGGTCAATTCCGCGCGAACCGAAGTGCAGCGCAGCTACGACGATCGCCTGGCGGCACTGCGCGCCGAACGCGACGCGGCGGTGCTGGCCGCCGAGGGCATCGACGTCACGCTGCCGTCGAGCCGGCAGCCGATCGGCGCCCGGCACCCGATCACCCAGCTCGCCGACCACATCGCCGACACCTTCGTCGCGATGGGGTGGGAGCTGGCGGAGGGGCCGGAAGTCGAGACCGAGCAGTTCAACTTCGACGCCCTCAATTTCCCCGCGGACCACCCGGCGCGCAGCGAGCAGGACACCTTCTACATCGCGCCGGACGACTCCCGGCAGCTGCTGCGCACCCACACGTCGCCGGTGCAGGTGCGCACCCTGCTGGCCCACGAGCTGCCCGTCTACATCATCTCGATCGGCCGCACCTTCCGCACCGACGAGCTCGACGCCACCCACACTCCGGTCTTCCACCAGGTCGAGGGGCTGGCGGTGGACCGCGGTCTGTCCATGGCGCATCTGCGGGGCACCCTCGACGCGTTCGCCCGGGCCGAGTTCGGCCCGGAGGCGCGCACCCGGATCCGCCCGCACTTCTTCCCGTTCACCGAGCCCTCCGCCGAGGTCGACGTGTGGTTCGTCGGCAAGAAGGGCGGCGCCGGCTGGGTGGAGTGGGGCGGCTGCGGCATGGTGCACCCAAACGTGTTGCGGGCCGCGGGGATCGACCCGGACGTCTACTCCGGGTTCGCGTTCGGCATGGGCCTGGAACGCACCCTGCAGTTCCGCAACGGCATACCCGACATGCGCGACATGGTCGAGGGCGATGTCCGGTTCTCGCTGCCGTTCGGGGTGGGTGCCTGATGCGCATCCCCTACAGCTGGCTGCGGGAAGTGGTAGCGGCGGGCTCGCCGGGCTGGGACGTCGCCCCCGGCGATCTCGAGCAGACGCTGGTGCGCATCGGCCACGAGGTCGAGGAGGTCGTCACCCTCGGCCCGGTCGACGGACCGCTGACCGTGGGGCGGGTGACCAGCATCGAGGAGCTCACCGGCTTCAAGAAGCCGATCCGTGCCTGCCGGGTAGCGGTCGGCGACGGCGTGGAGCGCGACATCGTCTGCGGGGCAACGAATTTCGTTGTCGGTGATCTGGTGGTCGTGGCGTTGCCCGGCACCACGCTGCCGGGCGGGTTCGCCATCACGGCGCGCAAGACCTATGGCCGCGACTCGGACGGCATGATCTGCTCGGCGGCCGAACTCGGTTTGGGTGCCGACCATTCCGGGATCCTGGTGCTGCCGGCCGGCACGGCCGAACCGGGCGCCGACGGCGCCGCGGTGCTGGGATTGGACGATGTGGTCTTTCACCTGGCGATCACCCCCGACCGGGGCTACGGCATGTCGGTGCGCGGGCTGGCCCGCGAGATCGCCTGCGCCTACGACCTGAACTTCGTCGACCCGGCCGACGTCAAGCCGTTGCCGGCCGAAGGGGAGGCGTGGGCGCTCACGGTGGACGCCGAGACCGGCGTGCGCCGGTTCGCCCTGCGGCCCGTCACCGGCATCGACCCCGCGGCGGTGTCGCCGTGGTGGTTGCAACGGCGGCTGCTGCTGGCCGGTATCCGCGCGACGTCGCCGGCGGTGGACGTCACCAACTACGTGATGCTCGAACTCGGTCACCCCATGCACGCGCATGACTGCGACCGCATCTCCGGAGGCCTGGTCGTACGGTTCGCCCGGCCCGGCGAGACGGTAATCACCCTGGACGACGTCGAGCGCCGGCTCGATCCGGCCGACGTCCTGATCGTCGACGACCGGGCGACCGCGGCGATCGGCGGCGTGATGGGCGCGGCGAGCACCGAGGTGCGCGCCGACTCCACCGACGTACTGCTGGAGGCCGCCGTGTGGGACCCGGCGGCGGTATCGCGGACCCAGCGCCGGTTGCACCTGCCCAGCGAGGCCGCCCGGCGCTACGAGCGCGGGGTGGACCCGGCCATCTCGGTGGCCGCACTGGACCGCTGCGCGGCGCTGCTCGTCGAGATCGCCGGGGGAGCGGTGGCGGAGAAGCTGACCGATTGGCGGGGCGACCCCCCGACCGACGACTGGTCGCTCCCCCCGATCCGGATCCCCGCCGACCTGCCCGACCGCGTCGCCGGCGTGGCCTACCCGCCCGGCGCGACCGCGCGACGCCTGACGCAGATCGGGTGTCACGTGGCCCCGGAAGGTGGGGCCGGCGGGGCCTTGACGGTGACGCCGCCGAGCTGGCGACCCGACCTGTTGCAGCCCGCCGACCTCGTCGAGGAGGTGCTGCGGCTGGAGGGGCTGGAGGCCATCCCGTCGGTGCTGCCCGCGGCCCCGGCGGGCCCGGGCCTCACCGCGGGGCAGAAGCGTCGCCGCGCCATCGGCAGATCGCTCGCGGAATCGGGATACGTCGAGATCCTGCCGACGCCGTTCCTGCCCGCCGGCGTGTTCGACCTGTGGGGCCTGCCGGAGGACGACCCGCGACGCGCCACCACGCAGGTGCTCAACCCGCTGGAGGCCGACCGTCCGCACCTGGCCACCACGCTGCTGCCCGCGCTGCTGGAAGCGTTGGTGCGCAACGTATCCCGCGGGCTGGTGGACGTCGGGCTGTATGCCCTGGCGCAGGTGGTGCAACCGACCGAGCAGACCCGCGGCGTGCAGCCCATTCCCGTGCACCGCCGGCCGACCGACCATGAGATCGCCCTGCTGGACGCCTCGCTGCCCCGACAGCCGCAGCATGTCGCGGTGGTGCTGGCGGGCCTGCGCGAACGCCGCGGCCCCTGGGGGCCCGGCCGCCGGGCGGAAGCCGCCGACGCGTTCGACGCGGCGCGCATCATCGCCCGCGCCAGCGGCGTCGAGGTGAGCCTGCGGGCGGCCCAGTGCCTGCCCTGGCACCCGGGCCGGTGCGCCGAGGTGCTCGTCGGGGAGACCGTCGTCGGTCACGCCGGGCAACTGCACCCTGCCGTGATCGAGCGGTCCAACCTGCCGAAGGGCACCTGCGCCGTCGAACTGAACCTCGACGCGATCCCCATCGTCCAGGCGCTGCCGGCGCCCAGGGTGTCGCCGTTCCCGGCCGTCTTCCAGGACCTCAGCCTGGTGGTGCCCGCGCACGTGCCCGCCCAGGCCGTGGCCGACGCCGTCCGGGACGGCGCCGGCGAGCTGCTGGAAGACCTGCAACTTTTCGACGTCTTCACCGGCCCGCAGCTCGGGGATGACCGCAAATCGCTGACCTTCGCCCTGCGTTTCCGTGCCCCGGACCGCACGCTGACCGAGGACGACGCCAGCGCGGCCCGCGATGCCGCGGTGCGACGCGCCGCCGAGGCCGTCGGCGCCGAACTGCGCGGCTAGCGACCCGCGTTGGAATGGATTTGCAAAGCAATGCATAACCATGCAGAATCGGCTGAATGGCCGACGTATTGAGGGTGGCGATCGCCGGGGCCAGCGGTTATGCGGGCGGTGAGATCCTGCGGCTGTTGCTCGGGCATCCGGCCTACGCCGACGGGCGCCTCGCCATCGGTTCGCTGACCGCCGCGACCAGCGCCGGCAGCACGCTCGGCGAGCACCATCCGCACCTGACGCCGTTGGCCCAGCGGGTGGTCGAGCCCACCGAACTCACCGTGCTGGCCGGCCACGACGTGGTGTTCCTGGCTCTGCCGCACGGGCATTCGGCGGCGCTGGCCGATCAACTCGGTCCCGACACCCTGATCATCGACTGCGGCGCCGACTTCCGGCTCACCGACGCCGGCGCCTGGGAACGGTTCTACGGCTCCCCGCACGCCGGCAGCTGGCCGTACGGGCTGCCCGAACTGCCCGGCGCGCGGGAGCGGTTGTGCGGGGCGCGCCGCATCGCCGTCCCGGGTTGCTACCCGACCGCGGCGCTGCTGGCGTTGCTGCCCGCGATGGCCGAGGACCTGATCGAGCCCGCGGTCACGGTGGTCGCCGTCAGCGGCACCTCCGGGGCCGGCCGCGCCGCCAAGACCGATCTGCTCGGCTCCGAGGTCATCGGATCCGCGCGGGCCTACAACATCGCGGGTGCCCACCGGCACACCCCCGAGATCGCCCAAGGCCTGCGCGCCGTCACCGACCGCGACGTCACGGTGTCGTTCACCCCGGTGCTGATCCCGACCTCGCGCGGCATCCTGGCCACCTGCACCGCGCGTACCCGTACCCCGCTGTCGCAGTTGCGGGCCGCCTACGAAAAGGCTTACGACGCTGAACCTTTCATTCACCTTCTGCCCGAGGGCCAGCTGCCCCGCACCGGATCGGTGATCGGCAGCAACGCGGCGCACCTGGCCGTGGCGGTAGACGAGGCCGCGGGGACGTTCGTGGCAATCGCCGCCATCGACAACCTGGTCAAGGGCACGGGCGGCGCGGCGGTGCAGTCGATGAATCTGGCGCTGGGATGGCCGGAGACGCAAGGCCTTTCGGTGGTCGGGGTCGCACCGTGACCCGCATCGAGGCGCGCCTGGTGCGCGAACAGGGCGTCACCGCGCCGGCCGGGTTCCGGGCCGCCGGTATCGCCGCCGGCATCAAGGCGTCGGGCAACCGCGACCTGGCCCTGGTTTTCAGCGAGGGGCCCGACTACGCGGCGGCCGGCGTGTTCACCCGCAACAAGGTCAAGGCCGCGCCGGTGCTGTGGACCCAGCAGGTGCTGACCACCGGGGCGCTGCGCGCGGTGATTCTCAACTCCGGCGGTGCCAACGCCTGCACCGGCCCGGGCGGCTTCCAGGACGCCCACGCCACCGCCGAGGCGGTCGCGGCCGCGTTGTCCGACTGGGGCACCGAGACCGGCGCCGTTGAGGTCGCGGTCTGCTCCACCGGGCTGATCGGCGACCGGCTCCCGATGGACAAGGTGTTCGCTGGGGTGCGGACCATCGTGCAGGACATGGCCGGCGGGCTCAGCGGGGGCGACGAGGCGGCCCGCGCGATCATGACGACCGACACGGTGCCGAAACAGGTTGCGCTGCACCACCCGGGCAACTGGACGGTCGGCGGGATGGCCAAGGGTGCGGGGATGCTGGCGCCGTCGCTGGCCACCATGCTCTGCGTGCTCACCACCGACGCGGCCGCCGAACCGGCCGCGCTCGACCGCGCGCTGCGCCGCGCCGCCGCGCGCACCTTCGACCGGCTCGACATCGACGGCAGCTGTTCGACCAACGACACGGTGCTATTGCTGGCCTCCGGGGCGAGCGGGATCGCCCCCGCGCAGGCCGATCTCGACGACGCCGTGCTGCGGGTGTGCGACGACCTGTGCGCGCAGCTGCAGGCCGACGCCGAGGGGGTCACCAAGCGCGTCACCGTCACCATCACCGGGGCCTCCTCCGAGGATGAGGCGCTGACCGCCGCCCGGGTGATCGCCCGCGACAGCCTGGTCAAGACCGCGGTGTTCGGGTCCGACCCGAACTGGGGCCGCGTGCTGGCCGCCGTCGGCATGGCGCCGGTCACGCTCGATCCGGATCGGATCCGGGTGTCGTTCAACGGCTTTGCCGTGTGCGTCGACGGGGTCGGGGCGCCGGGCGCGCGCGAGGTGGACCTGTCCGGCGCGGACATCGACATCACCGTCGACCTGGGCGTGGGTGACGGCTCCGCGGCCGTGCGCACCACCGACCTGTCGCACGCCTACGTCGAAGAGAACTCGGCATACAGCTCATGACCATCAACACGCAACAGCTGCCGACCGCGGTCAAAGCGCAGGTGCTGGCCGAAGCGCTGCCCTGGCTCAAGCAGCTGTACGGCAAGATCGTCGTCATCAAGTACGGCGGCAACGCCATGACCGACGACACGTTGCGGCACGCCTTCGCCGCCGACATGGCCTTCCTGCGCAACTGCGGCGTCCACCCCGTCGTCGTGCACGGCGGCGGCCCGCAGATCACCGCCATGCTGCGGCGCCTCGGCATCGCGGGCGACTTCAAGGGCGGGTTCCGGGTCACCACACCCGAAGTGCTCGACGTGGCGCGGATGGTGCTGTTCGGCCAGGTGGGCCGCGAACTGGTCAACCTGATCAACGCGCATGGCCCCTACGCCGTCGGCATCACCGGCGAGGATGCGCAACTGTTCACGGCCGTGCGGCGCAGCGTCACCGTGGACGGCGTGGTGACCGACATCGGCCTGGTCGGGGACGTCGAGCGGGTCAACACCGCCGCCGTGCTGGATCTCATTGCGGCGGGCCGTATTCCGGTGGTGTCGACCCTTGCCCCGGACGCCGGGGGTGTGGTGCACAACATCAACGCCGACACCGCCGCGGCTGCACTCGCCGAGGCCCTGCGGGCCCAAAAGCTGTTGATGCTCACCGATGTCGAGGGTCTCTACACCAGCTGGCCGGACCGCGAATCGCTGGTCAGCGAAATCGACACCGCCACACTCGCGCAACTGCTACCCACGCTGGAGGCGGGCATGATTCCCAAGGTCGAAGCGTGCCTGCGGGCCGTGACAGCGGGCGTGCCGAGCGCGCACGTGATCGACGGCAGGGTCGAACACTGCGTGCTGGTGGAGCTTTTCACCGATGCGGGCACCGGCACCAAGGTGGTGAGCCAATGAGTGAATCCGAAGCGATAAAGCAGCGCTGGGAAGCCGTGATGATGAACAACTACGGCACCCCGCCGCTGGCGCTGGCCAGCGGGGACGGCGTCGTGGTCACCGACGTGGACGGCAACACATACCTGGACCTGCTCGGCGGCATCGCGGTCAACGTCCTCGGCCATCGCCATCCCGCGGTCATCGAGGCCGTCACGCGGCAGATGGCGACGCTGGGTCACACCTCCAACCTGTATGCGAGCGAACCGGGCATCGCGCTGGCCGAGGAGCTGGCGGCGCTGCTGGGCTCCGACAAGACCGACGCGCCGACGCGGGTGTTCTTCTGCAACTCGGGAACCGAGGCCAACGAGGTGGCGTTCAAGCTGTCGCGGCTGACCGGACGCACCAAACTCGTTGCCGCGCAGGGCGGTTTCCACGGCCGCACCATGGGCGCGCTGGCGCTGACCGGTCAGCCGAGCAAGCGGGCGCCGTTCGAGCCGCTGCCGGGTTACGTCACGCACGTGCCCTACGGCGACGCGGAGGCGCTGGCGGCCGCGGTCGACGACGCCACCGCCGCGGTGTTCCTCGAACCGATCATGGGGGAGGGCGGCGTCGTCGTCCCGCCCGAGGGCTATCTGACCGCCGCGCGCGAGATCACCGCGCGGCACGGCGCGCTGCTGGTCCTGGACGAGGTGCAGACCGGGATGGGCCGCACCGGAGCGTTTTTCGCTCATCAGCACGACGGCATCACCCCGGACGTCGTGACCATGGCCAAGGGGCTGGGCGGCGGGCTGCCCATCGGCGCGTGCCTGGCCGTCGGGCGGGCCGCGGACCTGATGGCGCCCGGCCTGCATGGCAGCACATTCGGCGGCAACCCGGTCTGCGCGGCGGCGGCGCGGGCGGTGCTGCGGGTGATCGCCGACGAGGACCTGGTCCGGCACGCCGACGTGCTGGGCAAGTCGGTGCGCCACGGCATCGAATCCCTGAACCACCCGATGATCGACCACGTGCGCGGACGTGGCCTGCTGCAAGGCATGGTGCTGACCGCGCCACGCGCCAAGGAAGCCGAAAATGCCGCGCGGGCAGCCGGTTTCCTGGTCAACGCCGCCGCACCCGACGTCATCCGGCTGGCACCACCGCTGATCGTCACCGAAGCCCAGCTCGACAGTTTCGTCGCTGCGCTGCCGGGCATCCTGGACAGGCTCGCTGAATGATCCGGCACTTTCTGCGCGACGACGACCTGTCGCCCCAGGAGCAGGCCGAGGTGCTGCAGCTGGCCGCCGACCTGAAGAAGGACCCGTTCAGCTGCCGGCCACTGGAGGGGCCCCGCGGCGTCGCGGTGCTCTTCGACAAGAACTCCACCCGCACCCGGTTCTCCTTCGAGGTGGGCATCGCCCAGCTCGGCGGGCACGCCGTCGTCGTCGACGCCCGCAGCACGCAGCTGGGCCGCGACGAGACGCTGGGCGACACCGCGCGGGTGCTGTCCCGTTACGTCGAGGCCATCGTGTGGCGGACGTTCGAGCAGGACCGGCTCGAGGCCATGGCCGAGGCGGCCACCGTGCCGGTGATCAACGCGCTCTCCGACGAGTTCCACCCCTGCCAGGTGCTCGCCGACCTGCAGACCATCGCCGAACGCAAGGGATCGCTTGCCGGACTGCGGATGTCCTACTTCGGCGACGGCGCCAACAACATGGCCCACTCGCTCCTGCTCGGCGGCGTGACCGCCGGTATGCACGTCACCATCGCCGCGCCGGACGGCTTCGCCCCCGCCCCCTCGTTCACGGCGGCGGCGCGCGAGCGCGCCGAAACCACCGGCGGCTCGGTCACCCTCACCACGGACGCCGACGCGGCCGCGGCCGGTGCCGACGTCCTGGTGACCGACACGTGGACGTCGATGGGGCAGGAAGACGACGGCCTGGACCGCCTAACCCCGTTCCGGCCCTTCCAGGTCAACCAGCGGCTGCTGGGCCTGGCCGACCCGGAAGCCATTGTGCTGCACTGCCTTCCGGCGCACCGCGGTGCCGAGATCACCGACGAGGTGATGGACGGGCCGGCCAGCGTGGTGTGGGACGAGGCCGAGAACCGGCTGCACGCCCAGAAGGCGCTGCTGGTGTGGCTGCTGGAGCGGCGCTCATGACCCGTAGCAAGACCACCCCCGAGACCACCCGGGCCGGCCGGCAGGACCGCATCGTGGCGATCCTGTCGTCGGCGTCGATCAGCAGCCAGAGCGAACTGGCGGCCCGGCTGGCCGACGAGGGCATCGAGGTCACCCAGGCCACGCTGTCGCGCGACCTGGAGGAGCTGGGCGCGGTGAAGCTGCGCGGCGCCGACGGCGGCGTGGGCGTCTACATCGTTCCCGAGGACGGCAGCCCGGTGCGCGGCGTCTCCGGCGGCACCGCTCGGCTGTCCCGGTTGCTGAGTGAACTCCTGGTCTCCGCCGACGCCAGCGCCAATCTCGCGGTGCTGCGCACCCCGCCTGGCGGCGCCAACTATTTGGCCAGCGCGATCGACCGCGCGGCGTTACCGTACGTCGTCGGCACCATCGCCGGCGACGACACGGTCTTCGTGGCCGCCCGAGAGCCGATGACCGGCGCCGAGCTGGCCCGCACCCTGGAAGAGCTCACCTAAAAAAGGAGATTGGTTCATGTCAGATCGCGTCATTCTGGCGTATTCCGGCGGTCTGGACACCTCGGTCGCGATCAGCTGGATCGGCAAGGAGACCGGCCGCGAGGTGGTGGCGGTGGCGATTGACCTCGGCCAGGGCGGCGAGGACATGGAGGTCGTCCGCCAGCGGGCCCTGGACTGCGGCGCGGTGGAGGCTGTCGTCGTCGACGCCCGCGACGAGTTCGCCGAGGGATTCTGCCTGCCCACCATCATGAACAACGCGCTGTACATGGACCGCTACCCGCTGGTGTCGGCCATCAGCCGGCCGCTGATCGCCAAGCACCTGGTGGCTGCCGCCCGCGAGCACGGCGGCAGCATCGTCGCGCACGGTTGCACCGGCAAGGGCAACGACCAGGTCCGGTTCGAGGTCGGATTCGCTTCGCTGGCACCGGATTTGGAGGTGCTGGCGCCGGTCCGCGACTACGCGTGGACGCGGGAGAAGGCGATCGCGTTCGCCGAGGAGAACGCGATCCCGATCAACGTGTCCAAACGCTCGCCGTTCTCCATCGACCAGAACGTGTGGGGCCGCGCGGTGGAAACCGGTTTCCTGGAACACCTTTGGAACGCGCCCACCAAAGACATCTACGCCTACACCGAAGACCCCACCATCAACTGGAACACCCCCGACGAGGTGATCGTCGGGTTCGAGCGCGGGGTCCCGGTGTCCATCGACGGCAAGGGCGTGTCCGTGCTGGCCGCCATCGAGGAGCTCAACCGCCGCGCCGGTAGCCAGGGGGTGGGGCGGCTCGACGTGGTGGAGGACCGGCTGGTGGGCATCAAGAGCCGTGAGATCTACGAGGCCCCCGGCGCGATGGTGCTCATCACCGCCCATACCGAACTCGAGCACGTCACGCTGGAGCGCGAATTGGGCCGGTTCAAGCGGCAAACCGACCAGCGCTGGGCCGAGCTGGTCTACGACGGGCTCTGGTACTCGCCGCTGAAGACCGCGCTGGAAGCGTTCGTCGCCAAGACCCAGGAGCACGTCACGGGCGAGATCCGAATGGTGTTGCACGGCGGCCACATCGCCGTCAACGGCAGGCGCAGCGCGCAGTCGCTCTACGACTTCAACCTGGCCACCTACGACGAGGGCGACAGCTTCGACCAGTCGGCCGCCAAGGGCTTCGTCTATGTGCACGGGCTGTCGTCCAAGATCGCGTCCCGCCGGGACCTGGCGGCCAACCAAGGGGCCACTGAAACGTGAGCACGCGCGAGGGCTCGCTGTGGGGCGGGCGGTTCGCCGACGGCCCGTCGGACGCGCTGGCCGCCCTGAGCAAGTCCACCCACTTCGACTGGGTGCTGGCCCCCTACGACATCGTCGCCTCACGGGCCCACACCGTGATCCTGTTTCACGCCGGACTGCTTGATGAGGAGCAGCGCGACGGGCTGCTGGCCGGCCTGGACAGCCTCGCCGAGGACGTGGCCGACGGCAGTTTCACCCCGCTGGTGACCGACGAGGACGTGCATGCCGCGCTGGAGCGCGGGCTGATCGACCGGGTCGGCCCCGACCTGGGCGGCCGACTGCGGGCCGGGCGCTCGCGTAACGACCAGGTGGCCACCCTGTTCCGGATGTGGCTGCGCGACGCGGTGCGCCGGGTCGCGGCCGGGGCGCTGGAGCTCGTGGCCGCGCTGGCGGGCCAGGCCGCCGAGCACCCGAGCGCGATCATGCCGGGCAAGACGCACCTGCAGTCCGCGCAGCCGGTCCTGCTGGCCCACCACCTGCTCGCGCACGCGCACCCGCTGCTGCGCGACGTCGACCGCATCGTCGACTTCGACCGGCGCGCCGCGGTGTCCCCGTACGGCTCGGGGGCGCTGGCCGGCTCGTCGCTGGGACTGGACCCGGACGCCATCGCCGCCAAGCTGGGTTTCGCGGCGGCCGCCGACAATTCCATCGATGCGACCGCCGCCCGGGATTTCGCCGCCGAGGCCGCGTTCATCTTCGCGATGATCGCCGTGGACACCTCGCGGCTGGCCGAGGACATCATCCTGTGGAGTTCGACGGAGTTCGGCTACGTCAGGTTGCACGATTCCTGGTCCACCGGCAGCTCGATCATGCCGCAGAAGAAGAACCCGGACATCGCCGAGCTGGCCCGCGGCAAGTCCGGGCGGCTGATCGGCAACCTGGCCGGGCTGCTGGCGACCCTGAAGGCCCAGCCGCTGGCCTACAACCGCGACCTGCAGGAGGACAAGGAGCCGGTGTTCGACTCGGTCGCCCAGCTGGAGCTGGTGCTGCCGGCGATGGCCGGCTTGGTGGCCAGCCTGTCGTTCGACGTCGAGCGGATGGCGGCCCTGGCCCCGGCGGGCTACACGCTGGCCACCGACATCGCCGAATGGCTGGTGCGGCGGGGCGTGCCGTTCCGGGCCGCGCACGAGGCCGCCGGGGCCGCCGTGCGCGCCGCCGAGGGCCGCTCCGTCGGGCTCGACGAGCTGACCGACGACGAGCTGGCCGCGATCAGCCCCGAGCTGACACCGCAGGTCCGTGAGGTATTGACGATCGAGGGCTCGGTGTCGTCGCGCGACCGGCGGGGCGGCACCGCGCCGGTTCGGGTCGCCGAGCAGCTCGAAGCCGTCCTGGCCGAGTCCGAGGAGCTCAAAGCGCGGCTCGGCGGCAGGGAATGAAGGACTTTGGTTTCTGTGCCGGGCGGTGGCATGCCGACTAAACTGCCCGCAGGAAGTGATCCGGGTGAACATTTCGGCCCTGATCTTCGTTGTCAAGGGGTGGGTCCATTGAGCGTCGTCGCGGGCGTCTCCGGCGCTCTGCCGCCGTATCGCTACTCCCAGCGCGAGCTCACCGACTTCTTCGTCAGCGTCCCGGAGTTCGAGGGCTACGAGGACATCGTCCGGCAGTTGCACGCCAGCGCGAAGGTCAACAGCCGGCACCTGGTATTGCCGCTGGAGCGATATCCCAGCCTGACCGACTTCGGCCTGGCCAACCGGATCTTCATCGAAAACGCGGTGAACCTGGGCTGCGAGGCCCTCTCGGGCGCGCTCGACGAGGCCGGCCTGCGGCCGCAGGACCTGGACGTGCTGATCACCACGACGGTCACCGGCCTCGCCGTACCCTCCCTGGACGCCCGGATCGCCGGGCGCCTGGGGCTGCGCGAGGACGTGCGCCGGGTGCCGCTGTTCGGCCTGGGCTGTGTGGCCGGGGCCGCGGGCGTGGCCCGGCTGAACGACTACCTGCGGGGGGCGCCCGACGCCGCCGCGGCCCTCATCTCGGTCGAGCTCTGCTCGCTCACCTATCCCGGCTACAAGCCGACGCTGCAGGGCATGGTCGGCAGCGCGCTGTTCGCCGACGGGGCCGGCGCCGCGGTCGCCGTCGGCGAGCGGCGCGCCGAACAGGTGGGCGCCGCCGGGCCCGCCATCCTCGACTCGCGCAGCACGCTCTATCCCGATTCCCTGCGGACCATGGGCTACGACGTCGGCGCCGCCGGGTTCGAGCTCGTGCTGGCCAAGGACCTGGCGCAGGTGGTCGAGGAGCACATCGAGCGGGACGTCACGGGGTTCCTCGGTGCGCACGGGCTGACGACGACCGACATCGGGGCCTGGGTGAGCCATCCCGGCGGTCCGAAGATCATCGACGCGATCAACGCGAGCCTGAGCCTGCCGCCGGACGCCCTGGAACTGACGTGGCGTTCGCTGGGTGAGATCGGCAATCTCTCGTCGGCGTCGGTGCTGCACGTGTTGCGGGACACCCGGGCCAAGCCGCCACCCAGCGGGAGCCCCGGCTTGATGATCGCGATGGGTCCGGGATTCTGTTCCGAACTCGTGTTGTTGCGCTGGCACTGAGCTAAGGCATCGCCTCTTGTACCCCGTGTTTTCTCGCTTAGGCCGTGTCCCGTGAGCAGCAACCCCGAGGACCTCGTCCGGGCACTCCGCGCATCGCTGAAGGAAAACGAGCGGCTGAAGCGCGAGGCCCGCGAATACCTTGCCGCGGCAACCGAACCCGTGGCGGTGGTCGGGATGGGTTGCCGGTATCCCGGGGGTGTGGATTCCCCGGAGGCCCTGTGGCAGATGGTTGTCGAGGGCCGCGATGTGGTCTCCGATTTCCCCGCGGACCGCGGCTGGAACCTGTCGGGCCTGTTCGATCCCGACCCCGACACGGTGGGGAAGTCCTACGCCCGGTGCGGCGGCTTTCTGGCCGACGTGGCCGACTTCGACGCCGCGTTCTTCGGCATCGCGCCCAGCGAGGCGCTGGCGATGGACCCTCAGCAACGCTTGTTGTTGGAGGTGTCCTGGGAGGCGTTGGAGCGGGCCGGGATTGACCCCGCCGACCTGCGGGGCTCGGCGACGGGCGTGTTCGCCGGCATCTTCCACGGCTCGTACGGCGGCCAGGGGCGGGTGCCGGGACACCTGGAGCGCTACGGCCTACGCGGGTCGACGCTGAGCGTGGCCTCGGGCCGGGTGGCCTACGCGCTGGGTTTGGAAGGTCCGGCCGTTTCGGTCGACACGGCCTGTTCGTCGTCGTTGGTGGCCATGCATCTGGCGGCCCGGTCGCTGCGCGCCGGCGAATGTGACCTGGCGCTGGCCGGCGGCGTGACGGTGATGGCGACGCCGGCGATGTTCATCGAGTTCAGCCGGCAGCGGGCGCTGGCCCCCGACGGGCGGTGCAAGGCCTACGCGGGCGCCGCCGACGGGACGGGTTTCTCCGAAGGCGTCGGCGTGCTGGTGCTGGAAAGGCTTTCCGACGCGCGTCGTTCGGGGCATCCGGTGCTGGCGCTGCTGCGCGGGTCGGCGGTCAATCAGGACGGCGCCTCGAACGGGCTGGCGACGCCCAACGGGCCGTCGCAGCAGCGGGTGATCCGCGCCGCGCTGGCCGATGCGCGGCTGCGCACGGCCGATGTGGATCTGGTGGAGGGGCACGGCACGGGCACCACCCTCGGGGATCCGATTGAGGCGCAAGCGGTTCTGGCGACGTATGGGCAGGACCGGCCGGCGGACCGGCCGCTGTGGCTGGGGTCGATCAAGTCCAACATGGGCCACACCTCGGCGGCCGCGGGCGCGGGCGGCGTGATCAAGATGGTGCAGGCGATCCGACACGGCGTGATGCCCAAGACGTTGCACGTGGATGTGCCCACGCCGCATGTGGATTGGTCGGCGGGGGCGGTGTCGCTGCTGACCGAGGCGCGGGAGTGGCCGGCGCAGGACCGGCCGCGCCGCGCGGGGGTGTCGTCGTTCGGGATCAGCGGCACCAACGCCCACGTCATCGTGGAGCAGCCGCCGCTGGAGTCCCCCGCACCCGCGGGTGATGACGCGCCGGCGCCGTGGGTGCTGTCGGCCCGGTCGGCCGACGCCCTGGCCAACCAGGCGGCCCGGCTCCTGGCGCGGGTGAGCGGCGACCCGGATCTGCGGACGGTCGATGTGGCGTGGTCGCTGGTTTCGACGCGGTCGTTGTTCGAGCACCGGGCCGTGCTGGTGGGCGCGGACCGCGAGCGCCTGCTGGCGGAGCTGGCCGGGGTGGCCGCCGGCGCACCGGGCGCGGGCGCGGTCGTGGGCCGGGCGCAGCCGGTGGGCAAGGCGGTGTTCGTGTTTCCCGGGCAGGGCTCGCAATGGCTCGGCATGGGAGCCGAATTGCTGGACAGTTCACCGGTTTTCGCCGAACACCTGCAGCGCTGCGAGAAGGCGCTCGCCGAACACGTTGAGTGGTCGTTGGTCGACGTTCTCCGCGGGGCGCCGGGTGCGCCCGGGTTGGACCGGGTGGACGTGGTGCAGCCGGCGCTGTGGGCGGTGATGGTGTCGCTGGCCGAGCTGTGGCGCTCGGTGGGTGTGGTCCCCGACGCGGTGATCGGTCATTCGCAGGGCGAGATCGCGGCGGCCTACGTGGCGGGTGCGCTTTCGCTGGAGGACGCAGCCCGGGTGGTGGCGCTGCGGAGCCGGCTCCTGGTGGGGTTGTCGGGTGCGGGCGGCATGGTGTCGCTGGCCTGCGGCCTGGCCCGCGCCGAGGAATTGATCGCCGAGTGGGGCGATCGGCTGAATGTCGCTGCCGTCAACGGTGTTTCCGCGGTGGTGGTGTCCGGCGAGGTGGACGCGCTCGACGAGTTGATGCGGCACTGCGAGGCCGGCGGCGTGCGCGCCCGCAGGATCGACGTCGACTACGCCTCCCACTCCCGGCACGTCGACGCGATCCGCGCGGAGTTGGCCGGGGCGCTGGCCGGCATCGCGCCGCGGTCGTCCCCGGTCACCCTGTTCTCCACCGTGACCGGTGACCCGCTGGACACCGCGGGCCTGGACGCGGACTACTGGTACCGGAGCATCCGGCAACCGGTCCAGTTCGAACGGGCGGTGCGCAATGCGTGCGACGCCGGGTATGGCGTGTTCGTCGAATGCAGCCCACACCCCGTGCTGCTCGCCGCCGTCGAGGAGACGGTGGCCGATTGCGGCAGCGACGCGTTCGTGGTCCCGTCACTGGGCCGCGACGACGGTTCGCTGCAACGGTTTTGGCTCTCTGCGGGCCAGGCCCACGTGGCCGGAGTGCCGGTGGACTGGCGGGCCGACATTGCCGGTCTCGGCGGACGGCGCGTGGACTTGCCGACGTACGGGTTTGTGCGGCAGCGATTTTGGCTACCGGGGGGATCGACGGGTTCGGGCGACGTGGCCACCCTGGGGCTGGCCGGCGCGCGGCACGCCCTGCTGGGCGCGGTGGTGCAGCGGCCCGATTCCGGTGGGGTGGTCCTGACGGGCCGGCTGTCGACGGCCGCGCAGCCGTGGCTGGCCGACCACGCGGTGGGCGGCACGGTGTTGTTCCCCGGTGCGGGATTCGTGGAACTGGCCATCCGCGCCGCCGACGAGGTCGGTTGTGCGGCGCTCGAGGAGCTGACGTTGTCGGCCCCGCTGGTGTTGCCGGCGGCGGACGGCGTGCAGGTGCAGGTGGTTGTCGGCGCCGCCGCCGAATCGGGGCAGCGCGAGCTGTCGGTGTATTCGGCCGGCGCCCAGTCGGACTGGGTGCTGCACGCCCAGGGCCTGGTGCGCCCCGCGGCGGTGCCACCGGCCGGGGATCTGTCGATGTGGCCGCCGGTGGGGGCGACGCCGCTGGACGTGGCCGACGCGTACGCGCGGCTCGCGGAGCGGGGCTACGAGTATGGCCGGGCCTTCCGCGGGCTGCGGGCGGCGTGGCGTCGGGGCGACGAGATCTTCGCCGACGTCGCGCTGCCGGACGACGCAGGCGCGCAAGACGGTGGCTTCGGCATCCACCCGGTGTTGTTGGACTCCGCGCTGCACGCGCTCGGTGTCGCCGCCGGGCAGGGCCAGACCGTGTTGCCGTTCTCCTGGCAAGGGGTGTCGTTGCACGCGTCGGGCGCATCGCGGGCGCGGGTCCGGCTGGCGCCCACCGGCGCCGGAGCGGTGTCGGTGGAATTGGCCGACGGCGCCGGGCGGCCGGTGTTGTCGGTGCGCTCGTTGGCGATGCGCCCCGTCTCGGCCGAGCAGCTGTCGCTCGCGACCGCGCCCGCCGAGGGGTTGTTCGAGGTGGCGTGGTCACCGATAGCGTTGACCGGCAACGACATCGATCACGACGCCACGCTGTGGGAGTCGGGCACCCACGGCGGCGATATGGTGCGGTCGGTGCACGCGGCCACCACCGAGGCGTTGGGCGAGCTGCAATCGTGGTTGCGGGACGAGGGGTCCGGGACGCTGGCGGTGCAGACCCACGGGGCGGTCGCGCTCGCCGGTGAGGACGTCGCGGACCTGGCCGGTGCGGCGGTGTGGGGGCTGGTGCGGTCGGCCCAGGCCGAGCATCCGGGCCGGGTGGTGCTCATCGACTCCGACGGATCGTTGGACACCCGCGCGGTGATCGGCTGCGGCGAACCGCAATTGGCGATCCGCGCGGGTGTGGCCTACGCCGCCCGGATGCGGCCGGCGCGGCGGGGAGCGGTGCTTCGGCTGCCGTCGGGCGGCTGGCGCCTCGACGCCGGCGGCGGGGGCACGCTGGAGGACCTGGTGGTCAGCCCGTGCCCACGGGTGGAACTGGAGGCCGGGCAGGTCCGCGTGGCGGTGGCCGCGGTCGGGGTGAACTTCCGGGATGTGTTGGTGGCCTTGGGCATGTATCCCGGCGGCGGACGGTTGGGGGCCGAGGGCGCAGGCGTGGTCGTCGAGGTCGGCCCCGGCGTGACGGGGCTGACGGTCGGCGATGCGGTGATGGGGCTGCTGAGGGTGGTCGGTTCCGAGGCGGTGGTGGATCAGCGGTTGGTCACGCGGGTACCCGAGGGCTGGTCGCTGGTCACGGCCGCGGGAGTGCCGGTGGTGTTCCTCACCGCGCTCTACGGGTTGTCGGTATTGGCCGGGCTGCGCGCCGGCGAGCGGGTGCTCGTGCACGCCGCCACCGGGGGCGTGGGCATGGCCGCGGTCCAGCTGGCGCGGCACTGGGGCGCCGAAGTCTTCGCCACCGCGAGCCGCGGCAAGTGGGACACCCTGCGCGCGATGGGATTCGACGAGGACCACATCGGCGATTCGCGGACGCTGGATTTCGAGGAGAAGTTTTCGTCGGCCACCGGCGGCGCCGGGGTCGACGTGGTGCTCAACTCCCTGGCCGGTGAGTTCACCGACGCGTCGCTGCGGCTGCTGGCCCCCGGTGGGCGGTTCATCGAGATGGGCAAGACCGACGTCCGCGATCCGGACGTCATCGCCGAGCGATATCGGGGCGCGCGGTATTGCGCCTTCGACTTGTTGGAGGCCGGCGCCGACCGCACCGCGGCGATGCTGACGCAGATCGTCGGGCTGCTGCGGGATGGCGCCTTGACGCCGTTGCCGCTCAAGACCTTTGATGTGCGATGCGCCTCGGCGGCGTATCGGTTCGTCAGCCAGGCCCGCCACGTCGGCAAGGTCGCGCTGACCATTCCGTCGGGGCCCGGCGCGGTGCTGAGCGGGTGTGGCGGGCTGGCCGGGGGCAGCGTCGTGATCACCGGTGGCACCGGGATGGCCGGCTCGGCTCTCGCCCATCACCTCGTCCACCGCTATCGCGTCGCCCATGTAGTCCTGGCCAGCCGCGCCGGCGCTGAGGCCGCCGGGGTGGCAGAGCTGGTGGATGGCCTGCAGGAGGCCGGCGCCCGGGTGTCGGTGGTGGCGTGCGACGTCTCCGACCGCGACGCGGTCGCGGCGATGCTGGCGCAGATACCGGCGCAGTATCCGCTGCGCGGTGTGGTGCACGCTGCCGGCATCCTCGACGACGGGCTGGTCTTGTCACTGACCCCGGACCGGGTGGACGCGGTGCTGCGGGCGAAGGTGGACGGGGCCTGGCACCTGCACGAGCTGACTCGGGAGCTGGATCTGTCAGCGTTCGTGGTGTTTTCGTCGATGGCCGGCATCGTCGGCACCCCGGGCCAGGCCAATTACGCGGCGGCCAACAGTTTCCTCGACGGGCTGGTCGCGTATCGGCGATCGCACGGGCTTTCGGGCCTGTCGCTGGCGTGGGGCCTGTGGGAGCAGGCCTCGGCGATGACGGCACACCTCGGCGAGCGCGACAAGGCCCGGATGAGCAGGCTCGGCATCGCACCACTGTCCACCGAGCAGGCGCTGGAGTCGTTCGACGCCGCCATGCTGGTCGACGCGCCGGTGCTGATGGCCGCCCGGGTGGATCGGGTTGCCTTGTCCGACAACGCCGCCGCGCTGCCCCCGCTGCTGAGCGAGCTGGCCGCCCGCACCACCCGGCGCGTCATCGACGACGCCGATGCGACCGCCCTGATGACGGGTCTCACCGCGCGCCTGCACGGCCTGACCCCCGACGCGCGCCAGCGCGAGCTGATCGACCTCGTCTGCGGCAACGCGGCGACCGTGCTGGGCTTGCCCAACCCCGCCGACATCAACCCCGGGCGCGCATTCGGTGACCTGGGCTTCGATTCGCTCACCGCCGTCGAACTGCGCAACCGGCTGAAAACGGCCACCGGACTGACGCTTTCGCCCACGCTGATCTTCGACTACCCGACGCCGGCGGCGCTGGCCGCGCACCTGGGCACCCAGCTGGCCGGCGCGGGGGCGAGCGACCAGCCGGACCTGATGGCCCGCTTCACCGACATCACCCGGGAATTGCAGGCGCTACTCAGCCAGCCCGACTGGGCCGCAGGCGACAAATCGGCGCTGCGTGCCCGCCTGCACAGCCTCCTCGCGGCCCTGGGGCCCGCCGACCACCCCGCCCCCGAGGGCCTCGACGCCGACCTCGATGCCGCCACCGAAAGCGAACTCTTTGCCATCCTCGACGAAGAACTCGGCAACTGAGACCACGATGCCGGATACCACGCAGCACGTCGATTACCTGAAGCGCCTGACGGCGGATCTCAGGCGGGCGCGGCGACGCGTCTCGGAGCTGGAAGGCCGGCTGTCCGAACCGATCGCGGTGGTGGGCATGGCGTGCCGCTACGCGGGTGGGGTCGATTCGCCGGAGGCAATGTGGGAAATGGTGAACGAGGGGCGCGACGCGGTGTCGGACTTCCCGGCGGACCGCGGGTGGGATGTCGAGGGACTGTACGACCCGGACCCGGACGCGGCCGGCAAGATGTACACCCGCCAAGGCAGCTTCCTGCGCGACGCGGCGGACTTCGATGCCGGATTCTTCGGGGTCGGGCCCAGCGAGGCCCTGGCGATGGATCCCCAGCAGCGGCTGATGCTGGAGATCTCGTGGGAAGCGTTGGAGCGGGCCGGTATTGACCCGCTGGGGCTGCGCGGCTCGGCGACTGGAGTGTTCGCCGGTGTCATCCACGCCGGCTACGGCGGCGAGGTGAAGGGCGAGCTGGAGGGTTACGGACTGACCGGCTCCACCCTGAGCGTCGCCTCGGGCCGGGTGTCCTACGTGTTGGGCCTGGAAGGCCCCGCGGTGTCGGTGGATACGGCGTGTTCGTCGTCGTTGGTGGCCATGCATTTGGCGGCGCAGTCGTTGCGTTCCGGGGAGTGCGACCTGGCGCTGGCCGGTGGTGTGACGGTGATGGCGACGCCCGCCGCGTTCGTCGAGTTCAGCCGGCAGCGGGCACTGGCCCCGGACGGCCGGTGCAAGGTGTACGCCGGCGCCGCGGACGGGACGTCGTGGTCGGAGGGCGCGGGGGTCCTGGTGCTCGAGCGGCTGGCCGACGCGCGGCGGCTGGGCCATCCGGTGGTCGCGGTGCTGCGCGGTTCGGCGGTGAACCAGGACGGCGCCTCGAACGGACTGACCGCGCCCAACGGGCCGTCGCAGCAGCGGGTGATCCGCGCCGCACTGGCCAACGCCGGGTTGACCGCGGCGGACGTCGACGTGGTCGAAGGCCACGGCACGGGAACGGTTTTGGGCGACCCCATCGAGGCCCAGGCCCTGCTGGCGACCTATGGGCAGGACCGGCCCGCGGACCGGCCGCTATGGCTGGGATCGATCAAATCCAACATCGGTCACACGTCGGCCGCGGCCGGAGTGGCCGGGGTGATCAAGATGGTGCAGGCGATGCGGCACGGGGTGATGCCCCAGACGCTGCACGTGGATGTGCCGTCGCCGCACGTGGATTGGTCGGCGGGTGCGGTGTCGGTGTTGACCGAACCCCAGCCGTGGCCGGCGCGGGACGGGCATCGCCGCGCGGGGGTGTCGTCGTTCGGGATCAGCGGGACCAATGCCCACGTGATCGTCGAGCAGCCGCCGGCGGAGCCGGAACATGTTGCGCCGCATGGCGATCGCCAGGATGCGGTGATCCCGTGGCTGGTGTCGGCCCGGTCGGCCGACGCGTTGGCCGCCCAGGCGGGGCGGTTGCTGGCCCACGTCGAGGCCGAGCCGGACCTGCGTGCCGTGGACGTGGGCTGGTCGCTGGCCACCACGCGGGCGGCCCTGGAGCACCGCGCGGTGCTGGTGGGCAGCGATCGCGACACCCTGACGGCCGGGCTGGCCGGGGTGGCGTCCGGGGAACCGGGCCCCGGCGTGGTGATCGGGCGCAGCCGCCCGGTCGGCAAGCGCGCGTTCGTGTTTCCCGGTCAGGGGTCGCAGCGGCTCGGGATGGGACGGGAACTGTATCGGCGCTTGCCGGTGTTCGCCGAGGCCTTCGACGAGGCCGTGGCTGCGGTGGATGCCCATGCGCGGCTGCCGCTGCGCGACGTGATGTGGGGCACCGACCCGGAGTTGTTGGAGAGCACGGAATTTGCCCAGCCGGCGTTGTTCGTGCTCGAGGTCGCCCTGGCGGCACTGTGGCAGTCCTGGGGGGTGACCCCCGATGTGGTGATCGGCCATTCGGTGGGGGAGATCGCCGCGGCCTGCGTGGCCGGGGTGCTGTCGCTGGCAGACGCCGCGCGGGTGGTTGCGGCCCGCGGACGGTTGATGGCGGCGCTGCCGGCGGGCGGGGTCATGGTGGCGGTGACGGCCACCGAGGCCGAGGTCGCACCGTTGCTGAACGACAACGTGAGCGTCGCGGCGGTCAACGGTCCCGACGCGGTCGTGCTGTCGGGCGAGCGGGCCGCCGTGACGGCCGCGGCCGATCGGCTGGCCGACTGCGGGAGGCGGGTGCGGCGACTGGCGGTCTCGCACGCGTTCCACTCGCCGCTGATCGAGCCCATGATCGAGGAGTTCTCCGCGTTGCTGGCCGGGGTGTCGCCCGGTGCGCCGCGAATCGACTTGATTTCCAACGTGACCGGGCAATTGGCCGGACCCGGATACGGGTCCGCCGACTACTGGGTCGAGCATGTGCGCCGGGCGGTGCGGTTCGTCGACGGGGTGCGGTCGGCCGAATCGCTGGGCGCCGGTGCGTTTGTGGAGGTGGGGCCTGGCGCGGCGTTGACGGCCGCGGTGGAACAGTGCCTGGCGGCCGAGCCGGCCGTTTCGGCGGTGTCGATGGCCAAGGACCGCCCCGAAGTCGCGTCGCTGCTGCTGGCGGCCGGGCGGCTGTTCGCCTCCGGCGCCGACGTGGACTGGACCGCGGTGTTCGATGGCCTGGACGCGCACCGGGTCGGTTTGCCGACGTACGCCTTTCAGCGGCGCAGGTTTTGGCTGTCCGCCGATTCGGTGGGCGCCCGGGATACCGCGAGCCTGGGTTTGGTCGCCGCCGAGCATGCGCTGTTGGGGGCGGTGGTCGAGCGGCCCGATTCGGGCGGCGTGGTGCTCACGGGCCGGCTGTCGACGGCGGCTCAGCCGTGGCTGGCCGATCACGCCGTGACCGGGACGGTGTTGTTCCCGGGCGCGGGGTTCGTGGAGCTGATGCTGCGGGCCGGCGACGAGGTCGGCTGCCCGGTGATCGAGGAGCTGACGCTGTCGGCCCCGTTGCCGCTGCCGAGCAGCGGCTCGGTGCGCGTGCAGGTGGTGGTGGACACCGCCGGCGAGGTCGGATCCCGGGCGGCCGCGGTGTACTCGCAGGCCGGCCCGGAGTGGACGCTGCATGCCCAGGGTGTGTTGAGCCAAGCCTCGCCCAAGCCGGACGCCGATCTGTCGGTGTGGCCGCCGGTCGGTGCCACGGCCGTCGACGTGTCCGGCGCCTACGACGATTTGGCGGCGCGCGGCTACGGGTACGGCCCGGCCTTCCGCGGCCTGCGGAAGGTGTGGCGCCGCGGCGAAGAGACCTACGCCGAGGTCGAGGCCCCGCAGCACGCCGGTGTGACGGTGGGCGGCTTCGGGATTCATCCGGTGGTGCTGGACGCGGCCCTGCACGCATTGGGGGTCGCCGACGAGCGGGCCGAGACCGTCCTGCCGTTCTCCTGGCAAGGGGTGTGTCTGCACGCGGCCGGGGCGTCGCGGGTCCGGGTGCGGCTGGCGCCGGTGGGCAAGGGCGCCGTGTCGGTCGAGGTGGCCGACTCGTCGGGTTTGCCCGTGCTGTCGGTCCGCGAGCTGGTGACGCGTCCTGTCTCGGCCGCGCAGCTGTCGGCGGCCGCCGCGGCGCGCGCCGGTGGCGGCGAACTGCTGGAGGCGGTGTGGTCACCGGTTCCGTTGTCGGACAACGGCAGCGACGCGGCCCCCGAGGTTTGGCAGCCGCCCGCGAACGGCCCGGGCGTGGTCGGCTCGGTCCACGCCGCCACGCATGAGGCGTTGGGCGTGTTGCAGTCCCGGGGCGACGGGTCCGGACCGTTGGTGGTGCTGACCCGCGGGGCGGTCGCGCTGCCCGGTGAGGACGTGTCGGACCTGGCCGGTGCGGCGGTGTGGGGGCTGGTGCGGTCGGCGCAGGCCGAGCATCCCGGCCGGGCGGTGCTGGTCGACTCCGATGGGTCCGTCGAACTGGGATCCGTAATCGGCTGCGGTGAAACGCAATTGATCGTGCGGGAGGGCGTCGCCTACGGTGCCCGGCTGAAGCCGATCAAGGCGCACCCGGTGTTGCGGTTGCCCGAAGCGCCGTCGGTCTGGCGGCTTGCCGCCGGTGACGCCGGGACGCTGGAGGACCTGGCGGTGGTATCCGGGCCGCCGGCGCAACTGGCCGCCGGCCAGGTGCGGGTGGCGGTGGCCGCGGCCGGGGTGAACTTCCGCGACGTGCTGGTGGCCCTGGGCATGTATCCGGGTCTCGCGCAGCTGGGCGCCGAGGGCGCCGGACTGGTGACCGAGATCGGCCCCGGTGTCACCGATTTGGCCGTCGGTGACGCGGTGATGGGCATCCTGGGTCTGACGGGGTCGGAGGCGGCCGTCGATCGGCGGCTGGTGACCCGGGTGCCGCCGGGCTGGTCGTTCGCCGAGGCGGCCGGCGTGCCGGTGGTGTTCCTGACGGCGTTTTACGGGCTGTCGGACCTCGGCGGCCTGCGGGCGGGCGAGCGGGTACTGGTGCACGCCGCCACGGGCGGGGTGGGCATGGCGGCGGTGCAGCTGGCCCGGCATTGGGGCGCGGAGGTCTTCGCGACGGCCAGCCGCGGCAAGTGGGACACCCTGCGCGCCATGGGCTTTGACGACGACCACATCGCGGACTCGCGAACGCTGGACTTCGAGGAAAAGTTCTCCGCCGCAACGGGCGGCGCCGGTATGGACGTCGTGCTCAACTCGCTGGCCGGTGAGTTCACCGACGCCTCGTTGCGGTTGTTGAGTCGCGGCGGGCGCTTCATCGAGATGGGCAAGACCGACCTGCGCGACTCGGGCGCGATCGCGCAAACCTACCGCGCGTTCGATCTGATGGAGGCGGGCCCGGACCGCATCGCGGAGATGTCCGCGGAATTGCTGCGGTTGTTCGCGGCCGGGGCTCTGAAGCCATTGCCCGTCAAGGCCTTCGATGTGCGTTGCGCCGCCGACGCCTATCGGTTCGTCAGCCAGGCCCGCCACATCGGCAAGGTCGTGCTCACGATGCCCGACGGCCCCGACGGGCTGGCCGGCGGCACCGCATTGATCACCGGAGGGACCGGCATGGCCGGCTCGGCGGTGGCCCGTCACCTGGTCGAACGCTATCGCGTGCCGCACGTCATGTTGGTCAGCCGCGGCGGTGAGCGAACCGAAGGGCTGTCCGGGCTGGTCGCCGAGCTGCGCGAGGCGGGGGCCGAGGTGTCGGTGATCGGCTGCGATGTCGGCGACCGCGACGCCGTGGCGCGCCTGCTGGCACAGATACCGGCGCGTTTCCCGCTGCGCGGCGTGTTCCATGCCGCCGGGGTGCTCGACGACGCGGTGATCGCGTCGCTGACGCCGCAGCGCATCGACACGGTGCTGCGGTCCAAGGTCGACGGGGCGTGGCACCTGCACGAGCTGACCCGGGAGTTGGATCTGTCGGCGTTCGTGATGTTTTCGTCGATGGCGGGGATCGTGGGCGCCCCGGGTCAGGGCAACTACGCGGCCGCCAACAGCTTCCTCGACGCCCTGGCGGCGTACCGCCACGCCCACCGGCTGCCCGGCCTGTCGATCGCCTGGGGGATGTGGGAACAGGAGTCGGCCATGACCCGCAACCTCGGCGACCGCGACAAGGCGCGGATGAGCCGCGCCGGGCTGGTCCCGCTGTCCACGCGCCAGGCGCTCGACCTGCTCGACGCCGCGCTGCTGGCCGAGCCGCCCGTCGTCGTGGCCACCCGCCTCGATACCGCCGCGCTGGCGCACGCCGGCGCCGCGCTGCCGCCGCTGTTGAGCCAGCTGGCCACCCGGCGGGCGCGGCGGGTCCTCGACCCCACCGACATGGTGTCGCTGACGGGCCTGCGGGCGCGGCTCGAAGGCCTGGCCCCCGACCAGCGGCGGCGCGAGCTGGTGGAGCTCGTCTGCGCCAACGCCGCCACGGTGTTGGGCCACAGCACCGCGGACGTCAGCGGCGAGCAGGCCTTTCAAGACCTCGGCTTCGACTCGCTGACCGCGGTGGAGCTGCGCAACCGGCTCAAAATCGCGACCGGACTTACCCTTTCGCCCACGCTCATCTTCGATTACCCCACCCCGGCGGCCCTGGCCGAGCACCTCGACGGCCAGCTGACCACCGGGGCAAGCGGCGAGCCGCCCGACCGCATGGCCCGTTTCAACGACGTGGCCCGCGAATTGCAGACACTGCTCGGCCGGTCCGACTGGAGCCCCGGCGACAAGGCGCAGCTCGCCAGCCGGCTGGAGAGCCTGCTGAACACCCTCACCGGCCCGGCGGAAGTCCCCTACCTGCAGCACCCCGACGACCCGTTCGACGACGACATCGCCACCGCCACCGAAAGCCAGCTATTCGCCATCCTCGACGAAGAGATGGGCCCCTAGCATGACGGACGTCGCGGTCATCGGACTCGCCTGCCGATTCCCCGGCGCGGCAAGCCCGCGTGAGTTCTGGGATCTCATCCGCGAGGGCCGCGAGGCGACGCAACTGCCCGGGGACGTCGCGGAGTTCGACGCCGACTTCTTCAACCTCTCGCCGCGCGAGGCGTCCGCGATGGACCCCCGGCAACGATTGGCGCTCGAACTGACGTGGGAAGCCTTCGAGGACGCGTTCGTGGTGCCCGAAACGGTGCGCGGAACCGCGATTTCGGTGTACTTCGGGGCGATGGCCGACGATTACGCCGTCCTCACCCTGCGCGATATCGCCGACAACCTCGACCACCACTCGTTCGCCGGCATCAGCCGCGGGATGATCGCCAACCGGGTCTCGTATGCCTTCGGGTTGCAGGGGGCCAGCATGACCGTCGACTCCGGTCAGTCGTCCTCGTTGGTCGCCGTGCACCTGGCCTGCGAAAGCCTGCGCGCGGGCGAGTCGGCGCTGGCGATAGCCGGCGGGGTTCATCTCAACCTGGCCAACGAAACGGCAATGCTGGAACGAGAATTCGGCGCACTGTCGACGTCGGGACACACCTACGCGTTCGATCGCCGCGCGGACGGCTACGTCCGCGGCGAGGGCGGGGGACTGGTGCTGCTGAAGCCGCTGCCGAACGCCCTGCGGGACGGCGACCGCATTCACGCGGTCATCCGTGGCAGCGCGGTGACCAACTCCGGGCACAGCGCCGCCGGCCAGACGGTGCCCTCTGTTTCCGGTGAGGCCGACGTGATCCGGCGGGCGCTTGCCGCCGCCGGTCTGGGCAGCGCCGACATCGACTACGTCGAGGCCCACGGCACCGGCACCAAGGTCGGCGACGCGGTCGAGGCCCGGGCACTGGGTGAGGTGTTCGGTGCGCGCGAGCATCCGGTGCAGGTGGGGTCGGTCAAGACCAACATCGGCCACGTCGGGGGCGCCGCGGGAATCGCTGGCCTGCTCAAGACCGTGCTGGCCGTGCGGCATTCGGTGCTGCCGCCGAGCCTCAACTACGCCGAAGCGAATCCCGACCTCGAACACCTGCGGGTCAACGTCGACGCGCTGCGCTGGCCGGCGGCGGCCCGTCCGCGCCGCGCCGGGGTGTCGTCGTTCGGCATGGGCGGCACCAACGCGCACGTCATCGTGGAACAGGCTCCCGCGCAACCGGATCCGCCCGATGAGGTGCGTGACGGGTCAGTTGCGTGGGTGCTGTCGGCCCGCTCGGAGCAGGCCCTGGCCAACCAGGCGAGCCGGCTGGCGGAGCGGGTGGTCCACTCGGGGGTGACGGCGGCGGACGTGGGCTGGTCGTTGGCGACGACGCGTTCGGTGTTCGAGCATCGGGCGGTGTTGGTGGGCCACGATCGCGACGCGCTTGCGCGCGGCCTGGCCGGGCTGGCGGCCGGGGGACCGGCCCCCGGTGTGGCGGTGGGCAGGGCCGGACCGACGGGCCAGACGGCCTTCGTGTTCCCCGGCCAAGGCTCGCAATGGCCGGGAATGGGCCGCCAACTCCATCAACGGTTTCCGGCCTTCGCCCGGGCTTTCGACGAGGCCGCAGCGGCGATGGACGCCCACCTGCCGTCGCCGGTGCGCGACGTGATGTGGGGAGCCGACGCCGAGCTGTTGCAGGGCACGGAGTTCGCGCAGCCCGCGTTGTTCGTGCTCGAGGTCGCCCTGGCCGCCTTGTGGCGGTCCTGGGGCGTGACACCCGATGTGGTGCTGGGTCATTCGGTGGGGGAGATCGCCGCGGCGTGCGTGGCGGACGTGTTGTCGCTGGATGACGCGGCGCGCATCGTGGCGGTCCGCGGCGAATTGATGGCGGCACTGCCGGTCGGCGGGGCGATGGTGGCGGTGAGCGCCGGCGAGGCCGAGGTCGCGCCGCTGCTGAACGACGGCGTGAGCATCGCGGCGGTCAACGGCCCCAATTCGGTGGTCCTGTCCGGTGAGCGGGCCGCGGTGGGCGCCGTGGCCGACCGGCTGGCGGGCAGCGGACGGCGGACGCACCGGCTGGCGGTCTCGCACGCGTTTCATTCGGCGTTGATGGAGCCGATGCTCGAGGAATTCGCGCATCGGGTGGCCGACATCCAGCCGCGACAGCCACGAATCCGCTTGGTGTCCAACGTCTCCGGCGAGCCGGCCGGATCCGGCTACGGGTCGGCGCGGTACTGGGTCGAGCACGTGCGCCGGCCGGTGCGTTTCCTCGACGGCGTGCGCACCGCCGAGGCCCTGGGAGTGACGGCGTTCGTCGAGGTGGGTCCGGGCGGCGGGTTGAGCGCGGCGGTCGACCAGTCGCTGACCACCGAGCGGCCGCTCTCGGTGGTCACCGTGCCCAAGGACGCCCCCGAGATCGAATCGTTGCTCAACGCGGCCGGCCGGCTCTTCGCCGCCGGAGTGGGCGTGAGCTGGCCGGCCGTGTTCGTCGGCTCGCACGCGCGCCGGGTCGACCTGCCGACGTATGGCTTTGCCCGCCAACGATTCTGGCTCGGTGGGGAGCATAATGCGTTGCCCGCCAAGGCAACCCGGTCGCCGGGCCTGGCCGAACAATTGCACGCCCTGGGCCCCGCGGAGCAGCACAGCCGGCTTGCCGAACTGGTCTGCGAGCACACGGCCGCCGTGTCGGGGCATCCGGACGGCCGCGCCATCGACCGCCATCGTGCCTTCGCCGACCTCGGGTTCGACTCGCTGACCGGCGTCGAACTGCGTAACCGGCTGACGACGGCCACCGGGCTGGCGCTGTCACGGACCCTGATCTTCGACTATCCCACCCCCGCTGCGCTGGCCGATCATCTGCGGCGACAGTTGTTCCGCGGCGATGACGATGAACCGGACGAGGAGAAGGTGTGGTCAAAGCTGCGCGGCATCCCGCTCGCCGAGCTTCGCAGAACCGGATTGCTCGACAAGCTTCTGCTGCTCGCCGGGGAACCGGAAAGCGTTGTCGCCGAACCGGTCATCGACATGATCGACTCGTTGAGCCCCGACGCGCTGATCGCGATGGCGCTGCACTCCGGCGACGACGAGGACGCCGAATGACGGAATCCACAAGCAATACAACACATGTCGAATACGCGGAATCTTTGCCGGGCTACTCAGAACGGCTTAGACTTCGGGAATTGATGACAGTCCCTTTTGAGCTGGGACGAAAGCAAGAGGGTTGGGCATGAGCGTCATCGCGGGCGTGTTCGGAGCGTTGCCGCCGCATCGTTACAGTCAGGCCGAAATCACCGACCAAATCGTCGAATTCCCCGCATTGAAGGAGCACGAGGACGTCGTTAGGCGGTTGCACGCCGCGGCCAAGGTCAACAGCCGCCACTTGGTCCTGCCGCTGGAGCGGTACCCGTCACTGACCGATTTCGGCGAGGCCAACGAGGTCTTCATCGAACACGCCGTCGAACTCGGCTGCGAGGCGTTGCTGGGCGCGCTGGACGAGGCGGGCCTGCGGCCGCAGGACATCGACATGATCGCCACCACCACGGTCACCGGCGTTGCCGTGCCGTCGCTCGACGCGCGGATCGCCGGACGGCTCGGGCTGCGCCCGGATGTGCGCCGGGTGCCGCTGTTCGGGCTGGGCTGCGCGGCCGGCGCGGCGGGGGTGGGCCAACTGCACGACTACCTGCGTGGCGCGCCGGACGGCGTCGCGGTCCTGGTGTCGGTCGAGCTGTGCTCGCTCACCTTCCCCGCGGTCAAGCCGACCGTCTCGGGCCTGGTGGGGACCGCCATGTTCGGCGATGGGGCCGCCGCGGTGGTCGCCGTCGGCGACCGTCGCGCCGACGGGCTGAGCCCCAACGGGCCCGACATTGTCGACTCCCGCAGTCGCCTCTATCCCGAATCGCTGCACATCATGGCCTGGAACATCAGCTCGACCGGGTTGCACCTGGCGATGTCACCCGAGCTGACGACCCTCATCGACCGCAACCTGGCCGGCGACGTTGGCCGGTTTCTGGGCGCGCACGGGCTGACGACGGAAGACGTCGGCGCTTGGGTGGCGCACCCCGGCGGTCCGAAGGTCATCAACGCGATCGGCAACAGCCTCGGGTTGGCGCCCGACGCCCTCGAGCTGACCTGGCGCTCGCTGGGCGAGATCGCAAACCTGTCGTCGGCCTCGGTGCTGCATATCCTGCGTGACACCATCGCCAAGCCGCCGCCCGGCGGCAGCCCCGGGCTGATGCTCGCGATGGGCCCGGGATTCAGCTCCGACTTCGTGCTCCTGCGCTGGCGCTGAGTAGACGCCTCCAAGCTCAGCCCCCGGAGCGCTCAAGCCGGCCCCGGCACCTGAGTTGAGTCGTTCGGCTACCAGGTGCGAATCAGGCGCGCCACTGGATCGGGCCCCCGGTGATCGCGCGCGCGATGCCAGCTCTCATGCGCGCACCTTTCCCGTTTGCCGAGAAAGGGCTAATATTGCACTATGCAATAGTTGCACTAAGAAAGATTAGCGTGTCATCTAGCTAAGGGGCTAAGGAGGCAGCTCCGGCAACCGGTACGGCGCGTTGATCTCACCGTCGATGCCTGAGAGGGGCCATTGTGCTGAAAGAACTTTCGGACATGCCCGCTGGCGTTCAAGCCCTGGAGGCGGCCGGGCGAGTGACAACGGACGACTACGAGCGGGTCTTTGCGCCGCTGATCGATCGGGCGCGGGCAGCGGGACATCGGATGCGGCTGCTCTACCAATTCGGTCCGGACTTCGAGTCCATCACGCCCGGTGCGCTATGGGCGGACGCTCGACTTGGGTCGCGTTACGTGCGGCTGCTCGATGGCTGCGCTGTCCTGAGCGACGTCGATTGGATTCGCGCACCGGCTCGCGGCATCGGCGGGTTTATGCCGTGCCCGGTGCGGGTGTATGACGGCGACGAGCGCGATGACGCGGTCGCCTGGCTGACCTCGCTCCCGGGTCGCGCCGACGTCTCGATTCGGGATATGGCCAAGGCCTATCTCGGTGGATCATTCGCCGCGGCTGCAAGCCTTGGACGGCTCGTCATATCTAACGGCGGGGAGAACCGTCACCGGACTCTCTGACGCAAAGCGATACGCGTCTGGCGGGCATGCCGGCGCGGTGCGACCCGGTCGGATCTAGCAACTCACTCCAGCGCCTCGGACAGATTCAGCCAGCGGCTCTCCGTCGCCGCCACCTCGTCTTCCAGCGCCCGCAACTCCCGGGTGAGCCGCGCGATGCCGATGTGGTCCGACTGGTCGTGCTCGGCCAGCTCGTGGTGTTTGTCCGCGATCCGGTCGGCCAGCCGCGCCAGTTGGCGGTCGACGCCGGCCAGCTCCTTCTCGGCCGCCCGCCGCTCGGCTCCCGACATGGTCTGTTCCGGTGCGGCGGGCGGCGGCTCGGCCGCCAGCGGGGCGGTCCGGTGGGCGGCCAGCCGCAGGTACTCGTCGATGCCGCCGGGCAGGTGCCGCAACCGGCCGTCGAGAACGGCGTACTGCTGGTCGGTGATCCGCTCGAGCAGGTAGCGGTCGTGGGAGACGACGATCAGCGTGCCCGGCCAGGAGTCGAGCAGGTCTTCCATGGCGGTGAGCATGTCGGTGTCGACGTCGTTGGTCGGCTCGTCGAGGAGCAACACGTTGGGCTCGGACAGCAGAGTGAGCATCAGCTGCAACCGGCGCCGCTGCCCGCCCGAGAGTTCGCCGATCCGAGCCGAGAGCTGGCCCTTACCGAAGCCGAGCCGCTCCAGCAGTTGAGCGGGCGTCACCTCACGGCCCTCGACCTGGTATCCGCCGGGCAGCCGGCCCAGCACATCGGCGATGCGGTCGTCGTCGAGCCCGGCCAGGGCGTCACCCTGCTGGTCGAGCACGGCGAGCTGGACGGTCTTGCCGCGCTTGACGCGCCCGGTGTCCGGCTTGATGCTCCCGGCGATCAGTCCGAGCAGCGTCGATTTCCCGGCGCCGTTGGCGCCGACAATCCCGGTGCGTTCGCCGGGGGCGATCCGCCACTCGACGTCGCGCAGCACCGGGTGGCCATCAAACGCGACCGACACGTCGAGCAGGTCGATGACGTCCTTGCCGAGCCGGGCGGTCGCCAGCTTGGCCAGTTCGACGTTGTTCCGCAGCGGCGGCACGTCGGCGATCAGCTGGTTGGCGGCCTCGATGCGGAACTTGGGCTTCGACGTGCGGGCCGGCGCGCCGCGACGCAGCCAGGCCAGCTCCTTGCGCATCAGGTTCTGCCGCTTGGCTTCGGTGGCGGCGGCCATCCGGTCGCGCTCGACGCGCTGCAGCACGTAGGCCGCGTAACCGCCCTCGAACGGCTCCACGATGCCGTCGTGCACCTCCCACGTCGTGGTGGCGACCTCGTCGAGGAACCAGCGGTCGTGCGTCACCAGCAGCAGCCCGCCGGTATTGCGCGCCCAGCGCTGCCGCAGATGTTCCGCGAGCCAGGCGATGCCCTCGATGTCGAGGTGGTTGGTGGGTTCGTCGAGCGCGATGACGTCCCACTCGCCGACCAGCAACCTGGCCAGCTGGACGCGCCTGCGCTGGCCGCCGCTCAGCGTCGATATCGCGGCGTCCCAGCCGATGTCGGAGACCAGGCCGCTGACCACGTCGCGCACCCGCGCGTCACCGGCCCAGTGGTGTTCGGCCACATCGCCGACCAGCGTCCAGCCCACCGTGTGGTGCGGTTCCAGGGTGTCCGCCTGGCTCAGCGCGCCGACCCGCAATCCGCTGCGGCGGGTGACGCGGCCGGAGTCGGGCTGCAACTGGCCGGTCAGCAACCGCAGCAAGCTGGATTTGCCGTCCCCGTTGCGTCCGACGATGCCGATGCGCGCGCCGTCGTTCACGCCCAGCGTGACCGATCCGAATACCAACTGGGTCGGGTATTCGAGGTGGATGGCCTCGGCGCCCAATAGGTGTGCCACCGGCCCGACCCTACTGCGGCTATTCGAGGGTCAGCAGCGCCCGGTCGACTTCGCTCTGGGTCTCCGCCGACGCCTTGCTGGCCACCGCGTCCAGGAAGCGGCTGGCGAGGTCGCGCAGTTTCAGGTTGGTCTCCTGGGATCGCCAGACCAGGATGTCGAACGCCCGCTCCGCGGAGATGCCATAGGCGGCCATGAGCACGCCCTTCGCCTGCTCGATGCGGGCGCGGGCGTCGGCCACCGCCGACAGCACGTTGTTGATGTCGGTCTGCAGCGAGTCGGTGACGTCGATGTAGAAGCCGGACGTCCCGATCGGGGTGCCGTGGTCGTCGAGCATCCGGTCGCCCGCAACGACGACACAGTGCGTGCGCCCGCCGGTGTCGATGATGCGGTGGCGACTGCTGAACGGCCTGCCCTGCCGCACGCGTTCCAGGACGGCGGCGACCCGCTCGCGTTCCTCGGGGTGCTTGTGCTTGAGCAGCAGTTCGGTGGTCGGTTGCACCCGTCCCGGCTTGTACCCATGCATCCGGGCGACGGCGTCCGACCACTCCCAGCGGTGCCCGTCCAGGAAGAATCGAAACCGGCCGACGCTCTGCGGCTCGCCGAGGCCCAGGACCAGGTCGACCGCGTTGAGGTCGTGTTCGTCGACGGCATCGGACATGAACGCCTCACACGCCGAGTCGGCCGAACCATCATGGGCGGGCCCCCGATTGCGCCTCCGTACGGCCTCGTCTTCAAAGTCAACGGTCATCGCGCATTGCCCTTCAGATCCGTAACTATGTCCTCCGTATATCAATGCCCACTTTCCGGCGGGTCCATTCATGGATCAGGCTTTTCGATAGGGCTCGGCGTCAGCGGGCTTGAACTCGAGGCCCAGCCCGGGCCGTTGTTGGTCCGGCCGCAACGCCCCACCGTCGGGTGGCAGGGCGCCGTCGAACAGCATGTGTTCGATGCGGTGGTGATCGTGGAAGTACTCCAGGTGCCGCAAATTCGGGATCGCGCTGGCCACGTGGGCGTGCAGGTTGGGGGCGCAGTGACCGGACACGTCGACGTTGTAGGCGGCGGCCACGGCGGCGGCCCGCAGCCAGTCGGTGATGCCGCCGCAGCGGGTGACGTCGATTTGCAGGCAGTCGACCGCGTCCGCGGCGAGCATCCGGTTGAAGTACGCCAGGTCGTAGCCGTACTCGCCGGCGGTGACGTCCGGGGCGACCTGATCGCGCACCTCCCGCAGCCCGGCCAGGTCGTCGGAGGAGACGGGTTCCTCGAACCATGTGACGTCGTGGTCGGCCATCGCGTGGGCCATCCGGATGGCCTGCTTGCGGCGATAGGCGCCGTTGGCGTCCACATACAGTTCGACGTCCGGGCCGATCACCTTGCGCGAGAGCGCGATTCGGTCAAGGTCGCGGCGCTCGTCGGAGCCCCACGACTCGCCGATCTTGATCTTGACGCGCGGGATCTTCCACTCGTCCACCCAGCGTTCGAGTTGGGCGCGGGTGGCGCGCTCGTCATAGGTGGTGAAGCCGCCGCTGCCGTAGATCGGCACCCGGTCGTGCGCCATGCCGAGCAGTCGGCATACCGGCAGGCCCAGGAGTTTGCCCTTGAGGTCCCACAGCGCGGTGTCGACCGCCGAGATTGCGCACGACACCAAGCCCGGCCGGCCGTTGTTGCGCATCGCCCGGACCGTCGCCTGCCACCGACCGGCGATGTCGAGCGCACTGTGTCCGGTGATCGTGCCGGCGAGCGGCCCGTTGATCAGGGTGCCGCACGCGCCGTCGGCGTACGTGTAGCCGATCCCGCGCCGGCCGCCCGCCGCAACCTCGGCCAGCACCAGGGTGGTCGACGACCAGGACAGGGTGCCGTCGGCTTCCGGTGCGTCGGTGGGGATTTCGTAGACCCGTGCGGTGACCTCGTCGATGCGTGCGTCGAGACTCATCGCGTCCACCGGCGTGCGGCGAGCCACGCGCCCAGTCCGGCCGCGCCGAGCGCGCTCGTACCGCTGACGACCGGGTGCTGCGACGCCCACAGCTGCGGGCTCAGCGCGTGGGACTTGTCGTCGAACCCGCCGTGGGCGCCGTGGTCGCTGCCGGGTTCCTCGTCCAGCGGGTGCCACAAGTTGTGCGGGCGGCCAGGGCCGACGTGCTGCTCGGTCTGCTGCGAGTCATAACCGGTGCGGCCCAGGTAGCGGTCCAGCAGCGGTGCGACGAACTTCTGCGCCAGCAGCGTCACCATGGTGCTGTCGCCGACCCAATATTGTTTGCGCTCCGGATGATCGGCGGCATACACGACGCCGCGAGCGGCGACCTCCGGCTGATAGATCGGCGGGACGGGTTGGGGATGGCGCGGCAGCCGCGACAGCACCCAGGAGAACTGCGGGGTGTTGACCGCGGGCATCTGGGCCACCGTGATGCGCACCTTGGAGTGCTCGTGCAGCAGTTCGCAGCGCACCGACTCGGTGAAACCGTTGATGGCGTGCTTGGCGCCGCAGTAGGCCGATTGCAGCGGGATGGATCGCTGGCTGAGCGCGGAGCCGACCTGCACGATGGTGCCGCGGTCGCGCGGGCGCATCTTCGCCAGCGCCGCCATGGTGCCGTGCACGTATCCGAGGTAGGACACCTCGGTCACGCGTTTGAACTCCTCGGCACTGATCTCGCTGAACGGCGCGAACACGGAGGTGAACGCGACGTTCACCCAGACGTCGATCGGGCCGAAGGTCGCCTCGGTCTCGTCGGCGGCGGCGGCGACGGCCGCGTGGTCGGCGACGTCGGTGGGAATGGTCAGCGCCTTGCCCCCACCGGATTCGACGTCGCGAGCCGCGCCGTCCAGCCCGGCGGACCCACGGGCGAGCAGGGCGACGTTCGCCCCGCGCTGCCCGAACAGTTGGGCGGTGGCCCGGCCGATGCCGGCGCTGGCCCCGGTGACTACGACTGTCTGTGTCATCGCCAAAATCTCCTTCTGCGTCGAATCAGTCATGGTGGACGGCGTCGTCGGCGAGGGTGGCCGTGCATTCCAGCATCAGCGCGTGCGCGAACGCCTGGGGGAGGTTGCCGCGGAGCTGGCGCTGCCGGACGTCGTATTCCTCGCAGAACAGGCCGGGGGGCCCGCAGGCGGCGCGATTGCGTTCGAACCAGCGCATCGCGCAATGGGCATGTCCCAGTTGATGTTCGGCGAGCGCCATCATGAATCCGCAGAGCAGGAAGGCGCCCTCGGCGTCGCCGAGGTCGCGCTCGTCGTGCCGGAACCGGTACACGAACCCGTCGTGGCTGAGCTGCGTGCGGACGGCGTCCAGCGTGGCCCGGGTGCGTGGGTCGTCGGCGGGCACGGCGCCGCGCACGGGTGGCAGCAGCAGCGACGCGTCGACCCCGGGCAGCCGCGGGCTGCGTTGCCAGTAGCCGCCGTGCGGGTGCAGGCTGCTGGCCGCGGTGTCGGCCAGGATCGCGTCGGCCAGCGAGGCGCAGGCCGCCACCTCGTGGCCGCCGCCGGAAACCTTCGCGATGGCGCGTAGCCCGGCCACGCACGCCAGGCGCGACTGCGTCCAGTGCTCTTCATCGATCTCCCAGATGCCCGCATCCGCGTCGCGCCAGCGCTTTTCGATCGCGCCGATGGCGGTCTGCGCGGCGCGCCAGCCCTCGGCGTCGAGCCGGTCGGCGTTGCCCGCCCAGGCCAGCAGCTGCAGCGCCTCGCCGAAGACATCGAGCTGGAACTGCTGGTTGACCCAGTTGCCCACCTTGTCGGCACCCCCGGGGTAGCCGGGCAGGTCGAGCGTCTCCTCGCCGGGCACACTGTCACCCGTGACGGTGTAGGCCGGCTTGAGGTCGGGGCCGTGTTCGAGCAACCGGGCCCCGACGAATTCGACCGCGCGGTCGAGCAACTCGGTCGCCCCGACGGTCGCCGCGGCGATGCCGGCGTAGACCTGATCCCGGATCCACGCGTACCGGTAGTCGTAGTTCTGGTTGGTGTGCGCGCGCTCGGGCAGACTCATCGTGGCGGCGGCCACCATGCCCCCCCCGCTACTGGTCAGCCCGCGCAGCACCGCGTAGGAGTGACGCCCGTCGCGGGGCGCGATGGTGCAGTTCAGCTCGGGAATGCTGCGACGCCAGGCGGCTTCCGTTGCGTCCCAAGCAATGTCGGCGTCGGGTGGTTGGTCGGGGAGAGTGCGCTCGGAGAGCTCCAGCACGAAATCGTGCTGATCGCCCTCGTCGACGGTGATCTCGCAAGTGAGCAGTTCGCCGCGGCCGCGGGCCGCCTTCACCGATCGCACGTCGCAGCCGCCCAGCCAGCGCCAGCGCAGCCGTCCCGACTTTCCGCTCCATGCCCCGCCGTCGACGGTCATGTCGCCGGGTCCGTGCCGGCCGAACTCCGCACTCGGCGCCAGCACCACTCGCACCCGCGCGGTCCCGCGGCAGCCGATGAGACGACGCAGCAGCACCACCCGGTCGGGATCGCCCGGGAAGGCCAGCGCCTCACGGCATTCCACGATGCCGTCGCGGGTGATCCAGCGATTGCGCCAGATCATGCTGCCCGGCTCGTAATAGCCGCCCCACACGTGCCGCACGTCGGTCGGTGTGATCGCGTAGACGCCGCCGCCCCCGATGAGATTCGAGAACACGCCGTCGGAATCCCAGCGCGGCGCACACATCCACGCGACGTCGCCCTGCGGTCCGATCAGGGCACCCCGCTCACCATCGGCGAGCAGGGCGTATTCGCGCAACACCCGCGGCGAGAAGGTCGCCTCGATGTCGATCGTGCGGTCAGCCACGGACCCCCGCCTCCGATGGCCGCCTCGCCGGGGCGGTGCTGTCGATCTTTCCGGTCGCCATCCGTTCGGCGAGCCGCGAGGCGAGCGCCATGATCGTCAACGCCGGGTTCGCCGAGCCCTGCGTCGGGCACACCGAGCCGTCGGCCAGAAACAGGTTCGGCACGCCCCACACCCGGTGATCGGAGTCGACCACCGAGTTGTCCGGGCGGGTCCCCATCCGGGCGCCGCCGATCAGGTGGGCGAAGCGCTCGATGGTGAGCACGTCCTGGGCGCCGGCGGCGTGCAGGATGTCGCCGATCACTTTGGTGGAGTAGGCCATGTTGGCCTTGTCGTTGTCGCACAGCGTGTAGTCGAACCGGGCCACCGGGATGCCGTACGCGTCCGTCTCCTGGGCGAGGGTGACCCGATTGTCAGGACACGGCAGCAGCTCGTTGAGCACGCCGATGGTCGCCCAGTGGTTGTAGTCGCGCATGTATTCGCGCAACGCCCGGCCCCAATGCCCGTCGGCGAGCACGTGTTCGGCCCAGCCGATGGGAAGCGGCGAAACCGTTTGGATGGAGAAGCCGCGGGCGAACCCGCGCGAGGAGTCGGTCTCGTAGAACTGCTCCGAGGTCACCTCCGGTGGCGGGGCTTTGTACATCCGGACCTCTTCCGACCACCGGCCGGCGGACTGCGTGGCGCCCTGCACCATCACGTAACGACCGACCTGGTCGTCGTTGTTGCCCAGCCCGTTCGGAAAGCGTTCGCTGGCCGAGTTCAGCAGTAGGCGCGGCGTTTCGATGGAATACCCGGCGATCGCGACGACCTTGGCCCGCTGCAGCCGCTCGCTGCCGCCGGCCTCGTCGTAGTAGACCACCCCGCGCGCGGAGCCGGCCTCGTCGAGCTCGACGCGGACGGCCATGCAGTTGGCTCGGATCTCCACGGCGTGGGCCAGAGCGTCGGGCAGGTGCGTCACGTACGGGCTGGCCTTGGCGTTGACCTTGCAGCCCTGCAGGCAGTAGCCGCGGTAGATGCAGTGCGGGCGGTTACCGAAGGTGCCGTTGACGATGCCGACGGGCCCGACCCGCATCTCGATGCCGAGCTGCATCGCCCCCCGCCAGAGTTTCGCCGCGGCACCCGAAATCGGGTGCGGGGAAAAGGAATACCGATGCGGGTAGCCCCAGGGCCAGTTCTGCCCGGCCACCGGCAACTCGAGCTCGATCCGCTCGTAGTGGTGGCGGATGTCTTCGTAGCCGATCGGCCAGTCCGCCCCGACCCCGTCGAGGGTGTAGGTGTCGAAGTCGCTGGGATGGAACCGCGGGGTGTAGCCGGCGTAGTGCACCATCGACCCGCCGACCCCTCGACCGGAGTTGTTCTTGCCCAGCTCGATCGGGTCGTCGCCGCCGATGATGCGCTTCTGCGTCCAGTACAGGGAGTGTGAACCCGCCTCGTCGGAGACCCAGTCCTCGTCGGGGTGCCAGAACGGGCCCGCCTCGAGGATCACCACCCGCCAGCCGGCCCGGGCCAGCCGTTGCGCGAGCACGGATCCGCCGGCGCCCGCGCCGACGACCACCAGGTCGACCTCGTCGTCGTCGCCGTAGCGTTGCATGGTCTTTTCGCCGGGCAGGTCGCGCGAATGTACGTCGAGCAGGAACCGGGATTCGTTGTCCTTGGGTCCGATCGCCCCCCTGAGGAGCCCGCGGAGTCGATCGCCCATCACAACTCTCCCTGTTGGACTACGCGGACCGGGTCCTCGTCGGTGGCGCCCGGGGTCTCGAACGGCTCGCGGGCGGCGGCGGGACCGGTGGCACCGCCGAGGCGCATGAACCCGCGCGGGTAGGCGGGGCCGCCGAACCCGATCTCGTTCCACGCCCACGGGTGGGAGTAGAACCCGGACAAGGTCATTCGCATGCACACCGACCACGCCCGTTTGACGTTGAGGCGCTCCCAGGTCCCGCCCTCCAAGGCTCCCTGCGAGAACTGGTCGATGATCGCCTCTCGGGTGTCGGGGTCGGCGTCGGCGAACGATGCCTTCCCATACCGGCTGGACGCGGTCTCGTCGAGGCCGAGCAGCACCAGGCGCCACGTGTCGCGGTCGTCGGGCATGTCGGCGTACTGGTAGCCGTCGAGTCGGCCGTCGGCGAGCTTGGAATCGACGGACTCGGGCACGGGCACTCGCGGCTCGCGGTCCTGAGCCAGCACCGTGTCGCAGAACGCGCGCAGGCACGGTTCCTCCTCCGCGGTGAAGAACCGCAGCGGGCCGGGCGGTTCCAGCCGGGCCAGCACCACCTTCCTGGTGGCTTCGTCCCAGGTGTCGGTCGTCTCCAGCACGTCGTAATCCGGGTAGCGGCCGATCATTTGGGGGGTGACACCACGGCGTTGCTTGGGCAGCCAGGACGGGTGCGGCGGTTTGCGATCCGCGCGCAGGTTGGGCAGGTGGTCGGGGCGCGAGGTGTCGGCCATCGCGCTCAGCCCCGGAACCGCTCGCGTCGCAGGATCGAGGCCAGCAGCCCCATCCCACCGACCATGCACATCAACCCGGGCGCCGCGATCGGCGGACCCATAGGCACGTTGTAGGACGCGTTCTTCCACCCGCCCGGCTTGCGCGCGACGCCGCGGGCATGCAGGTATTCGCCCATCAGGCCGTTGGCGGTGTAGATGCCCGCGGTGATCGGCAGCCAGAGCTTGGCCCAGCGTCGCGAGAACACCCCGCCAATGCCGGCGACCACCACCGGCGGTGTCACCACGATCGGGCTCCACATCCACTTGTTACCGAAGCTGGCCTTGTAGTGCTCGAAATAGATTTCCGCCGTCGTGACGAGGGCAGCGATGGCCGTCAGCCCGGACAGCGAGCGCTCGAAGCGACCGTGCGCGACGTCGTACAGTGCCCGCTCGGCGAGCTGTTGGGCCTCGCCCCCGCGCCGTCCTGCGTTGCCTAACAACAACATTTGGGTTTCCTTCCTAGCTCGTTGATTCGCCCGCGCAGGCCGATCGGTGCCGCGCACTGAACGACACGGACATACGGGAGGCATTGCGAGGCAAGCACTGTCGGAATTTCGGCCATGGGAGCCGCGCGCACAAAACTTCTGGGGCCGTCCTGCCCATGCGTCACCTCACTTCTGAAACGAAACACGCTCAGGCAGTCATCGCGCGATGAAGACTCGCGATGACTGCCCAGAGAACTGGTAAGCGCCCAGCTGTGTGTTTCAACCGAGGTGGTCTCGACGGCGCGTCGTGACCGAAGCGCATGGGGTGCGTACCCGGTTTGGGTCGGCGCAAACCGTCCAGGTGGACGGCTGCCTCCGGGGCGCCTCGCGTCCGTCCCGAAGTTGTCGGACCCCCGGCATAGCATCGAATGTATGTTCGAGTATGCGTTGGCGTCGCGGTCTACCCCGGAGTCGGCGGTGTTGCTGGCGCGGGTGCGCGGGGCGGGGCGTGCGGAGGCGCGGGCGGCCGCCACACGGTTGGTGGCGGTGGGGGATTTGTTGGTGTTGCGGTGCCGTGATTCGGGGGAGCGGGCCGAGTGGGCGGCTGATGCGTGGGATGCGGTGGCCGCTCAGGTGGGTGCGGCGTTGGGCTGCAGTGTGGGGTTGGCCCATAGCTATCTGCGGTATGCGATGGCGATGCGTGAGCGGCTGCCGCAGGTGGGCAAGGTGTTTCAGGCCGGGGGTATCGACTATCGGGCGTTTCAGACGATCGTGTTTCGCACCGATTTGATCACCGACGCCGAGGTGATGGCGCGGGTGGATGCGCGGCTGGCGGTGTTGATCTCACGGCGCCCGTCGCTGACCCGCGCGGGACTGGCTGCGGCGGTGGACCGCATTGTGGCCGTGGTGGATGCCGATGCGGTGCGCCGGGCCAAAAAGGCCATCGATGATCGGTTTGTCGATGTGCAGGCCAACGAGTCGGGGATGGCGTGGCTGAGCGGCAGCGTGTTCGGCGCCGACGGGCAGGTGCTGGATCGGCGCCTGGATGAGTTGGCGGCCAGCGTGTGTGGGGCCGATCCGCGCACCCCACGGCAGCGCCGGGCCGATGCGCTGGGTGCGCTGGCCGCCGGTGCGGATCGGTTGGGGTGTCAGTGTGTGGGGTCGGAGTGCGCCGCGGGGACACCGGCCGCGAGCGCGGTGGTGATTCATGTGGTGGCCGAGGCGGCCACGGTCGCCGGGGGCGGCGCGGCCCCCGGGGTGGTGCCCGGCGTGGAGGGGCTGGTGCCCGCCGAGGTGGTGGCCGAGTTGGCCGGTTCGGCGACGCTGGTGCCGGTGAGTGTCCCGACCGAAGCCGAACCGCGCTACACGCCCTCGGCCAGGCTGGCCGATTTCGTGCGGTGTCGGGATTTGACGTGTCGGGCGCCCGGGTGTGATCGCCCGGCCGTGGACTGCGATATCGACCACACGATCCCGTACGCCGATGGCGGCCCGACGCATCCGTCGAACCTGAAATGTTTGTGCCGCCAGCATCATTTGCTGAAAACGTTCTGGGGCTGGCGCGATGAACAGTTGCCCGATGGCACCCTCCTCTGGCGTCTACCCGACGGGCACACCTACGTCACCACCCCGGGCAGCGCGCTGCTGTTCCCCAGCCTGTGCGCGCCCACCGGCGACCTCCCGGCCCCTGCGGCCGGCCCCCAGCGCTGCGGCGAGCGCACCGCGATGATGCCGCTGCGCACCCGCACCCGCGCCCACAACCGGGCCCAGCGCATCGCCACCGAACGCCACCACAACCGCCAAACCCGCTTAACCACCCAAGCCACCCAAACCGGCCCCGCACCCCCAGACGACGAACCACCGCCGTTTTGACGGCCGGTCAAGGGGTTATACGACCGCGAAC
>NZ_LZIL01000033.1 GCF_001667075.1 Mycobacterium sp. 852014-52450_SCH5900713 | reverse complement strand
GCCTCCGGCGCGCCCCCCCCTTACCCCCCTGGGGGTGCGGGGGCCTTCCGGGGGGGGGCGGCCCCGCCTCCGGGGCCCCCGCGGCGCCACCACTTCCCTCGCTCAGGGGGTGATGGTGGTCTGGTCGTCGATGACGTTGGCGGCGTCCATCAACGGGCCTTCATCGGCCTGTGGGCCCTCGGCGTTGAGCTGGAGCACGTAGACCGCGCCCTGGCTGGGGATCACCACCGTCTTCTGGGCGATGACGCGGGCGCTGCCGTCCTTCTGGTACGTGCCTTTGAGCTGCCACGCCTGGAAACCGCCGAGCGTGGACGCGGTCCCGTCGCCGCTGCCCTGGTAACCGGGCAGGTTCTGCACCTCGCCCGGGGCGTACTGGATGAGCTTCGCCGGGTCGACGTCGCCGGAGAGCCTGGAGTACAACGCGGAGATGGTGGGCGGATCGGCGGGGTTGGTGGGCTGGGTGAAGACGATGCCGCCGTACGACGTGCCGGCGTTCTGGTTGAGCTGCCAGCCGGCGGGCACCGGCAGGTCGACGTTCGGGCCGGGATCGCCGTGGTGAACGGGCGTCTCGGTGATGTGGTTGTCCTTGACGTAGTCGGCGATGGTGTATTTCGCTTTCGCGGCCGGGGCGGAGCTGGTTGCAGCCGACGTCGTGGACGTTGAGGTGGATGTGGACGTCGAAGTCGACGATTGACTGCCGGATTTGTGGTCGTTGCCGCAACCGACGAGCGCCAAACTCAGCGCTACGGAAATGGTTGCTAGCGTCAAATGTTTCATAATCCAATCTCCCGAAAATGGGGCCGGTACCAGCGCCGGCCACGCCGAAATGACAGTAGCCGAAATGGCCTGCAACTTCGCCGGTATCTTTTGCTCTTTTTGGCGCTAGCGCGACCGGCCCGTAAATCGTTATCCAATTCGTCTGGAAAACACTCACCCAGAACCGCGTTGTCCAGTAAGAGACAGGTATGCGGTCACGAAGGGCCCTCGTCGCGCTGCTGGCGGCGTCGGTCGTCTTCATGGCGTTCATCGCCGCGGCGCCGCCGCCCATTGCTTATGACGGTGAGCCCGCATTCGTCGCCAACCCGGCCGACCACGTCGCCACATTGATCGGCACCGGGACGGGCGGCCAGACGGTGGGGGAGATCAACAACTTCCCGGGCGCCGCCGTGCCGTTCGGGATGGTGCAGTACTCGCCCGACACCGTCGGCAACTACGCCGGCTACAACTACGACAACCCGCGCGCAAGCGGGTTCAGCATGACGCACGCCTCGGTGGGTTGCGCCGCATTCGGTGACATCTCGATGTTGCCGACCACCAATGCAATTGGCTCGCAACCATGGAAGGCCTGGGAACGGATCGCGCACGACGACACCGAAAGGGGAGTGCCGGGCTACTACACGGTGCGGTTCCCGGGCACCCGGGTGAAGGCGGAACTCACCGCCACCACGCACACGGGTGTCGGCCGATTCAGCTACCCGCGCAACGGCCGCCCCGCCCTGCTGCACGTGCGCTCCGGGGCGTCGCTGGCGGGCAACTCCCGCGCGACCATCCAGATCGGTGAGGACAACACCACGATCACCGGCTGGGCGACCAGCGGCGGATTCTGCGGCAAGAACAACACGTACACGGTCTATTTCGCGATGAAGTTCAGCCAGCCATTCGTTTCGTACGGAGCGTGGGATGGCAATGCGGTGTATCCCGGTACCCGCAGCGCGAATTCGCCGTACAGCGGCGGCTACGTGGAATTCCCGGCGGGAGCCGTGCTCGAGGTGCGGACCGCGATCTCCTACGTCGGTATCGACGGAGCGCGGGCCAACCTGGCGGCCGAGGATGGGGCGAGCTTCGACGACGTGCGCGGCGCTGCGTGGAGGATGTGGAACGCCACGCTGTCGCGGATCTCGGTCGCCGGCCGTAACGCCGACGACCTCGAGACGTTTTACACCGCGCTCTATCGATCGTTGCTGCACCCCAACACCTTCAACGACGCGGACGGACGCTACATCGGATTCGACGGCGCCGTGCACACCGTGGCCGCGGGCCACACGCAGTACGCCAACTTCTCCGACTGGGACACCTACCGATGTTTGGCGGCCTTGCAGGCGCTGCTGTTTCCGGACCGGGCAAGCGACATGGCCCAATCGCTGGTGAACGACGCCGAACAGAGCGGAGCGCTGCCACGGTGGGCGCTGGCCAACGCCGCGACCGCGGAGATGAGCGGGGACAGCGTGGTACCGCTCATCGCGAACTTGCACGCCTTCGGTGCCGAGGACTTCGACACCAAGACCGCGCTGCGCTACATGGTGAACGCGGCGACGAAAGGCGGTGTCGGGCTTAACGGTTACGTCGAAAGGCCGGGGATCGACACGTATCTGCAATTCGGTTACGCGCCGTTCTCCTTCGAGTTCCGCACCGATGGCTGGGTCGCCGCCGCGTCGATCACGCTCGAGTGGTCGGTCGACGACTTCACCATCTCGCGGTTCGCCGATTCGCTTCCAGACGCGGCGACCGCCGCCGAATTCCAAGGCCGGTCGCAATACTGGCAGAACCTGTTCAACCCGACCACCGGGTACATCTCACCCCGCAACTGGACCACCTTCTTCCGCGCCGGCCCGGCGTTCGTGGTGTCCCCGAAGGATTTCGGCCAGATCGGGTTCGACGAGGGCAACGCCACGCAGTACGTCTGGTGGGTGCCGCACAACGTGGCCGGCCTGGTGACCGCGCTCGGCGGCCGCGAGGCGGTGGCCGGGCGGCTCGACGGCTTCACCAAGAAGCTGAACGTCGGCCCCAACGAGCCCTACCTGTGGGCCGGCAACGAACCCGGCTTCGGGGTGCCGTGGCTGTACAACTACGTCGGTCAACCGTGGAAGGCGCAGCGCACGGTCGACCGGGTGCGTGGGCTGTTCGGACCGACGGCCGACGGGGAGCCGGGCAACGACGATCTGGGCGCGCTGGCCAGCTGGTACGTCTGGGCGGCCCTGGGCCTCTACCCGAGCACGCCGGGAACGTCGATCCTCACCGTGGCCGCACCGATCTTCGACCGTGCCGTGCTCGCGCTCCCCGGCGGCAGAGCCATTCGGATCTCCGCGCCGGGCGCTTCCGGGCCGCGTCACCTCAAATACATCAGCGGCCTGCGTGTCGGCGGCCGGCCCACCGATCACACCTGGTTGCCCGAGTCATTCATCCGCACCGGCGGGGACCTGAGCTTCTCGCTCGTCGCCTATCCGGACAGGACTTGGGGCACAAGCGAATCGTCCGCGCCGCCGTCCTTCGGTGCGGGCAGTTCGGCGGTAACCGTCAACGTCCCAAGCCCCATCGTCACGATCGAGCCGGGCACGACGGGCACCGTGAAAATCGACGCCCAACGCATGATCGCTGATGCCGGCGGCTACACCGTCACCGGCACCGCCTCGGACGTCGGTATCAGCGTGACGCCAGCGACGGGACAGTTCTCCCCGGACGGATCGGCGAGCATCGACGTACCCATCAAGGTCGAACGGTCGGTGACCCCGGAGTACTACCTGGTGTACTTGACCTCCACGGTCGGCCAAAGCGCGCGCACCTCAACCATTCTCGTGGTCGTGCAGCCTGGAACCGAGTGATCCGGGGCGCGCTTTAGATCATCTCGTTCTTGGTCAACCACCGCATCACCGGCCAGCCGGCGAACACGGGCAGCCAACAGGTGAGCACCCGATACAGCAGAACGGACGGCACACCGATGGCCGCCGGCACCCCGAAGGCGGCCAGGCCACCGATCAGCGCGGCTTCGACGGCCCCGACCCCGCCGGGCGTCGGCGCGGCGGACGCCAGCGTTCCGCCGACCATGGTGACCACGGTGCAGGTGACGAACGAAGCGCCGCCGCCGAATGCTTCGACGCTGGTCCACAGGGCCAGCGCAGCACCCAGAGTCGTTCCCGCGCAGCCGGCTACGATCAGCGCCAGTCGCTTCGGTTCCCGGGCGACCTCGACGAGGTCGGTTGTCACCTCTTTGAGTTTGGGGCGCACGTCGGTGGCCAGCCAGCGTCGCAGGGTGGGGACGAACAGAAAGGTGCCGACAATCCCGAGCGCCAGGCCCGCGATCAGGTAGAGGACCGTGGCGGTGGGGACGAAGTGCGACAGGTTCATCGACGCGCCGGCGACGGTGCTGAACAGGATCAGCAACACGAGGTGCATGATCACCTGCACGGATTGCTGCAGGGCCACCGCCGTGGTGGCCCGCATGGCGGACAGCCCGCCGCCCTTTTGCAGGTACCGTGTGCTCAGCGCGAGGCCGCCCACTCCCGCCGGGGTGGTGGTGGCGGCAAAAGTGTTGGCCACCTGCGCGATTGACAGCCTCCAGAAGTTCACCGTCTCGTCGGCGGACGCCCACAGCGCGGCGGCCGCCCCGACGTAGGTCAGCGCCGAGACCCCCAGGCCCAGCAGCGCCCACCACCAGTTCGCGGTCCTCAGCTGGGAGAAGAACGTGGGCGCGGTGCTGATGAAGGGGTACGCCACATAGACCAGGGCGCCGAAGAGCACCAGCTGAATGATCTGGCCGCGGGTGAATCGGGTGATGGTTTCGGGTTTGATCTGGTCGGCCCCGGTCTGCCGCTTCACCTCCGCGCGGGCGGCCGATATGACGGCGCCCGCATCCGAGATTGACCTGCGAATGGGCCGCGGCACAGCGACTTTCGTCAATCGACGCGACGCGCGCAGGATGGTGTCCCGATCGAACGCCTCGATCGCGGCGGCCACCGCCGCTTTGGGGTCATACAGGGCCGAGGTCGTCACCAGCAGCTGAGCGATATCGGATTGGAGTTGAGCTTCGGTGGCGCCGTATTCGGCGCTGTGAAAGCCGCCGAAGAGCACGGTGCCGTCGTCGACGGTGATTTCGTTGCCTCGCAGGTCGCCATGCGCGATCTGCTGGTCGTTGAGGATCCGCAGGGCTTGCCACACCTGCTGAACCGGCGTGGACTGTGCGCATCGACCGAGCGGAAGGCCATCGGGCGGCTTGTGCGAGTACAGGATCCAGCCCCGATCGAGGGTGGCGACGGCGATCGTCGCGGTGTTGGCCAGGTTCACCTGCCCGACGGCGATCGTCATCAGGGCGCGATGCTCGACGGCGCGGCGCATGGAGGTCACCAGGGGTGCGGTCTCGGTGTCGCGCAGGCGCAGCTTGATCCACAGCTGGCGCAGCGTGCCGCCGCTGCGCTGATGCGGGCCGTAGAGCTCGACGACCGCTGCGCGGTCGGGCTCGTCGCATCCGGCCGAAAGGACGAGCGGGCCGCGGCCGGCCGGCCGGACCACGCTGAGCCGCGAAACCACGAACCCGCGCCTGGCCATCGCGCGCACCGCCGCCTCCAGGGGCACCTCAAGCGCTGGGGTGCCGACCACGAGCACCACCAGCGAGCCGACGAGCCAGCCGACGGCCAGGCCCAACAGGGCGCGGGCCGGCACGATGGCGCTGACGACGAGGTGGATCGGCACGAAGGCCAGCAGCAGCGCCCACCACCAACGCCGCCAGCGCGCGGGCAGCCACGGCCCCGAGACGGTCAGCACCGCCGCCAGCATCCCGATCCAGCGCGGGTCGTCGAGGAACTGCCCCAACACGGTCTGCAGGCGTTCGGAGAGGTCGAAGTGCCAGCGCGGCGCCGAAAACCCGTTGCCGCCCGCCGACAGCGGCAGCGCCGCCAGCAGCGCGGCCGCCGCATACGCCCCGAGCAGTTTCCATTGCCGCCCGACGATAAGGCCGATCAAGATCATGAAGGGCAGGGCCAGGATCGCCAGGCCGTACGCGAGGTACACCAGGTCGGCCTGTCGCGGGGAGAGCACCCCGACGATCTGCGAGATCGACTTTTCCAGCGCGTCCCACTGCGGCCGGGTGATCAGCGAACTGGTGATCACCACGGCGAGGAAGGTCGCGCTCGCGGCCAGCCGCAGGATGTCGTTGGTGCGCCGGGTCAACGGCTGCAGCAAGCTGCCGGAAACGCTGACCTCGCGCCCGTCGACTCGCATGTTGTGCCGATCCTTCGGATCCGTTCGGCGCCGCTGATCGATCCCGCTCGCCGGCTCGCCGACAACTTAACGCCGATACCCGGTTGCGCGACAGCTCCCGCCAACCTGGCGCGCGTAGGGTCGTGTACGTAGGTGAGCTAGCGAAATTGGAGGGCGTGAGCGTGGCCAGAACGGACAACGACACCTGGGAGATCACCGAGAGCGTGGGGGCGACGGCGTTGGGGGTGGCCTCCGCCCGCGCGGCCGAGACGCGCAGCGAGAATCCGTTGATCCGCGATCCCTTTGCGCAGGTTTTCCTCGACGCCGCCGGCGACGGGGTGTGGAACTGGCATTCGGCGCCGCAGCTGCCGGACGAACTCGTCGAGGCCGAACCCGAGTTGCCGCTGCAGATGCAGGCGATGGTCGGCTACATGGCCTCGCGTACCGCGTTTTTCGACGAGTTCTTCCTGGCCGCCACGCGCGCCGGCATCCGGCAGGCGGTGATCCTGGCGGCGGGCCTGGACGCGCGGGCATGGCGGCTGCAATGGCCGGACGGCGGATGCGTCTACGAGTTGGACCAGCCCCGGGTGCTGGACTTCAAATTGTCGACGCTGGCCGAACACGGGGCGCAGCCCGCGTGCCACCGGATCGCCGTCCCGGTCGACCTGCGCCACGATTGGCCGGCGGCGTTGCGGCAGGCCGGGTTCGACCCCTCGGCGCCCAGCGTGTGGTCGGCCGAGGGGCTGATGCCGTACCTGCCTGCGGCCGCACAGGAGCTGCTGTTCGACCGCGTTCATGGGCTGGCCGCCCCCGGCAGCCGGGTGGCCGTGGAGGCGCTGGGTCCGAAGTTCCTCGATCCGGAGTTCCGCGCGAAGCGCCGTGCGCGGATGGACCGGGTCCGCGCCTTGATGGCGCGGGTGGACCCGGCTCGAGAGGTGCCGAGGACCGACGAGCTGTGGTATTTCGAGGAGCGCGAGGACGTCGGTGAGTGGTTCCGCCGCCATGGCTGGAGCGTGACCGTCACCCCGTCCGACAAGCTGATGGCCGGCTATGACCGCGCGGCGCCCAAGGAGGTAGAGGACGCCGTGCCGGGAAACCTGTTCGTGTCCGCCGAGCGAGCGGGAAACTAGCGGCCGTCCGCTTCGGAGTCCTCGCGACGGCCGGCGCGCCAATGCCGGTAGCCGCGGTGTGCGGCGAACGCGCCGACGACGGCGGTGACGCACCAGACCGCGATCGCGGCGTACGCCAGCGGCGACGACCGGTTCCCGATCGAGGCGCCCAGCGCGGTGTAGGCGAACGCTCGCGGGACCGACCCGACAAACGCGCCAATAGCCATCTGCCACAACGGAACTCCGAATGCCCCGAACGCATAGGACGCGAGCGCGTCGGAGATGCCCGGGACGAAGCGCTGACCGACCACCGCCCACAGACCGCGACGTTCGATCAAGGCGTCCATGCGGTCGGTCCGTTTCGGCCCCAACAGCGAACGCGCGCTGTCCCGGCCCGCCCGGCGGCCGATGAGGCTGGCGACCACGGCGGTACCCACGGTCGCGCCGAGCGTCACGAAGACACCCAGTACAGGACCGAACAACAGCCCGCTGGCCGCGGCCAGAATCGAGCCGGGCACGAACAACGCGCCCAGGACGGCCGATACGGCGACGTAGGTCACCGGCGCCGCCGGACCCGTCGCCGACACCACGCGCCGCACCTCCTCGATGTTGATGATCCGCGCGACGGCCACCAGGTAGAACAGCACGAGGAGGAACACGACGAACACGGCGAGCCGCACGATGTGAGTGCGGCGGGAGGCGGGTTGGGAATCGTCGCTGTCGTCCATGCTGACCGCGATTCTTCCGCACCGGCCCGCGAAAGGCGTCACGGCCCGTGCGCCGCCGCCGTAGAGTGCTACGCATCAGGGAGTTGAATACCTGTGAGAGGCCTTCCTCGATGCCCGAGCACCCTGAACCACCGCGGGGCAAGCGGATCGTCGTCTGCCTCGACGGCACCGCCAACCAAATCGGAGCCGGGAATCTCACCAACGTCGCCAAGCTCTTCGAGATGCTGGAGAAGGACGATCCGGCCGGCCAGCTCGCCTACTACGACCCCGGCGTCGGCACCCTGGCGCCGGCATCGGCGCATTCTTCGCTGTCGCGCGCCAAGGACTTACTGTTCGAGCAGGCATTCGGCCTGGGGCTGAAAGGCAATGTCGCACAGGCCTACCGCTACGTGATGCAGCATTGGCGCCCGGGCGACGCGCTCTACATCTTCGGATTCAGCCGCGGCGCCTACACCGCGCGTGCGTTGGCCGGCATGCTGCTGCGGCCGGGTTTGATGCGGCCCGGCTCGGAGAACCTGCTGCCCTATGCGGTCGAAAAGTACGCCATCAATCGGTATTTCACTCAGGACGAGTATGCCCACTGGGCCGAGTTCGCCCGCGCATTCTGCTGGCGCACCGAGGGCGAGCCGTTGTTTTCCACTGTTCGGCAGAACAGCCCGAATCAGGTGTGGCATCACGCGGTGCCGGTGGCGTATCTCGGCCTGTGGGACACCGTCAAGGCGGCCGGTTTCCTGAGGTTGGGTAACCTGCGCTGGCCCTACACTCGCTCGCTGCCCAACGTGGCGCGCATTCGCCACGCTGTCTCGATCGACGAACGTCGCCGCCCCTACCGGGAGTACCTCGTCGAGCGCCATCCGCAGGGACTTCAGGAACGCTGGTTCGCCGGCGTGCACGCCGATGTCGGCGGCACGTTCATGCCCGATCACCGGCTTGCCACGATCGCGTTGAAGTGGGTCACCGACGGGATCGTCGGCGAACTGGCGATCGACGCGGCGGCCTACCGGCAGCAGTGCGCGGTGACCGAAGACTTCGCGGACGCGCCGATCCACGACAACGGCAAATTGTGGTACCTCCTCGGTCGCCGGCGGAGGCCGATGGGCCCCGACGCGCTGGTGCACCCGAGCGTCCTTGTGCGCCGTCGCGACAACCCGGGCTACCTACCGAATCTGACCGACGAAGCGCAACGGCTCAGCGCCGACCCGGCCGACTGGACCTCCCCCGCGTTGTAAAGGAGAAACGCCATGGCGCTCAGTTCGCTGACCACTCTCGACCAGTACAAAGCCGCGCCGTTTCCGCCCGGCTATCCCGACAACACGCGAACGTTCTACAGCCCGGTCGACCGTGTGCATGAGGCGCTCAAGGATTTGTTGACGTCGGCCGACAAGAGCATCGTGGTCGCGATGTACGGCTACGATGACACCGAACTGAATTCGGTGCTGCAGTCGTCGCTGAACGACGAAAAGATCTATGTGCAAATGAGTCTCGACTCCACTCAAGCCGCGGGCAAGTCCGAGCGTGCTCTGCTTGCCCCGTGGCTCAACGACAAGACCGGCAACAGCATCGCGATCGGTCACAGCGAGAAGTCGGCGATCATGCACCTGAAGATGGTGATCATCGACGGCGTCGACGTCATCACCGGTTCGACCAACTGGTCCACCGGCGGAGAGTCCAAGCAGGACAACCAGCTCACCGTGATCCGGGACCCGTACGTGTGCGCGGAAGCCCGGTCGCGGATCGACATCATTCACGACGGCATGCTCAAGCAGATGGCGGCCAAGGCGCAATCCGGCGGCGCGCCCTAGGTGACATCGCCCTGACTTGAGGCGCGCAGCCGCTGTGCCAGTCCGGTCGCGCGCACGGCGCGGCGCTCGATGGCCGCGCGCACGGAATCCTCGGAACCTGCCACCCGGACCTTGGTCTTCGCCCGCGTCACGGCCGTGTAGAACAATTCGCGGGTCAGCAGCCGCGAATCCTCCGGCGGCATCAGCACCGTCACCTCGTCGGCCTGGCTGCCCTGGCTCTTGTGGATCGTCATCGCATGCATGGTCTCGATGTCGGTGAGCCGGCTGGTCGCGAAGCTCAGCGCCCCGCCGGCGCCGGCGATGACGGCCCGAAGCCCGTCGCTGCCGACAACGACCACCCCGGCATCCCCGTTATAGACCTTGAGCCCATAGTCGTTGGCGGTCACCAGGACTGGCCGACCGGCATACCACGGCGACGATATGGGCTGACCCGTCTCGTCGGCGAGCCAGCGCTCCACCTGCCGGTTCCAGTGCGACACCCCGTACGGCCCGTGCCGGTGCGCGCACAACAGCCGGTGCTCGTCGAGCGTCGCCAACGCCGCCCCGGTGGCGCCGAGCACCGCGGCCTCCCGCACCCTCAGCGCGTGCGGAACCAGGACCGCGCGCAGCCGGTCGGTCGGCCCGTCGGAGTCGACCCACTCGACGTGGTCGCCGCCGGCCCGCAGCAACTCCAGCACGCGGTCGGCATCGCCGACCCGGATCGCTTCGGCCAGCGCACCGATCGACTCGCCGAAGCGATGCGGCGTGCGCAGGGCCGCGACCCGCACGTCGTCGCGGGTGGCGAGCCCGTCCACCAGATCGGCCAGCACCGCGCCGGCTTCCACCGAGGCGAGCTGGTCGGGATCGCCCACCAGGATCAGCCGCGTATCGGGCCGTACCGCCTCCAGCAGGCGGGCCATCATCGTCAGCGACACCATCGACGTCTCGTCCACGACGATGACGTCGTGCGGCAGCCGGTTGCCGCGATTGTGCTTGAATCGCACCGACGTATCCGGCCGCGAGCCCAGCAGCCGATGCAGCGTCGTCGCCGGCAGGCCCATCAGGCGCGCCCGGTCCGCGGCGTCCAGCCGCTGCACCTCGGCGGCCACCGCCTCGGCGAGCCGCGCCGCCGCCTTGCCGGTCGGCGCGGCCAGCGCGATCCGGGGCCGCGGGCGGCCACCAAGCTCGGCCTGCCCGGCCAGCACGGCAAGCAGCCGCGCCACCGTGGTGGTCTTGCCGGTGCCCGGCCCGCCCGTCAGCACGGTAACCGCTTGCGAGACCGCGATTTCGGCGGCCGCGCGTTGCTCGTCATATCCGGGTGGAAAGAGCCGCTCGAGGGCGGACGCATCGCCTTTCGCCCGGGGAACGGAGAGCGCGAGCAGGTCGGCGCACACCTGCTCCTCCTCGAGCCAGTACCGGTCCAGGTACACCAGTTCCCCGAACAGTCGCAGCACCGGCGGAGAGCCGAGCAGCGGACTGCACCGCACGGCGGCCATCCACTCGTCGGCATCGGGCCAGGGCAGGTCCGCATCGCCGACTTGCGCGGCAACCGCCCGCAGGTCCACGCACACCGACCCGCCCCGCAGCGCGCGCACCAGCAGCGCGACCGCCAGGGCCACCCGCTCGTCGGGCTCGCCTGCGAGCGTCGTAAGCCGCCGCGCCACATGGACATCGGCGGCCTCGAAGACGCCGGCCTCGGTGTACGTGCGCAGCATGCCCTCGGCGGCGATCGTCTCCAGCGTCAAGCGACCGCCCTCCCGTCGAGCAGGTCCGACAATTCGGCTACCAACGACGACGGCGGCCGCCAGCTGAACACCCCCGCGGGGTGACCGTCGGCCACGGGTGTGGCCGCGCCGCACATCCCGCGCACGAAGAGGTAGAGGACCCCGCCCAGATGCCGGGCCGGGTCGTAGTCGGGCAGCCGCCACCGCAGGAACCGGTGCAGCACAACGCTGTACAGCAGCGCCTGCAGCGGGTAGTCCGAGTGCAGCATCGCCTCGACCAGCCGTGGCCGCTCGTAATCGGCGGACGTCAGCGGCCGGTCGGGATCGCCGAGCCAGTTGGTTTTGTAGTCGACCACCAGATAGCGGTGCGCCGCGCCGTCGGGCACGCGCAGCACGGCGTCGACGGAGCCGGTGAGATAGCCGCGCAACGGCTGATCACCAAGGGGGCGGCTGATCAACCGATCGGCATAGGACGCCAGCGCGTCGTCGGCCGGAAGGTGCGCGCGCAGTAGCGCGCCCATGTCCGCCAGACGGATCTCGGGCGAGGTCGAGCGTAGATCGCCGCCTACCAGCGGGAATTCGAAGTCCAACTCGCGCAACCGATCCCGGAGCCCGATCCGGCGCAGGGTCAGATCACCGGCCAGCGGACCCAACGGCGTGTCGTGCATGGGTACCATGGCCGCCGCCAGCACATCCGGGGGCACGTCGACCGGCCACCACACCGAGTGGCCGCGGATGTGCGACTCCAACTCGGCGGCCAGGTCGGTGGCCAACGGGTCGGTCGTCTCCAGCACGGCGTGCACCAGCGTGCCGAACTTCGCGCCCATCGGCAGGTCCGCCATCGGCGACGGCACTTCCGGCCCGGATACGGTCTGGGCCAACGGAATATCACCGGCTTCGTCGTCCAGTTCGGTGACCTCCGGCTCGCTGCTCACCCCGATCGACCCGAAGGTCTCCGCCACCCGGATCAGGCCGGAGTACGAGGTGCGTCGCCACCCCGTGTCGATGCCGCGGTGAAAGTGGCGGCTGTCCAGGCCGGACGGCACCGGCTCGGGCGGCACGGACGGCGCCGCGCCCACCACCGACCGCTCGATCACCGGACCGCCCGCCGCCTCCCATTCGCGCAATCGGGCCATCGCGTCGTCGTCGGAGATCTTGGCCGGTTCGCATCGGTCGGGTACGAAGGCCTCTCCCGGTCGGCGGCCGCGCAGGAGCCGCGACAGTCCGCCGTTGGGCTCGTCGAATGCCGGCGACCACCACGCCACGACCTGCGCCTGGGCGCGGGTCAGCGCGACATAGGTCAGCCGGCTGTCGTCGCTGGCGTCCTCCTGGCGGCCCAGCCTCTCGACGGTGTGGAAGTCCGGACTGTCCTTCCCGCCGATGTGCAGGCAGCGCACGCCCTCGTCATGGAAGAGCACCACATCGCGGTCCTGGGTATTGCGGTTGAACGCGAACGGCAGATACACGATCGGGTATTGCAGGCCCTTGCTCACGAAGACCGTCATGACCTGAACGGCTGCCGCGTCACTGTCCAGGCGCCGGTTGCGTTCGGGCGCGCCGCCACGTTCGTCGCGTCGCCTGCGCAGCCAGTCGCGGAGCGCGGGCAGGCTGGAGCGCTCCCGGTGCGCGACCTCCTGCAGCAACTGCGCGATGTGTGCCAGGTCGGTCATGTGGCGTTCGCCGCCGTGGGCGGACAGCACGCGATCGCCGACGCCCGACAGCTGCGCGGCCTCGAAGATGGCCGCAACGCCGCGTTCGCGCGCGTGACCGGCCCACTCCCGCAACGTTTCCGCGACCCGGTCGGTCAGGGCGTCACCGCCGGCCGCCAACGATTCCGCGGTCTCGCCGAAGAACATCGTCGCCGCCGCGGCGCGCACCATGCCGGGCCGGTGCGGTTGGTCGAACGCCTCCAGGAGGCAGAGCCAGTCCTCGGCGGCGTCCGAGGAGAACACGTCGGAGTCGCCCGTGTATACCGCCGGAACGCCCGCGTCGCAGAGCGCCTTGAAGCAGGCGGCGGCGTCCTTGTGTTTCTCCACGATCACGGCGATGTCGCGGGCCTGCAGCGGCTCGCTGTCGAACTTGGCGCCGCTCGCCAGCAATGCGCGGACGTCGGCCGCCAGGTCGGCGCCGATGTGCGCCCGCAACTCGTCGATGGGCAGGTTTTGAACCCCGCGACGGCCCAACGTTTCTCGTTGCACCACCCGCAACCGGAACGGGTCATTGCGCGGGGCTCCGGCGAGCCGGTGACCCCGGTGGTAGGCGTCGACGTCGTCCACCACGATCGCGGGGTCGCCGAGTTGGGCGCCGCGCAGCACCACCTGCAGCCGATCGATGAGGGCCGAGTCGCTGCGCCAATTGACGGCCAGCGTCTTCTTCTCACCCGCCGTCTCGGCCGCCCGCAGATACGTCGCGATGTCGCCGCCGCGAAACGCGTAGATGGCCTGCTTGGGATCGCCGATGAGGATCACCGTCGAGCGCCCGCTGAACGCGCGGTCGATCACCTGCCACTGCACCGGGTCGGTGTCCTGGAACTCGTCGACCATGACGATCGGCCAGCGGTGATGCATGCGGACCCGCGCGGGGGAGTCGTCGGTGGCCAGCGCATCGGCGAGCCGGCTCAGCAGGTCGTCGTAGTCGAGGACCCCCAGCCGCCGCTTGCGCGTGTCGAGTTCCGCGAGAACGTCTTTCGCGAAGGCTACGCACACGGCCGCCCGCGAGCCGGGCTCGGGGTCGCGCGGCCGCAACTGCGTCGAGGGATTCCTGACGACCTCGCGCGCCAGCCGGAGCGCCTCGCGGTAACCCAGCGCCGGATCGTCGCGCTCCTGTCCGAAGTGCGCGAGGTAGAGGTCGTCGACGATTTCCACGATCAGCTCGTCGAGGCTCTCCAGTAGCGTCACGTTCGCGGCGGTGTCGCCGGCTACGCCCAGCGACTTCAACACCAGCTGGCAGAACTGGTGCGTGGTGGCGATCGTCGCCGCGTCGAAGCGCGCCAGCGCGTCGCGGAGGCGCTGCGTGCGCGCCGCGCGCTGCTCGTCGGTGCCCTCCAGAAGATGAGCCACCAACTCATTGGCGCCGGCACCGTCGTCGAAAGCGGCCACCGCCTCGACCATTTGGCCGCGCACGCGCTCCCGCAGCTCCTGGCTGGCGGCCCGGCCGAACGTGATGAGCAACATCTGGTCCAGCGTCGCCACGCCCTCGGCGACGTAGCGGGTGACCAGGCCCGCCAGCGCGAACGTCTTGCCGGTGCCCGCGCTGGCCTGCAACACGGTGGTGGACCGATCGGCGGGCAGCGGCCCGAGCAGGTCGAACCGCTCGATCACCGGCCTCATCTCAAGGCTTCCTTTCGGCACGCAGCATCGGCAGCCAAACCCGGGCGGCGTACGCGCCCAGCCGGGTGTCTTCGCCGTCGTGCTCCTCACCCGGGCGCGGCGGCCCCATCAGTTCGGTCAGCCGCGCGTTCTTGCCCCACGCGCGCACGTGTGCGGGTGCGGAGTCCTCCGCGGGATACCGCTCGCTGGATTTCCACCGGTATTGCGCCTCGCGCAGCGGATCGTCGCCGCAGTGCCGGGCGGCCGCCCATGCATAGGATGTCTTGATGGGCAACGGAATCGGCTCCCGGCGCCCGGCGTCGTAGATCGTCACCAGCTCACGCAGCACCGCCAGGGCGTCCTCGTGTGGCCGCCCGAGACCCTCCACACGCGGGGTGGTGCCCCTCTTGAGGCGGCCGATGCACACCGCCGACCAGTCGCGGTCGGGGTCGTGAGCGATCAACGCCAGCAAGGGAATCCACGACTCGAGCAGATGCTTGCCGTCCAGCTTGGAGTAGGTCACCGACACCAGCCGCTCCGCGTACACCGGCGCCACCGTGCCCGTGAGCCGCCGTCCGGAGCCGAGATCGATGTCGACGTCGTACGCGCGGGCGTCGGCCCGCCGGTGCTGCTGCGCGGCGGCCGCCAGCAGGGCGGCCTGATCGCGAATCTCGGTTGCCCTGCGCCAGCCCAGTTGTCCCGGTGGCAGGGTCCCCCGCCGCCATTCGGCCTGCCGGGCGTCGTCCGGTGTCCACCCGCGCAGGATGTCGCTCAGCATCCGGTCGCCGACCGTCCACTCCTCGAGGCCGTCGAGGTCGACGGGCATGGCGTCCTGCACGCCATCGACATCCCGCGGCAGCGTGAACTCCAGGGCGCGGAAGAAGCCCTTGACCGGGTCCTTGAAGAAGCTCACGAGGTCGGCGAGGATGACGTCCTCGGCCGGCGGTGCCGGCAGCGGTCCCGAAATGAACTTGGGCGCTTCGCCGCGATCGCCCGCGGCGGCCCGCGCCGCCCGCAGCACGGTCGGGTCGAAGCTGAAGGGAACCTTCGGCACCAGCTTTCCCGGGATCACGTTGCGAACGTCGAAGGGCTGCAACGGATGCTCGACGACGATGCGCCCGCGAACCTTGCCCGTCTTCTCGCTCGACGCGGTCATGTCCAGGGTGTCCAGGAGCTCGGCCAGCGGCACCGCGGGCGGGCGCGGCTGGCCCGAGTACTCGTTGGCGCCGGTGTAGGTGATCACCAGCTTCTCGGTGGCCGCGCCGATGGCGTCCAGCAGCAATTGCCGGTCCTCCGAACGGATGTCACGTTCGCCGGTCATCGGGTCGCGGGCCAGCGCGTCGTCGCCGTCGACGACGCCGAGCCGTGGGAACACGCCGTCGTCGAGGCCCACCAGGCACACCACCCGGTGCGGCACCGAGCGCATCGGGACCATGGTGCAGACCGTCAGCGTGCCGCTGCGGAAGTTGGCCCGTGTCGGGCGCCCGGCGAGGCGCCCCTCGAGCAGTGCCCGGATGTCGGGCAGCCGCAGCATCGTGCCGGCGTGCGGTCCGGCGTCGGCCAGCGTCGAGGCGAACTCCCGGTGCATCTGACTGGTTTGCCACAGGTCCGAATCGTCGATGCGCGTCAGCAGCTCGATACCGTCGGCCAGCGCAGCCAACCAGTCGCGCAACGGCCGCGCGCCGGTGAGCGAGTCGACCGTATGTTGCAGCCGTTCCACGAATTCGGCGAACTGGCCGGCCAATTGGACGCGGTTGCTGCTGACATCGTCGAGGGGCAATGTCGCGTCCAGCCAGGCGTGCGAGTCGTCGGACATCGCGACGCCGGCCAGCACCCGGTCGATGCCGAAACGCCAAGTGTTGTGCACGAAGTCGACGTGGTACGGGCGCCGATGCTCCTGGTCGAACCCCCACCGGATGTTGGCCTGCCGGACCCAGCGGGTGATGGCCTCCAGGTCATCGTCGGTGAAATCGAAGCGGGCGCGCACGGGTGCCACCTCGGCGAAGTCGAGCACCTCGCTGGCCGTCACCCGGCTGCCGGCCAGCGCCAGCAACCGCGAGGCCACGCCGAGCAGCGGATTGGTCTGCAGCGGAGAGCGATCCGCGAGCCGCACCCGCAACCGATGCGCGGGATGCGCGCCGTGCACCACGTCGCCCAGCCCGAAATCGGCGACGATCAGCGGCGCGTACGTCTCGATGTCCGGGCACATCACCAGGATGTCGCGCGGCTCCAGCGTCGGGTCGTCCTGCAGCAGGCCGAGCAACACCTCGCGCAGCACGTCGACCTGGCGTGCCGGGCCGTGGCAGTTGTGTACCTGCACGGAGCGGTCATCGTCCGCGAGGTTACGCCCTCGCGGCCGAACGGCATTCGCGGCGATGTCGGACTGCAGCCAGCCGAGCAGCGTGTCGGGACGTTCCGGCGCGGGGAGATGCTCGTCGGTCTGCGGATCGGCGGGCAGGCCGCGCTGAAGTTCACGCAGGTCCCGCCCGAGCGTGGCCAGCAGCGGATGGCCCACGGTGCGATGGCCGGTGTCCGCGCGGCGGGGGATGGCACCCCGGGCGCCGGCCAGCGCGCGCCACGATTGGTCGCTGGGATGCGGCAGCCACAGGTGCAACTCGTGGTGGGCGGACAACGCGTCCAGCAGCTCCACGTCGGTGCACGCCAACCGGGTATGGCCGAACAGGGACAGCCGCGCCGGCAGGTCGGCCCGGCCTTCGCGCAACCCGGCGAGGGTCTTCTGGTGGCGGATGTGCGGGGGATCGGCGGGCACGGCGGCCACCAGTGCCCGCCAGAGCTCCGGTTGCCAGGCCAGGTCGGGGTCGATGCCACTCGGATCGCCCGCCAGCCAATCGGCCAGCAGGCTCGGACGTTGCCTGGCGTAGGAGGCGAACAGGCCGGCGAGCCGGCGCGCCACCGAATAGCGGCGGCCGCGGCGCAGCTCGGCCTCCGCCTCCGTCGGCGCGAAGTGGCCCAAATGCGTTGCCAGGGTGCGGCACCACGGCTGATCCAACGAGCGGTCGATCACCTGCAGCAGCGGCCAGGCCATCGCGTCCGGTGACCACGGATCCTCGTCCCCCGTGCCGGTGAGTTCGGCGATCAGGGAGCCGGGGCTACGGAATACCACTCCGGCGCACACGCCGTCACCGCCCCGGGCACGACCGAGCACATGCGAGAGCCGCTGGCTGAGCCAGCGCTCCACGCCGCGTGCGGGCACCAGCACCAGTTCTTCGGCGAACGGGTCGGTCTGCGGATTTGCCAGCAGGGCGCCGAGACCGTCGGCAAGGAGATCGGTGCGTTCGGCACGGTGGAGATGAAGCGCCATTGCGGTGCAACGATAGACCCCAGCACCGACACCGCGAGGCGGGACGGCCATCGAGGTCGCCTACGGCCGCGATCACCGGCGGTGGTGACCCATCGCCCGCCGCGATAGCGACGAAAGGCCCTGCACCGGCCGGCTCCGCTGTGCCAGGCTGAAACCATGGCCGGCGTCGCGGATGCCATCGGGTGGGTGGGTAGGCAGATCGGGGACCGCGTTCCCAAGGCGGACCTGGATCAGCGCGACCCGGACTTCATCCGAGACCAGCTGCCCGGCACCTGGCTGGTGGCGTCGCTGTATTTCCGGGCCGACGTTCGCAGGCTCGACCGCATCCCGGCGCACGGCCCGGTGCTGCTGGTCGGCAACCACAGCGGCGGCAACGTCCCGCCCGACACCTTCGTCTTCACCCTGGCGTTCTGCTCGTACTTCGGCGTGGAGCGCCCGTTCTATCAGCTCGCGCACAACCTGGTCACCCTCTACCCCCCGCTGCGCTGGTTGCGCAAATTCGGGACCGTGGCGGCCAGCCCCGAAAACGCCCGTCTCGCTTTGGAATCCGGCGCCGCCGTGCTGGTGTACCCGGGCGGCGACTACGAGGTATTCCGCCCGTCCTGGCAGCGACACGTCGTCGACTTCGGTGGCCGCAAAGGCTTCGCGCGGCTCGCCCGGGAAACCGGCGTGCCGATCGTTCCGGTGGCCAGCGTCGGCGGCCAGGAGACGGCATTCTTCCTCGGCCGCGCGCAGTGGCTGGCCAAACTGTTGCTGCTCGACAAGGTGGTCCGGCTCAAGAGTGTGCCGATCTCGCTGGCGCTGCCGTGGGGCCTCAACGTCAGCGACCTGCTCGGGCACATCCCGTTGCCCGCCAAGATCGTCATCGAGGTGCAGGAGCCGATCACGGTGCACGACGACGACCAGGCGGTGTACGACGCGGTGATCGCCAGCCTGCAGGCCGGTGTCGACCGGCTCGCCGCCGAACGCCGATTGCCGGTGATCGGCTGATGCGCGTCGAACGGCGGATCGTCGTCAATGCGGACCGCGACACCGTGTGGAAGGTGCTCAGCGACCCGGATCGCTACCCGTCGTTCCTGCCGCACCTGGAGCGCTGGGAGACCCTGACCGATGGCCCGGCGCGGGTGGGCGCCCGCTACACCGTGCTGTGGAAGATCGGCTCGATCCCCGTGGGCGGCATCGCCGAAGTGGTGGAGTTCGATGCGGCGCGGGATCTGGCCTGGATCAACATCACCGGCGTCACACAGCGGGGCCGGTTCCGGTTGCGCGACGCCGGGCCGGACCGAACCCGGGTGACATTTCGGCTCGCCTACAGCTCGGAGGGCGGGTTGCTCGGCCTGATCGCCGATCGGGTGGCGGCGTTCTGGGTCGGTCGTTCCCTGGACGAGAGCCTGAAAAACCTTCGGCGCCTTGTCGAGTCGTGACCCGCGCCTACTTGGCCAGGGTGAACTGATTGATATCGATGTAGCCGTCCCGGAAAGCCTTGGCGCAACCGGTCAGATACCTCATGTATCGCTGATACACCTCTTCGGACTGGATCGCGACAGCCTCGCTGTGGTGTGCCTCGAGCGCCGCGGCCCACAGATCGAGCGTCCGCGCGTAGTGCAGCTGCAGCGACTGCCTGCGGACCAGGTTGAAGCCCATCTTCGAGGCGTGGAACTCCACCATCTCGATCGGCGGCAACTGGCCGCCCGGGAAGATCTCGGTGGCGATGAAGTTGTTGAAGCTGGTCTGCTCCTCGGTCATCGGCAGGCCGCGTTCGAGGATCTGCTCCGGGGTGAACATGGTGATCGTGTGCAGCAGCATCACCCCGTCGTCGGGCAGCACCCGGAAGGCCGTCTGGAAGAAATCGTCGTACCGGTCGTACCCGAAGTGCTCGAAGGCGCCGATGGAGACGATCCGGTCGACGGGCTCGTCGAACTGTTCCCAGCCCTGCAGCAGCACCCGCCTGCTGTGGGTGGTGTTCATGGCGTCGAACATCTTCTGCACATGGGCGGCCTGGTGCTCGGACAGCGTCAAGCCGACGACGTCGACGTCGTATTTCTCGATCGCGCGGCGCATGGTGCCGCCCCAGCCGCAGCCCACGTCCAACAGCGTCATGCCGGGCCGCAGGCCGAGCTTGCCGAGTGCCAGGTCCATCTTGCGGAGCTGCGCCTCTTCGAGCGGGATATCTCGCATGCGATCGAAGTAGGCGCAGCTGTAGGTCATGGTGGGGTCGAGGAACAGCCGGAAGAAGTCGTCGGACAGGTCGTAGTGCGCCTGGACGTCCTCGAAGTGCGGCGTCAGGTTTTCCGTCATACCAGCTACGCGCCTTTCTGAATCCGGGGCCATTCAGCTGTACACGAGTGGGCTGCTCAGCTGGTTCACCCCTGGCTTCCCGCAATTGCCGGAATCAAACTTCGGCGCGCGTATGCGGGGAATTCCGATGAGGCTACCCCCGTTTACCGGGAGTCGGCTGGAAAACGAGGAGGAACAAATGGAGGCTTGGGACGCGATCCGCGCCCGGCGCAACGTCCGGCAGTACAAACCGGACGCGATTTCCGAAGACGACCTCAACCGCATCGCCGAGGCCGGGTGGCGCGCACCGTCGGCGAAGAACCGCCAGCCGTGGGACTTCGTGATCGTCACGGACCGGGCGCAACTGCAGGAACTGTCGACCGTCTGGCAGGGCGCGGGGCACATCGCCGCCGCGGCGGCGGCGATTGCCATCGTGGTGCCCGTGCCGCCCGACGAGCGCCGGGTGGTGACCGACAATTACGACGTCGGGCAGGCCACGATGGCGATGATGATCGCGGCCACGGACCTGGGAATCGGGACCGGGCATTCGTCGGTGGGGGACCAGGAGAAGGCGCGGGCTATCCTCGGTGTCCCCGAGGACCGGCTGGTGGCCTTCCTGCTCGGCGTCGGCTATCCCGCCGATCGCCCGCTCACCCCGATCCGCACACCGAACCGGCGGCCGTTCGACGAGGTCGTCCACCACGGTCGTTGGTGAGGAAGCGGTCTTAAGCTCTTCATCGTGGATGACCACCGGGGCGACTACGGAATCGACGGCTCGTTTCACACCGTCTCGGCGCGCTGGCAGGCGATGGGCATCGCCGCGCAGACCGCGGCCCTGGCCGGGTGGGCCGCTATCAACTGGGCGCGCGGCAAGCGGGTGAGGGCGGCGCTGGCAGCGATCTCGGCCGTCGGGATCGCTTCTGGCGCAGCGCTTTACACATACGCGACGCGGGTGGGCAAGTTCGTCGTGTGGGACCGGGTGCTGGGCGACCTCGGGCTGCGGGGTGACGAAACGGTGCTCGACCTCGGCTGCGGGCGGGGCGCGGTGCTGCTCGCCGCGGCCAAGCGGTTGCCAGGGGGCCGGGCGATCGGGGTCGATCTGTGGCACGCCGACCAGACTGACAACTCCCCGGACGCCACCTTGGCGAACGCGGCGCTGGAGCACGTCGCCGATCGCGTCGAGGTGCACACCGCCGACATGACCGCCCTGCCCCTGGCCGACGACAGCGTCGACGTAATCGTCAGCAACCTGGCCATCCACAACATCGCGACACACGCCGGCCGGCGCAAGGCTCTCGACGAAGCGGTCCGGGTGCTGCGCCCGGGTGGGCGGCTGGCCATCGCGGACCTGTGGGAGACGCGCCGGCATGCCGCGCACCTACGGGAACTGGGTTGGCGAAACGTGCGGCGCCGCAACCTCGGATGGCGCATGTACTACGGCGGCCCGTGGTTTTCCACCCGCCTGGTCACCGCGACGAAACCGGGGTGAGGACCGCCGGATCCGCACGGCGGCCGTCGCCGCCGGCGTGCATGCTTGGGGCCATGAACAGACACGAGATCACCGAGCAGATCGTCCTGGCCCGCCTGAGGCTCGGCCTGACGTGGCAGCAGCTGGCCGATGCCATCGACCGGCCGCCGGTATGGACCACCGCGGCGCTGCTCGGCCAACACCCCATTCCCGCTGAACTGGCAAGGATTCTCGCCGAGAAACTGAACTTGGACGAATCGGTGGTGCCCGTGCTGGCGGCACCACCCATGCGCGGCGGCCTGCCGACCGCCGTGCCGACCGACCCAACGATCTACCGCTTCTACGAGGCTTTGCAGGTTTACGGCGGCGCCATCAAGGAGCTGATCCACGAACAGTTCGGCGACGGCATCATGAGCGCGATCAACTTCAGCGTCGACCTGCAGAAGAAATCACACGCGTCCGGCGACCGCGTGGTGGTGACCCTGGACGGCAAATTCCTTCCATACCAGTGGATTTCGTCGGGTACCTGAAATGGCGGCCGAGGCGAAGCCGGTAGACCTCGTTCTCTCCGGCGGGGGCGTGAAGTTCATCGGCCTGGTCGGTGCGGTCGCCGCGCTCATGGATGCCGGGTACTCGGCCTATCGGGTGTCGGGTGTTTCGGCCGGATCGGTGGTCGCGGTGATCTCGGCGGCCGCGTCCAACGGGGATCAACTGACCAGTGGTCAGGTCAGGGAACTCGCGCTGTCGGTGCCGCTGCGCAGTTGGCGGGACGCGGGCCCGGTGCCCTTCGTCGGGTCCGCGTGGGGGCTGGTGCGAGACACGGCCATGTACCGCGGCGATTTCGCCCACGAGTGGATCCGCAGCGAGCTGAAGAACCTGGGGGTTGTCACGTTCGGTGATCTCGCGCTCCACGACGCCGACCTTCCTCCCGAACGGCGCTACAAGGTGGCGGTCACGGTCGCCGATGTCACCGCGGCGCAGCTGGTGCGACTGCCCTGGGACTATCAGCGGCTTTACGGGCTCGATCCCGACGAGCAGCCCGTCGCCGACGCCGTCCGCGCCTCGATGGCGATCCCGTTCTTCTACCCCCCGGTCAGGCTGACCGACACCATGGGGCTCACCTCCAACCTGGTCGACGGCGGGGTGCTGTCGAACTTCCCGGTCGACTCGCTGGACCGCACCGACGGCAAACCGCCGCGCTGGCCGACATTCGGGATCACGGTGATGCCCAAGCTCGCCGAGGGCGTGGAACAGGTGTTCCCCGCGTTGCGCCCGCTGCGTTTCCTCAAGCAGTCCGCGCTGCTGCAAAGCCTCTTCACCACCATGCTGGTCGGCCATGACCAGGCACAGCTGAGCCTGCCGTGGGTCAAATGTCGCACCATCGGAATCGCGTCCACCGACGTGAGCGTTCTCGACTTCGGTATTTCCAGGGCTCGCCTGGAAGAGCTCTGCGACAGGGGCTACGCGGCCGCGCAGGATTTTTTGTCGACCTGGGACTGGCCGGCGTATCTGGACCGGTTCCGATGAATCGTCGCGGAAGTGAAGTGACGGCACGTCGCGCACATGTCAGACTGGCGGCGAGGAGGCGAAGGGAACGCGGTGGCGGCTAGCAGCGGCCACCGCGTTCGCCATTCAGTTCATCAATACCTGTGGCGAAAGTTCCTTCAGCATCGCGTTGGCCCAGCGCATCTGGCGCAGCGTCTCGGGGTGGCAGCGCGACGCCAAGCTCAGCAGTTCGGAATCCTTGGCGGCCTGCGCGCCCTGGGCCAGCAACTCCCAATCCAGTGACACCCCCGCCGCCAGGCGGTGAATCCGCCGCAAGTCGGCGAGCAGCACCAGGCCCGGCTCCGGCCGATGCCGCAGGATGCCGCTCATCCGGGACTGAACGGCGCCGGTGATCGCGCGGGTGCGGGGCTCGGCGGACAGGTGCAGACCGTAGTGGCGGCCGTGCTCGGCCAGTTCGTTCAGGTGCTGTCGCGACCAGCCGGCCAGGTCTTGCGCCAGGTGATCGATGTCCTGGTCGCTGTGGTGCCGGGCGGCCACCAGGTTGAGCTTGTGGGCCAGTTTGCGTTCGGAGCGGTGCAGCTCGCGGATCGCCATTTTGAGCTTCATCGCCGCCCCCCGGTCGCCAGGACTTCGGTCACGGCGGCGGCCGCCCCGCCCGCCGTGGCGGGCACCGCCCCATTGACCGGCGCGGACGCCGTTGTGGTGGGCGCGTGCGCGGCGCCGTTTCTTTCGTCCTGGCCCGCTCGACTCTTCTGGATCCGAGCTGCCGCGGTCTTGTAGATCGGCTGCTTGGAAACAGGATCCCAATCGGTGAGGGTGAGTTCGTTGCCGGCCCGCTGGTGGGCCTTGCTGCCGCTGTCCCAATAGCCGTAATGGAAGGGCACGAACAGAACGCCGGCGCGGATGCCGCAGATGCGGGCGGCGCAGGTGACGCGGCCGCGCGGCGTGCTCACGTCCACAAGGTCGCCCTCACCGATGCCCAGACGCCGGGCGTCGGGTTCCGAGACCTCGACCCACACCTCGGGTGCCGCATCCTGAAGTTGCTGTACGCGAGCCGTTTTCGTGCGGGTGTGGAAGTGGTAGACGGTGCGGCCGGTGATCAACACGAACGGATACTCGGAGCTGGGCCGCTCGTGCGGGGGAAGGTATTCGGCCGCCTTGATGATGGCCTTGCCGAAGGGATTCATGGAGCGGCATTCATCCGGCTGCAACGGGGCGCCCGTGATCAGGTCTTTGCCGTACGCCTCGCAGTGGTCCGGTGCCGACCAGAACTCGGCGTCGGCGTAGAGCCGTTCGGTGCCGTCGGGATGCTCTGCGTTGCAAGGCCATTGGATGCCACTGCCGCCACGAAGCTTCTCATAACTCAGGCCGGTGTAGTCGCACGGCCGGCCCGCGGTGCATTCCTTCCACGCCTCGAACGCCGACTCGGGATCGGTCCACGGCGGGAACGGTTGGCCGTCCTTGTCACGGAAGTCCATCCGACGCGCATAGTCCAGGAAGATGTCGAGGTCCGAACGCGCGGAACCCGGTGGCTCCACGGCCTTTTCGGACAGGTGCACGGTGCGGTCCGCGTTGGTGAAGGCGCCGGTCTTCTCCCCCCACGCCGCGGCCGGCAACACCACGTCGGCCAGCGCGGCGGTCTCGGTCATGAAGATGTCCTGGACGATGAGGAACAACCGCTGCTGGGAGAAGATGTCACGGATTCGCGGCAACTCCGGCAGGGACACCGCGGGATTGGTGGCGGTGACCCACAACATCCGCAGGGTCCCCTCCTCGGCGAAGCGGAACATCTGCATGGCATGGGTCGGCGGGCCGTAGTGCGGAATCTGGATGGGCTCCAGGTTCCACAACTTCGCCAGCTCCTTGATGTGGGAGTCGTTGGACCAGTTGCGGAAGCCGGCCAGGTCCCCGTCCGCGCCGCATTCGCGGGTGTTCTCGGCGGTCGGCTGCCCGTTCATCTGCAGCACTCCGCAGCCGGGCTTGCCCAGCATGCCGCGCATCAAATGAATGTTGTTGACCTGCACGGCCGCCGCGGTCGCCTGGTGTGATTGATAGAAGCCCTGCAACACGGTGGACAGCAAGCGCTCGGCGGTGCCGAGTAGCCGCGCCGCCCGCCGGATGTCCTCGGCCGCCACCCCACAAATCTCGGCGACCCGCTCCGGCGGGAACTCCTCGGCCCGGCTGCGCAGCTCGCCGAAACCGACTGTGTGCGTGTCGATGTAGTCCCGGTCGATCCAGCCGTGGCCGATGATCTCGTGCAGCAGGCCGTTCATCAGCGCCACGTTGGTGCCGGGCAGCGGTGCGAGGTGAACGGTGGCGTGCCGGGCAACCGGCGTGAGCCGGGGGTCGACGCACACGATGGCCGGCGGCGAGTCGCCGGCCAGCCGGTCCAGCATCCTGGCCCACAGCACCGTTTGCGTCTCGGCGACGTTGTGGCCGAACAGCGCGATGACGTCGGCATGGTCGACGTCGGTGTAGGAACCCGGTTGTCCGTCGCAGCCGAACGATTCCTTGAGGGCCTCGGCCGCCGTCGCGGTGCACAGGCGGGTGTTGCCGTCGACGTGGTTGGTGCCGATCGCCCCGTGCGCGATGGCCCCCTGGGTGTAGTACGCCTCTAGGAACAACTGCCCGGAGGTGTAGAAGCCGATGGAACTGGGGCCGTAGTTGTCGAGCAGTCGCCTACTGCGAGCCACGATGTGGTCCATCGCGGTGTCCCAATCGCACGGCCTCAGTTCGCCGCCGACTCGAATCATCGGACTGGTCAACCGGTCTCGCGAGTTATTGGCCTGCCAGCCGAACAGGTCTTTGGGGTCGAGCCGGCCGTGGTTGACCCGGTCGACGGCGCGGCCGCGTACCCCCACGATCCGTCCGTCCTTGACGGCGATGTCCAGGCCGTCTCCGTTGGAATGCAACACGGCCGCCGACTGCACCCAGCGGTCCACCGACTCGGGTGTGACGCCGTCGGCCAGGTAAGTGTCGACGCGCTCGGGCCACCGCGTACCCGGTTCGTACGGTGTCCGCGTTCCCCAGGGCTCCGCGATCCGGTCTATTGTCACGCCGGGGGGCGTACCCGGCCGCCGGGGTCCAAAACGTGCTGGCCAGGCCGCCTACAGGCCGAACTCGGCCTCGATGCCGTCGATCCCGGCCCGAATGGCCTTCAGCGCGTCGGCGCGGGCACGCAATTTCGTTGCGGCGTGGGCGCGTTGGTGCAGACCGGCGAATTCACGCGCGGCCTCCTCGGCCCGGCTCACCACCATCTCCGGTAGCACGATCTCGTCGACGAAGCCGGCGGCCAGCGCCGTCTCACCGAAGAACGTCCTGGCGAGCCCGGCGGCTTGCTGGTACGCCGAGTGCGTCAGCCGCAGCTTCATGATCTCCAGCGCCGCGTACGGGATGACCATGCCGATCGCCACCTCGTTGGCCTGAATGTTGTAGGCGTGCGCGGCCACCCGGTGATCGCCGGACGACAGCAGGAACGCCCCCATCGCGATGGCGTGGCCGGTGCAGGCCATCACGACCGGCTTGGGATGCGACAGCAGCCGATAGGACAGCTCGAAGCCGCCGCGCAGCATGTCGATCGCCGGCTGCGCCTCGCCGGAGGTGAGGATCTTCAGGTCGAAGCCGCCGCTGAACACCCGGTCGTTGCCGGTAATCACCAGCGCCCCGGCGTTGTCCGCCTCGGCCCGGTCGATCGCCTCGCCCAACGCCTGCTGCATGGTCGGACCCAAGGCGTTGACCTTGCCGTCGTCCATCTTGATGACCGCGATGGAATCCTTGAGGCTGTAGTGGACCGGGCCGCTCATCGGTTGCTGGCTCCTTGCCGTCACGCGGGCTGACTGTGGTGTTTGCCCAGGTCGTCCTCGGCCTCGCCCCAGCGCAGGCTGACATCGGTGGGCTCGTCGAGCTGGCGGGTGCGCCATCTGTCCTGCGTTTCCCGCACCGCGCCGTTGATCCGTTCGATCTCGCTTCGGAACACCTCGGGACGGGTTTCCTTGCTCGCGTAGTGGAAGTACGTCAGCAGCCCGCGCAGCAGCTCCAGCTTCTGCTTCTCGCGCTTCGCCAGGTCGTGGGTCGTCATCAGCTCGATGCGCTGGACGGGCGGCAGGGAGTCCCAGTCCAGCACCACCTGGGTCTCCAGCGGAACGCGCTCGCGCTCGAAGAACCGTCGCCCGTGGGGGCGCTCCGGGCGGTCGAAGTAGCTGATGGTGCCGGTGAAGCGAGACTCGATGCCACTGCCGATCTCGGCGCGGTCGAGGGCCGAATCCCACACCATGCGCCATTCCTGGCCGGGGGCCAGCACCGGCAACTCGCGGGGGAGTCGCAGTTCGGCGACGTCGGCGTACCCGTCGGTGGCGTTCTCGTATTCGGCCACCGTCGGCGGATTCATGAACGAGAACGTGATGTCGTACGCCGCCGTCTGACCGAAGTTCCTGACCACCAGTTCGATGACGTGCCAGTCGGCGGGATGCGGTTCCATGAACATCGCGACTTGCGGCCGGGTCTGCTCGGCGACCAGGCGGCGGTTACGGGTGATCTGCCGGTTGGTGAAGATCAGGGTGACGACCGCGAGCGCGATCGCCGCCCATGCCGCCCACGCGATCCAGGTGCTGGACCCAACGTGCGTGATTCCGTGCCAGCCGTCCTGGATCCACCCCATGGAAGCCACCCTCCGCTTATATCACAGGCCGGTTGCCGGCCCGTCCCGATCGAGCGATCGCCGCCCGCCTCAGCCGCCCATCAGCATTCGCCACTGCGCCAGGTCCGCGGCGCGATACACGTAATTGGACCGTTTGACTTCCGACAACGATGCGCTCGGTTCCGCCGAATACCAATGCCCGGGAAAAACCGTCGGGTCGCCGGGCAGGGTCGCGAGTTGCTGCAGGCTGCGGTACATCTCGTCGGAGTCGCCGCCGGGAAAGTCGGTCCGGCCGCAGCCCTCCAGGAACAACGTGTCACCCGCCACGAGGCGACCATCGAGCAGGAAGCACTGGCTGCCGGGGGTGTGGCCGGGCGTGTGCAGCAACTCGATCTCAATGTCGCCGATGCTGACCTTGTCGTGATTCTCGTGGGCGGTGAGATCACCCACGCCGATCCCGGTAACTCGCGAAACCCATTGTGCTTCATGGGTATTGACATGCACCGGCACGGCTTTCCGTTCCAGCAGCTCGGCCAGGCCCTGCAGGGTGAAGCCCATCATCGATCCGCCCACGTGGTCGGGATGATGATGGGTCACCAGCACCCCCGACAGGTGCATGCCGTCGGCCTCGAGCGTGTCGAGCAGTTCGCCGGCCGCGTAGGCGGGGTCGACCACCACGCAATCGCCCGTTTCACGGTCGCCGATCAGGTAGGCGAAGTTGCGCATCTGGGTCGCGAACATGTCGCCGGCGGCGAAATCGCGCCCCGAGAGCAGTTGACGAAAGTACAGCCGGTCCGTTGACACGTGACCAGACTAGGGCGTGCCCGCGAAGGGTCCGCAGCGCAGGCGACCGCCGGGCCCAAAGCCCGTGGTTTGGTCCGGTTGCGCGCCAGGTTGTACCCTCTTTTAGGCCCACGGCACTGCCGATTCGGGTGAACGGCCCCCTTAGCTCAGTCGGTAGAGCGTTTCCATGGTAAGGAAAAGGTCAACGGTTCGATTCCGTTAGGGGGCTCGGCGGACGCCGAGCAGGCGTGGCGGCTTCAACCCCGAATGGGGTGGCCAGAGGCGATGTAGCTCAGTCGGTTAGAGCGAACGACTCATAATCGTTAGGTCGCCGGTTCGAGTCCGGCCATCGCTACAACACAACAATGCACTTTTGAGAGATTTGAGAGAGAACCGTCATGGCTTCCAGTACCGACGTGCGGCCGAAGATCACTTTGGCATGCGAGGTGTGCAAGCACCGCAACTACATCACCAAGAAGAACCGCCGGAACGACCCGGACCGGATGGAGCTGAAGAAGTTCTGCCCGAACTGCGGCAAGCACCAGGCGCATCGAGAGACGCGCTAGCGGCGACCCGCGAGTGATTATTGAGACCGACTAGGTAGATTTTAGAGCCGTGCCGTTAACCGAAGATATCGTCGGTATGCACTTCCGCTATCCCGACCATTATGTCGTGGAGCGGGAGAAGATCCGCGAGCACGCCGTCGCCGTGCAGAACGACGACGCCGCATTCCTCGAGGAGAAGGCGGCGGCCGAGCTCGGGTATGACGGGCTGCTGGCCCCGCTGACGTTCATCTGCGTGTTCGGCTACAAGGCGCAGACGGCGTTCTTCAAGTATGCGAACATCGCCGTGCAGGACGCGCAGATCGTTCAGGTCGACCAGGTGCTGAAGTTCAACGCGCCGATCGTGGCGGGTGACAAGCTGTACTGCGACGTCTACGTGGATTCGATGCGGGTGTCGCACGGCACCCAGATCATCGTGACCAAGAACATCATCACCAATGACGCCGGTGATGTCGTGCAGGAGACCTACACGACCCTGGCGGGTCGTGCGGGTGACGATGGAGAAGAGGGATTTTCTGATGCCACTGCGTGAGTTCAGCTCGGTGAAGGTGGGTGACCAGCTCCCCGAGCGGACCTACCCGCTGACCCGCCAGGATCTGGTGAACTACGCGGGCGTCTCGGGCGACCTGAACCCGATCCACTGGGACGACGAGATGGCCAAGGTCGTCGGGCTGGACACCGCGATCGCGCACGGCATGCTGACCATGGGCATCGGTGGCGGCTATGTCACCGCGTGGATCGGTGACCCCGGGGCGGTCACCGAGTACAACGTGCGGTTCACCGCGGTGGTGCCGGTGCCCAACGACGGCAAGGGCGCCGAGCTGGTCTTCAACGGCCGGGTGAAGTCGGTCGACCCGGAGACCAAGTCCGTGACCATCGCGCTGACGGCCACCACCGGCGGCAAGAAGATCTTCGGTAGGGCCATCGCGTCCGCGACCCTCGCGTAGGCCGGGCCTGTTAATGGCGTTAAAAACCGATATCCGCGGAATGATCTGGCGGTATCCGGACTACTTCGTCGTGGGCCGTGAACAGCTCCGCCAGTTCGCCTTGGCCGTCAAGGACCGCCACCCCGCCCACTACAGGGAGGACGCGGCCGCCGCACTCGGCCACGACGCGATCCTCGCGCCGCTGACCTTCGCGACCATCTTCGCCAAGCTGGTCCAGCTGGATTTCTTCCGGCACGTCGACATCGGCATGGAAACTCTGGTGATCGTGCAGGTCGATCAGCGGTTCGTGTTTGCCAAGCCGATCAAGGCCGGCGACAAGCTGTGGGCCCGGATGGACGTCATGTCGGTGGTCGAGCGGTTCGGCGCCGACATCGTGGTCACCAAGAACATCTGCATCAATGAGGATGGTGAGTTGGTCTTGGAGGCCTACACCACGCTGATGAGCCAGCACGCCGACCAGTCGGACAACCTGCGCTGGGACCCGGAGTCCGGGCAGGTCGTCAGAACGGCGTAATTAGTATCTGACTCGCGCGTCGATGTACACTCGGACCTCGGGGTTTTCCCAGCATCAGCGCGCTTTCCGTGAAGTCGAGCAATCGGAAGGCGCGCGTGTCATGTAAGCCCCGGTAGGTAAGCGCAGGTTGGCCTGCCAACCGCGAAGGGGCGTAGCTCAACTGGCAGAGCAGCGGTCTCCAAAACCGCAGGTTGCAGGTTCAAGTCCTGTCGCCCCTGCTGAACGCGACGTCCGGGGACGATGCGGGCCGGAACGGCCCGAGGAGGAGCCGGACAATAGAAAAGGCGTGCCATGGTGGACACTGGAATAGTGGCCGTCCACCACGGGACGGCCCGCGGGATACTAGCAAACTTAAGGAGCATGCGGTGAGCGACGAAGGCGACGCTGCCAACGACGCCACAAGCGACGGCGCTGACAGGGAGGACGACCGCGCAAACGGCGGTCGGACCGCTGTGGTGACGCGGCCGCAGCGCCCCACCGGCAAACGATCTCGGCAGCGGGCGGCCGACGCCGGCGAGGACGTCGACGTAGAGTCGGCGGACGAGGCCGAGGTTGCCAAAGAGGACAAGGCCACCAAGGGCGCCAAAGCCAAGAAGGCCAAGAAGCCGAAGAAGCCAGGGGACCGTTCGGCCAACCCGTTCGTGTTCGTCTTCAACTACCTCAAGCAGGTGGTTGCAGAGATGCGGAAGGTTATCTGGCCCAACCGCAAGCAGATGCTCACCTACACATCGGTGGTGCTGGCGTTCCTGGCTTTCATGGTGGCGCTGGTCGGCCTCGCGGACTTCGGCCTCACCAAGCTTGTGCTGCTGGTGTTCGGCTGAGCGAGAAGATAGAGAGGACTGAAAACCGTGACTACCTTCGACGGTGACACGTCCGCGGGTGAAGCGGTCGACGTAGAAGAGCGCGCCGAGGGCGCTGCGGAGGCCCCGGAAACGGAGGCTGAAGCGGCCCCGGAAACGGACGCTGAAACCTCGGCGGCCGAGGCTCCCGAGGAGTCGGCCGAAGAGGTCGACCCGGCGGCCGCGCTCAAGGCGGAACTGCGCCGCAAGCCCGGCGACTGGTACGTCATCCACTCCTACGCGGGATACGAGAACAAGGTCAAAGCCAATCTCGAGACCCGTGTGCAGAACCTGGACGTCGGCGACTACATCTTCCAGGTCGAGGTGCCCACCGAAGAGGTCACCGAGATCAAGAACGGTCAGCGCAAGCAGGTCAACCGCAAGGTGCTGCCCGGCTACATCCTGGTGCGCATGGATCTGACCGACGACTCGTGGGCCGCGGTGCGCAACACGCCGGGCGTCACCGGGTTCGTCGGGGCGACGTCGCGCCCGTCGGCCCTGACGCTCGACGACGTGGTCAAGTTCCTGCTGCCGCGGGGCGCGACCAAGAAGGCCGCCAAGGGCGCGGCCACCACCGCCGCGGCCGCCGAGGCGGGCGGGCTGGAGCGTCCGGCCATCGAGGTCGACTACGAGGTCGGCGAATCGGTGACGGTCATGGACGGGCCGTTCGCCACGCTGCCGGCGACCATCAGCGAGGTCAACGGCGAACAGCAGAAGCTCAAGGTGCTGGTGTCGATCTTCGGCCGCGAAACGCCGGTCGAATTGACGTTCAGCCAGGTCTCCAAGATTTAGCTCGGGCCGTTGCGCCCACCCCCAGGAAGGAACACCAACATCTCATGGCCCCGAAGAAGAAAGTCGTTGGGCTGATCAAGCTGCAGATCGTGGCGGGGCAGGCCAACCCTGCGCCGCCGGTCGGACCCGCGCTCGGCCAGCATGGCGTCAACATCATGGAGTTCTGCAAGGCCTACAACGCGGCCACGGAGAACCAGCGCGGCCAGGTCATCCCGGTGGAGATCACGGTCTACGAGGACCGCAGCTTCACCTTCGCCCTCAAGACGCCGCCCGCCGCCAAGCTGCTGCTCAAGGCCGCCGGCGTGGGCAAGGGCTCGGCCGAGCCGCACAAGACCAAGGTCGCCAAGGTCACCTGGGACCAGGTTCGTGAGATCGCCGAGACCAAGAAGACCGATCTCAACGCCAACGACATCGACGCCGCCGCCAAGATCATCGCCGGCACCGCCCGGTCGATGGGGATCACCGTCGAATAGTTTTCAACACCGACACCGTGGGAGGGCCAGCTTCGGCCCGCTAACCACGACCCAACACCCGATTGGATGAATCAATGAGCAAGAACAGCAAGGCATACCGCGCCGCCGCCGAGAAGGTGGACCGCAACAGCCTGTACAGCCCGCTCGAGGCGGCCAAGCTCGCCAAGGAGACCGCGTCGGCCAAGCAGGACGCGACGGTCGAGGTGGCGATCCGGCTCGGCGTCGACCCCCGCAAGGCGGACCAGATGGTCCGCGGCACGGTCAACCTGCCGCACGGCACCGGTAAGACCGCCCGCGTCGCGGTGTTCGCGGTCGGCGACAAAGCCGAACAGGCGCAGGCCGCCGGCGCCGACATCGTCGGCAGTGACGACCTGATCGAGAAGATCCAGGGCGGCTTCCTGGACTTCGACGCCGCCATCGCGACCCCCGACCAGATGGCCAAGGTCGGTCGCATCGCTCGCGTGCTGGGCCCGCGCGGCCTGATGCCGAACCCCAAGACGGGCACCGTGACCCCCGATGTCGCCAAGGCCGTCGCCGACATCAAGGGCGGCAAGATCAACTTCCGCATCGACAAGCAGGCCAACCTGCACTTCGTCATCGGCAAGGCGTCCTTCGACGAGAAGGCCCTCGCCGAGAACTACGGCGCCGCGCTCGACGAGGTGTTGCGGCTCAAGCCGTCCGCCTCGAAGGGCCGTTACCTGAAGAAGATCACCGTGTCGACGACCACGGGCCCGGGCATCCCGGTGGACCCGGCCGTCACCCGCAACTTCGCGGAGGCCTGAGCCCTACTGCCCGCCGCACTCCGCGATGCGGCGGCGCAGGAACTCGCGGCCCGGCTCGGAACCGTTGACTCGCAACGCTTCTCGGTACCAGGTGACGGCATCGCCCGGTCTGCCCGCACGCCTGAGCAGGTCGGCGCGCACCGTCGCGACCAGATTGGAGCGGCCGAGCCGGGGGTCGTGGGCCACCTCGTCCAGGGCCGCGAGGCCGGCGTCGGGTCCGTCGCGGAAGCCGACCGCCAGGGCGCGGTTGGCGCGCACGACCGGTGAGTCGGTCAGCGTCAGCAGCCGGTCGTAGGCCGCGCAGATGGTGGCCCAGTCGGTCCGGTCCCAGGACGGCGCCGTCGCGTGCAGCGCGGCGATCACCGCCTGTGGCAGGTAGGGGCCCGTCGAACCTTCAGCCCGGCGTAGCCGGTCCAGCCCCCGGGCGATTCGGCCGCGGTCCCACCGGCGACGGTCCTGCTCCTCGAGCGGCACCAGCATCCCGGCGTCGTCGACCCGGGTGGCGCGTCGCGAATCGTGCAGCAGCATCAGGGCCGCCAGCGCCTGGGCCTCGGGCTCCTGCGGCATCAGCGCGCACAGCTCGCCGGCCAGCCTGATCCCCTCGTCGCACAGCTCGTCGCGGATCGCCGAGGGGCCCGCGGTGGACCAATAGCCCTCGGTGAACACCGAGTAGACGCAGCCGAGCACGTGCGGGGTGCGTTCGGGCAGCAGCTCGGCGGGCGGCACCCGCAACGGGATGTTGGCATGCCGAATCTTGTTCTTGGCGCGCGTGATTCGCTGCCCGATCGCCACGTCGGTCTGCAGCAGCGCGCGGGCGATCTCGGGGACGGTCAGCCCGGATACCAGCCGCAGGGTGAGCGCCAGTTGGGATTGGCGGTCCAGGGCGGGGTGCGCGCAGGTGAACATCATCCGCAACTCGTCGTCACGAACGGGAGACGGGTCGGTGTGATCGGTGCGCGCCCGTATTTCGTCGATCACGGCCGCCAATTCCTTTCCGGGACGGACGGATTCGCGGCGCAGGCGGTCGCGCGCCCGGTTGCGGGCGACGGTCACCAGCCATCCGCCGGGATTGTCCGGCAGGTCATCGCGGTCCCAGGTGCGAAGCGCCTCGGCGCAGGCTTCCTGGACGGCGTCCTCCGCCACGGTGAGGTCGCCGGACCACCGCGCGAGCGCGGCGACCGCGGGTCCCCATTCCCGCCGGAAGACGCCGTCCAGGTCGGACACCGGCGACGCTCAGAGCCCCGAGAGCCCGGCCAGCTGCCGCACCTGCACCGTCGAGGCGGGGATCATCGAGGCCAGCTTGACGGCCTCGTCGCGGTCCGCGGCATTCAACAAATAGATCCCGGTGGCGATTTCGGCGCCTTCCACGTAGGGCCCGTCGGTGATCAGGACCTCGCCGTCGCGCACCCGCACGGTCGTTGCCGTGGAGCGATCGTGCAGCGCGGCGCCGCCGATGATGTGATCGCCTGCGGCCGCGTGGAGATCGGCGTGCTTTGCCGCCACCGCTTCCCACTCCGGTGTGCCCGGCGTGTGCGCGGATTCGGCCGGCTCCAGCAGCAGCGCGAGCCAGTCGTTGCCGCTGAGCTCGCGGGACAGCTCGACCGAGTGCACCGCGGGCCAGACCTCCACCGCGCCGAACGTGGCGAGCGGGACGTCACGCGCCAACGCCAGTGCCTCGTCGAGGTTTTCGGCTTCGAACAGGTAGAAGCCGCAGGCCACTTCGGCGGATTCGGCGAAGGGGCCGTCGGTGACCACCGGCGCATCCGGGCCGCCGGTGATGACCGCCGCCGCGGCGGCGGGCGCCAGGGCATCCCCGGATTTGATCGCCGCGCCGGCCTTGGCGTGAAATTCTCCCCAGGCGGCCATCGCGTCCGGGCCTTCGGGCGCGCGGTCCTGTTCCCTGCTGATCAATAAGGCGAAGTACTGCATGTCTCGTCACCTCCAGATAGCGAGCGAAGCCCCGTGCTCCACTCTCTACCTATCCGACGAACGACGCAGCCCTAATCCGACAGCGGCGGAGAAATCAGCTGACGGCTCCGGGCTTCAGGTACGTCACCAGGCTGACGTCGAGCGCCTCGTCGGTGAAGTAGTGCTCGCAGCCGCGCAGGTACTTGATGTAGCGGTTGTAGACCTCTTCGGACGTGACCTCGATGGCCTTCTGCTTGTTGGACTCCAGTGTGTCGCCCCAGATGTGCAGCGTCTTGACGTAGTGCGGTCGCAGTGAAAGCGGCTCGGGTACAACGAATCCCGCCTTCTCGCCATGGTCGACCATCATCTGGGTGGAGGGCAGCCGGCCACCCGGGAAGATCTCGGTGAGGATGAACTTGATGAACCGGGCCGTCTCGAATGTCAGCTTCTTGCCGCGGGCGGCCAGGTCGTACGGGTGATAGCTGACGCTGCTCTGCACGGTCATCCGGCCGTCGTCGGGCATGATGTCGAAGGTCCGCTTGAAGAAGTCGTCGTAGTTCTCGTGCCCGAAGTGCTCGAAAGCCTCGATCGACACGATGCGGTCGACGGGCTCGTTGAAGTCCTCCCAGTTCTGCAACCGCACCTCACGCGACCGGTTGGTGTCGATGGAGGCCAACACCTGCTCACAGCGGGCATGCTGGTTCTTGGACAGGGTCAGGCCGATGACGTTGACGTCGAACCGCTCGACCGCGCGCTTCATGGTGGTGCCCCAGCCGCAGCCGATGTCCAGCAGGGTCATCCCCGGCTTGAGGTCCAGCTGGTCCAGGTTCAGGTCGATTTTGGCGTACTGGGCCTCTTCCAGCGTCATGTCGTCACGCTCGAAGTAGGCGCAGCTGTAGGTCCGGGTGGGGTCCTGGAACAGGGCGAAGAAGTCGTCGGAGACGTCGTAGTGCGCCTGAATGTCTTCGGGAGCCGTCCGTATCTTCGTGGGGCTAGCCGGTTGATCAGCCATTTTCGTCTGGTTCTCCTGGATGAAGTTCACTGCGTATTTCCCACGGCTTTGCCTCGGGGTGTGACGTGCAACGATACCCAACTCTACTTTTCCAGCGTGAATTGGTTGCAGTCGATGTATCCCGTGCGGAAGGCCCCGGCGCAGCCGGTCAGGTACTTCATGTAGCGCTCGTAGACCTCCTCGGACTGGATGTCGATGGCCTCGGCTCGGCGCGCCTGCAGGGCGCCGGCCCACAGGTCGAGGGTCCTGGCGAAGTCGGTCCGCAGCGACTGGACGTTGGTCACCCGGAAGCCGATCTTCGTCGAGTGCTCCTCGATGGTCTCGATCATCGGCAGCCGGCCGCCCGGAAATATTTCGGTCAAGATGAACTTGATGAACCTTGCCACCCCCATCGTCAGGGGCAGGCCGCGCTCGATGGCCTGCCTTCCGTGCAATGCCGAGATCGAGTGCAGCAGCATCACACCGTTGCGGGGCAGGGCGGTATAGGCGAATTTGAAGAAGTCGTCGTAGCGGTGAAAGCCGAAGTGCTCCAACGCCTCGATGGTGACGATGCGGTCCACCGGTTCGCTGAACTCGGCCCAGTCGCACAGCAGCGCCCGCCGTGACCGGCCGGTGTCGATCCCGTCGAGCACCTGTTGGCAATAGGAGTGCTGGTTTTTGGACAGGGTCAGCCCGACGACGTTGACGTCGTAGCGCTCGACGGCGCGTTTCAACATCGAACCCCAACCGCAGCCCACGTCGAGCAGGGTCATCCCCGGCTCGAGCCGGAGCTTGTCCAGGGTCAGGTCGAGCTTGGCGAGCTGCGCCTCCTGCAGCGTCATGTCCTGGCGGGGGAAATACGCGCAGCTGTAGGTGCGGGTCGGGTCCTGGAAGAGCGCGAAGAATTCGTTCGACAGGTCGTAGTGCGCCCGTACGTCGTCGAAATTGGAGCGCGTACGAACAGCGCCGGCCGGGTTGTCAGACATATGTCCTCCCGAGAGGACGGCCGCCAGAGAGGTGGCCATCTCCGGGGGCACGCTACCCGCCGGGGCTGGAAAACCCCGCATTTGCGCGCGTGCGCCGAAGTTTTTACGGGTCCGCTTCGTTTACCGTCGGCCCCGGCGGCTGGGCGCTACTTGGTCAGCGTGTACTGGGCCACGTTGGAGATGCCCTTGCGGAACAGGTTCGCGCAGCCGGTGAGATAGCGCATGAAGCGGTCGTAGACCACTTCGGACTGGATGGCGATGGCGCGCTCGCGATTGGCCTCCAGATTGGCCGCCCACATGTCCAGGGTCCGCGCGTAATGCGGCTGCATGTATTGGATCTGCTCGACCGAGAAACCGCTGGCTTGCGCATAGTCGACGATGTCGGCTTCACCGCACATCTGCCCGCCGGGGAAGATTTCCTTGCCGAGGAAATGCAAGAAACGCAGATCCGACATCGTGATTTGGACGCCGCGCTCCTGCCAGTTCGCCTGCGGGTACGTGAATATGCTGTGCATCATCATCCGGCTGTTGTCGGGGAGGGTCTTATAGGCCCAATCCCAGAACGCGGGCCAACGTTCCTTCTTGAACGCGTCGAAGGCCTCGAAGCTGATGATCCGATCCACCTGCTCGTCGAACTCTTCCCAACCCTGCAGCCGGGCCTCGGCCCGCCGCGTCGTGGGAATGGCGGCCAGCCTTTCCTTGGTGCGCGCGTAGTGGTTGCGGCTCAGCGTGATGCCGATGACGTTCACGTCGTATTTCTCAACCGCGCGGACCACCGCCCCACCCCAGCCGCACCCGACGTCGAGCACCGTCATGCCAGGCTCGAGCTCCAGCTTGTCCAGCCCCAGATCGAGCTTGGCGAGCTGCGCCTCTTCCAGCGTCATGTCGTCGTTCTCGAAGTACGCGCAGGTGTACACCATGTTGGGGTCGAGGAACAGCGCGAAGAAGTCGTCTGAGATGTCGTAGGTTGCCTGCGACTCTTCGTAATACGGCTTCAGCTTGGCCATTGGTGGACCCACCTCCTTGGACAACCGTACAACCCGGCGATACGGACTGGGATCGCAGGGGAAGCGTTTCTCTCGAGTGTTTTTGGCTCAGTTCGCTCTGGCGAAGTTGCCCGCCAACACGCCGATCACCTGATCCCACAACTGCTGTGGCAGATCATGGCCCATCCCGTCGAATAACACCAATCGGGCGCCGTCGATGGATCTGGCCACCGCCCGGCCGCCGAAGGGCCGCATCAGCTTGTCCGCCCGGCCGTGAATCACCACGGTCGGGGCGGCGGTCCGGCGGTTGTAGCGCCTCAGGCTGCCGCTGCCCAGCACGGCGTCGAAATGCCGGGCGACGCCCCAGGGGTAATAGCTGCGTTCGTAGCTCTCGATGGCCTCGGCCCGAAGTTGCTCCTCGGAAGCCAAAAAGCGCCGGCTGCCGATGATCTTGCTGACCCGGATGGAGTTATCGACGATCACCTCGCGCGGCGAGCTCGGCGGCGGCCCCTTGATGAGCGCCAGCAACTGGCGCGGACCGGGTGGTGGCAGGAAGGCCGAGTTATTGCTGGAGAAGATGACCCCGAGGGTTCTCGTCCGCTCATGGAATCGCGCCGCGAAAATCTGGGCGATCATGCCGCCCATCGACGCGCCCACGACGTGTGCGTGCTCGATGCCCAGGTGATCCAGCACGGCCGCGGCGTCATCGGCCATGTCCTCGAGCCTGTATGCCGCCTCGCTCGGCAGGCCCAGCCAGGAGCGCGCCAGCCGCGTCACCAGCGGCTGCCCCGAGCTGCGGTGCTGAGTTTTGCTCGACAGGCCGACGTCCCGGTTGTCGTACCTGATGACGCGCAGCCCGTGGTCGACCAGCCGCTCGCAGAAAGCGGTTCGCCACAGCAGCAGCTGGGCGCCCAGCCCCATGATCAGCAGCACGGGTGGGTCGTCGATGTCGCCCATGTCCTCGTAATAGAGCTTCAAGTCGCCGACGGTGGCGGTCCCGGTGCGGATCTGCATCAGAGTGCCCCTACACCTCCAGATCGGGGGAGTGCTCGCGGCTTACCTCGACCATGAAGTTGGCGAAGTAGCCGGTCAGCTGCGGGTCGGACATCATCTGCCACTTGGGGGCGAGCAGCTTCATGTACCGCTCGACGTAGAGGAACTGCTTGCCGATCAGCACCAGCTCGCGGGGCAGCTTGACGTCGTAGGCGTCGGCCAGGGCCGACAGTTGCCGCCCGATGTCGGCGTAGGACAGGTCGCCCAGCGTCTGCATGGTCAGCGGGGTGGCGAAGCGCTCCAGGTCCTTGGCGGCCTGAGCCTCGGGTTTCATGGTCCCGACGGCGCCCATCAGCACCACGATCTTGCCCGCGGCGGCGTGGTCCTTCTTCACCAGCAGCGCGTACACCAGCTCGCGCAGCAGCCAGCGGGTGCGCGGGTCGATGCGGCCCATGATCCCGAAGTCGAAGAACACGATGCGGCCCGCCTCGTCGACGTAGAGGTTGCCGGCGTGCAGGTCGCCGTGAAACAGCCCGTGCCGCAGCCCACCCTCGAAAAGCGAGAACAGCAGCGCCTTCACCAGTTCGACCCCGTCGAACCCGGCCTTGCGGATGGCGGCGACGTCGTCGATGCGGATGCCCTGCACCCGCTCCATCGTCAGCACCCGCTCGGAGGTGAAGTCCCAGTGCACCTGCGGCACCCGGATGTTGCGGCCCAGCGGGGAGGCGTGCAGGTGCGAGACCCACGCGTCCATCGACTGCGCCTCCAGCCGGAAGTTCAGCTCCTCGGCCAGGTTGTCGGAGAAGTCGGCGACCACGTCCTGCGCCGAGAGCCGGCGGCCCATCTTTGCCAGTTCGACGGCCTGGGCGAAGCGCTTGAGGATCTGCAGGTCGGCGGCGACCCGGCGGCGAATGCCGGGGCGCTGGATCTTGACGACGACCTCTTCGCCGGTGTGCAGGGTGGCGTAATGCACCTGGGCGATGGACGCCGACGCGAACGGCGTCTCCTCCCACTTGGCGAACAGGTCGGCGGGGTCACCCCCGAGCTCCTCGACGAGGAGCTTGTGCACCTCTTCGGTGTCGGCGGGCGGCACCCGGTCGAGCAGGCCGCGGAATTCGCGGGACAGCGATTCGCCGAACGCCCCGGGGCTGGACGCGATGATCTGACCGAATTTCACGTACGTCGGGCCGAGGTCGGCGAAGGTCTGCGGGAGCTGCTTGATCGCCTTCTGCTGCCACGGGCCCTTGCCCGGCAGCTTGCTGACGATCCGCGCGGCGGTGCGGGTGACCTGCCAACCGGTGACGGCCACCCGGGCCGCTTCCACCGGCAGCGGCACCCGGTCAAGCCTGGCCACGTCTCGATGTTTGGTAGAGCTCATCTAAAGCAGTCTGCCAAATCGGCGGAGTCAGTCCCAATTCCTCTAGCTCGGGCTCCAGGGTTGCACCCAGCCCTGGATCGCCCAGCCCTCCAGCGCCGCGATCAACTCGTACATGGTCGCGCCGTCGATGGTTTCGCGGATGATGTCGGCGTGCCCGGCGTGCCGGGCCAACTCGTTGATCACATGGAGGATCACCCAGCGCACCGACCAGGCCTTCTGGTCCTGGGGAAACCACGGGATGTCCTGCGGAACCGGCACCGCCGTGTCGAGGTCCGCGGTCTCCGCCAGGCGCAGCGACGTCGCGTTCTGTTCTTCGAATGCCCGCAGCAGACCGGCCAGCGTCTCGTCGGGCCGCATCACGTGCTGATCCGCGAACTCCTTGGTGATCTGCTCGAACGGGCGAGGGTCTTTCGGCGGCGCGTCCGGTGCGGCGGCGACCCGCGCCATCCAGCTGCGCTGCATCGCGGTGGCGTGCTTGATCAGCCCGCCGATCGACAGCGCGCTGACCGAGGGGGTGGACCGCGCCTGTTCGTCGGTCAGGCCGTAGGACACCGCGAGGTACGCGCTTTGGTGGTAGGCCAGGTATTCGCGCAGGGCGCTGCGTTCGTCGGCTACGGGCCGGGCAAGAGCGGGCATTCTCAGGCCTTCCGGTCGGTGATCTGGCGATGGACGTAGAGGTCTCGAAGACAAGCGATCTCGGCGCCGTGGTGGATCGCTTCCCGGTTGATGTGCAGGACGAGCTCGCTCAGCTGGTGCTCAGCGTAGGGCCCCTCCGCCGGACCGCAGCGGCGGCTGAGATCCGCCGCCGAGAGCGACCGCACTCCGTTGATCCACGTGGCGTAACAGTCATCGAGCTGTCTCAATGCGGTGACGGCGTCGGTGGCGTAGTTCCAACTCAGGTAGTCGGCGGGCGGGCCACCGAAGTGGTTGTGGTTGCGCATGGCGAAAACTCCGACGATGACGTGTGCCATGCGCCAGGCGATCGTGGTGAACGGCGGCGGGGAGGGGGCCGGGTAGGTGTAGTCCACCGACCCGTCCGGTTGTACCGTCCAGCAGTTCGGCACCGGCCGCCAGAAATACTCGTGATCGGTCAGGCCTTCCAGCCGAGGGCGCAGGTGTCCCCGCCAGTGCCAGTCGAGCTGGTCGGCCAGTTGGGTGGTGATGTCCGCCATGGCGCCTAGCTTTCCAGCAGGGGGTGACACCCGTAAGGTTCGGGGATGCAGCTGGTTTCGGCCCTCTCGACCGAGCTGTTCGTCGGGCCGCCGGATGCGCCGCTGCAGGTGGTGCGCATGGCCGTCTCCGGGTGCGCCGAGCCGACGCCGGTCCGCGTCGGCGGCGACGGGCTGGGCGGGGAGGCGCTCGCGCAGCCCGGCCGCGAGGTGGTCGAGGTCCCGGTCGCGCTGCGCGATCCGGTCGCCGGTGAGCGCCGGGCCGCGCGCGTCGACGCCGCCGGCGCCGCCCTGCCGTTCGACTTCGTCGTGGCCGAGCCCGGCTGGACCATGTTCATGGTCAGCCACTTCCACTACGACCCGGTGTGGTGGAACACCCAGGGCGCCTACACCAGCGAGTGGACCGAGGACCCGCCGGGGCGCGCCCGGCAGACGAACGGCTTCGAGCTGGTGCACGCCCACCTGGAAATGGCCCGCCGCGAGCCCGAGTACAAGTTCGTGCTGGCCGAGGTCGACTACCTCAAGCCCTATTGGGACACCCGGCCCGAGGACCGCGCCGACCTGCGCCGGTTCATCGCGCAGGGTCGCGTCGAGGTGATGGGCGGCACATACAACGAACCCAACACCAACCTGACCAGCCCGGAAACAACCATTCGAAACCTGGTGCACGGCATCGGTTTTCAGCGTGACGTGCTGGGCGCCGATCCGGCCACCGCCTGGCAGCTGGACGTGTTCGGCCACGATCCGCAATTCCCCGGGCTGGCCGCCGACGCCGGGCTGACGTCGAGCTCGTGGGCCCGCGGCCCGCACCACCAGTGGGGCCCGGCGCTGGGCGGCGGGGACGTCGAGCGGATGCAGTTCAGCAGCGAGTTCGAGTGGATTTCGCCGTCGGGCCGCGGGCTGCTCACCCACTACATGCCCGCGCACTACTCGGCGGGCTGGTGGATGGACTCGGCCACGTCGGTGGCCGAGGCCGAGGATGCCACCTTTGCGCTCTTCGATCAGCTGAAAAGGGTCGCGCTGACGCGCAACGTGCTGCTGCCCGTCGGCACCGACTACACGCCGCCGAACAAATGGGTGACCGCCATCCACCGCGACTGGGCCGCCCGCTACACCTGGCCGCGCTTCGTGTGCGCGCTGCCGCGGGAGTTCTTCGCGGCCGTGCGCGCCGGACTGGCCGAGCGCGGCCGCGCGCCGTCGCCGCAGACCCGGGACATGAACCCGATCTACACCGGCAAGGACGTGTCCTTCATCGACACCAAGCAGGCGAACCGGGCCGCGGAGAACGCCGTCCTGCAGGCCGAGCGGTTCGCCGTGTTCGCCGGGCTGTTGGCCGGCGCCGAGTACCCGCAGGCGGCGCTGGCCAAGGCGTGGGTGCAGCTCGCGTACGGGGCGCACCACGACGGCATCACCGGCTCGGAATCCGACCAGGTCTACCTCGACCTGCTGACCGGCTGGCGCGACGCGTGGGAGCTGGGCCGAGCGACGCGTGACGCCTCGCTGGCGTTGCTGTCCAGCGCGGTCGGCGGTGACGTCGTCGTGTGGAATCCGCTGGCGCAGAAGCGGACCGACGTCGTCACCGCGCGGCTCGACGCGCCGCTCGCGGGCGGGGTCCGGGTGCTGGACGCCGACGGTGCCGAGTCGCCCGCGCACGTCGAGCACGGCGGCCGGTCGGTCACCTGGCTGGCGCGGGAGGTGCCGTCGATGGGGTGGCGGGCCTACCGGCTGGTTCCCGATGACGGCCCGAGCGGCTGGCAACCCGTGGCGGGCTCGGCGATCGCGAACGAGCACTACCGCTTGGAGGTCGACCCGGCGCGCGGCGGGGGAGTCGTGTCCCTGGTCGCGGACGGCCGCGAGCTGGTCGCCGAGGGCCGGGTGGGCAACGAGCTCGCGGTCTACGAGGAATACGCGGCGCACCCGACGCAGGCCGAGGGCCCGTGGCACCTGCTGCCCAAGGGGCCGGTGGTCTGCTCGTCGGATTCACCGGCGCGGGCGCGGACCTACCACGGCCCGCTGGGGCAGCGGATCGTCGTCACCGGGCGGATCGACACGGTGGCGCGCTACACCCAGACTCTGACGCTGTGGCGCGGGGTGCCGCGGGTGGACTGCCGCACCACCATCGACGAATTCACCGGGGCCGACCGCCTGGTGCGGCTGCGCTGGCCGTGCCCGCTGCCGGGCGCCATGCCGGTCAGCGAGGTCGGTGACGCCGTCGTGGGGCGGGGTTTCGGGTTGCTGCACGACGGGACCGAATCGGTGGACACCGCGCGGCACCCGTGGACGCTGGACAACCCCGCCTACGGCTGGTTCGGCCTGTCCTCGGCGGCGCGCGTGCGGGTGGGCTCGCCGCACAGCCAAGCCGTGCGCGCGATCTCGGTGGCCGAGGTGGTGTCGCCGGACGAGGCGGTGTCCGGTCCGCTCGCGCGCGAGCTGATGGTTGCGCTGGTCCGCGCCGGGGTGACGGCGACCTGCAGCGGCGCGGACAAGCAGCGCTACGGCCACCTCGACGTCGATTCGAACCTGCCCGATGTGCGCATCGCGCTGGGCGGACCGGCCCGCAACGCGTTCACCAAGGCGGTGCTGGCGCAGGCGGACCCGGTGTACGCGGAAGACCTCGACCGCCAGTTGGCGACGACGGGACGGGCCAGGGTCTGGGTGCCGGCCGCGACGCCGTTGGCCGCGGTGTGGGTGCCGAGCGCCGATCTGCGCGCGCCGGACGCGCTGCCGGTGCTGGTGATCGCCGGCCGCGACGCGGAGAGCCTGGCCGCCGAGATCGCGTCGGTGGCCGACGACCTCGGCGACGCCGAAGTCGTCGTCACGCAGCGCGCGCCGGCGGGAACCGGCGAATTCGAGGACCGCACCGTCGCCCTGCTCAACCGGGGCGTGCCCAGCTTCGCCGTCGACGCCGAGGGCACCCTGCACACCGCGTTGATGCGGTCCTGCACCGGTTGGCCGTCGGGCATCTGGATCGACGAGCCGCGCCGGACCGCCCCGGACGGCTCGAACTTTCAACTGCAGCACTGGACACACGTTTTCGACTACGCGCTGGTCTGCGGGGCCGGCGACTGGCGGCGCGCCGAGATCCCCGGCCGCAGCGCACAGTTCTCCCACCCGCTGCTGGCGTGCGCATCCGGCCGGGCGGGGGGCGCGTTGCCCGCGGCGGGATCCCTGCTGAGCGTCGAGCCCGCCGGCCGGGTGCAGCTGGCGGCGCTCAAGGCGGCCGGCAACCCGCTCACGGCGGGCAGCGCCCGGCCCGTCGCCCCGAGCGCGGTGGCCCTGCGACTCGTGGAGACGACGGGGTCGCCAACCAGCGTGGTGATCGGTTCGGACATCGGCGAGGTGAGCGACTTCCGCGACGCCGACCTACTCGAATCGCCGCGCGCCGGCAGCCGGCCGCTCGACCTGCACGGCTATCAGGTGGCCACCGTGCTGGCCCGATTCCGAGCGCCCCCCGTGCGGACGGGTTCGGGCGCGCTGGCCCCGCAGGCCGAAACCGCGCAGCCGTTGTACGCGCGCTACTGGCTGCACAACCGGGGCCCCGCGCCGCTCGGCGGGCTGCCGGCCGTCGCTCATCGGCATCCCGCGCGGGTGGCCGCCGAGCCCGGCGGCGAGGTCATGCTGCGCCTCACAGCGGCCAGCGACTGCAGCGACACGACCCTGACCGGGGCGGTCACCCTGGTGTGTCCGCAGGGCTGGTCGGCCAAGCCCGACGAGCTCCCCCTGACACTGCGCAGCGGCGAATACCGCGAGACCGACGTGGCGGTGTCGGTGCCCGCCCACGCCCAGCCGGGGCTGTACCCGGTCCGCGCCCAGCTCCGCATCGGCGGGGAAGACGTCCCGCCCGCGTGGCGACAGACGGTCGAGGATGTCTGCCTGGTCGAGGTCGGCGCGTGCCACGAGGCGCAGCCGGTCTACCTGGTCGACGGGCCGGCTGACGTCGAGGTGACCGTCGGCGGTACGGCGGCGCTGAGCGTAAGGGTCGGCACCCACGCCGGGGCGGACCTGGCGCTCGAGGCGCACCTGATCAGCCCGTGGGGCACGTGGGAGTGGCTGGGCCCCGCCGCGGTGGGTGCCGTGCTGCCCGCCCACGGCACCGTTGACGTTCACTTCGACGTGAGCCCGCCGGCCGGGCTGGACCGCGGCGAGTGGTGGGCCCTGGTCCGGTTCGGCTGCGCCGGCCGGCTGGTCTACACCCCGGCGATACGGGTGACGGTGACATGAGCGTGGTCGCGACGGTGGCCGGCGTTCCGGTGCTTGTCGACGAGGTCGACGCGGCCGAGGCGCGGCTGCGCGGCGGGCGGGCCGCGGCCGCGCTCCCGGCCGGCGGCACCGCGGAGGGGCGTCAACTGCGGCGCTGGCTGACCCAGCTGATCGTGACCGGGCGGGTTGTCGCCGCCGAGGCCGACGCGCGCGGCCTGACCGGGGCGGGTGCGCCGAGCGAGGCCGAACTGCTGCCCGACGCGACGGCCCGGCTGGAGCTCGGCAGCATCGCCGCGGCCGCGCTGGCCGACGCGCGTGCGCGAGCGCTCTTCGCCGACATCACCGCCGCGGCGAGCGTCACCGACGAGGAGGTGGCCGCCTACCACGCCCGCAACCCGCTCCGGTTCGCCGAACCGCGTCACGAGCAGCACGGCTGGCGGGTCCCCGCACCGGTCGGCCCGCCGCTGGACGACGTCCGGCCGGCGATCGCCGACCGGCTGCGGGGCGCCGCGCGGCGGCGCGCCTTCCGGGTCTGGCTGGACGCGCGGCGCGCCGAGCTGGTGCGGCTCGCTCCCGGCTACGAGCATCCCGGCGACCCCCGCCAACCCGACAACGTCCATCGGCACTGATCGCGATGCTCACCCTTTGTCTGGACATCGGCGGCACCAAGATCGCCGCCGGCCTCGTCGATCCCGATGGCGCGCTGGTGCACACCGTCATCCGGCCCACGCCGGCCGGCGGCGGAGCGGACGAGGTCTGGGCGGCGGTCGACGCGGCCATCGCCGACGCGCTGCGCGCGGCCGACGGTGCGGTCGCCGCCGTGGGCATCGGTTCAGCCGGCCCCATCGACCTGCGCCGCGGAACCGTCAGCCCCATCAACATCAAGGGCTGGCAAGGCTTTCCGCTGCGCGACAGGGTGGCCGCCGCCGTGCCGGGTGTGCCGGTACGGCTCGGCGGCGACGGGTTGTGCATGGCGCTGGGTGAGCATTGGCGCGGCGCGGGTCGCGGCGCCGATTTCCTGCTGGGCATGGTGGTGTCCACCGGTGTGGGCGGCGGATTGGTGCTCGGCGGCGTCCCCTACACCGGCCGCACCGGCAATGCCGGCCACGTCGGGCACGTGGTGGTGGAGGACGAGGGGCCGCCCTGCGTGTGCGGCGGTCGCGGCTGCGTCGAGACCATCGCGTCCGGACCGTCGATGGTGCGTTGGGCGCGGGCAAACGGTTGGTCCGCGCCGCCCGCCGCCGGCGCCCGGGACCTGGCCGCCGCGGCGGCGGCGGGTGAGGCCGTCGCCACTCGGGCGTTCCGCCGGGGAGCTACCGCGCTCGCGGCGATGATCGCCTCGGTCGGCGCGGTCTGCGACCTGGATATCGTCGTCATCGGGGGAGGAGTCGCGAACTCCGGCCGGCTGCTCTTCGACCCCTTGCGGGCGAAGCTGGCCGAGTACGCCAGGCTGGACTTCCTGGTCGGTCTGCGGGTGGTGCCCGCCGAACTCGGCGGTGCGGCCGGACTGGTCGGCGCCGCCCGGCTGGCGGCCCTCGGCTGACCGCCCCGGCCGTCTTAAGGCCCCGTTTTGGCTGACGGGGGCGGGTCAGGCTATCCTGATGGCCGATCCACCGAAGACCGTCGGTCACCGAGAAATCGGTTGAAGGTCCGGGAGCATCCCGGCGGCCCACGCAGGAGGACGAGGCAACAACGCCGGCACGCGCCGGCGTCTTTCACGCCCCGGCCGCATCCTGCGCCGGGGCGTACTTCGTTCTAAGGGTGAATCACAGACGACACGTCGGATCGCTTTCACTTCAGGAGGTACGCATGGCCAGGGCTGACAAAGCCACCGCCGTTGCAGACATCGCCGAGCAGTTCAGGGAGGCGACCGCGACCCTGATCACCGAGTACCGCGGTTTGACCGTGGCCAACCTGGCCGACCTGCGCCGGTCGCTGAGCGGATCGGCCACCTACTCGGTGGCCAAGAACACGCTGATCAAGCGCGCGGCGTCGGAAGCCGGCGTGGAAGGTCTCGACGAACTGTTCGCCGGGCCCACCGCCATCGCGTTCGTTACCGGGGAACCGGTCGACGCGGCCAAGGCGATCAAGACCTTCGCCAAGGACAACAAGGCGCTGGTCATCAAGGGCGGCTACATGGACGGCCGCGCGTTGACCGTCGCCGAGGTCGAGCGCATCGCCGACCTGGAGTCGCGCGAGGTGCTGCTGGCCAAGCTGGCCGGCGCGATGAAGGGCAACCTCGCCAAGGCCGCCGGCCTGTTCAACGCGCCCGCCTCGCAGGTTGCCCGCCTCGCGGCCGCCCTGCAGGAAAAGAAGGCGGCAGAAGCGCCTGCGCAGGCGGCAGAGGCGCCTGCGGCGGCCGCCCCAGAACCAGCTTCGGAAGCACCCACTGAGGCTCCGGAAACCCCGGCCGAAGCCGAATAACCCCAACCGGAAATTAGGAAGGACCCACACACCATGGCGAAAATGTCTACCGACGACCTGCTCGACGCCTTCAAGGAAATGACCCTGCTGGAGCTCTCCGACTTCGTCAAGAAGTTCGAGGAGACCTTCGAGGTCACCGCGGCCGCCCCGGTCGCCGTCGCCGCGGCCGGCCCGGCCGCCGGTGGCGCCCCCGCCGAGGCCGCCGAGGAGCAGTCCGAGTTCGACGTCATCCTCGAGGCCGCCGGCGACAAGAAGATCGGTGTCATCAAGGTGGTCCGCGAGATCGTCTCCGGCCTGGGCCTCAAGGAGGCCAAGGACCTGGTCGACGGCGCGCCCAAGCCGCTGCTGGAGAAGGTCGCCAAGGAGGCCGCAGAGGAGGCCAAGACCAAGCTCGAGGCCGCCGGCGCCACCGTCACCGTCAAGTAGCTCCACTCGCAAAACCCCCGGGACCGCGCTGCGGCGCCCCCGGGGGTTTCGTGTGCTCAGCCCGCCGACCGCAGGGATTGCGCCACCCGTTCTGGTGAATCACCCAGCGCCACAAACAGTTTCAACGTCATTTCGTCCATCACCGGCACGACGGCGGCGCCGTCGTCGCCGTAGAAGCCGGCCAGTTCGAGCATGACGAATCCGTGAAGCAACGCCCAGAACTGGGCGGCTGTGGAAACGACGGTCGCGTCGTCGGCTGCGGAACCAACGGTGATTCGCCCCGCCCGCACCGACCGCTGCACTGCGCGAACCACATGCGCGAAGCTGGGAACGTGCCGCTCGATCTCGGCGACCGTGAGGGCCAGGACGTTGCCCGCCGGGGCATGGATGCCATGAGCGCTGGTACTGCCGAACATCAGGCGATACATGTGCGGTCGCTCGATCGCATAGCGCCGGTACGCGGCGCCGAGAGCGAACACATCGGCGACCGGGTCGGCCGTCTCCGGCACGGTCAGCGCGGCGTCGAACTGCCGCAGCCCCTCCGCGGCCACCTCGGCGATCAGGCCCCGCATCCCGCCGAAATGGGTGTACACCGCCATCGTCGACGTCCCCGCCGCGCCGGCGACCTTGCGGGTCTGCAGGGCGTCGGGCCCATGCTCGTTCAGCAGGTCGACGGCCGCGGACAGCATCTCGTCCCGGACACTGCGTTGCCCGGCCGGCGTGGTGCCCGAAGTCGCTTGTGAAGTCATCGTTGCCATCTTCCCATCCGCGGCGTACGTTACCTATAACAGCGTCATATCGATGTTATAGGAGCTCAGCGATGACGTCAGTGCAAACCGCCGAAACCCGGAATCCCTATCTGGAGGGCTTGCTGGCGCCGGTGCGCGCCGAAGTGACCGCCACCGACCTGCCGGTCACGGGGCACATCCCGGAGCACCTCGACGGACGCTATCTGCGCAACGGACCCAACCCGGCCGAGGAGGTCGACCCCGCCACCTATCACTGGTTCAGCGGCGACGGGATGGTGCACGGCGTCGCGCTGCGCGACGGGAAAGCCCAGTGGTACCGCAACCGCTGGGTACGCAGCCTGTCGGTGTGCGGCGCCCTGGGCGAGCCGACGCCGCGCCGGCTCGACCCCCGGGCGGGGATGCTCTCGCTGGGCGCCAACACCAACGTCCTGGCCCACGCCGGGCGCACGCTGGCTCTGGTCGAGGGCGGTGTGGCCAACTACGAGCTGACCAACGAGCTGGACACCATCGGGACCTGCGACTTCGACGGCACCCTGGCCGGCGGCTACACCGCCCACCCGCACCGCGATCCGCGCACCGGCGAATTGCACGCCGTCTCTTACTCGTTCGCCCGCGGGCGGACCGTGCAGTATTCGGTGATCGACACCCAGGGGCGCGCGCGCCGCACGGTGGACATCGAGGTGTCGGGGTCGCCGATGATGCACGACTTCTCGCTGACCGACTCCTACGTCGTCGTCTACGACCTGCCGGTGACGTTCGACCCGATGCAGGTGCTGCCGGCGGCCATGCCCCGCTGGCTCGGCCTGCCGGCCCGGCTGGTGATGCAGTCGCTGATCGGGCGCGTACGGGTGCCGAGCCCGATCAGCGCGATGATGAACCGGAACCCGAAGCACTCCGACCGGATGCCGTACGCCTGGGACCCCGACTACCCGGCGCGCATCGGGGTCATGCCGCGCGAGGGCGCAAACTCCGACATCCGCTGGTTCGACATCGAACCCTGCTACGTCTACCACCCACTCAACGCCTACTCCGAGATGCGGGACGGGACCGAGATTTTGGTGCTCGACGTGGTGCGGTACGCGCGAATGTTCGACCGCGACCGGCGCGGGCCCGGCGAATCCCCGCCGACCCTCGAACGCTGGACCATCAACCTCGCGAGCGGCGCGGTGAGCACCGAATGCCGCGACGACCGGCCGCAGGAATTCCCGCGGATCAACGAGACGCTGCTGGGCCGGGAACACCGCTTCGGCTACACCGTCGGCGCGTCCTTCCAGGGCGCCGCGCCGGCACTGTACAAGCACGACTACGCGACCGGGGGCAGCGTCGTCGCGCCGCTCGATCCGGACCTTTTGCTCGGCGAGATGTCCTTTGTGCCCAACCCCGGCGCCGGCACGACAAAACGAGCCGAGGACGACGGCATTCTGCTGGGCTACGGCTATCACCGCGGCCGCGACGAAGGCCAGTTGGTCTTGCTGGACGCCGCGACGCTCGAGCCGGTGGCTACCGTGCACCTGCCGCAGCGGGTGCCGATGGGCTTCCACGGCAACTGGGCGCCCACTGGCTAACGTGAGTTGAATAGCACGCCCGGCGCCGAGCGCGGCCGGATCTCAGGTCAGCCAATTTTTGTCGGCTGTGCCGCGCAACCCTGATGCCGTGCAGCAAGCGTGCGCTACAGTGACTCATGCCACATAAAAGGGCAGGTGGCGGGCATGCGCGTCGACGGAAGGATCTCTGATGGGTGTCGCTATTGAGGTGAACGGCCTCACGAAGTCCTTCGGGTCGTCGAGGATTTGGGAAGACGTGACGCTGGAGATCCCCGCCGGGGAGGTCAGCGTCCTGCTGGGGCCGTCGGGTACCGGCAAATCGGTGTTCCTGAAGTCCCTGATCGGTCTGCTGCGGCCGGAGCGCGGCTCGGTCGTGATCGACGGCACCGACATCCTGCAGTGCTCGGCCAAGGAGCTCTACGAGATCCGCACGCTGTTCGGCGTCATGTTCCAGGACGGCGCGCTGTTCGGTTCGATGAACCTGTTCGACAACGCCGCCTTCCCGCTGCGCGAGCACACCAAGAAGAAGGAAGGCGAGATCCGTGACATCGTCATGGAGAAGCTGACCCTGGTGGGTCTGGGCGGCGACGAGAAGAAGTTCCCCGGCGAGATCTCGGGTGGTATGCGCAAGCGCGCCAGCCTGGCCCGCGCCCTGGTGATGGACCCGCAGATCATCCTTTGCGACGAGCCCGACTCGGGTCTGGACCCGGTTCGCACCGCCTACCTGAGCCAGCTGATCCTCGACATCAACGCCCAAATCGACGCCACCGTCCTGATCGTCACGCACAACATCAACATCGCCCGCACCGTGCCGGACAACATGGGCATGCTTTTCCGGCGCAAGCTGGTCATGTTCGGCCCGCGCGAGGTGCTGCTGACCAGCGACGAGCCGGTCGTGCGGCAGTTCCTCAACGGCCGCCGCATCGGGCCGATCGGCATGTCCGAGGAAAAGGACGAGTCGACCATGGCCGAGGAGCAGGCCGCCCTCGAGGCCGGCCAGCACGCCGGCGGTGTCGAGGAGATCGAGGGAGTGCCCCCGCAGATCGTCGCCTCGCCGGGTATGCCGGAGCGCAAGGCCGTCGCCCGCCGCCAGGCCCGGGTGCGCGAGATTCTGCACACCCTGCCGCAGAAGGCGCAGGCCGCGATCATCGACGACATGGAGGGCACCCACAAGTACCGCGCGCACGAAGTCGGCGACTAAAGACCCGGTCCGAGTTTTCGCGATAACTTCGCGTAACTCCCCGGCCCGCCCTCTTGACGACGAGCCGTAAACCGGCCAGTCTGTTGGGCAGCATGTATCCAGTGGAAAGTCGAGATGCCAGCCAGCGCCGATGTCCCTGGATCGCTTGTGCTGGACAGTTGAGGAATGCGCCGCCCTGCGCTATTGTTGGACGTTGCGCTGGCTACCTCCTGCCCACCTCACCCGCCACTTGACAACGTGGTCTAAGCCTGAGCCCCCTCTAGCGGCTTGGTTCTTTAGTTGTGCGCGTGAGATTCGGACAGATCGTTCGCCGGCCAAACCGACACAATTCGCGGCGAACAGACCGGTGGTTCCGGTTCTCGTGAGTCGCACGAGGTGCTGGAAGGATGCATCTTGGCTGATTCCCGCCAGAGCAAAACGGATCGCCCACAAAGTTCCTCTAATGGAAGTTCCTTAAACGGCTCCGTACCCGGAGCGCCTAACCGAGTTTCTTTCGCCAAGCTCCGCGAACCGCTCGAGGTTCCCGGCCTGCTCGACGTGCAGATCGACTCCTTCGAGTGGTTGATCGGCTCGCCCCGTTGGCGCGAGGCCGCGGCCGCCCGCGGCGACGTCAAGCCGGTGGGTGGTCTCGAGGAAGTGCTCGACGAGCTCTCCCCGATCGAGGACTTCTCCGGCTCGATGTCGCTGTCGTTCTCCGACCCCCGCTTCGACGAGGTCAAGGCGCCGGTCGACGAGTGCAAAGACAAGGACATGACGTACGCGGCTCCGCTGTTCGTCACGGCCGAGTTCATCAACAACAACACCGGCGAGATCAAGAGCCAGACGGTGTTCATGGGTGACTTCCCGATGATGACCGAGAAGGGCACCTTCATCATCAACGGGACCGAGCGCGTGGTCGTCAGCCAGCTGGTCCGTTCGCCCGGCGTGTACTTCGACGAGAGCATCGACAAGTCCACCGAGAAGCTGCTGCACAGCGTCAAGGTGATCCCCAGCCGCGGCGCGTGGCTGGAGTTCGACGTCGACAAGCGCGACACCGTCGGCGTGCGCATCGACCGCAAGCGGCGCCAGCCCGTCACCGTGCTGCTCAAGGCGCTCGGGTGGACTAACGAGCGGATCCACGAGCGGTTCGGCTTCTCCGAGATCATGATGGGCACGCTGGAGAAGGACAACACCGCCGGCACCGACGAGGCGCTGCTGGACATCTACCGCAAGCTGCGTCCGGGCGAGCCGCCGACCAAGGAGTCCGCGCAGACGCTGCTGGAGAACCTGTTCTTCAAGGAGAAGCGCTACGACCTGGCCCGCGTCGGCCGCTACAAGGTCAACAAGAAGTTGGGCCTGCACGCCGGTGAGCCGATCACGTCGTCGACGCTGACCGAGGAAGACGTCGTCGCCACCATCGAGTACCTGGTTCGCCTGCACCACGCCCGCACGGATGGCCAGGCCGCCGTCATGACGGTCCCGGGTGGCATCGAGGTGCCGGTGGAAACCGACGACATCGACCACTTCGGCAACCGCCGGCTGCGTACCGTCGGCGAGTTGATCCAGAACCAGATCCGGGTCGGCATGTCCCGGATGGAGCGGGTCGTCCGCGAGCGGATGACCACGCAGGACGTCGAGGCGATCACGCCGCAGACGCTGATCAACATCCGGCCGGTGGTCGCCGCCATCAAGGAGTTCTTCGGCACCAGCCAGCTCTCCCAGTTCATGGACCAGAACAACCCGCTGTCGGGTCTCACCCACAAGCGCCGGTTGTCGGCGCTGGGCCCCGGTGGTCTGTCCCGTGAGCGGGCCGGGCTGGAGGTCCGCGACGTGCACCCGTCGCACTACGGCCGGATGTGCCCGATCGAGACCCCCGAGGGTCCCAACATCGGTCTGATCGGCTCGCTGTCGGTGTACGCGCGGGTCAACCCGTTCGGCTTCATCGAGACGCCCTACCGCAAGGTGGTCGACGGTGTGGTCACCGACGAGATCCACTATCTGACCGCCGACGAGGAGGACCGCCACGTCGTGGCGCAGGCCAACTCGCCGATCGACGACAGCGGCCGGTTCGAAGAGTCGCGCGTGCTGGTGCGCCGCAAGGCGGGCGAGGTCGAGTACGTGCCGTCGTCCGAGGTGGACTACATGGACGTCTCGCCGCGCCAGATGGTGTCGGTGGCCACGGCCATGATCCCGTTCCTCGAGCACGACGACGCCAACCGTGCCCTGATGGGCGCCAACATGCAGCGCCAGGCGGTTCCGCTGGTGCGCAGCGAGGCGCCGCTGGTGGGCACCGGCATGGAGCTGCGCGCCGCGATCGACGCCGGCGACGTCGTCGTCGCGGACAAGGCCGGGGTGATCGAGGAGGTCTCCGCCGACTACATCACCGTGATGGCCGACGACGGCACCCGGCACACCTACCGGATGCGCAAGTTCGAGCGCTCCAACCACGGGACGTGCGCCAACCAGTCGCCGATCGTGGACGCCGGGGACCGGGTCGAGGCCGGCCAGGTCATCGCCGACGGCCCCTGCACCGAGAACGGCGAGATGGCCCTGGGCAAGAACCTGCTCGTGGCGATCATGCCGTGGGAGGGCCACAACTACGAGGACGCGATCATCCTCTCCAACCGCCTGGTCGAAGAGGACGTGCTCACCTCGATCCACATCGAGGAGCACGAGATCGATGCCCGCGACACCAAGCTGGGCGCCGAGGAGATCACCCGGGACATCCCGAACGTCTCCGACGAGGTGCTGGCTGACCTCGACGAGCGCGGCATCGTCCGCATCGGCGCCGAGGTCCGCGACGGCGACATCCTGGTCGGCAAGGTCACCCCGAAGGGGGAGACCGAGCTGACCCCGGAGGAGCGGCTGCTGCGGGCGATCTTCGGTGAGAAGGCCCGTGAGGTCCGTGACACTTCGCTGAAGGTGCCGCACGGCGAGTCCGGCAAGGTCATCGGCATTCGGGTGTTCTCCCGCGAGGACGACGACGAGCTGCCCGCCGGTGTCAACGAGCTGGTGCGCGTCTACGTGGCCCAGAAGCGGAAGATCTCCGACGGCGACAAGCTCGCCGGCCGGCACGGCAACAAGGGCGTGATCGGCAAGATCCTGCCCGTCGAGGACATGCCGTTCCTGCCGGACGGCACGCCGGTGGACATCATCTTGAACACCCACGGTGTGCCGCGACGGATGAACATCGGCCAGATCCTGGAAACCCACCTCGGGTGGGTGGCCAAGTCCGGCTGGAACATCGAGGGTTCGCCCGATTGGGCCGCCAACCTGCCCAAGGAGCTGCAGAGCGCGGAGCCCAACGCCATCGTGTCGACGCCGGTGTTCGACGGCGCCCGGGAGGCGGAGCTGCAGGGGCTGCTGTCCTGCACGCTGCCCAACCGGGACAACGAGGTGATGGTGAACGGCGACGGCAAGGCGGTGCTCTTCGACGGCCGCAGCGGTGAGCCGTTCCCGTACCCGGTGACGGTGGGCTTCATGTACATCATGAAGCTGCACCACCTGGTGGACGACAAGATCCACGCCCGCTCCACCGGTCCGTACTCGATGATCACCCAGCAGCCGCTGGGTGGTAAGGCGCAGTTCGGTGGCCAGCGGTTCGGTGAGATGGAGTGCTGGGCCATGCAGGCCTACGGCGCCGCGTACACGCTGCAGGAGCTGTTGACCATCAAGTCCGACGACACGGTCGGCCGGGTCAAGGTGTACGAGGCGATCGTCAAGGGCGAGAACATCCCCGAGCCGGGCATCCCCGAGTCGTTCAAGGTGCTGCTCAAGGAGCTGCAGTCGCTGTGTCTGAACGTCGAGGTGCTCTCGTCGGACGGCGCAGCGATCGAATTGCGCGAAGGCGAGGACGAGGACCTCGAGCGGGCTGCGGCCAACTTGGGAATCAACTTGTCGCGCAACGAATCCGCCTCCGTTGAGGACCTGGCTTAATCACTTTTAGTTACTAAACCCGCAAGGGGAAAGGGAGTTACGTGCTCGACGTCAACTTCTTCGATGAACTCCGTATCGGCCTGGCCACCGCGGAGGACATCAGGCAATGGTCTTACGGCGAGGTCAAGAAGCCGGAGACAATCAACTACCGCACGCTGAAGCCTGAGAAGGACGGCCTGTTCTGCGAGAAGATCTTCGGACCGACTCGCGACTGGGAGTGCTACTGCGGCAAGTACAAGCGCGTCCGCTTCAAGGGCATCATCTGCGAGCGCTGCGGCGTCGAGGTGACCCGCGCCAAGGTCCGCCGCGAGCGGATGGGCCACATTGAGCTGGCCGCACCCGTCACGCACATCTGGTACTTCAAGGGTGTGCCGAGCCGGCTCGGCTACCTGCTCGACCTGGCCCCGAAGGATCTCGAGAAGATCATCTACTTCGCGGCGTACGTGATCACGTCGGTCGACGACGAGATGCGGCACAACGAGCTGTCCACGCTCGAGGCGGAAATGATGGTGGAGCGCAAGGCCGTTGAGGACCAGCGCGACGCCGACCTGGAGGCCCGCGCGCAGAAGCTCGAGGCCGACCTGGCCGAGCTGGAGGCCGAGGGCGCCAAGGCCGACGCCCGCCGCAAGGTTCGCGACGGCGGCGAGCGGGAGATGCGCCAGCTTCGGGACCGGGCCCAGCGTGAGCTGGACCGGCTGGAGGACATCTGGAGCACCTTCACCAAACTGGCCCCCAAGCAGCTGATCGTCGACGAGAACCTCTACCGGGAGCTCGTCGACCGTTACGGTGAATACTTCACCGGCGCCATGGGCGCGGAGTCGATCCAGAAGCTGATCGAGAACTTCGACATCGACGCCGAGGCCGACATCCTGCGTGACGTCATCCGAAACGGTAAGGGGCAGAAGAAACTTCGTGCGCTCAAGCGCCTGAAGGTGGTCGCGGCCTTCCAACAGTCGGGCAACTCGCCGATGGGCATGGTGCTCGACGCGGTGCCGGTCATCCCGCCGGAGCTGCGTCCGATGGTGCAGCTCGACGGTGGCCGGTTCGCCACCAGCGACCTGAATGACCTGTACCGCCGCGTGATCAACCGCAACAACCGCCTCAAGAGGCTGATCGACCTCGGTGCGCCCGAGATCATCGTCAACAACGAGAAGCGGATGCTGCAGGAGTCCGTCGACGCGCTGTTCGACAACGGTCGCCGCGGCCGCCCGGTCACCGGGCCGGGCAACCGTCCGCTGAAGTCGCTGAGCGATCTGCTCAAGGGTAAGCAGGGCCGGTTCCGCCAGAACCTGCTCGGTAAGCGTGTCGACTACTCGGGCCGTTCGGTCATCGTGGTCGGCCCGCAGCTCAAGCTCCACCAGTGCGGTCTGCCCAAGCTGATGGCGCTGGAGCTGTTCAAGCCGTTCGTGATGAAGCGGCTCGTCGACCTCAACCATGCGCAGAACATCAAGAGCGCCAAGCGCATGGTGGAGCGGCAGCGTCCCCAGGTGTGGGACGTCCTCGAAGAGGTCATCGCCGAGCACCCGGTGCTGCTGAACCGCGCACCCACCCTGCACCGGCTGGGCATCCAGGCCTTCGAGCCGATGCTGGTGGAAGGCAAGGCGATTCAGCTGCACCCGTTGGTGTGTGAGGCGTTCAACGCCGACTTCGACGGTGACCAGATGGCGGTGCACCTGCCGCTGAGCGCGGAGGCGCAGGCCGAGGCGCGCATCCTGATGCTGTCCAGTAACAACATCCTGTCGCCCGCGTCCGGGCGTCCGCTGGCCATGCCGCGGCTGGACATGGTGACCGGCCTGTACTTCCTCACCACCGAGGTCGACGGCGACAAGGGCGAATTCCGGGCGGCCGCAAAGGATCAGCCGGAGGTCGGCGTGTACTCCTCGCCGGCCGAGGCGATCATGGCCGCCGACCGCGGCGTGCTCTCGGTGCGGGCCAAGATCAAGGTGCGACTGACGCAGCTGCGTCCGCCCGCCGAGATCGAAGCGGAGCTGTTCCCCAACGGTTGGCAGCCGGGCGACTCCTGGATGGCCGAGACCACGCTGGGCCGGGTGCTGTTCAACGAGCTGCTGCCGGTGGCTTACCCGTTCGTGAACAAGCAGATGCACAAGAAGGTGCAGGCCGCCATCATCAACGACCTCGCCGAGCGCTACCCGATGATCGTGGTCGCGCAGACCGTGGACAAGCTGAAGGACGCCGGTTTCTACTGGGCGACCCGCAGCGGTGTCACGGTCTCGATGGCCGACGTGTTGGTGCCGCCCCGCAAGAAGGAGATCCTCGACCAGTACGAGGAGCGGGCCGAGAAGGTCGAAAAGCAGTTCCAGCGCGGCGCTTTGAACCACGACGAGCGCAACGAGGCACTGGTGGAGATCTGGAAGGAAGCCACCGACGAGGTCGGTCAGGCGCTCCGCGAGCACTACCCTGCCGACAACCCGATCATCACGATCGTCGACTCGGGTGCCACGGGTAACTTCACCCAGACCCGAACGCTGGCCGGCATGAAGGGCCTGGTGACCAACCCGAAGGGTGAGTTCATCCCGCGTCCGGTCAAGTCGTCGTTCCGCGAGGGCCTGACCGTGCTGGAGTACTTCATCAACACGCACGGTGCTCGAAAGGGCCTGGCGGACACCGCGTTGCGTACCGCCGACTCGGGTTACCTGACCCGTCGTCTGGTGGACGTCAGCCAGGACGTCATCGTCCGCGAGCACGACTGCGAGACCGAGCGCGGCATCCTCGTCGAGCTGGCCGAGCGTCAGCCCGACGGCACCCTGATCCGCGACCCGTACATCGAAACCTCGGCGTACGCACGGACTCTGGGCGCCGACGCGGTCGACGAGGCCGGCAACGTCGTCGTGCGCCGCGGTGAAGACCTGGGTGACCCGGAGATCGACGCCCTGCTGGCGGCCGGCATCACGCAGGTCAAGGTGCGCTCGGTGCTGACGTGTACCACCGGCACCGGCGTGTGCGCGACCTGCTACGGGCGGTCCATGGCCACCGGAAAACTGGTCGACATCGGCGAGGCCGTCGGTATCGTCGCCGCCCAGTCCATCGGTGAGCCCGGCACGCAGCTGACCATGCGTACCTTCCACCAGGGTGGTGTCGGTGAGGACATCACCGGCGGTCTGCCCCGGGTGCAGGAGCTGTTCGAGGCCCGCGTCCCGCGCGGCAAGGCCCCGATCGCCGACCTGACCGGGCGGATCCGCCTCGAGGAGGGTGAGCGCTTCTACAAGATCACCGTCATTCCCGACGACGGGAGCGAGGAGGTCGTCTACGACAAGCTCTCCAAGCGGCAGCGGTTGCGGGTGTTCAAACACGACGACGGTTCCGAGCGGGTGCTTTCCGACGGCGACCACGTCGAGGTGGGCCAGCAGCTGATGGAGGGCTCGGCCGACCCGCACGAGGTGCTGCGCGTGCAGGGCCCCCGCGAGGTGCAGATCCACCTGGTCCGCGAGGTCCAGGAGGTCTACCGGGCTCAGGGTGTGTCGATCCACGACAAGCACATCGAGGTGATCGTGCGCCAGATGCTGCGCCGCGTCACCATCATCGACTCGGGCGCGACGGAGTTCCTGCCCGGGTCGCTGATCGATCGTGCGGAGTTCGAGGCGGAGAACCGCCGGGTGGTGGCCGAGGGCGGCGAGCCCGCCGCCGGACGTCCGGTGCTGATGGGTATCACGAAGGCGAGCCTCGCCACGGACTCGTGGCTGAGCGCGGCGTCCTTCCAGGAGACCACGCGCGTGCTGACCGATGCGGCGATCAACTGCCGCAGCGACAAGCTGCAGGGTCTGAAGGAGAACGTGATCATCGGAAAGCTGATCCCGGCCGGTACCGGTATCAACCGGTACCGCAACATCCAGGTGCAGCCGACCGAGGAGGCTCGGGCCGCCGCGTACACGATCCCGTCCTACGAGGATCAGTACTACAGCCCGGACTTCGGCCAGGCCACCGGTGCCGCGGTGCCGCTGGACGACTACGGCTACAGCGACTACCGCTAGTTCGACGAGAAAGAGCTCCCGCCCAGTGCGGGGGCTCTTTTCTTGTTCGCGAGCAGATATTGCATGAATCTGGCTGCGCCGGCGCGATTTCGTGTCTGCTCGTCAGTCGAAGCGGCCAACGGCGATGAGTTCCGCCATCGGTCCAGGTCTACCTATTGACCGTAGAAGACCTCAGGAGGAATGCGTGGCCCAACTGCTCAGAGTCCAGAATTTCATGTTGTCGCGTGATGGGTTCGGCGCCGGGCTCAACCAGTGCTTCGAGCGCCCGTTCGGCGACGCCGACCAAGGTGCCCTGTTCGCCTGGGCCGGCGCGACCGCGAGTTGGGTGGGCCGCAGCGAGCCCGGCGGGAATCGCGGCCTCGACGACTACTTCATCCGCGACTTCACCAACAACATCGGCGCGGAGATCATGGGTCGCAACAAGTTCAGCCCGTACCGCGGCCGATGGCAGGACCACCCCGACTGGCAGGGGTGGTGGGGTGACGAGCCGCCGTTCCATACCCCGGTGTTCGTCATGACGCACTATGACCGCCCGCCGTTGGCACTGTCGGACACGACATTTCACTTCGTCTCGGGAGATCCGATGAGCGTCCTGGAGCAGGCGAAGCTCGCCGCCGGCGGCAAGGATGTCCGGCTCGGCGGTGGCGCGAGCACCGTGCGCCGATTTCTGGACGCGGGCGTCGTCGACGCTCTTCACGTTGCGGTCGCGGATGTGGAGATCGGCGCCGGATCGCGCCTCTGGGAGTCCCCTGAAGAGCTCGAGGACAGGTTCCACCACGAGGTCGTGCCCAGCGCCAGTGGGGTCACGCATCACTTGTTCTGGCGGCGATGACGGCCGCTCGCCAACTACACTGGCCGCGTGCTCATCGGTTCACACGTCCACAACGACGACCCGCTGGCCGCCGCGCAGGCGGACGGCGCCGACGCGGTGCAGTTCTTCCTGGGTAACCCGCAGAGCTGGAAGAAGCCCAAGCCGCGCGATGACGCCGAGGTGCTCAAGGCGTCCACCATCCCGCTGTACGTCCACGCGCCGTATCTGATCAACGTGGCATCGGCCAACAACCGTATCCGCATCCCGTCGCGCAAGATCCTGCAGGACACCTGCGACGCCGCCTCGGAGATCAACGCGACCGCCGTGATCGTGCACGGCGGCCATGCCGACGACAACGACATGGATGCCGGCTTCGAGCGCTGGGTCAAGGCGCTGGACTATCTGGAAACAGACGTGCAGGTGTTCCTGGAGAACACCGCCGGCGGCGACCATGCGATGGCCCGCCACTTCGACACCATCGGCAGGCTCTGGGATCGCATCGGCGACAAGGGCATTGGATTCTGCCTGGACACCTGTCACGCATGGGCCGCCGGGGAGGCGCTGATTGATGCGGTCGACAGGATCAGGGCCCTGACCGGACGCATCGACCTGGTGCACTGCAACGACTCGCGCGACGCCGCCGGCTCGGGTGCCGACCGGCACGCCAACTTCGGCACCGGCCAGATCGATCCCGAGCTGCTGGCCGCGGTCGTCAGGTCGGCGGACGCGCCCGTCATCTGCGAGACGGCGGACGAGGGCCGCAAGGACGACATCGCGTTCCTGCGGGAAAAGACCAGCGGCTGAGTTACGGCCCGTGCTCGGTCGGCTCGCGGCGCTTCTGGGGGTAGTCCTTCTGGCTGTGGGTTGTTCGCCGCTGAAACCTGAGCCGCCCTCGGGCTTCGTCAAGGGCACCAGCTTGCACCACATCAATGTGGGCGGACACGATCGCAGCTATCGGCTCTACGAGCCCCCGGGAGCACCGGCTTCGGCGCCGCTCGTCGTGGTGCTGCACGGCTATTCCGGGAGCGCGAGGCAAGTCGAAAGGGATTACGGCTGGGACGAATTGGCCGATTCGGCCAAGTTCGTCGTCGCCTACCCGGATGGACTCGACCGGGCCTGGAATGTCGACGGGGAGGGCTGCTGCGGCCGGCCGGGCCGGGAGGGCGTCGACGACGTCGCCTTCGTCAGCGCGGCCGTCGCCGACGTCGCCAAGCACCTCGGCACCGACCCCGCCCGCATCTATGTCAGCGGCATGAGTAACGGCGGCATCATGGCCTACACGCTGGCGTGCACCACCGATATCTTCGCGGCGATCGGTCCGGTGGCCGGCACGCAGCTGAACCGCTGCCCCAACCCACGTCCGATGTCGATCATGCACATCCACGGCACGGCGGACCGGCTGGTGACCTATGGCGGCGGGCAGGGTTTCAGCGTCATCAACGGGCCCTCGGTACCCGACGTGAATGCGTTCTGGCGCAACGTCGATCAGTGCGCCGCCCCGGCCACCACGATGAATGGCCCCCTCACCACGTCGACGGCGGGATGTGCGGGCAGCCGCGGCGTCACGCTGATCACGATCGAGGCGGGCGGCCACGAGTGGCCCCCGTTCGCCGCGCGGACGCTTTGGGAATTCTTCGCCGCGCACCCACGATGACGCCCTATTACACCTCTTGTGCGGCTGTCGGAAAAATGTAACATGAGTGGCATGTCGGATACGCATGTCGTCACCAACCAGGTCCCTCCGCTGGAGAACTACAACCCCGCGACGTCCACGGTGCTCATCGAGGCTCTGATCCGCGAGGGCGGGGGATGGGGCTCAGAAGAGGTGAACGAGGTGGGCGCGATCGCGGGTGGCCGCGAAGCGCAGCGATGGGGCGAGCTCGCCGACCGCAACCGGCCCATCCTGCACACCCACGACAAGTACGGCCACCGGATCGACGAGGTCGAGTACGACCCGGCCTACCACGAGCTGATGCGCACGGCGATCGCCACCGGCATCCACGCCGCACCGTGGGCCGACGACCGCCCGGGCGCGCACGTGGTGCGCGCGGCGAAGATGTCGGTCTGGAACGTCGAGCCCGGCCACACCTGCCCGATCTCGATGACCTACGCCGTCGTTCCCGCGCTGCGCTACAACCCAGAGCTCGCGGCGGTCTACGAGCCCCTGCTGACCAGCCGCGAATACGACCCCGAACTCAAGCTGGCCACCACCAAGCGCGGCATCACCGCCGGCATGTCGATGACCGAGAAGCAGGGCGGATCCGACGTGCGCGCCGGCACCACGCAGGCGACCCCGAACGGCGACGGCAGCTACAGCCTGACCGGCCACAAGTGGTTCACCTCGGCGCCGATGTGCGACATCTTCCTCGTCCTCGCGCAGGCCCCGGGCGGGCTGTCGTGCTTCCTGCTGCCGCGGGTGCTGCCCGATGGCAGCCGCAACCGAATGTTCCTGCAGCGGCTCAAGGACAAGCTCGGCAACCACGCGAACGCATCCAGTGAGGTCGAATACGATGGCGCCACCGCGTGGTTGGTGGGCGAGGAGGGCCGCGGCGTCCCCACCATCATCGAGATGGTCAACCTGACCCGGCTGGACTGCACCCTGGGCAGCGCCACCAGCATGCGCACCGGATTGACCCGCGCGATCCACCACGCGCAGCACCGAAAGGCGTTCGGCGCCTACCTGATCGACCAGCCGCTGATGCGCAACGTCCTGGCCGACCTCGCCGTGGAGGCCGAGGCCGCGACCATCGTCGCGATGCGGATGGCCGGCGCCACCGACAAGGCGTTGCGCGGCGACGACCAGGAGGCGCTGCTGCGCCGCATCGGCCTGGCGGCCAGCAAGTACTGGGTGTGCAAGCGAGCCACCCCGCACGCCGCCGAAGCGCTGGAATGCCTGGGCGGCAACGGCTACGTCGAGGACTCGGGCATGCCGCGGCTGTACCGCGAGGCGCCGCTGATGGGAATCTGGGAGGGGTCGGGCAACGTCAGCGCGCTGGACACGTTGCGCGCCATGGCAACTCGGCCCGAATGCGTCGATGTGCTGTTCACCGAACTGGCCGAAAGCGCCGGCGCGGACCCGCGACTGGGCGGTCACGTCGAGCGCCTGCGGCAGGACCTGACCGACCTGGACAGTATCGCGCACCGGGCCCGCAAGGTGGCCGAGGACATCTGTCTGGCGCTGCAGGGCTCGCTGCTGGTGCGCCACGGCCACCCCGCCGTCGCCGAGGCCTTCCTGACGACCCGGCTCGACCGCCAGTGGGGTGGGGCGTACGGCACCATGCCCGCCGGCCTGGATCTGGCCCCGATCCTCGAGCGTGCCCTGGTCAAGGGCTGAGCTCCAATATGACTCACGCGATCAGGCCGGTCGACTTCGACAACCTGAAGACCATGACCTACGAGGTCACCGACCGGGTTGCCCGGATCACCTTCAACCGGCCGGAGAAGGGCAACGCGATCGTCGCGGACACCCCGCTGGAGCTCTCGGCGCTGGTCGAGCGCGCCGACCTCGACCCCAATGTGCACGTCATCCTGGTGTCCGGCCGCGGCGAGGGGTTCTGCGCGGGTTTCGACCTGAGCGCCTACGCCGACCGCACCGGATCGGCCGGCGGGACCGGGGCCTATGCGGGCACCGTGCTGAGCGGAAAAACCCAGGCGGTCAACCACTTACCCGACCAGCCCTGGGACCCGATGATCGACTACCAGATGATGAGCCGGTTCGTGCGTGGTTTCTCCAGCCTGATGCACGCCGACAAGCCGACGGTCGTCAAGATCCACGGTTACTGCGTGGCCGGGGGCACCGACATCGCGTTGCATGCCGACCAGGTGATCGCCGCCGCCGACGCCAAGATCGGCTATCCGCCCACGCGGGTGTGGGGCGTCCCGGCGGCCGGGCTGTGGGCGCACCGGCTCGGCGACCAGCGCGCCAAGCGCCTGCTGTTCACCGGTGATTGCATAACCGGCGCGCAAGCCGCCGAATGGGGCCTGGCGGTCGAGGCGCCGGACCCGGCGGACCTCGACGAGCGCACCGAACGGCTCGTCCAGCGGATCGCCGCGGTGCCCGTCAATCAGCTGATGATGGTCAAGCTCGCGCTGAATTCGGCTTTGCTGCAACAAGGTGTGGGCACCAGCAGGATGGTCAGCACCGTGTTCGACGGCGTTGCCCGGCATACGCCCGAGGGCCACGCCTTCGTGGCCGACGCCGTGGAGCACGGCTTCCGGGACGCGGTGCGGCATCGCGACGAACCTTTCGGTGACTACGGCCGCCGCGCGTCTCAGGTGTAGCCATGCCCACCATGACGGCCCGGTCGGTGGTGCTCAGCGTGCTGCTGGGGGCCCACCCGGCTTGCGCCAGCGCGAGTGAATTGGTCAGGCTCACTGCCGATTTCGGCATCAAAGAGACCACCCTGCGGGTGGCGCTGACCCGGATGGTAGGCGCGGGCGACCTGATCCGCTCCGCCGACGGCTACCGGCTCTCGGATCGCCTGCTGGCCCGCCAGCGGCGGCAGGACGACGCCATCAACCCGCGAGTCAGGCCGTGGCGCGGGGAGTGGATCACGCTGATCGTGACCAGCGTGGGCGGCGACGCACGCACCCGGGCGGCGCTTCGAACCGCCCTGCACGGTAAGCGCTTCGGCGAACTGCGCGAAGGCGTCTGGATGCGACCCGACAACCTCGAGCTCGACCTCGACCCCGAGATCGACGCTCGCGTGCGCGTCCTGCGGGCACGCGACGACGATCCCGCGCAGCTCGCCGCCCAGCTGTGGGACCTGCCGGCCTGGGCCCGGGCCGGCAGCCGCATGCTCGACGAGATGGCCACCGCACCAGACATTCCCGGCCGATTCGTGGTCGCGGCGGCGACGGTGCGACACCTGCTCACCGACCCGGTGTTACCCGACGAACTACTGCCGGACGACTGGCCCGGCGCCCGGCTGCGCGCGGCTTACCACGACTTCGCCACCGAGTTGCTCGAGCGGCGCGAACCACTATTTGCGGAGGCAAAATGAACGATCCGGTGCGTATCGAACGCAACGGCCCGGTGACGACGGTGATCCTGAACCGCCCGGCGGCGCGCAACGCGGTCAACGGCCCCACCGCCGCGGCCCTGTACGCGGCGTTCGACGAATTCGACCGCGACGACACGGCGTCGGTCGCCGTCTTGTGGGGAGACGGTGGAACATTTTGTGCCGGGGCTGATTTGAAGGCCTTCGGCACACCGGACGCGAACGCCGTGCACCGGACGGGCCCGGGCCCGATGGGTCCCACGCGGATGGTGTTGTCCAAACCCGTGATCGCCGCGGTCAGCGGCTACGCCGTCGCAGGGGGCCTGGAGTTGGCCGTCTGGTGCGACCTGCGGGTGGCCGAGGAGGACGCCGTGTTCGGGGTGTTCTGCCGCCGGTGGGGGGTACCGTTGATCGACGGCGGCACCGTGCGGCTGCCGCGGCTGATCGGGCACAGCCGCGCGATGGACATGATTCTCACCGGCCGCGGCGTCAAGGCCGACGAAGCCCTGGCGATGGGCTTGGCCAACCGCGTCGTGCCCAACGGCCAGGCGCGGCAGGCGGCGGAGGAACTGGCGGCGCAACTGGCCGCGCTACCGCAGCAGTGCCTGCGGTCCGACCGGCTTTCGGCGCTACACCAATGGGGGACAACGGAACCCGAGGCGATCGACTTCGAATTCGCCAGCATCTCCCGCGTCGCCGCCGAGGCGAACGAGGGGGCCGGACGGTTCGCCGCGGGCGCGGGCCGGCACGGGGCATCCGCCGGCTAGCCGGCGCATCGTTCGGTCCCTTACGGCGCGAGCCGCACCCTGCCGGGCGGTGTGGGCGGCGTGGGCGGCGACTCCGGACCAGCGCCGCTACCGCCGGGCGCGGGAGCAGCAGGCGCCTGCGGTTGCGGTTCCTGCGCCGGGGGTGGCGGTTGTTGCCGTGGAGACGGCGTCGCGACCGGCGCGGGTGGCGTCAGGATCTGGGCCGTCGGCGGCGGCGGTGGGGGAAGTTGCGGTGGGTCGGGCTGGCCGGTTTCCCCCAAGGGGACCATGCGCATTGCCGATTGCGGGTCTCGAAGGTCGCTCCACCAGCTGGCTGCGATGTACGAGGGGCTCCGCGGCATCGATTCGTTCGAGCCGGGCACCGGATTCGCCATGGCCTGAAGGGAAGCAATCTTCGGTTGGTTGTTCGGACAGTAGGCCTCGACTGAGGCGGAGATGAAGCGGGCAATGGTGCGCGCGACGCGGTCGGGAGGGTATTGGCCGCCGGCCCCGTTGGCATTGAACGCCCGTTCCCGCATGTCGGCAACGACGCCGTCCGCCGGCATTCCGCCATCGAGTTGGCGACAAATTCTGTGGGCGGTGGCGATGAGGCTCGGCACGTTCTCGAGGGCGGGGATCTGCTTCTGGTCGAGCAGCGCCAAAAACTGGTCGTCGGGGTTGGGATCGGCCGCCGCCGCGCCGTGGGGCAGCATCACGACGCCGGTCAGTACCACGACGGCCGCAACCAGTGCGCGGGCGTGATTGCTGGTACTGGTGAACATGGCTGGCTTCCGTTCTGCTGGCAGAATCATATGCCCCGGATCTGCCCGTGGCACCTCGGCGGCGCGGTGTGTGGGTCAAACACCGCGCGGCCCCAGCAGTAGCGGCGGCATGCGCCCCGACCGCAACGCATCGGGGTATGAAAGTCGTTGTGGCGCAACGGTAAAACCCGCGTTCGCAGGCTACCTGCGCACGATTGCCGGCTAGCCGCCCTTGGTGATGGTGTTGCCCGAACCCAGGTTGTCGACCTTGGGCTCACCGTCTTTATAGGTGATGGTGTTGTTCAACCCGACCACGCTGATGCGGGTGTCGACCTTGTCCAGAGTGATCTTGTTGTCCGTGCCGCCGACGGTCACCGTCACGCAGCTGCCGGTGACGGTCAGGGTGTTGTTGGAACCGCCCACATTCAGCGACTTGCCGCTGGCGCAGTCAAGCGTCGCGGTGGTGCCCATCGACCCGTAGTTGAGCGTGTTGCCGATCTCCACCGACGCGGTGGTGCTCGCGCCGCTCGACCCCGTGGTGGGGGCCGCCCCGGCGCTCGTCGTCGTCGTGCTGCTCTTCGTTGTGGTCGTGGAACCGGCGGGCGGGTTGGCGGTCGAACTGCAGCCGGCCAGCAACACGGACGCGACGGCCGGCACCACGGCGAGCGCGGTCAGCCCCGAGGGGCGGGCAAAGATGTGGGCGGACATTGTTTCTCGATTCCCCTCGATTTGGATGGCAGCTACGGTTTGAGTGGCGATGTGGTGTCTGGTTCAGCCGGGCACCTGCTGGAGCCGATTGGTCATGCCCAGCTCGCGGCCGCGGTCCCAGATGAACGGCGTGCCGTTGTGGTAGAACACCGTCTGGTCGTAGCCGTAGACAGTGATGTCGTGCGAGACCGAGTCGGCGACGACGGTGTTGGACGAGCCCATCACCGTGACCGCGTAGCAATTGCCCAGCGCGGTGACGTTGTTGAAGGAGCCGTTGACGAACAGCGTGGCGTCGTTGCAGTCCAGCGTCTGCTGGATGCCCTGCCCGACGACGTGGGTGTCGCCGTTCTTCGCGTGAGCCGGGGGAGCGGGTGCTGCGACGACGGTGACGACGCAGGTTGCCAGCGACCCGGCGGCGGTTGTCCAGTTCACTGCGGGCCCCCTTTTGTGACGGGTGGATCTGCTCGATGAGATTACGTCCATCCGGCCATGGCTGAAACGGTTTCGCGGTTGGCGTCAACTAGAGTCATTAGTTAAGCACCACGATCATCGCAAGCGAAGGGCCCCGCCATGGCAGCTCAGCCGGAAACGCCGTCGGCGGGCGGGCGCCCGCGCGCGGGGAGAACCGGCTCGCGCCCGGCAAAGCTGAGCCGCGAAGGCATCATCGACGGCGCGCTCACCTTCCTGGACCGGGAGGGCTGGGACGCCCTCACCATCAACGCGCTGGCGATGCAGCTGGGCACCAAGGGACCGTCGCTCTACAACCACGTCGACAGCCTGGAGGATCTGCGCCGCGCGGTGCGGATCCGCGTCATCGACGACATCATCACGATGCTGAACAGGGTCGGCGAGGGCCGCGCCCGTGACGACGCGGTGCTGGTCATGGCGGGCGCCTACCGCAGCTACGCCCATCACCACCCCGGCCGGTACTCGGCGTTCACCCGGATGCCGCTGGGTGGTGACGATCCGGAGTACACGGCGGCCACCCGAGGCGCTGCCGCGCCGGTGATCTCGGTGCTGTCCTCCTACGGTCTCGACGGCGACGAGGCGTTCCACGCGGCCCTGGAGTTCTGGTCCGCGCTGCACGGCTTCGTGCTTCTGGAAATGACCGGTGTCATGGACGACATCGACACCGACGCGCTGTTCTCGGACATGGTGCTGCGGCTGGCGGCGGGTCTGGAACGGCGCGTCGCGCACGGTCAACCGCCGCTTTGACCTGCAAGACCGGCGGCGGGTATTGTGGAGGCTCGTGCCTGGCGGCTTACGGCGCCTAACCGTAAGGAAGTGAATGCCGGGCGAATTCGCATGTCCACGATGCATCGGATCTTCTCTGGTGCGCGGCGCGTGCGACACACCCGGCCGCGGGGTAGTGCGGCCGGACAAAACTGCAGTACGAAGACTTGAGAACAGCCGAAAAACGCACAACATGAACACAGAAAGCCGGTAGATGCCAACGATTCAGCAGCTGGTCCGCAAGGGTCGCCGCGACAAGATCGCCAAGGTCAAGACCGCGGCCCTGAAGGGCAGCCCGCAGCGCCGTGGCGTATGCACTCGCGTGTACACCACCACCCCGAAGAAGCCGAACTCGGCGCTTCGGAAGGTTGCGCGCGTGAAGCTGACGAGCCAGGTCGAGGTCACCGCCTACATCCCGGGCGAGGGCCACAACCTGCAGGAGCACTCGATGGTGCTGGTGCGTGGTGGCCGAGTCAAGGACCTGCCCGGTGTGCGGTACAAGATCATCCGCGGTTCCCTCGACACCCAGGGGGTCAAGAACCGCAAGCAGGCCCGCAGCCGTTACGGCGCGAAGAAGGAGAAGAGCTGATGCCGCGCAAGGGGCCCGCGCCGAAGCGTCCGTTGGTCAACGATCCGGTCTACGGGTCGCAGCTGGTCACCCAGCTGGTGAACAAAGTTCTCCTGCAGGGGAAGAAATCGCTGGCCGAGCGCATTGTTTATGGTGCGCTCGAGAACGCCCGGGACAAGACGGGCACCGATCCTGTGATCACGCTCAAGCGCGCTCTCGACAACGTCAAGCCCGCGCTGGAGGTGCGCAGCCGCCGCGTCGGCGGTGCGACCTACCAGGTGCCGGTCGAGGTCCGTCCGGACCGGTCCACCACGCTCGCGCTGCGCTGGCTTGTCAGCTTCTCGCGGCAACGCCGGGAGAAGACGATGGTCGAGCGGCTGGCGAACGAGATCCTGGACGCCAGCAACGGCCTGGGGGCCTCCGTCAAGCGGCGTGAGGACACCCACAAGATGGCCGAGGCCAACCGCGCGTTCGCGCATTATCGCTGGTGACAGCTTCCGGCGATGATGCCGGAGGCTAAATAGACAGCAACCAAGCAATCGAAAGAGTGGGAAGACTTCTGTGGCACAGAAGGACGTGCTGACCGACCTCACCAAGGTCCGCAACATCGGCATCATGGCGCATATCGACGCCGGCAAGACGACGACGACGGAGCGCATCCTCTATTACACCGGTATCAGCTACAAGATCGGTGAGGTCCACGACGGCGCCGCCACGATGGACTGGATGGAGCAGGAACAGGAGCGGGGGATCACCATCACCTCCGCCGCCACCACCTGCTTCTGGAACGACAACCAGATCAACATCATCGACACCCCCGGCCACGTCGACTTCACCGTCGAGGTGGAGCGCAGCCTGCGCGTGCTCGACGGCGCGGTCGCCGTCTTCGACGGCAAGGAGGGCGTCGAGCCGCAGTCCGAGCAGGTGTGGCGCCAGGCCGACAAGTACGACGTCCCGCGGATCTGCTTCGTCAACAAGATGGACAAGATCGGCGCCGACTTCTACTTCTCGGTCCGCACCATGGAGGAGCGCCTGGGCGCGAACGTCATCCCGATCCAGCTGCCTGTCGGCTCCGAGGGCGACTTCGAGGGCGTCGTCGACCTGGTCGAGATGAAGGCCAAGGTGTGGAGCGCCGAGGCCAAGCTCGGCGAGAAGTACGACGTGGTCGACATTCCCGCCGACCTGCAGGAGAAGGCCGACGAGTACCGCACCAAGCTGCTCGAGGCGGTCGCCGAGACCGACGAGGCGCTGCTGGAGAAGTATTTCGGCGGCGAGGAGCTCACCGTCGAGGAGATCAAGGGCGCGATCCGCAAGCTGACCATCAGCTCGGAGGCCTACCCGGTGCTGTGCGGCAGCGCGTTCAAGAACAAGGGCGTGCAGCCGATGCTGGACGCGGTCATCGACTACCTGCCCTCGCCGCTGGACGTGCCCCCGGCCGTCGGCCACGCGCCCGGCAAGGAGGACGTCGAGGTCATCCGCAAGCCGTCGACCGACGAGCCGTTCTCGGCGCTGGCCTTCAAGGTCGCGACGCACCCGTTCTTCGGCAAGCTGACCTACGTCCGGGTGTACTCGGGCAAGGTCGATTCCGGCAGCCAGGTCATCAACTCCACCAAGGGCAAGAAGGAGCGGCTGGGCAAGCTGTTCCAGATGCACTCCAACAAGGAGAACCCGGTGGAGACCGCATCGGCGGGTCACATCTACGCGGTGATCGGCCTGAAGGACACCACCACCGGCGACACCCTGAGCGACCCGAACGACCAAGTCGTGCTCGAGTCCATGACGTTCCCGGACCCGGTCATCGAGGTGGCCATCGAGCCCAAGACCAAGAGCGACCAGGAGAAGCTGAGCCTGTCGATCCAGAAGCTCGCCGAGGAGGACCCGACGTTCAAGGTCCACCAGGACGCCGAGACCGGCCAGACCGTGATCGGTGGCATGGGCGAACTCCACCTGGACATCCTGGTGGACCGCATGCGCCGCGAGTTCAAGGTCGAGGCCAACGTCGGCAAGCCGCAGGTCGCCTACAAGGAGACCATCAAGCGGCTGGTGGAGAAGGTCGAGTTCACCCATAAGAAGCAGACCGGCGGCTCGGGACAGTTCGCGAAGGTGCTGATCAACCTCGAGCCGTTCCATGGCGAGGACGGTGCGACCTACGAGTTCGAGAACAAGGTCACCGGTGGCCGCATCCCGCGCGAGTACATCCCGTCGGTGGACGCCGGCGCCCAGGACGCGATGCAGTACGGCGTGCTGGCCGGCTACCCGCTGGTGAACTTGAAGGTCACCCTGCTCGACGGCGCCTTCCATGAGGTGGACTCGTCGGAGATGGCGTTCAAGATCGCCGGTTCGCAGGTGCTGAAGAAGGCTGCGCAGCAGGCCCAGCCGGTGATCCTGGAACCGATCATGGCCGTCGAGGTCACCACGCCCGAGGACTACATGGGCGACGTGATCGGCGACTTGAACTCCCGCCGTGGCCAGATCCAGGCCATGGAGGAGCGGAGCGGTGCACGCGTCGTCAAGGCGCACGTGCCGCTGTCGGAGATGTTCGGCTACGTCGGCGACCTGAGGTCCAAGACCCAAGGCCGGGCGAACTACTCCATGGTGTTCGACTCGTACGCCGAAGTACCGGCGAACGTGTCGAAGGAGATCATCGCGAAGGCGACGGGTCAGTAAATATCGCCTCGGAGTAATCTTGCCGGGTCATTGCAAAGCCTTGGGCGCGGCACAACTGAAAACACCAACACTGCTTTAACGAGCACCAACAGTCCAGGAGGACAACGAAGTGGCGAAGGCGAAGTTCGAGCGGACGAAGCCGCACGTCAACATTGGGACCATCGGTCACGTTGACCACGGCAAGACGACGCTGACCGCGGCTATCACCAAGGTTCTGCACGACAAGTACCCGGACCTGAACGAGTCCCGCGCGTTCGACCAGATCGACAACGCTCCCGAGGAGCGTCAGCGCGGTATCACGATCAACATCTCCCACGTGGAGTACCAGACCGACAAGCGGCACTATGCCCACGTCGACGCCCCGGGTCACGCCGACTACATCAAGAACATGATCACCGGTGCGGCCCAGATGGACGGCGCGATCCTGGTGGTTGCCGCCACCGACGGCCCGATGCCGCAGACCCGTGAGCACGTGCTGCTCGCGCGTCAGGTCGGGGTGCCCTACATCCTGGTCGCCCTGAACAAGGCCGACATGGTCGACGACGAGGAGTTGCTCGAGCTCGTCGAGATGGAGGTCCGCGAACTGCTGGCCGCCCAGGAGTTCGACGAGGACGCCCCGGTGGTTCGGGTCTCGGCGCTGAAGGCGCTCGAGGGCGACGCCAAGTGGGTGGAGTCGGTCGAGCAGCTGATGGAGGCCGTCGACGAGTCGATCCCGGACCCCGTCCGCGAGACCGAGAAGCCGTTCCTGATGCCCGTGGAGGACGTCTTCACGATCACCGGTCGTGGCACCGTGGTCACCGGTCGTGTCGAGCGCGGTGTGATCAACGTGAACGAGGAAGTCGAGATCGTCGGTATCAAGCCGACCAGCACCAAGACCACCGTCACCGGTGTGGAGATGTTCCGCAAGCTGCTCGACCAGGGACAGGCCGGCGACAACGTCGGACTGTTGCTGCGTGGCATCAAGCGCGAGGACGTCGAGCGCGGTCAGGTCGTCGTGAAGCCCGGCACCACCACGCCGCACACCGAGTTCGAGGGCAGCGTCTACATCCTGTCCAAGGACGAGGGCGGCCGGCACACGCCGTTCTTCAACAACTACCGCCCGCAGTTCTACTTCCGCACCACCGACGTGACCGGTGTGGTGACGCTGCCGGAGGGCACCGAAATGGTGATGCCCGGTGACAACACCAACATCTCGGTCAAGCTGATCCAGCCCGTCGCCATGGACGACGGTCTGCGGTTCGCGATCCGCGAGGGTGGCCGCACCGTCGGCGCCGGCCGGGTCGTCAAGATCATCAAGTAGATCCAGTTCGCCGTAGGGCCCGGATTGCCAATTTCGGCGGTCCGGGCTTTACGCGTTTTACCGGGCCGGATCTTGACGATTCCGCTACGATTCCGGGACAAGGGTGTCGGGGGAAGATGGCCGGGAGGTTCGGATGTCCTTCGTATTCGCGACGCCCGAGTACGTCGCCGCCGCGGCGTCGGATTTAGCCAGGATCGGCTGGACGATCACGTCGGCGAACTCGATGGCGGTGGGGCCGACCTCGAGCGTGCTGGCCCCGGGTGCCGACGAGGTGTCGGCTGGCATCGCGGCGCTGTTCGACGCGCATTCTCAGGTCTACCAGGCGCTCAGCGCTCAAGCCGCGGCGTTCCACAACCAGTTCGTGCAGCTGATGAACGGCGGCGCTGCGCAGTATCTCGCCACCGAGGCCGCCAACACAACGCCCCTGCAGTCCGCGGCGGCCCCCGCGTCGATGGCGGCACAGCTGCCTGCGGCGACGGCCGCGGGCGGTTCGGCGCCGGGTGTACCGGCGGGTCCCCTGATGTCGGCGGTCGCGCCGGCCTCGGCGATCGCCGGGGCGCAGGCACCCGCCAGCCCGACCGTAGCCGCGGCCACCACGGGGCCGGCCGCAGTGGCCCCGGCCACCACTTCGGCGACGCCGGTGCGGATGGTGGCCCCCGCCTATACCCCGGCCACCACGCAGCCCGCGGCGCCGGCCCCGGCGCCGGTCAATCCGCTCGCGTCGACGCCGGCGCAGGTGCAGACACCGCCGGCCGCCGCGGCCCCGGCGATGCCGGTATCGACCGGCACGCCGGTGAAGATGGTGTCGGCCCATTCGCCCACCGCGACGACGTCGGCGGAGTCTTCGACGCGCCCCGCCCCGGCACTGATTCCCAAGGTGGACTGAGGCCGGACCGGTTTGCGTTTATGGCGCGCGCGGTGACACCGCGAGGGCTAACCTGACACGAAAATCCCAGCAAGGGTAAGGAGACACTCGTGTTGGCGCGCTATCTGAAAGCACAGTTGGTGGTTTTGCTGTGCGGCGGCCTGGTCGGGCCGATTTTCCTGATCGTCTACTTCACCCTCGGCCTGGGCAGCCTGCTGCAGTGGATGTTCTACGTCGGCCTGCTCATCACGGTGGCCGACGTGCTGATCGCGCTGGCGCTGGCCAACTACGGCGCGAAGTCCTCGGCCAAGACGGCGGAGCTCGAACAGCACGGGGTGCTGGCGCTCGCTCAAATCACCGGCGTCACCGAGACGGGGACGTGGATCAACAATCAGCAGGTGGTGAAGGTGAACTTGCACATCTCCGGGCCGGGTTTTCTGCCGTTCGACAGCGAAGACCGGGTGATCGCGAGCGTGACCCGGCTCGGCAACCTGAGCGCCCGCAAGGTGGTGGTGCTGGTCAACCCCACCACCAACGAGTACCGAATCGACTGGGAGCGAAGCGCGTTGGTCAACGGTCTGGTGCCGGCGCAGTTCACCGTGGCCGAGGACAACAGGACCTACGACCTGAGCGGGCAGGCCGGCCCGTTGATGGAGATCCTGCAGATCCTCAAGGCCAACAACGTTCCGCTCAACCGGATGGTCGACATCCGGTCGAACCCGGCGCTGCGCCAGCAGGTCCAGGCGGTGGTGCGCCGCGCGGCCGAACAACAGGCGCCGGCCACGCAGGCCGCCCAGCCGGCCGCTGCCGCCGGCCCGGCCCCGGTGGTGACGCCCCCGCAGCCATCGATCGCTCAGCGGCTTCAGGAGCTCGAGACGTTGCGCGCCAGCGGCGCGCTGACCGACCAGGAGTACAACAGCCGGCGGGCCCAGATCATCTCCGAAATCTGATCGGCGGGCGAGTTAGAACAGGTTTCAGTTTCGCTGCTAGCCTGGCTGCGTGGCGGGACAAACTGGATCACTGCAGGGGCGGGTGGCTTTCATTACCGGCGCCGCCCGCGCCCAGGGCCGTTCGCACGCGGTGCGGCTGGCCCGGGAGGGCGCCGACATCATCGCGCTCGACATCTGCGCCTCGGCGTCGACGAGCCTGACCTACGCGCCGGCCACGCCGGAGGACCTCAGCGAGACCGTCCGCCTGGTGGAAGCCGAGGGCCGCAAGGTGCTGGCCCGTGAAGCGGACATCCGGGACGACGCCGCGCTGCGCCAACTGGTGGCCGACGGCGTCGAACAATTCGGACGGCTCGACATCGTGGTGGCCAACGCGGGAGTCCTGAGCTGGGGCCGGCTTTGGGAGCTGACCGATGAGCAGTGGGACACGGTGATCGGGGTCAACCTGACCGGCACCTGGCGCACACTGCGCGCCACCGTGCCCGCAATGATCGAGGCCGGCAACGGGGGGTCGATCGTGGTGGTCAGCTCGTCGGCGGGGCTGAAAGCCACTCCTGGCAACGGGCATTACTCGGCCAGCAAGCACGGACTCACCGCGCTGACCAACACCCTCGCCATCGAGCTCGGCGAATACAACATCCGGGTCAACTCCATCCACCCCTACTCGGTCGATACCCCGATGATCGAGCCGGAGGCGATGATGGAGATTTTTGCCCGCCATCCCAGCTTCGTGCACAGCTTTCCCCCGATGCCCTTGCAGCCCAACGGCTTCATGACGCCCGACGAGGTGGCCGATGTCGTGGCATGGCTAGCTGGCGACGGGTCGGGCACGGTGACCGGCACCCAGATCCCCGTGGACAAGGGCGCCTTGAAGTATTGACCGGCGATCGTGGTATGAACTCCACGTGACCGCTAGCAAAGGAATCGTGATCGTCGGTGGGGGTCTGGCCGCCGCCCGGACCGCCGAGCAGCTGCGGCGATCCGAGTACGCCGGCCGCGTCACGATCATCAGCGACGAGGCGCACGTGCCCTACGATCGCCCGCCGCTGTCAAAAGAGGTGCTGCGCAAAGAGGTCGACGACGTGGCCCTCAAACCGCGCGAGTGGTACGACGAGAACGACATCACCCTGCGGCTGGGTGTGGCGGCCACCGGCCTGGACACCGTGGCCCAGACGGTGACGCTGGCCGACGGGTCCGTGATCGGCTACGACGAACTCGTCATCGCGACCGGCTTGGTGCCGCGGCGCATTCCGACGCTGCCCGATCTGGCGGGCATCCGGGTGCTGCGCACGTTCGACGAGAGCATGGCGCTGCGTGAGCACGCCTCCGCGTGCCAGCGTGCTGTCGTCGTCGGCGCCGGCTTCATCGGCTGTGAGGTGGCGGCCAGCCTACGGAGCCTCGGGGTGGACGTCGTGTTGGTTGAGCCGCAGCCGACGCCCCTGGCGTCGGTGCTCGGCGAGCGAATCGGCGAGCTGGTCGCGCGCCTGCACCGCGCGGAGGGGGTCGACGTGCGCCTCGGTGTCGGGGTGGCCGAAGTGCGCGGCGACGAGCGGGTGGACACCGTGGTGCTGAGCGACGGCACCGAGCTCGCCGCGGACCTGGTGGTCGTCGGCATCGGATCCCGCCCCGCCACGGGGTGGCTCGAGGGCAGCGGCGTCGAGGTCGACAACGGCGTGCTCTGCGACGAGGCCGGACGAACCAGCGCGCCGAACGTGTGGGCGCTCGGTGACGTCGCGTCCTGGCGCGACGCGACCGGACATCAAGCGCGCGTAGAACATTGGAGCAACGTCGCCGACCAGACCCGCGTGGTGGTGCCCGCGATGCTGGGGCAGGACGTCTCGTCGGCCGTGGTCGTCCCCTACTTCTGGAGCGACCAGTACGACGTCAAGATCCAGTGCCTCGGAGAGCCCGAAGCCACCGACACCGTCCACCTCGTCGAAGACGACGGCCGCAAGTTCCTGGCCTATTACGAGCGCGACGGGGTGCTGGTCGGGGTGGTGGGCGGCGGGATGCCGGGCAAAGTCATGAAGGTGCGCGCCAAGATCTCCGCCGGCGCGCCCATCGCGGACGTGCTGGGCTGACTCTGGCGGAAGCCGCTGCGCCCCAGCAGTTTTCGTGTCCACCGCTCACAGCCAGCGCACCGGCGGTCCATGCGGATGGCATTCGCCGAGAATCTCCAGGTCGCCGCCCGGCCAGCGGCGCGCCCGCACCAGGAACCGGATTGGTGAGTCGGGCCGGTCACGCGCCGGCTCCAGGGTGAGGTGGACGAACGGCGATCGCTCATCCGCCTGCTCGCCCAGCGCGTGAACGCGGGCGCGGACCGTGTCCCGCTCCCCGTCGGACAGGTATTGCCAGGTGATTGAATGCCACAGCACCGTCAGCGCGCCCGCGGCCAGGGTGAGGCCGGCGACCGCGTCGGCCGCCGTCTGGCGCTCCAGCCCGGCCGGCACACGCCGGGCGACCTCGATGGCGCCGCGCAACCGCTCTAGTCGGGCGCTCTGGTCGGGCCACACGTAGCTCAACACGGTGAGCTCCCCGGCGGCCCCGGTGACGTCGATGGGTGCGATGTCATAGCCGTGCCGCTCGATGATCCGTACCCGGCCGTGCGGCAGCGCGCCGCGCCACGCATCCTCGATGGTCACCGGCGAATCATCCGGCCCCCACTGGCCGCCGGCGAATCGGTAACCGTAATGGTCTCCGCGCAGGTTCAGCCCCGCGCTCGATCCGATCTCGAAAAGCCTTATCGGCAGGTCGAATTCACGGTTGACGCGCAACAGGCCACCGATGAGCGCGGCGGACCGCCCGACCTCGTTGGTCTGGGGCGGTTGCCGCAACGCCGCCCGCAGCGCCTCGGAGTGGCCGGCCGCGACGTCCTTGATCTCCGGCCACGCCGACTCGGCGTCCCAGCTGCCCCCGGTGCTGGGATACCACCGGCGCAATTGCGCTGCCCGGCCGTCGAGCACCAATCGGTGCAGCCCGCCGAGCAGACGCAGCGGCACCGCAAGGCGCGACGGGTCGTCCTCGTGCCCGGACAAGATGGCGGCGAAGACGCCGCCGGCCGCGACGTCGATGGCCACCAGCTCGAAAAGCTCCCCATACATCGGTGAGCCCGAGCCGGCGCAAAACCGTCCCTGCGCGCGCAGGGTGTGCAGCAGGTGGTCACCGGTCACCGATCCAGCCTGTCAAGTCCGGCGCCGACGACGTCAAACGCGTTGCCCAGCGCGGTCGGCAGCGGGACGGACTCGTCACCCAACCAATGCTCGTAGGCCGACAGCGCCACCGCGAGCATGGTCCAGGCGGCGGTCTGGGGCAGCAGGTCGGTCGTCTTGCTGTCCGACCGGCGGGCCACGAAGCCGGCGATCACCTCGCGCCAGCCCGCGTACATCGTCATCGAATAGGCCTGCAGTTCGGCCGTCTGCAGGATCACCCGCATCCGCTGGCGGTGCCGCGCGGTCTCGGACTCGTCAAAGGTGTTGAACGCCAACAGCGCATCGCGCAGAGCCTGGCCCAGTGGCACCCGCGGATCGACGTTGTCGAGCAGGTCGCGCAGGTGCGCGAGGTGGGTGTCGAAGTCGCCCCAGGGGATGGCGTTCTTGGACGCGTAGTAGCGGAACAGCGTCCGCCGCGAGATGCCGGCGGCCTGCGCGACGTCGTCGACGCTGACGTCGGCGAAACCGCGGGCGCTGAACAGTTCGATGGCCACGTCGGTGATGTGGTGCGGAGTCGTCGAGCGGCGACGGCCCACCCGTGGCTGCGGCACCATGACACCCCGCCCTTCCATTTCGGCACTCGATGCCATATTCTGACGAAGCTTGTGACTCGATCCCCATCGTTGTCAAGAACCGACGAAAGGCAATGACCCGTGGACCACGAAACCGAGACCGAGACCCAGCTCGTCGCCGAGACCCTGGTCGAAGAGGTGTCCATCGACGGCATGTGCGGGGTGTACTGACCCGCGTGTTCGACCCCGACCGCGGCTGGCGGTTGCACCCCCAGGTGGCGGTTCGACCCGAACCGTTCGGGGCGCTGCTCTATCACTTCGGCACCCGCAAGCTGTCTTTTCTCAAGAACCGCACCATCCTGACGGTGGTGCGGTCGCTGGCCGACCATCCCGATGTGCATTCCGCCTGCCGCGCGGCGGGTGTGGACGACTCGGGTGAGGCGCCGTACCTACACGCGCTGGGCGTGTTGGCCGATTCGAAGATGTTGGTACCTCAGGAGGTTCCATGACCGCCGGACTGGCCAGAGTGCCGCGGCTCATCGAGCAGTTCGAGAGCGGGCTGGATGCGCCAATCTGCCTGACCTGGGAGCTGACGTACGCCTGCAACCTGGCGTGCGTGCACTGCCTGTCGTCCTCGGGTAAACGTGATCCGCGGGAGCTGTCCACCCGACAGTGCATGGACATCATCGACGAGCTCGAACGCATGCAGGTGTTCTACGTCAACATCGGCGGCGGTGAGCCGACCGTGCGCCCGGACTTCTGGGAGCTGGTCGATTACGCCACCGCGCACCACGTCGGGGTGAAGTTCTCCACCAACGGGGTCCGCATCACCGAAGAGGTCGCCGCCCGGCTGGCCGCCAGCGACTACGTCGATGTCCAGATCTCGCTCGACGGGGCCACCGCGGAGGTCAACGACGCGGTCCGGGGCCCGGGGTCCTTCGCCATGGCCGTGCGCGCGCTGGAGAACCTGGCCAGTGCAGGCTTCGCCGACGCGAAGATCTCCGTCGTGGTCACCCGGCACAACGTCGACCAACTCGACGAATTCGCCGCGCTGGCAAGCCGTTACGGTGCCACCCTGCGGATCACCCGGCTGCGTCCCTCGGGCCGCGGCGCCGACGTCTGGGAGGACCTGCACCCCACCGCCGAGCAGCAGGTGCAGCTCTACGACTGGCTGGTCGCCAAGGGGGAGCGGGTCCTCACCGGCGACTCCTTCTTCCACCTGTCGCCGCTGGGGTCCTCCGGCGCGCTGGCCGGGCTGAACATGTGCGGTGCCGGCCGGGTGGTGTGCCTGATCGACCCGGTGGGCGACGTGTACGCCTGCCCGTTCGCCATCCACGACCGCTTCCTGGCCGGAAATGTGCTGTCGGACGGTGGATTCGACCAGGTCTGGAAGAACGCACCGCTGTTCCGTGAGCTCCGCGAACCGCAGTCCGCGGGCGCGTGTGGCAGCTGCGGCCACTACGACGCCTGCCGGGGCGGCTGCATGGCGGCCAAGTTCTTCACCGGCCTGCCGATGGACGGGCCGGATCCCGAGTGCGTCCAGGGCCACAGCGCGTCGGCGCTGGCCCGCCGGCGCGAGACGCCGCGCCCCCGGGCCGACCATTCCCACGGGCGGCGCGTTCGCCAGCCGGTGCCCTTGACGCTGTCCGTGCGGCCACCGGACGTGCCACCCGCGCGGCTGTGCAACGAAAGCCCGGTGTGACCATGGCCGGCCAGTGGTTTGAAACCGTTGCCATCGCGCAGCAGCGCGCGAAGCGGCGACTGCCGAAATCCGTCTACTCGGCGCTGCTTGCGGGAAGCGAAAAGGGAGTCACTGTCTCCGATAACGTCGCGGCGTTCGGTGAACTGGGATTCGCCCCGCACGTCGTGGGCGCGCAGGAAAAGCGCGACCTATCGACTACCGTGATGGGACAAGATATTTCGATGCCGGTGCTGATTTCGCCAACCGGTGTCCAGGCGGTCGACCCGGACGGTGAGGTCGCGGTCGCGCGGGCAGCGGCGGCGCGGGGAACGGCGATGGGCCTGTCCTCTTTCGCCAGCAAACCGATCGAGGAGGTCGTCGCCGCCAATCCCAAAATCTTCTTCCAGGTGTACTGGCTGGGCGGGCGCGACGCGATCGCCGAGCGGGTGGAACGGGCGCGCCAGGCCGGTGCGGTCGGTTTGATCGTCACCACCGACTGGTCGTTCTCCCACGGGCGCGACTGGGGTAGTCCCCAGATTCCCGAAGCGATGAACCTGCGGACCGTCCTGCGGCAGTCTCCGGAAGCGGTGTTCAAGCCACGCTGGCTGTGGAAATACGGCAAGACACTGCGCCCGCCGGATTTGCGGGTGCCCAACCAGGGTCGCCCCGGTGAACCCGGCCCGCCCTTCTTCGCGGCCTACGGCGAGTGGATGGGTACGCCGCCCCCGACGTGGGAGGACATCGCGTGGCTACGCGAGCTGTGGGGCGGTCCCTTCATGCTCAAGGGCGTGATGCGTGTTGACGACGCGAAAAGGGCTGTGGATGCCGGGGTTTCGGCGATTTCGGTGTCGAACCACGGTGGTAACAACCTCGACGGCACGCCGGCCTCCATCCGCGCGCTGCCCGCCGTGGCCGCCGCGGTGGGCGATGAGGTCGAGGTGCTGCTCGATGGTGGCATCCGCCGCGGCAGCGACGTCGTCAAGGCCGTGGCGCTCGGGGCGCGCGCGGTGATGATCGGCCGCGCCTACCTGTGGGGCCTCGCCGCGGCCGGCCAGGCGGGCGTGGAGAACGTGCTCGACATCCTGCGCGGGGGCATCGACTCGGCGCTGATGGGTCTGGGCCACGCCAGCGTCCACGACCTCGGCCCGGAGGACATCTTGGTGCCCGCCGGCTTCACCCGGGCGCTCGGGGTCCCGTCCGGCGGGGACGCCTGATCGGCTAATTACCGAATCCCGGGCAGATTTATCCGGAATGCTCGGCGGCCCCGAAACGGTGGTACACGCGTGGTACCCGTGACGAACGAGCACAAATTTAGAACCCCTGATGAACCAGTCAGAAAAAAAATGTTTTCTCCGAACAACAATTGGTGCACGCCAGGTGAATTCGTCCTACCATCACCGAGTGCCCGTACTCGGCGAATTGGCAATGGCGACGTCAAGCCAGCTATCGGGCACCTCGCCGTCGATATTGATCCCGCTGGGGTCGACCGAACAGCACGGCCCGCATCTGCCGTTGGACACCGACACCCGGATCGCCACCGCGGTCGCCCGTGGGGTTCGGGCCGGTCTCGAAGCGCGCCTCGAGCGCGAGTGGTTGCTGGCGCCGGCCATCGCCTACGGCGCCAGCGGCGAGCACCAGAGTTTCGCCGGAACGATCTCCATCGGCACCGAAGCCCTGACGATGCTGCTCGTGGAGTACGGCCGGTCGGCCGCTAGCTGGGCCAATCGCCTGGTCTTCGTCAACGGCCACGGCGGCAACGTCGCCGCGCTGACCGCTGCGGTGGCGCGGCTGCGGGCCGAGGGACGCGACGCCGGCTGGTGCCCATGCCTGGCCGACGGCGGCGATGCCCACGCCGGGCACACCGAAACATCGATGTTGCTGCACATCTCGCCCGGCGACGTGCTGACCGACCGATGGCTCACCGGCAACCGGGCGCCGCTGCCGGAATTACTCCCGTCGATGCGGCGCGGGGGAGTCGCGGCGGTCAGCCCCGTGGGCGTGCTCGGGGACCCGACAACCGCGACCGCCGCCGAAGGCAAGCGCATCCTCGCCGAGATGGTCGACGGCTGTGTCCGGCGAGTGGCCCGGTGGTCGCCCGGGCGCGACGGGATGCTTACATGACGGCGGCCCGGCTGCCGGATGGCTTCGCCGTCCAGGTCGACCGGCGGGTGCGGGTGCTCGGCGATGGCTCGGCGCTGCTCGGTGGTTCACCGACCCGGCTGCTGAAGCTGGCGCCGGCCGCCCAGGACATGCTGTGCGACGGCCGGCTGAAGGTTCGCGACGACGTCAGCGCCCAGCTGGCCCGCACCCTGCTCGACGCCACGGTGGCGCATCCGCGGCCGGCGGGCGGCCCGTCGCACCACGACGTCACCGTGGTAATTCCGGTGCGCGACAACCTTTCCGGGGTGCGCCGCTTGGTGAGCTCGCTGCGCGGCCTGCGGGTCATCGTGGTGGACGACGGTTCGAACCCGCCGATCGAGCCCGACGACTTCGTCGGCGCGCACTGCGACGTCGAAGTGTTGCGGCACTCCCGCTCCAGAGGCCCGGCCGCCGCCCGCAACACCGGGTTGGCCGCCTGCAGGACCGACTACGTCGCGTTTCTGGATTCCGACGTCGCTCCGCGGCGCGGCTGGCTGGAGGCGCTGCTCGGGCATTTCTGCGATCCCACCGTGGCCCTGTCCGCGCCGCGCATCGTCGGTTTGTCGCACAGTGAGAATGTGGTGGCCCGTTACGAGGCGCTGCACTCGTCGCTCGACCTCGGCGAGCGCGAAGCGCCGGTGCTGCCCCACAGCCAGGTGTCCTACGTGCCCAGCGCGGCGATCATCTGTCGGTGCTCCGCCCTGCGCAGTGTCGGCGGGTTCGACGAGACCCTGCAATCCGGCGAAGACGTCGACCTGTGTTGGCGGCTCATCGAGGCCGGCGCCCGGCTGCGCTACGAACCCATCGCGCTGGTCGCCCACGACCACCGCACCGAACTGCGGGATTGGCTCGCGCGCAAGGCGTTCTATGGTGGATCGGCGGCCCCGCTCTCGGTTCGCCACCCGGACAAGACGGCCCCGGTGGTGATCTCCGGCTGGGCGCTGATGACCTGGATCCTGATGGCGTTCGGGACCAGCCTGTCCCAGCTGGCGTCCATCGTCGTCGCCGTCCTGACCGGCCGCAGGATCGCCAGGGCGATGCGCGGCGCCGAGACGTCCATCGCCGACGTGGCAATGATCGCGACCCGTGGCCTGTGGTCGGCGGCACTGCAGCTGGCGTCGGCCCTGTGTCGGCACTATTGGCCGGTGGCGCTGCTTGCCGCCACGCTGTCGCGACACTTCCGCCGCGTCGTGCTGGTCGCGGCGATCATGGACGGCGTGGTGGACTGGCTGCGGCGCCGCGACGCCATCGGCGACGATGCCGAACCGATCGGCCTGTTGACCTATCTGTTGCTCAAGCGTGTCGACGACCTGGCGTACGGCCTCGGGTTGTGGTGGGGAGTGGTGCGGGAGCGCAACCTGCGGGCGCTGAAACCCCAGATTCGGAGCTAGCCGCCACCTTGACCCGCCCTTGAGTAAGGCCGCCCCGCACAGCGACGTGCTGATCGTCGGTGCCGGTAGCGCTGGATCGGTTGTCGCCGAACGTCTTTCTGCCGAGCCGGGCTGCGCGGTGACCGTCCTCGAGGCGGGGCCGGCCCTCGATGATCCGGGATTGCTCGCTCAGACCGCGAACGGGTTGCAGCTGCCGATCGGGGTCGGCAGCCCGCTGGTGTGCCGTTATCAGACCAGCCTGACCGATCGACCCATGCGCGCGCATCCGATCGTGCGCGGGGCGACGGTCGGTGGCTCGGGCGCAATCAATGGCGGCTACTTCTGCCGCGGATTGCCGCGCGACTTCGACCGGTTATCGCTACCCGGCTGGGCCTGGTCCGACGTCCTCGAAAGCTTCCGCGCCATCGAGACCGACCTGGACTTCAGCGGGCCGGCCCATGGCGACAGCGGTCCCATCCGGGTCCGTCGTACCCACGAAATGACGGGAACCACCGAGCGTTTCATCACCGCCGCGCAGCGCGCCGGGTTCGACTGGATCGAAGATCTCAATGACTGTGGGCCGGAACTGGTTTCGGGAGTAGGCGCCGTCCCGCTCAACATCGTGGACGGTGTGCGTACCGGATCCGGCGCGGGATTTCTGCTGCCGGCGCTGCGCCGGCCGAATCTGACATTGCACTCCCGGACGCGCGCCGCGCGGTTGCGCTTCGCCGGCGCCGCCGCCGCGGGTGTCGACGCGATCGGCCCGCACGGCCGCTTGACGCTGACCGCGGACCGGATCGTGCTGTGTGCCGGCGCCATCCAAACGGCGCAGCTGCTGATGCTCTCCGGCATCGGAGCCGAGAAGGGGCTGCGGTCCGTCGGCGTACCCGTGGTGAAGCCGCTGCCGGTGGGGACGTCGTTCAGCGATCACCCCGAATGGGTGTTGCCCACCGACTGGACGGTGGCTCCCGGCCGGCCGGTGCTCGAAGTCGTACTCAGCACCGCCGACGGGCTCGAGATCAGACCGTACACAGGGGGATTCGTCGCGATGACCGGGGACGGCACCGCCGGTCATGCCGACTGGCCGCACATCGGGGTTGCGCTCATGCGGCCGCGCGCACGTGGGCGTATTGCGCTGGCGTCGGCGGATCCCGAGGCGGCGCCCCGCATCGAGCACCGCTACGACAGCGAGCCCGAAGACGTCGCGGCGCTACGCCAAGGCGCCGAACTTGCCCGCGAATTGGCGCGTACCGCAACGCATGTCGGTGAACCCGTATGGTCCACGTCGCAACATCTCTGCGGCACAGCGCCGATGGGCGCCGATACCGACCCGCGAGCCGTCGTAGACCATCGCTGCCGGGTGCACGGTATCGACAACCTTTGGGTGATCGACGGCTCGATCCTGCCCGAAATCACCAGCCGGGGGCCGCACGCCAGCATCGTCATGCTCGGTCATCGCGCCGCCGAATTCGTTCGGTGATGCGTGCGTGAGGGCGGGCCTCAAGGCTGAGGCATGAGGCCCGCCCCGCGAGCGGCGATTGTTCATGCGGTCCACGTAGATGGCCACGTCGAGTGGCAGTGCGCGCGCAGGTGGTGCGTCACGCGACAATAGCGTCGCAATATTCGTGGACTGCACGGTCGCCATTTCACTGTTCGATTACCCGTGCTTGTCTCTTCTCGGTTACCTCCCTTCGCCGATGCGTGAAACATGCCGGCAGGCCGGAGGTGAACGCTGCCGGGCCCAGATCAGGGAGGCCGGCCAGCGAGTCCGCCGCCCGAGGGTGTGCGCCGCGCGGCCGGCGCGCGTCGATTCGGTGGACACCAGGGTGCTCGTCTGGCGCCGGCAGCGCCGCGCCGTGGGAAACTCACAGCTGGGGTGCCGAGCCGGCTCGCTCTCTCGCCTCAGGCGTACCCATTCGGCCTCCACGATCGCCGCCGCCTCATGCATCACCGGGCATACCGGCTCGACCACGCTCGCAACACCCATCAACACCACATCCACCTCGCTCGCAGAGATGATCTGTATCTGTCGATATACGTCTGGTGATACCAGAACCGGCAGACATTTTCAAGCGTTGAACCCGCTGTCGGACAACAGCATTGGCCGAAGCGGTCGCGCCCCGGCGGCGTGTCAGCGATGGCGGCCGGACAGCATCCCGCGTACCGGCCGAAGCTGCCGGCCGTCGCGGCCCGGCGCCCAAACCGCGATCAGCAGCGCGGCGGCGGCGACGATCACGGCCATCGTGATGGTCGACGCGTGCAAGGCCGCCAGGAACGCGGACTTGCTGATGTCGGCCAGCTGGCGGCCCTGGGGCCCCATCCGGCCCGCCACCTCGACCGCCTTGGCCAGCGAATCGGTGGCCGGCCCCCGGACCGGCCCGGGAAAGCCCGCCAGCTTCGGGGCGAGCTCGTGCGAATAGCGGCCGGCCAGAATCGAACCCGCCACCGCGATTCCCAACGCGCCGCCCATCTCCCGGGACGTATCGTTCACCGCGGAGGCGACGCCCTGCTTCTCGTCGGGCACCGCACCCATGATCGCCGATGTCGTCGGCGCCGTGCAGATTCCGATGCCGGTTGCCAGGATCAGTGTGGGCCAGGCGAATTCCAGATAGGAAGAGTGCAGGTTCAACCGGTACATGCACGCGAAGCCGACCGCCATCAGCAGCGTGCCGATGAACAGCACCAGCCGCAGGCCCAGCTTGGGCACGTACCAGAACGACAGCGCCGAGAAGATGCCCAGCGGCACCATGAACGGGCCGAAGGAGATTGCCGTCGCCAGGGCCGAGTAGCCCATGATCTGTTGCACGTATTGCATGCCGATGTAGAAGAACCCGAACGTGGCGCCGAACAGGATGACGATCGCGGCGACGCCGGTGGCGAAATTCGGGTCGGCGAACAACCGGACGTCGAGCAGGGGTTGCCTGCTGCGCCAGGCGAGGCGCAGCTCGACGGCACCGAACGCCGCCGCGAGCACCGCGCCCGCGACCAGCCCGCCCCAGACCAGGGGGTCGCTCCATCCGCGGGTCGGCGCCTCCAGGATCGCCGCCACGGCGATCGCCAGCGCGGCGCCGATCAGGACCGCGCCCAGCCCATCGATCCGCGGGGCGCCGCTGTCGCGGGACGAAGCGACGGTGCACGCCAGCGCGAAGATCACCAGCCCGGCGGCGCCCAGTGACCAGAAGATCGCGTGCCAGTCCCAAAAGCGAAGCAGCAAACCGGAACCGATCATGCCCAGCACGCCACCGGATCCGGCCGTGCCGGCCCAGATCCCAACCGCCTTGGTGCGCTGGGCTTTCGGATAGGCCACGCTCAGCAGCGACAGCGTCGCCGGCATCACGAAGGCGGCGCCGATCCCGGCCGCCGCGCGGCCGGCGATGATCTGCGCCGGGCTGTGCAGCATCGCCGGAGCCATCGAGCCGACCGAGAAGACCACCAAACCGATCAGCAGGGCGCCGCGCCTGCCGTAGCGGTCGCCGATCGCGCCGGCGGGCAAGAGCAGACACGCCAGGGCCACGGTGTATCCGTCGACGATCCAGTTCAGCTGGGACTGGGTGGCCGAGGTGGCCACCGCGAGGTCTCCCAGCGCGGTGTTCAAGGCCGTCATCGAGGCGACAACCAGGGCGACTCCCATGCAGGCGACGGCCAGCGTCCAGTTTCGCGCTCGGGGACTATTGCCGATGCTGACCGCATCAGTACGCTGGTCAGGCCGGACCAGGGTTTCGACCATGATGCGCCTCCTCACGGTGGCGTTGGGAAGTTTCGAGACCGACAGTCTTGTAGGTAGACCGATAGTCTCGTTTCCAAACAGGGAGGTGGGTCACAATCACTGGCAGCACCAGCGACCCCCGCCCAGCGCGCTCGCGGGCCCGTTTGCTCGAGGCCGCCGCCGCGCTGCTGAGTTCCGGTGGTCCCAGCGCGGTGACCGTCGACGCGGTCACCCGTACCGCCAACGTCGCGAGGGCCACGTTGTATCGCCACTTCCCGAGCGGAAACGATTTGCTGGCAGCGGCTTTCAACAGCCTCATCCCGCCGTCACCCGCGCCGCCGGCCGAGGGTTCGCTGCGCGACCGCCTGGTGGCGGTGGTGTTGGCGCAGGCCGAGTCGGTGGCCCAGGCGCCCGCCGTCATGACGGCGATGTCGTGGCTGGCCCTGGGCCGCGACCTGGACGAGATGCCGGAACCCCGCGACAGCCAGGCGGCGGACAGCGCGGCGATCACCACGCTGCGCGAGCGCATCGCCCAGCAGTACGCGGCCCCGTTCGACGCCATCTTCGACAGCCCGGAGGCCGCCGAACTCGGCGAGGTGGACCGCTCCCGGGCCATCGCGCTCCTCATCGGCCCCCTGGTGCTGGGGCGCCTTTCCACGCTTCCCGACTTCGATTACCGCGAGTGCGCGCTCGCGTCCGTCGACGGTTTCCTCTATGTTCAGCGCGCACACAACCGGGCCGACGCGGCGAGCGTCGAATCGGCGGGTGCCTGAGGCCGGCTACGGCCGCTGACCAGCGGGTTGGCCGCCCGGCGGGGCCGCGTCGGCGGCGTTCGGCCGGGATTTGGCCAAACCCACGATCTAGGGCATACTGTTCAGGTTGCCTTGGGCCGGGTTTGCGCCTGGTCGGGCATACGACCAGCGCCCAAACGGGCGCGTCCGGTCCCATCCTTGGAGCGCGACAAATTTTGCCGCGGTCCAGGCTGCGTGAGGGTGACACACCCGACCGCGGGGGCCGGTGGACCACGACAGGTAAACAGCGGCGCAGTATCCGGCGCGACGCTCGATCGGCCCAGGGTTGACCCGGGCTCGATCAGCGCGCTGGGAGCACCAGGTCCGGACACGGATTTTTGTAAGTGGAGTGAGGGTAGGAGAAGCGTGGCGGGACAAAAGATCCGCATCAGGCTCAAGGCCTACGACCATGAGGCCATCGACGCATCGGCGCGCAAAATCGTCGAGACCGTCGTCCGCACGGGTGCCAGTGTCGTAGGTCCGGTGCCGCTGCCGACTGAGAAGAACGTGTACTGCGTCATTCGCTCTCCGCATAAGTACAAGGACTCGCGGGAGCACTTCGAGATGCGTACTCACAAGCGGTTGATCGACATCCTCGACCCGACGCCGAAGACCGTCGACGCGCTGATGCGCATCGACCTTCCGGCCAGTGTCGACGTCAACATCCAGTAGGGGCTTGGTGAACTCATGGCAAGAAAAGGCATTCTGGGTACCAAGCTGGGCATGACGCAGGTGTTCGACGAGAACAACCGGGTCGTCCCCGTGACGGTGGTCAAAGCGGGGCCCAACGTGGTCACCCGCATCCGCACGCCCGAGCGCGACGGCTACAGCGCCGTCCAGCTGGCCTACGGCGAGATCAGCCCCCGCAAGGTGAACAAGCCGGTGACCGGTCAATACAGCGCCGCGGGCGTGAACCCGCGCCGGCACCTCGCCGAGCTGCGGCTGGATGACGAGGCCGCGACCAGCGAATACGAAGTCGGCCAGGAGCTGACGGCGGAGATCTTCGCCGACGGCGCCTATGTCGACGTGACCGGTACCTCCAAGGGCAAGGGCTTCGCCGGCACCATGAAGCGCCACGGCTTCAAGGGCCAGGGCGCCAGCCACGGCGCCCAGGCGGTGCACCGCCGTCCCGGTTCCATCGGCGGCTGCGCCACGCCCGCGCGCGTCTTCAAGGGCACCCGGATGGCCGGCCGGATGGGTAACGACCGGGTGACGGTGCAGAACCTGGTGGTGCACAAGGTTGATGCCGAGAACGGCGTGCTGCTGATCAAGGGCGCGGTCCCCGGCCGCACCGGTGGGCTCGTGGTGGTCCGCAGCGCGATCAAACGAGGTGAGAAGTAATGGCGACTAAAGGCCAGACACTCAAGATTGACGTCAAGACGCCGGACGGCAAGGTCGACGGCTCCGTCGAATTGCCGGCCGAATTGTTCGACGCCCCGGCCAATATCGCGTTGATGCACCAGGTGGTCACCGCGCAGCGGGCGGCGGCTCGCCAGGGCACGCACTCGACCAAGACCCGCGGCGAGGTCAGCGGCGGTGGACGTAAGCCGTACCGGCAGAAGGGAACCGGTCGTGCCCGTCAGGGTTCGACGCGGGCCCCGCAGTTCACCGGCGGTGGCGTCGTGCACGGCCCCAAGCCCCGTGATTACGCCCAGCGCACCCCCAAGAAGATGATCGTCGCGGCGTTGCGCGGCGCGTTGTCGGACCGGGCGCGCAACGGCCGCATTCATGCGGTCACCGAGCTGGTGTCGGGCCAGACGCCGTCGACCAAGAACGCCAGGGCATTTCTGGGCACGCTGACCGACCGCAAGAAGGTGCTGATCGTGATCGGCCGCAGCGACGAGGCCGGCGCCAAGAGCGTGCGCAACCTGCCCGGTGTGCACATCCTGACGCCCGACCAGCTCAACACCTATGACGTGCTGCGCTCCGACGACGTGGTGTTCAGCGTTGAGGCGCTCAACGCCTACATCAGTGCCCAGGCGGGCGCCAGCACCGCTAGCACCGAGGAGGTAACGGCGTAGATGGCGACCATCACCGACCCCCGCGACATCATCCTGGCCCCGGTCATCTCGGAAAAGTCCTACGGGCTGCTGGACGACAACGTGTACACCTTTGTGGTGCACCCCGATTCGAACAAGACGCAGATCAAGATCGCCATCGAGAAGATCTTCTCCGTCAAGGTCGCATCGGTGAACACCGCAAACCGGCAGGGTAAGCGCAAGCGCACCAGGACCGGATACGGCAAGCGCAAGGGCACTAAGCGGGCCATCGTCACGCTGGCGCCCGGTAGCAAGCCCATCGACCTGTTCGGGGCCCCGGCCTAGCCGCGCGCGAGAGAAAGACCTGATTAGACATGGCAATTCGTAAGTACAAGCCGACGACCCCCGGCCGCCGCGGCTCCAGCGTGTCCGACTTCGCCGAGGTCACCCGGTCGGAGCCGGAGAAGTCGTTGGTGCGCCCGCTGCACGGCCACGGTGGCCGTAACGCACACGGCCGCATCACCACCCGCCACAAGGGCGGCGGCCACAAGCGGGCCTACCGGGTGATCGACTTCCGTCGCAACGACAAGGACGGCGTCAACGCCAAGGTCGCGCACATCGAGTACGACCCGAACCGGACCGCCAACATCGCGCTACTGCACTTCCTGGACGGCGAGAAGCGTTACATCATCGCGCCGCAAGGCCTTTCGCAGGGCGACGTGGTGGAGTCGGGCGCGAACGCCGACATCAAGCCCGGCAACAACCTGCCACTGCGCAACATCCCCGCCGGTACCGTGATCCACGCCGTGGAACTGCGGCCGGGCGGTGGCGCCAAGCTGGCCCGGTCCGCCGGCTCGAGCATCCAGCTGCTCGGTAAAGAGGGCACCTACGCGTCGCTGCGTATGCCCAGCGGTGAAATCCGCCGCGTCGACGTGCGCTGCCGCGCCACGGTCGGCGAGGTGGGCAACGCCGAGCAGGCAAACATCAACTGGGGCAAGGCCGGCCGGATGCGGTGGAAGGGCAAGCGCCCCTCGGTCCGTGGTGTGGTCATGAACCCGGTGGACCACCCGCACGGTGGTGGTGAGGGCAAGACCTCCGGTGGTCGCCACCCGGTGAGCCCGTGGGGCAAGCCGGAGGGCCGCACCCGCCACCCGAACAAGGCCAGCAACAAACTCATCGTCCGGCGCCGGCGCACCGGCAAGAAGCACGGTCGCTGAGGAAGTTCCGGGACTAGGAGTACAAGCACATGCCACGCAGCCTGAAGAAGGGCCCGTTCGTCGACGGCCACCTCCTCAAGAAGGTGGACGTTCAGAACGAGAAGAACACCAAGCAGGTCATCAAGACCTGGTCTCGGCGTTCGACGATCATCCCGGACTTCATCGGTCACACCTTTGCCGTCCACGACGGACGCAAGCACGTCCCGGTGTTCGTCACCGAGTCGATGGTCGGTCACAAGCTTGGTGAATTCGCGCCGACGCGAACCTTCAAGGGACACATCAAGGACGACCGGAAGGCCAAACGGCGATGACCACAACTGAATTCCCGTCGGCGGTCGCCAAGGCGCGGTTCGTGCGGGTCTCACCGACGAAGGCACGCCGGGTGATCGACCTGGTGCGGGGCCGGTCGGTGGCCGACGCGCTCGACATCCTGCGCTGGGCGCCCCAGGCGGCCAGCGAGCCGGTAGCCAAGGTGATCGCCAGCGCCGCGGCGAACGCGCAGAACAACAACGGGCTGGACCCGGCCACCCTGGTGGTCGCCACGGTGTACGCCGACGAGGGCCCGACCGCCAAGCGCATTCGTCCGCGCGCCCAGGGTCGCGCATTCCGGATCCGCAAGCGCACCAGCCACATCACGGTCGTGGTGGAGAGCCGGCCGGCCAAGGACCAGCGTTCGGCGAAGTCGACGAGGGCCCGCCGCGCCGAGGCCAGCAAGGCCGCCGCGAAGGCGCCCGCGAAGAAGGCCGCCACCAAGGCACCCGCCAAGAAGGCACCCGCGAAGAAGGCTGCGGCGAAAACCGCCGAGGCGAAGACTTCGAAGGCAACTGCTGAGACCTCGGAAGCGAAGGGAGGCTCAGACTAGTGGGCCAGAAGATAAATCCGCACGGCTTCCGGCTGGGTATCACCACCGACTGGAAGTCCCGCTGGTACGCCGACAAGCAGTACGCGGACTACGTCAAGGAAGACGTCGCGATCCGCAAGCTGCTGTCCACCGGGCTGGAGCGCGCCGGCATCGCCGACGTGGAGATCGAGCGCACCCGCGACCGGGTGCGCGTCGACATCCACACCGCGCGCCCCGGCATCGTCATCGGCCGCCGCGGCACCGAGGCCGACCGCATCCGTGCGGACCTGGAGAAGCTGACCGGCAAGCAGGTTCAGCTCAACATCCTCGAAGTCCGCAATCCTGAGTCCCAGGCGCAATTGGTGGCCCAGGGCGTCGCCGAGCAGCTGAGCAACCGGGTGGCGTTCCGCCGCGCGATGCGTAAGGCCATCCAGTCGGCGATGCGTCAGCCCAACGTCAAGGGCATCCGGGTGCAGTGCTCGGGTCGCCTGGGCGGTGCGGAGATGAGCCGCTCGGAGTTCTACCGCGAGGGGCGGGTGCCGCTGCACACGCTGCGCGCCGACATCGACTACGGCCTGTACGAGGCCAAGACCACCTTCGGCCGGATCGGTGTGAAGGTGTGGATCTACAAGGGCGACATCGTCGGCGGGAAACGCGAACTGGCCGTAGCCGCTCCGGCGGGCGCCGACCGTCCGCGCCGCGAGCGTCCGTCGGGCACGCGCCCCCGGCGCAGCGGTGCGTCGGGGACCACGGCGACCAGCACCGAGGCCGGCCGGGCCGCCGCGGGCGCCGAAGAAAGCACTGCGGCCGCAGCGGCCGAGGCCGCGCCCGCCGCAGAACCGCAGAGCACGGAGAGCTGAATCATGTTGATTCCCCGCAGGGTTAAACACCGCAAGCAGCACCACCCCCGCCAGCGTGGCATCGCCAGCGGCGGCACGGCGGTGAACTTCGGTGACTACGGCATCCAGGCCCTGGAGCACGCCTACGTCACCAACCGGCAGATCGAGTCCGCGCGTATCGCGATCAACCGCCACATCAAGCGTGGCGGCAAGGTGTGGATCAACGTCTTCCCGGACCGCCCGCTGACCAAGAAGCCCGCCGAAACCCGGATGGGTTCGGGTAAGGGCTCGCCGGAATGGTGGGTGGTCAACGTCAAGCCGGGCCGCGTGCTGTTCGAGCTGAGCTACCCCAACGAGCAGGTGGCCCGGGCGGCCCTTACCCGTGCAATCCACAAGCTGCCGATCAAGGCACGCATCGTGACCCGAGAGGATCAGTTCTGATGGCAGTGGGAATTTCGCCTGGCGAACTGCGTGAGCTCACCGACGAGGAGCTGACCGAGCGTCTGCGCGAATCCAAGGAAGAGCTGTTCAACCTGCGTTTCCAGATGGCGACGGGGCAGCTGTCCAACAACCGCCGGCTGCGCGCGGTGCGACAGGAGATCGCGCGCGTGTACACCGTGCTGCGCGAACGAGAACTGGGCCTGGCTTCCGGGCCCGACGGTAAGGAATCCTGATGGCAGAAGCGAAGAAGGCGGCCCCGAAGGCGGCTCCGAAGGCGGCCGCAAAGGACACCGCCTCGAAAGAGAAGGGCCCCAAGCACACTCCGGCCAACCCGAAGGTGCGTGGCCGGCGCAAGGTCCGCATCGGTTACGTGGTGAGCGACAAGATGCAGAAGACCATCGTGGTCGAGCTGGAAGACCGCGTGCGTCACCCGCTGTACGGCAAGATCATCCGTACCACCAAGAAGGTGAAGGCGCACGACGAGAACAGCACCGCGGGCATCGGCGACCGCGTCTCGCTGATGGAGACGCGTCCGACGTCGGCGACCAAACGGTGGCGGCTCGTCGAAATCCTCGAGAAGGCCAAGTAGCCCCCACGGGACATCGAAACGCCCGGGACCTTAGGGTCTCGGGCGTTTCGCTGTGCCGAGCGTAACGCCGCAGGGAAAAAGGATCGGAATTCCCGCGGTGGCGCTACGCTCGGCGCATGTCGCCTGACTCCCATGCCTTTCAAGGCAAGATCGAGCTGGATATCCGGGACTCCGAGCCGGACTGGGGCCCGTACGCCGCCCCGACCGCACCGGAGAACTCGCCCAACATCCTGTACCTGGTCTGGGACGACACCGGCATCGCGACGTGGGACTGTTTCGGCGGCCTGGTCGAGATGCCCGCCATGACCCGCATCGCCGAGCGTGGTGTACGGCTGTCGCAATTTCACACCACCGCGCTGTGCTCGCCGACCCGGGCGTCGTTGTTGACCGGCCGCAACGCCACCACCGTCGGCATGGCCACCATCGAGGAGTTCACCGACGCCTTCCCCAACGCCAACGGCCGGATCCCGTTCGATACCGCGCTGCTCTCCGAAGTGCTGGCCGAGCGCGGCTACAACACGTACTGCGTCGGCAAGTGGCACCTGACGCCGCTCGAAGAATCCAATCTCGCTTCGACGAAACGACATTGGCCCATCTCGCGCGGCTTCGAGCGGTTCTACGGTTTCCTGGGCGGCGAGACCGACCAGTGGTATCCCGACCTGGTCTACGACAACCATCCGGTCAACCCGCCGGGCACGCCGGAAGACGGCTATCACCTTTCGAAGGACATCGCCGACAAGACCATCGAGTTCATCCGCGACGCCAAGGTGATCGCGCCGGACAAGCCCTGGTTCAGCTACGTGTGCCCGGGCGCCGGGCACGCGCCGCACCACGTCTTCAAAGAATGGGCGGACCATTACGCCGGCCGCTTCGACATGGGCTACGAGGCCTACCGCGAGATCGTGCTGGAAAACCAGAAGTCGATGGGCATCGTGCCGCCGGACACCGAGTTGTCGCCGGTCAACCCGTACCTGGACGTCAAGGGACCGCAGGGCGAGCCCTGGCCGCTGCAGGACACGGTGCGGCCGTGGGGCTCGCTGAACGCCGACGAGAAGAAGCTGTTCTCCCGAATGGCCGAGGTGTTTGCCGGCTTCCTCAGCTACACCGACGCCCAAATCGGCCGCATCCTGGACTATTTGGAGGAATCCGGTCAACTGGACAACACCCTCATCGTGGTGATCTCCGACAACGGCGCCAGCGGGGAGGGCGGCCCGAACGGATCGGTCAACGAGGGCAAGTTCTTCAACGGCTACATCGACACCGTCGAAGAGAGCATGAAGCTGTTCGACCACCTCGGCGGCCCGGAGACCTACAACCATTACCCGATCGGCTGGGCGATGGCCTTCAACACCCCGTACAAGCTGTACAAGCGGTACGCGTCGCACGAGGGCGGCATCGCCGACACGGCGATCATCTCGTGGCCCAATGGTGTTGCCGCACATGGGGAGATCCGCGACAACTACGTCAACGTCTGCGACATCACGCCCACGGTCTACGACCTGCTGGGCATGACGCCCCCCGACACCGTGCGGGGCATCGCGCAGAAGCCACTGGACGGCGTGAGTTTCAAAGCGGCCCTTGCTGATTCGGCCGCCAACACCGGGAAGCAGACCCAGTTCTATTCCATGCTCGGCACCCGCGGCATCTGGCATCAGGGCTGGTTCGCCAACACCGTCCACGCGGCCACGCCGGCGGGCTGGTCGCACTTCGACGCCGACCGCTGGGAGCTGTTCCACATCGAGGCCGACCGCAGCCAGTGTCACGACCTGGCCGCCGAGCACCCGGACAAACTCGAAGAACTCAAGGCGATGTGGTTCTCCGAGGCCGCCAAGTACAACGGGTTGCCGCTGTCGGACCTGAACATCCTGGAGACGATGACGCGATTTCGCCCTTACCTCGTCGGTGACCGGACCAGCTACATCTACTATCCCGACTGCGCGGACGTGAGCAGCGGCGCCGCCGCAGAAATCCGCGGCAGGTCGTTCGCGGTGCTGGCCGAGGTGAGCGTGGACACCACCGGCGCGGAAGGGGTGCTGTTCAAACACGGCGGCGCCCACGGCGGGCACGTGTTGTTCATCCAGGACGGGCGGCTGCATTACGTCTACAACTTCCTGGGCGAGCGCCAGCAGACGGTCTCCTCATCGGGCGCGGTGCCGCTCGGCAGGCATCTGCTCGGCGTGAATTATTCGCGGACCGGGACCGTGCCGGACAGCCACACGCCGCTCGGCGACGTCACGTTGTTCATCGACGACGAAGTGGTCGGCACGCTCGCGGACGTGCAGACCCATCCCGGAACGTTCGGGATCGCGGGTGCCGGGATCACCGTCGGCCGCAACGGCGGCTCGGCAGTGTGCAGCCGCTACAAAGCGCCGTTCTCGTTCACCGGGGGCACCATCGCGCAGGTCACCGTCGACCTGTCCGGCCGGCCCTATGTAGACGTGGAAGCCGAAATTGCGCTTGCCTTTTCGCGCGACTGAAGCCCTGGTGCTGTGCTTGTTGGCGCTCGCTGCGGTGGGATGTGAGAAGACCACCGGCGGAACGGCCATCGGTGGCACCGCCTCGTCAACTTCGGCCACCACGCGAGCTTCCGACCCGGCCGAGCCGGTGCCCGGCATCGAGACCACCCTGCCCGACCACATTCCGCCCAATGCCTTGGTGTGCTTCCCGCCGCCCACCAGCGGGTCGATGACCAAGGCCTCCGTGGCGGACCCGGTGGCGCCCGTGCTCACGGTCCCGTTGCCCGACGGCTGGAATGCGGTTCCCGGCACGGGCGACGTGGCGTTGACGTCGACCGGCCCCGACGGCATGTCGGTACGGGTGACCATCGCCCGCACCGACCTCGACCCCGGTGGCGCGTTCCTGCGTTATGCCACCGACTTGGGGACGGCGCACCCCGGGGCCAAGGTCACCGTCACAGCGGCCCAATTCTGCGGCTACAGCAGCCAGCTGCTCAGCGGGACCAATGGCGGGGCCGGAGCAAACGAGTTCGCCGACCGCATCGCCCACATCTGGACCAACACCCAGGCGTACCTGGTCGCCATCCATCTGGAGGGGCCCGGCAAAGCGCCCGGTTTCGAAGCGGCTAAATCGACGGTAATGCAGCAATTCGCCGTCATTATCCCCTGAAATTCGCCGTTGTCCCTGTTAGCATTTGGCCCGTGATGCCTCAATGACCGCCGGGACTCCGGCGCCTCCCGCGCCGCCGGCGCCCGCCGACCACCGGGGTCGGCAAATCGCCATCGCTTTTGGAATAGTCGCCTCCCTCATCGTCATCTACGCTCTCTCGCTGATCGCCGTGCACCTGCTGGCAAAGTCGGCGCCCCCGCTTCCCTCGGTGGATTTGAGCAAGGTGGAGGCCGAAGACAGCGTCGTTCAGGTCCGCCTGGAGAAGCTGGATACCGTCGCGAACCGCCTGACGGTGAATGTGACCGTCTACCCCAAGGATTCGTTGTACGACAAGAACTTCGGGGTGCTGACCACCGACGCCGCGGTGCGCCTGTATCCCGACAACGACCTCGGCGACCTGCAATACCCGGTAGGAAAATCGCCGGCGCAGGTCAGCACGACCATCGTCGCGCACGGCGATCCCGCCAACTGGCCGTTCGACGCCTACAAGACCGAGGTCATCGCCGCCGACGTGTTCACCGGTACCGGCGCCAGCCGCGAGAAGGCACCTGCCCGCGTCGAGGCGACCGGAAAGTTGGACGGCTGGGACGCCACCGTCACCCGCGTCCACGACCCCGAGGACGCCAACCCCGATGTGCAGGACGACTTGATCATCACGCTGCAACGGTCCAAGGGCGCGCTGATCTTCGACGTCGGCATCTGCCTGGTCCTCATCGCCCTGCCGGTGCTCGCATTGTGGGTGGCCATCCCGATGGCGTTGGGCCGGACCACCTTCCTGCCGCCGTTGGGAACCTGGTTCGCAGCGCTGCTGTTCGCCGTCGTCCCGCTGCGCAACTTCCTGCCAGGATCTCCACCGCCGGGTTCCTGGATCGACCAGGCCGTCGTCCTATGGGTACTGATAGGGCTGGTCACTGCGATGTCCCTGTTCATCGTCGCCTGGTGGCGATCCCGCGAGAAAAAGCCGCCGAAGAGGGCCTGACGCCTACTCCGGATTCGGTGCCTCCATCGAGCTGATCGCGTCGACGGCGCTCGAGACCCTGGCCTGGAAGTTGGGCGACAGCGGGATGTAGCCGCTGTTCGCCAGCTCCACCTGGCCGGGTCCGATCGCCGCCTGCAGGAACGCCTTGACCGCCTTGGCGACGTCCAGCGTCGGGTACTTCGAGCAGACGATCTCGTAGGTGGCCAAGACGATCGGGTAGACGTCCGGCTGGGCGGGGTTGTAGAACGACGAGATGTCGAGCACCAGGTCGTTGCCGCTGCCGACGATCTTGGCGCCGGTGATGGTCTTGCCGACGGTGTCGGTGCCGATCCGCACCGGCCGGAGCGACCTGCGGCTCGCCGGGGTTTTGATCTCGGCGGCGTAAAGCCCTTGCTGCAGCGCGAAAGACAGCTCGTTGTAACTGATTGCGCCCTCGGTCGATTTCACCAGTGCCGCGGTGCCGTTGTTGCCGGCGGCGCCGGTGCCGACGCCGCCGTTGAACGCCTTGCCGGCGCCCTTGCTCCAGGCCCCGCCGGACGCGGCCTGCAGGTAGGACTGGAAGTTGTCGGTGGTCCCGGACGCGTCGCTGCGGTAGATGACACGGATCTCTTCGGCCGGCATCGATGCGTTGAGCGCGGTAAGCGCCGGGTCATCCCATCGGGTGATGGTGCCGTCGAAGATCTTGGCTATCGTCGGCGCGTCGAGCACCAAGGAGTCGACCGAGCCGAGGTTGTAGGTGATGGCCAGCGGGCCGAACACCACCGGGAGGTTCCACGCGTCGGCTCCGCCGCAGCGTTGTTTGGCCGCGGCATATTGGTCTCCGGACAGCGGCGTGTCCGACCCGCCGAAATCCGTTTTGCCGGCGAGGAAGTCGCTGATTCCGGCGCCCGATCCGTTCGCGGTGTAGTTGAGGGTCTGCCCGGCGCAGACCTTCCCGTAGGCGGCGACGAACTTCGTCATCGCGTTGGCCTGCGCGGTCGAGCCGCTGGCGGTCAGAGCCTGCTTGCCGCCGCACTCCACCTTGGCGCCGGCGGCATACGCCAGCGTCGGGTGGGAGTCGGTGCTGCATGCTGAGACCGCCACTGCCGCCGCAGCGAACAGGCTGATGGCTGCCGCCGGTAGATTGCGCTTCACGTTGGTTGGCTCCTGGGGGTGGGGCCCGGCGGCGACGGCGAGCAGAGGGGCTTCGCCCCATTTCGACACACGTCGAGAATTACCGTTATCCCAGCCGGCAAGCAAACAAACATCGGGTGAACTGATCCTTTGGCCATGCGAGATGCCGGTGTGCGCGGGGAGCGGACGAGTCGCCCTGGGAAGGATTCGCTGCCCGGCGGCCTGCCGCTGGCGGCGTCGGCCCAACATGCCTGATGGCGACCGATATCTATTTTCGCCCCGCGAGCACATCGAGTTCGCTACCATCTGTCTCGTGCCGCCCAGGGCGGCGGATCGGTCAACCTCGACGAAGGCAGGAAGATGACCCATCACACGCCGCCGCAGCAGCAGCCCGCAACGCCAGCAACGCCTTCGCCCGGCACTACGACGTTGGCGCGGCCCGAAACGCAGTCGCGCAAGCCCAGGCGGCGCCTCGTCATCGGCCTCGGCGCCCTGCTGGCCTTCGTTGCGGTCTATGCGTTGTCCCTGTTCGGCTTCCACCTGCTGGCCAATTCCGGGGCCCCACTCAAGCCGCCGGACTTGAACGCAACCGGTGACACCGTCGTGTTGGTCCGCCTCGAGAAGCTGGACACCATCGCCAATCGCCTGACGGTGAAAGTGCTTGTGATACCCGAAGACTCGATGTTCGACAAACGCCTTGACGTGTTGAAGACCGACACCGCGGTCCGGATGGATCCGCCCAACGACCTGGGCGATCTGCAATACCCGGCGGGGAAGTCGCCGGCGCAGGTTGCCACCACGATCGAGGCACACGGAAACCCCAACGACTGGCCGTTCGATTCGTATCGCACGGATACACTCTCGGCCGATGTTCTCGTTGGCCAGGGCGACGCCCGCCAATACATCCCCGCCCGGGTCGAGGTCACCGGCGCGTTGGATGGCTGGGACGTGAGCGTCCAGCGCGTCGGTGAAGCCAGCCAGGAATCGGACCGGCCGGACAACGTGGTCATCACGCTGCACCGGGCCAAAGGTCCGCTGATCTTCGACCTCGGCATCTGCCTTGTCCTCTTCGCCCTGCCGACCTTGGCGTTCGCGGTGGCCATCCAGATCGCCTTGGGGAGGCGCAAATTCGTGCCGCCCTTCGTGACATGGTTCGCGGCGATGCTGTTCGCCGTCATACCCATCCGCAACTTCCTTCCCGGCTCGCCACCACCCGGGGCATGGATCGACCAGGCGTTGGTGATCTGGGTGCTGCTCGCGCTTGTCGGGGCGATGGGGCTGTACATGCTCACGTGGTATCGGCAATCCGACTGAGCCGCTCGTACCCTGGACTGGTGCTCACCGAGCTGGTCGACCTACCGGGCGGATCGTTCCGCATGGGGTGCACCAGCTTCTATCCCGAAGAGGCGCCGATCCACACCGTCACCGTGGCCTCATTCGCGGTGGAGCGACACCCGGTGACCAATGCGCAGTTCGCCGAATTCGTCTCCGCGACAGGCTATGTGACGGTTGCCGAGCAACCCATCGACCCGGCGCTGTACCCGGGGGCGGACCCGGCCGATCTGCGTCCGGGCGCCATGGTCTTTCGTCCCACTCCCGGCCCGGTCGACCTGCGCGACTGGCGGCAATGGTGGGACTGGGTACCGGGCGCCAGCTGGCGCCATCCGCTCGGGCCGGACAGTGACCTCACCGACCGGGCCGAGCACCCGGTGGTGCAGGTGGCCTACCCCGACGCCGCCGCGTACGCGCGGTGGGCCGGCCGGCGGCTGCCGACTGAGGCCGAGTGGGAGTACGCCGCCCGCGGCGGGAGCACGGGCACGTACGCGTGGGGGGACGAACCCAACCCCGACGGTCGGCTGATGGCCAACACCTGGCAGGGTCGCTTCCCATACCGCAACGACGGCGCCCTGGGCTGGGTGGGCACATCGCCGGTGGGCACGTTCCCCCCCAACGGGTTCGGCCTGCTCGACATGATCGGCAACGTGTGGGAGTGGACCGCCACCAGGTTCTCCGCGCACCACCGCCTCGACGAGCCGCCGAAGGCGTGTTGCGCCCCAACGGGGCCGGCGGATCCGGCCGTCAGCCAGACGCTGAAGGGCGGTTCGCACCTGTGCGCGCCGGAGTACTGCCACCGCTATCGTCCGGCCGCGCGGTCACCGCAGTCGCAGGACACCGCGACCACCCACATCGGGTTCCGCTGCGTCACGCAGCAAACGCGGGCCGTTCCCGGGGGCGCCGCCCACACCTGAAACGACGAGCGGGTTACCGCCGCATGGACGGCGAGTGACGGGGCGTGCATCGGCGCGCACGGTGTGCGCGAGTTCGCTAGCATCTGACCACGTGTGGCCCTCGACGAGCCCTGAAACATCAGCGGCTCACCAATGACCGCCGAGGCTCCCGCGGCGCCGGCACCGCCGCCCCCATCGGACGCACCGACACCGTCCGCACCGCCGGCCCGCAAACACATGGCGAAGCGGCCGCGCATCGTGATCGGGGTCGCCGTCCTGGCGGTGGTCGTCACGGCCTACATGCTCTCCCTGTTCGGCGTCCACTGGCTGGAGAGGTCCGAGGGGCCGCTGCCTCCGCTGGACCTGGGCCAGGGCGGGGGCGACGCGACCATCGTGCAGCTGCAGGTCGAGGAATTGAAGCCGGTCGCCAAGCGGCTCGCGGTGAATGTGCTTGTCTATCCGGGGATTTCGGCGTACGACAACAGATTCGACGTGTTGGGCACCGACGTCGCCGTGCGCCTGTACCCGACGAGCGACCTGGGCGACCTGCACTACCCGAAGGGCAAGGCGCCGGCGCAACTCAGCACCACGGTCGTGGCGCACCGCGATCCGGGCAACTGGCCGTTCGACTCCTACCGGACCGAGCCGATCTCCGCCGACGCCTTCGTCGGGTCGGGCGACAACCTGAAGAAGGTGCCCGCCCGGGTCGAGGTGACTGGGGAGTTGGACGGGTGGGACATCACCGTCAACCGCGTCCACGACCCCGGAGCGCTCCCGACGCAGCGCGGCACCGACAACGGGAACGTGGTCATCACCCTGAAGAGGGCCAAGGGCCCGCTGATCTTCGACCTGGGCATCTGCCTGGTCCTCATCAGCCTGCCCACCCTGGCACTGCTGGTCGCCATTCCGATGGCGCTGGGCAGAAGGAAGTTTCTGCCGCCGTTCGCCACCTGGTACGCCGCGAACCTGTTCGCCATCGTCCCGCTGCGCAACATCCTTCCCGGCGCACCACCGCCCGGTTCGTGGATCGACCAGGCCATCGTTCAATGGGTGCTGATCGCGCTCGTCACGGCGATGAGCTTGTACATCTTTGCCTGGGTCCGGCAAGGGGACTAGTGGGCAGGTAGGTGTTGTCAGACCGCCCTGGCATAATCGAATGTATGTTCGAATCGAAGTTGCCGTCGCCCGCGGTGATCGCGGAGTTCGATGAGCACTTCGAGCGGCGGTATCCGTCTGCGACGGCGGAGTCGGCGGCG
>NZ_LZIL01000032.1 GCF_001667075.1 Mycobacterium sp. 852014-52450_SCH5900713 | reverse complement strand
GTCCAGGACTGGGCCAGCACCCACCGCACCGACATCGACCAACTCACCCTGGCCTGCGGACCCCACCACCGCCTCCTCGACAACGGCTGGACCACCCGAAAACGCGCCAACGGCGACACCGAATGGATCCCACCACCGCACCTGGATCGCGGGCAGCCCCGCGTCAATACCTTCCACCACCCCGAAAAGACGATGGGGCAAAACGACGAGGACGACGCGCCATAGCAGTCAGGCTATTGATCCCCTCCCTCGCCAGCGGGTAGCGTAGTGCTGCCAATTACGACACGGTCAGTAGCGTAATTGGGGGACCCCGTTCACCCGAGAGGATCGGCTCGATGCGCAGCGCCTATGCCGGCGATCCCTTCACCACGTCCACGGCGGAGATCGAGGCCGCCCTCGCCGATGTCAGCATCCCGACACTCTTGCTTTCACTCGTGCACATCACCGGCGACCCGCGCTTCATCCGCGACTTCAAGCAGATGGGTGTGTTCCTCAACGAGATTCAGGGCTTCATGTCCGAGGAGGACAAGGCGCGGGCCCGCGCGGCAGCCCTGCCGGTGATCACCGAATATCGGGACCGCGGTTGTCCCGAGCCGAAGCCGCTGAGCCTCGACCTCATTCGCGAAATGATGGACTGGGCGGCCTGCGAGCACGTGACCGACGACTACCTGCGCCTGGTGCTGGAAGAGATGGACCTCGACGGGGTCGATCCACGCCGCCCGCCGACCGTGCCGGCCGACAGCGCGGCCGATATTCCGGTCCTCGTCGTCGGCTGCGGCGAATCGGGCATCCTGGCCGGAATCCGGCTCAAGCAGGCCAACATTCCCTTCACCATCGTGGAGAAGAACCCCGGTCCGGGCGGAACCTGGTGGGAGAACAGCTATCCCGGCGCCCGCGTCGACGTGGCCAACCACTTCTATTGCTACAGTTTCGAACCCAACAACGACTGGACCCATTTCTTCGCCGAACAGCACGAGCTGCAGGACTACTTCACCCAGGTCATGGCGAAGCACGACCTGGCCGAGCACGTGCGGTGGAATACGGAGGTTCTCGCCGCCGAATGGGTCGACGACGACGCCACCTGGAGCATCCGGCTGCGTGGTGTCGACGGCCAGACGAGCACGGTGCGCGCCCGTGCCCTGATCACCGCGGTCGGTCAATTGAACCGGCCCAACATTCCCGACTTCGACGGCGCCGAGAGCTTCGCGGGCCCGTCGTTCCACTCCGCGGCCTGGGACCACTCCGTCGACATCAGCGGTAAGCGCGTCGCGCTCGTCGGCGCCGGCGCCAGCGGTTTCCAGATCGCACCCGCGATTGCCCCGGATGTCGAGCACCTCACCGTGTTTCAGCGGACCGCGCAGTGGATGTTCCCCAACCCGATGTATCACGACGAGGTCGGCGACGGCATGCGCTGGGCCATGCGCCACCTGCCGTTCTACGGGCGGTGGTACCGCTTTCTCGTCCTCTGGCCGGGGTCCGACAAGGGACTCGACGCCGCGGAAGGCGACCCAAACTACGCCGACCAGGAGCATGCGGTCAGCGACATCAACGCCGCCGCCCAAATGATGTTCTCCCAGTGGATCACCAGCCAGGTCGGAGAAGGGCACGACCTGCTGGCCAAGGTGATGCCCGACTATCCCGCCTGCGGTAAACGGACCCTGCAGGACAACGGCAGCTGGCTGCAAACACTGCAGCGAGACAACGTCGAGCTGGTGCGCACGCCCATCCGGCGGATCACCCCGCGCGGCATCGTCACCGAAGACGGCGTGGCGCATGACGTCGACGTCATCGTCTACGCCACCGGCTTCCGGCACACCGAAGTGCTGTGGCCGCTGAAGATCACCGGCCGCGACGGGGTGGACCTGCGCGAGATGTGGGGGAGCCGGCCGTACGCCTACCTCGGCATCACCGTTCCAAAGTTCCCCAACCTGTTCATCATCTACGGGCCCGGAACCCACCTCGCCCACGGCGGCAGCCTGATCTTCCAGTCCGAGTTGCAGATGCGCTACATAGACCAGTGTCTGGCGCGGCTGGCCGACCCAGAGGTGCATTCGCTGGAGCCGAGGCCCGATGCCGCCACCGATTGGCATGACCGGACGCAGACTCAGATCAAGAAGATGGTGTGGGCGCACCCCGCGGTCAAACACTCCTACTTCAAGAACGCCGACGGCGAGATCCACACCGTCAGTCCGTGGCGCCTCAACGAGTACTGGGCCGCGGTGCGTGAGCCCGACTGGTCACAATTTGTTGTGCGGCAAAGGAAGTGAGCAGGCCACTATGCGTACGGTAGTCGTCGACGGACCCCACAGCATCCGGGTCGACACGCGGCCCGATCCCACCCTCCCCGGACCCGACGGGGCTATCGTCGACGTCGCCGCCGCCGGCATCTGCGGATCCGACCTGCACTTCTACGAGGCCGATTTTCCGATGCCCGACCCGATCGCGCTGGGCCACGAGGCGCTCGGCACCGTCCTGGAGGCGGGGCCGGAGGTACGCACCGTCAAGGTGGGCGACCTCGTCATGGTGTCCTCGGTGACCGGGTGCGGCGCCTGCGCCGGCTGCGCCACCCGCGATCCCGTCATGTGCCACAGAGGCTTTCAGATCTTCGGCGGGGGTTTGCTCGGGGGAGCGCAGGCCGACCTGCTGGCCGTGCCCGCGGCCGACTTCCAGTTGCTCAAGGTGCCGGAAGGCATCAGCACCGAACAGGCGCTACTCCTCACCGACAACCTCGCCACGGGCTGGGCGGCGGCGCAACGCGCCGATATTCCGTTCGGCGGCACCGTGGCGGTCATCGGTCTGGGCGCCGTGGGGCTGTGCTCGCTGCGCAGCGCGCTGTTTCAAGGAGCCGCAACGGTTTTCGCGGTGGACCAAGTGCAGGGCCGGCTGGATCGGGCCGCCCAGTGGGGCGCGACGCCCCTCAAGGCGCCGGCGGTCGAGGCCATCCTCGCCGCCACCGGGGGACGTGGCGCCGATGCGGTGATCGACGCCGTCGCCACGGACGCGTCTTTGACCGATGCACTCAATGCGGTGCGGCCGGGCGGCACGGTCTCGGTTGTCGGTGTACACGACATGAATCCGTTCCCGCTCAACGCCCTGGGTTGCCTGATCCGCAGCATCACGCTGCGGATGACGACGGCGCCGGTGCAGCGCACCTGGCCGGAATTGATCCCGCTGCTGCAGTCCGGGCGGCTCGACGTCGACGGCATCTTCACCACCACGCTGCCGTTGGAGGAGGCGTCCAAGGGCTACGCGACCGCGGCGTCGCGCTCGGGCGACGACGTGAAAATCCTGTTGACGCCCTAGGTCTGTTACCGCGTTGCCGTGATGTATTGGGACCGCATGAAACTGTCGATTTTGACGTCGACATCGGGCGGGGTCATCCCGTAACCGGCCTGCAGGTCGAGCGTGTTGCGGACGGGCTCGACGGTCCACCCGTGCGCGGCCAGCCGTTCCGCGGGGTCGGTCTGGGGTTCGTAGGTCAGCGCGGAGAAATCGACGTCGCCGGACATGTTGACGCCGGGGTGCGCCGTCTCAAGGGCCTCGAGCTGGTCGTGGTCCAAACGGGATCCCAACGCGCCGATGGCAATCCGGCTGCCGGGCGCACTGAGTCCACTGATCCGGGTGAAGAGCGTGTTCTGGGCCTCGTCGGTCAGGTAGGGCAGCACTCCCTCCACCGACCAGGCGCTGGGGCGTTCCACGTCGAAGCCGGCGGCCTCCAGAACCCGCGACCAGTCGGCGCGCAGATCGGCGGCAACCTCTACCCTGGGGGCCTTGGGTTTGGCGCCGTGCTGCGCGAGCACGTGTGCCTTGAACTCCAGCACCTTCGGCAGGTCGACCTCGAAAACCCTTGTGCCCGGTGTCCATTCGAGTCGATATGCGCGGGAGTCCAGGCCGGCGGCCACGATCACCGCCTGTCGTATGCCCGCGGCGCCGGCGGCAACGAAGAAGTCGTCGAAGAACCGGGTCTGTACGCCGTAGAGACGGGGGAAGGCCATCTCGTCCTCGGAGGTCCCCGGGTTGGCGAGCACGCCCGCCAAATACGGGTCTTTCGAGGCCTCGATGAATACCTTGGCATAGTCGTCGCGGACCAGCGGCTGCGGGCTCACGGCATGCAGCGCACGCCATCCGGCCACCAGCAAGGCGGTGTAGCCCACGCTGCTGACGATGTCCCAATGGTCATCGTCGGAACGGAGCGAGCCAAACTCGGGCGTCGCGGTCATGGTCGCCCCTCCCGTCAACGATCGGTCACGAAAAATCGGCCTGTCCCAACGTACCTGCAATCGCGGGTCAGAGCTCCAGTAGCACCGTGACCGGGCCGTCATTGACCAATTCGACCTGCATGTTCGCGCCGAACACCCCGCTGTGGACTTCGGCGCCCAGCCGTTGCAACGCGTCGGCGAATGCCGCCACCAAGGGCTCGGCGACCGCGCCCGGAGCGGCCGCATTCCAGGATGGTCGTCGGCCCTTGGCGGTGTCGGCGTACAGGGTGAACTGGCTGACGACCAAGATCGGCGCGTTGACGTCGGCGGCCGACCGCTCGTCGCTGAGAATCCGTAGATTCCAGAGCTTTTCGGCGAGCCGTCGCGCCTTGTCGGCATCGTCGCTGTGGGTGACGCCGACGAAGGCCAGCAGGCCCTGACCGGCGGGCCGGATGGCGCCCACCACCTCGCCGCCGACCGACACCGTCGCCGAAGCGACCCGTTGCACCAAAACCCGCATGGGCCTTGATGCTGCCAGGCCGACACTCAAATGGTTGGGTAGGCTCGTTGAGTGTCTGTGCTTGTCGCGTTCTCCGTCACGCCCATGGGTGTGGGCGAGGGTGTCGGCGAGATCGTCGCCGAAGCGGTTCGGGTAGTGCGCGATTCCGGCCTGCCGAATAAGACCGATTCGATGTTCACCGTGATCGAGGGTGAAAGCTGGGAAGAAGTCATGGCGGTCGTGCAGCGAGCGGTCGAGGCGGTGGCCGCTCGCGCGCCCCGGGTCAGCACGGTGATCAAGGCGGACTGGCGGGCCGGTGTCAGCGACGCGATGACGCAGAAGGTCGCCTCCGTCGAGCGTTACCTCGAAGAGGATTAGCCGGCAACGGCGTCCCGGAACGCGCGCCCGGCCGCGTCGCCGTGAACGGCGAACACCACCTTCTCCAACGATTTCGCCTCGTGTCGCCGGACGGCGTCGACCATCAGCCTCGCCGCCTCATCCAGCGGGAAGCCGCCGACGCCGGTGCCGAAGGCCACCAGGCCGAGGGTGCGGCAGCCGAGCTCGTCGGCCTTCCGCAGCGTGGAAGCGGTGGCCCGCGCGATGATCTCCGCCGACGTCGGGCCGCCGAGCTCCATGGTCGCGGCGTGGATTACGTAGCGCGCCGGCATGTCGCCGGCCGTCGTCTCGACGGCATCCCCGAGCCCGATGGGCGCCTTCTCGGTCGATTCCCGCTGCAGGTCCGGGCCGCCGGCGCGGGCAATGGCCGCGGCGACACCGCCACCGTGCCGCAGTTGCGTGTTGGCCGCATTGGCGATCGCGTCGACTTCGAGCTTGGTGACGTCGGCCTGCAAGACCTCTAGCTCGGTCATCGGCCCATTGTCTCTCAGCCCTGCCAGTAGGCTCATGGCGGTGAGCGCACGCGCAGGAATCGTCGTCACCGGAACCGAAGTCCTCACCGGGCGCGTCCAGGACGCGAACGGACCCTGGATCGCCGACCGCCTGCTGGAGCTGGGCGTCGAGCTGGCGCACATCACGATCTGTGGCGACCGCCCGGAAGACATCGAGGCGCAGCTGCGCTTCATGGCGGACCAGGGCATGGACCTGATCGTCACCAGCGGTGGCCTTGGACCGACGGCCGACGACATGACCGTGGAGGTGGTGGCCCGGTTCTGCAACCGCGAGCTGGTGTTGGACGACGAGACCGAGAACAAGATCGCGAACATCCTCAAGAAGCTGATGGCGCGATTCGAGGGCGTGGACTTCGAGGCGGTGCGCGCCGCCAACCGCAAGCAGGCGATGATTCCCGCCGGATCGCAGGTGCTCGACCCGGTCGGCACCGCGCCCGGCGTGGTCGTGCCCGGCAAGCCGACGGTCATCGTGCTCCCGGGGCCGCCCCGCGAGCTGCAGCCGATGTGGCACCGGGCCATCGAGACGCCCGCCGCCCAGCAGGCGATCGCCGGCCGAACGCTCTATCGGCAGGAAACCGTGCGCATGTTCGGGCTGCCCGAGTCGGGCCTGGCCGAGACCCTGCGCGACGCCGAGGCGTCGGTGCCGGGCTTCGAGTCGCTCGAGATCACCACCTGCTTGCGGCGGGGCGAGGTCGAGATGGTCACGCGCTACGAGCCGGACGCCGCCGCCAGTTACGCGAAGCTGATCCAGTTGGTGCGTGACCGACACGCACAGCAGCTGTTCTCCGAAGATGGTTCGACCGTGGACGATCTGGTCGGCCAAGCGCTGGCCGGTCGTCGGATCGCGACGGCCGAATCCTGCACCGCGGGGCTGGTGGCGGCGCGACTGACCGACCGGCCCGGATCGTCGGAGTATGTGGCCGGCGGGGTGGTGGCCTATTCGAACGATGCGAAAGCGGAACTGCTGGGCGTCGATCCGGCGCTGATCGAGGCCCACGGCGCGGTGTCCGAGCCGGTGGCCGAGGCGATGGCGGCCGGGGCGCTACGCCGTTTCGGCGCCGACACCGCCGTCGCGATCACCGGGATCGCCGGCCCCGGCGGAGGCTCTCCCGAAAAGCCGGTTGGCACGGTGTGTTTCACGGTGGAGCTCTCAAACGGCCGCACGGACACCCGCACGTTGCGGCTGCCCGGCAACCGCTCGGACATCCGGGAGCGCTCGACGACAGTGGCGATGCACCTGCTGCTGCGCCTGCTGAACCATTCGGACTGACTCACGTCACTTCGGTTGGCAGGAAAGCGCTTTCGGCGGTGCCGAAACGAATTCCGGTGGCGTCCTTGCCGATCAGCGTCAGGAACGCCACCGCGATCAGCACCGGCACGATCGTCGCCGCCAGGGCAAAGGGATAGCCGTGCGACTCGGCCAGCCGTTCCTGGATGGGGAGGTTGAACGCGGCCAGCAGGTTTCCGAGCTGGTAGGTGACGCCGGGGTACAGGCCGCGGATGGCGTCCGGCGACATCTCGGTCAGGTGGGCGGGAATCACCCCCCATGCGCCCTGCACGAACAGCTGCATGAGGAACGAGCCGAGGCACAGCATCGCCGCGGCGCGCGAGTAGGCGAACAGCGGAACGATCGGCAGCGCCAGCAGCGCGCAGAAGATGATGGTGTAGCGACGGCTGAATCGCTGCGACAGCGTGCCGAAGAACAGGCCGCCGATGATGGCACCGAGGTTGTAGACGATGACGATCCACTTGACCGTCGCGCTGGACAGTGCGGCGCCGTGGTTGGCGGTCGACGTCAGGAAGGTCGGGTAGACGTCCTGGGTGCCGTGGCTCATCCAGTTGAAGGCCGTCATCAGCAGCACCAGGTAAATGAACCGGCGGATGATCACCCCGTCGCGCAGCACGTCGCGGATCCTGGTGCTGGTGAGCTTCATCTGGTCCTGCGCGGCCTCCCAGACTTCGGACTCCTCCACCCGGTAGCGAATGATCAGGCTGACCAGCGCCGGAACGATGCTCAGCGCGAATAGCCACCGCCAGGACAGCCCCAGCCAGTTCATCACCACCAGCGAGGCGACGCTCGCCAACAGGTAGCCGAACGCGTAACCCTCCTGCAGCAACCCCGAGAAGAACCCGCGTCGCTCGACGGGCACCTTCTCCATGGCGAGCGCGGCCCCAAGACCCCACTCGCCGCCCATGCCGATGCCGTACAGCAGGCGCAGGATCACCAGCACGGTGAAGTTGGGGGCGAACGCGCACAGGAAGCCGACCACGGAGTAGAACATCACGTCGACCATCAGCGGCAGCCGCCGGCCGACGCGGTCGGCCCACAACCCGAACAGCAGCGCGCCGACGGGACGCATGATCAGGGTGGCCGTGGTGACGAAGGCGACCTCCGCCTTGCTGTGGTGGAAAGTCTTTGCGATGTCGGCGTAGACAAGCACGACGATGAAGTAGTCGAAGGCGTCCATCGTCCAGCCCAACAACGCCGCGATGAATGAGTTTCGCTGATCGGCGGTCAACCGTTGAGTTGTCACGTCAGCATCGTGCAGTACCGAGCGCGATGGCGCGAGAGTAAGTTGCGAATACATGCGCATCATCGACGCGGACGGACACGTTGCCGAGAACCCCTCGTTGGCAATCGAAGCGATCAAACGCTGGCCGCAGCACGTCAAGCCCAGCACCGACGGGCGGCTGCGGCTGACGTTCGAAGGCCGCAACTATCCGGAGGATCAGGGCCCGGGCGCCGGCTGTCCGCCCGAGCACGGCATCAGCAAGGCGCCGGACATCAACTGCCGGTCGACCGAAGGCGTGCTGGGGGATGCCGACCGCGACCACATCGACACCATGGTGTTGTACCCCAGCCTGGGGCTGTGCGCCCCGACGCTCGAGGATCCCGAGTTCGGGGCGGGATTCTCCCGGCTCTATAACCAGTGGATCGCGGATTATTGCGCCCCGTCGGGTGGACGGCTGCGCGGCGTCGCGGTAACCCCCATCGAGCACGGCCAGGCGGCGATCGACGTCATGACCGAAGCGAAAGAGCTTGGGCTGGTGGCAACTCTGGTTCCGCCGGCACTCAAGACGCGTAATCTCGACCATCCCGACCTGGACCCCTTTTACGCCGCCGCGGTCGACCTCGACATGCCGCTGGGCATTCACGGCGCCCCGGGCATCCACCTGCCGAAGATCGGTGTTGACCGCTTCACCAATTACATTCAGGTGCATTGCATCAGTTTCCCGTTCGATCAGATGACGGCCATGACGGCGCTGGTCTCCGGCGGCGTCTTCGAGCGGCACCCGCGGTTGCGGGTCGCCTTCCTCGAGGCCGGTGCGGGCTGGGTCCCCTTCTTCATGGATCGCCTGCACGAGCACTACGAGAAGCGCGGCGACTGGGTCGAACGCGGCTGGCGGCGCGACCCGCACGAGTACCTGTCCGCGGGCAACATCTGGGTGACGTGCGAGCCGGAGGAACCGATCCTGCCCGGGGTGATCGACGTGCTCGGCGCCGACTTCATCATGTTCGCCAGCGATTACCCGCACTGGGACGGTGAATGGCCGGAGAGCACCAAGCACCTGCGGACCCGTCCGGACATCACCGAAATGGCCCGCGAAAAGATCGGCGGGCTAAACGCCCAGCGCTTCTACAATTTGAATTGAGCGGCCGCGCAATCCTCGTGGCAGTCGGCCCGATAGCCTGAGGAGAAAGCGGGGATTTTTGAGAGGCGACGATCCGAAGATGACTGACAAATGGTTCTCCGATAGCAGCGCGCCGGGGCAGTTGACCCTCGCCGATCTGTGCGACCAGATCGAGCAGAAAATGCACCTCAACGCCGACAACCACAAAGCCCCGCAGGAGTTCCCCGATTGGCAATCGTGTGTGGCGGATCGGGACGCCACCATTTATAAGTTGAGCGCGGCCGTCGTCAACCTGTGCCAGATGGTGAAGTACCTGGCGTCGCAGCGCGGCGACGCTTAGCGAGGAATATCGGCAGTCAACTCAACAGGCTGCCTTTCGCGCACGCCTGGTGAGAGGATCTTGGGCATGGGCCCTTTCCTGCTTCGCGCCGCACTGACCGGTTTCGCGCTATGGCTGGTCACCAAGTTCGTCCATGGGATCACGTTCGTCGGCGGTGACACGAAGCTGGAACGGGTCGGCATCATCTTCGTCGTCGCCGTCATCTTCGGTCTGGTCAACGCGTTCATCAAGCCGATCGTCCAGTTCTTGTCGATCCCGCTGTACATCCTGACCCTGGGGCTGTTCCACGTCGTCGTCAACGCGCTGATGTTGTGGATCACCGCCCGGATCACCGAGCACACCACACATTGGGGTTTGCAGATCGACCATTTCTGGTGGACGGCGATCTGGGCGGCGATCGTGTTGTCCATCGTGAGCTGGGTGCTGTCGCTGATCATTCGGGACGTCAGCCGACGTTAGCGGCCCTGCCACCGCGGCGGACGCTTCTCGGCAAAGGCCCGCGGCCCCTCCTTGGCATCCTGCGTCTCGAAAATGCGGTCGCTGTGCCGGGTTTCGTTGTCGTACGCCGACGCGAGGTCGAGCGCCAGACCCTCGACGGCCGACTGCTTCGTCGCGAACACCGCGAGCGGCGCGTTCGCCGCGATGCGCTCGGCGTAGTCGTACGCGGTATCCATCAGCCGTTCCGGCGGGACCACGCGGTTGATCAGCCCCATCGCCAGCGCGCGGTCCGCGTCGACCATGTCGGCGGTCAGCAGTAGCTCCATCGCCAGCGGATAGGGCATCTGACGCGGCAGCCGCACGGTGCTTCCGCCGCCGGCGAAAAGGCCCCGCTTGGGCTCCATCACCGCGAATCGCGCAGCGGGCACGGCGACGCGGATGTCGGTGGAACTCAACATCTCGAAGCCGCCCGCGACGCAAGTGCCGTTGACCGCGGCGATGATCGGTTTGTAGACGGGGAAGTGGTGCAGGACGGCGTGGATGGCGTCGTCCTTGTTCCAGCCTTCGGGCTGCGGCAGGTCGCCGGTGAGTTCGGGGATGAACTTCTTGAGGTCGGCGCCGGTGCAAAAGTCTTGCGCGACACCGGTGATCACCGCCACCCAGGCGCCGGCGTCGTCGCGGAACGCCGCCCACGCGTGGGCCAGGTCGCGGAAGTGTTCCATGTCCAACGAGTTGCGGGTCTCGGGACGGTTGATCGTGATGGTGGCGATGTGGGCGTCCAGCGCGTAGTCGATGCTCACCGCGCCTCCCGCTGACCGGCGAGGCGGACCACGTCGCGCGCGCAACCCCATGACAAGGTCACGCCGTTGCCGCCGTGGCCGTAGTTGTGGATGCACCGGGCCCGGCCCAGCGGCTCGGCCTGCACCCGCACCGAGGGGCGGTCGGGACGCAGCCCGGTGATGATCTCTATCACCTCGGCTTCGGCGAGCCGTGGCTCGATCTGGCGGCAGCGGTGCAGGATTCGTTCGGTCACGTCGGGGTCCGGGGTGGTGTCCCGGCGGCCGGGGATGCTGATGCCGCCGCAAACGACGCGCTGTGGGTGGGGGAAGTAGCAGGTCCATTCCGGCCCGCCGTTGATTTCCAGAAAGAGTTGCCGCAGGCCGGGATTGGTGAGCACGACGTGCTGGCCGAACAGCGGGCGCAGCGTGTCGTCACCGGTCAGGGATCCCGCGGCCAGACCGGCGCAGTTGACTACGGTCGGCGCGGCGTCGGCGACCTCGGCCAGTGACCGCACCGGTTGCTCCTCGATTGCGCAGCCGGCCGCGGCCAGCCGGCGGGTCAGGTAGTCGAGATAGTGCGGCATGTCGATCATCGGCAACGTGGCGCGAAATCCGTTGTCAAAGCCGGCCGGAAGGTCGGTGGGGTCGGCGGGGCGCAGGTCGGGAATCAACGCCGCGGCGGACGACATCGCCTCGGCCGCAGTCAGTTCACCGACCGCCATCGCGGGCGACAGTTGAACGCCGGAGTCGGCGTCGTCCGCGAGTTCGCGGAAGACCCGCAGGGAGTGCTCGGTCCAATCCAGCGTGCCGCTTGCACGCTCCGCCGGCCGCGGCGGCAGCCATACCGCGCCCGCCACCTTGGAGGTCGTGTGTTGTGGCGTGGCGGCCGTCCAGACTCGCACCGACCAGCCGGCCTCGGCCAGGCACACGGCCGACGTCAGACCGCTGACACCGGCGCCGACGACGACAGCTCGTTGCGCACTGGCCACGGCCCGTCAGGAACCGTCAGTTGTGGGGAGCGGGCGAGGACGGCTGTTGTCCGCCCTGGCCGCCGCCGAGCAGGCCGTTGAGGAGGCCGAGCGTGCTCTGCACACCGGCCGGCGGTGTAGTCGGCGGCAGGGCGGCGTCCGGGGTCAGCTGCCACGGCTGGCAACCCGAGGTCTTGAACGCCTTGTCGGTCGGGTCGATCTGCACCACCTGGGGCTTCTTGCTCATCGAATTGTCGATGATGTTGCCGTCCGGATTGCTCATCCGCTTCCAGTAGCAGGTGCCGTTGTCGAGCGGCCCCCCGGAGCTGTAGATGCCCGGCACAATGTCGGACCCGACGTTGTAGATGCCGTCCTTGTCGATGCTCGTCTTCGGTCCCGGTGCCGGTGAGGCGGCCGGCGAGGCCCCAGCGGACGGCGAGGGGGAGGCGGCCGGTGCGGGCGCCGACGAGGCGGCGGGAGAAGGTGCCGGTGAGGCCGACGACGGTGGCGGTCCGGGTGCGGGTCCCGTCGGGTCCGGGTCGGCCCCCGCGACGCCCACCGACGCTGCCCAGCCCGCGATCATCAACCCCGCGACGGCCAACCGTCCGGCCGTAAATACACCAGCCTCAATCCCCATAGCACGTCAGCGTACCGGGCTGAGCAGCCGAATTCACGTAAAGCGGCATCCGCCGGCCGGCGCCCCGGGATGCGTAACCCATGGTCACGGCGCCCAACGAACCCCTTAGGGGAGCCGTCGCACGCGGCCGGCGTAGCCGAGCGCGTGCTCGTACGTGTCGAGGTTGTCCCGGGAAATCTTCGCGTGCACCGGGCGTTCGAGGAAGAACCGCAGCAGCGGGTTGTAGGCGTGATAGGTCTCGTGGAAGGTCAGCACGGTGGTGCCGTCGGGCTGCTCCTCAAGCCGGTGATAGCCCTCGGCCCGGGACCACAGCGGCGCGCCGACGGCCACATAGCGTGACAGCTTGTTGGTTTCGGCTTCGGTGACCGTCTCCCACGACCGCGCCCGGCCCCCAGACAGCAGGTACTTGGGCACCGGGTAGACGCAGGTGCGGACCAGGCCCTCGCCGGCCTCGTTGCCCTCGTTGAGGATCTCCATGCTGCCGGTGGGCCATTTGAGGACTCGGGGGCGCGGCGCGTTGGGCGGCGCGGGCGGATGCAGCACCCGCCACACCTTCGCCGGCGGTGCGTCGACGTGAAATCGCACGGTGTAGGACTGCATCAGCCGTCTCCCCAGCGATCCCAGAACGTCACGGTTTCCGCGGGCGGGCGGGTGGCCGGCCGGAAGTCGGTGCCGATCGTGTAGGCCACCGGAAACAGCGCGGCCTGCGTCACCGTGTCCGGGATACCGAGCAATTCGGCCACTTCCCGTTCCTTGGCCAGATGCATCGTCGTCCACACCGATCCCAGCCCCCGCGACCGCAGGGCGAGCAGGAAACTCCAGCCGGCCGGGATGATCGACGCCCAGGCCGACGCGGCGGTCAGCAGAGTCGAGTTGTCGATGCGGTTCGCCAGGCACGGGATCACGTGCACGGGGACTTTATCCAGCGTGTCGGTCAGGGCCAGCGCGCCGGCGTACACGCGCTGGGTCTGCGGATCGGACGCCTGTTTGGTCGCGTAAGCAAGGTATTCGGCGCCGATGGTGCGATAGATCTCGCCGATAGCGGCGCGCTTGTCGGGGTCGGTGATCACCAGCCAGCGCCAGTCCTGCGCGTTGCTCGCCGTGGGCGCCTGCATCGCCAGCCGAATGCACTCGAGGATCACCTCGCGGCCGACCGGCCGGTCCAAGTCGAGGCGCTTTCGCACCGACCGCGTCGTCGTCAGTAGTTCGTCGACGGTCGCCAGGTCCATTCGGTTCCTTACTAGAGATCGATTGCGCAGGACTGCTCGACGCCCAGCACGGTCAACGAGCGTCCCAAGCCCAGAAATACCGCGACGCAGAGGGTGAGATCGAGGATCTCGGGGTCGGAGAACGACTCGCGGAGCCGCTCGAAGAAGGCGTCGTCCAGGGAGGCATGGTCGGTGGCGAAGCGCTCGGCGTACTCGATGGCAAGCCGTTGGCGCGGCGTGTAGCCGGGGTAGCTGGCGTAGGCCGCGACGTTCTCGTAGAGCTCCGCCGTGACGCCGGCGTCCAGCACCGACTGGGCCCGAAAGCCCGAGCATGCGACGCAGTCGTTGATCTGGGCGATGCGCATCCTGGCCAGCTCGCGCTCGTCGGCCGGCAGAACGCTCTGCTGGTATGCGCCGCGGATCATCCGCTCCACCATGTCGCCGAGCTGCGGCCGCAGCGTCCAGATCATGGCGGCTTCGCCGCCGGGGCCATCCGGCACGTTGAGACGGGCCATCGGCGACTCCTGCCCGGTGAGTTAATTACTGAGTCGAGCAAACCAGTTCGCAACTCGGCTGTCCAGGGCGTAATCGCGCAGCTGTAGACCCGACAACGCGTTCGGAGTTACCGTCTCGGCGTGCTGTTCATGCACGAGGTGCACAAGGTGCGCGGCCGCTGCGAAGACGATTTCGAGGCCGCGTTCCGACAGGGCTGGATGCCCATGCTCGCCGCCGGTGACGATGCCCGGTTGCTCTGGTACGCCGACCACGCCCAGGGCAGCGGACCGTCCTACACCGTCGTGACCATCACCGCCGTTCGGGACGGGGCGGCGTGGGAGCGCCTCGCGATCCGGGTGCAACAGGGTGATTTGCAGGCGTGGATGCGCGAGCTGGACGACCTGCGCTACGACGTCGAGGCCAAACTGCTTGCGCCGCTGCCGTGGTCGCCGCTGCAGGAGATCACGTCGCGCGAGGTGCCGGTCGACGGCCGGGAGCACGAACTCAGCCTCTACATGGAAGACACCATGTGGCCCTACCCGGACAAGTTCGAGGAATACATCGATCGCAGCGGCGACGTGTACGCCCAAAGCCTGCAGCGGCCGTCGTCAATGCTGGTGATCCAGGCGGCTTTTCAGCCCGCGCTGGGCAGCCACCTGCGCCGGGAGGTCGTCCTGATGCAGCGCATCCAGCGGCCCGACCAGCTGCTCGGGCTGCTCCAGTCGCGGATTCCCGCCGAATACCGCGCCCCGGGCACCTGGATGCACGACGCGCTCGACCTGCGCGACCAGTGGACCAGCCGGCTGCTGCGCACCTCCCCATGGTCACCCCTGTACTGAGCCGCCCATGAATATCGGAACCATGCTCGAGGCCGCCGCCGAGGGCGATCCCGCCCGCGTTGCGCTCATCGTCGACGGGCGCTCGATCGGCTACGGCGAGCTGGCGACCATCGTGAACCGGTGCGCCGCCGGCCTGGCCGCCCGCGGCGTGGCGGCCGGCCAACGCGTCGCCGTCGTCGACGGCGGAAGCGTGCTCTCGATCGCGACCGTGCTGGGGGCGGCCCGCGTCGGCGCCGCGGCGGCGCTGATGAACCCCGCGCTGACCCCGCCCGAACTGCACGGGCTCTTGACGAGCGCGGGCTGTGCCGAGGTGGCGGTAGCGGGGGAGCCGTACGGGCAGCGGCTCCGCGAGGCCGGTGCGCCGACGGTGGTCACGAGCAGCGATCTGCTGGACGGCGCCGGCGGGTCAGCGCCGCCGTCCGGCGACGACGCCGACCGCGACGCCTTGGTCTTGTTCACCAGCGGGACAACGGGACTCCCGAAGGCCGTCGGTATCAGCGGCCGGCAACTGACAAGGCGGATCAAGGGGATGGCGGCACCGTTCCGGGCCGACGCCAGACCCTCGGTGGGGATGATGTGCGTCCCGTTCTTCCACGTCGGGGGCGCGCTGGGCACGCTCGGCAGTTTGTACTCGGGCAATACGTCGGTGGTACAGCGACGATTTGACGCGGGCGAGTGGTTGCGCCTGGTGTCCGAGCATCGGGTGAGCACCACGTTCCTGGTTCCAGCGATGCTTCAGCGCATCCTCGACCATCCCGACTTCGCCGCCGCCGACTTGTCGTCGCTGGTCGCCGTCGCCTACGGCGCCGCCGCCGCGCCCATCAGTTTGGTGCGCCGGGCGATGGACGCCCTCCCACATGTGGCGTTCGCCAACGTATTCGGGCAGACGGAGACCCTCGGCGCCTACACGACGCTGCTGCCCGCCGATCACCGCGATCCGGCCCGCGCGGGATCGGTCGGCCGGCCGCTGCCCGGTGTCGACGTGCGAGTGGTGGACCCCGAGACGGGGAAGGACGTCGAGCCGGGAACGGTCGGCGAACTGTGGGTCAACACCGCCCAGAACGTCACCGAAGGTTGGCTGCGCACCGGGGACCTCGCCCGCCAAGACCCCGACGGCTACCTCTTCCCGAGCGGGCGGCTCAGCGACACCATAAACCGCGGCGGCGAGAAGTTCGGGCCGATCGAGGTGGAGGAAGCGCTTCGTTCCCACCCGGCGGTGCGCGACGTCGCGGTCGCCGGAATCCCCGACGACGAGCTCGGCCAACGTGTGGGGGTGGCCGTGACGGCTTGCGCGCCGGTGACCCTCGAACAGCTGCGAGCGCACTGTCGCGAGTTGATCGCCTACTTCAAACTGCCCGAACGGCTGGCGATCGTCGAGCAGATCCCGTACAGCTCGACCGGCAAGGTGAACCGCCGCGAGCTCGCCGCGCTGATCGCCAAAGACGCTTGACAGCAAGGAGTTCCGATGCTGTTCCTACACGAAACCCACCAAGTGGTCGGCGCGCGGCAGGACGAATTCGAGGCCGCATACCGCGAGGGCTGGATGCCCACGCTGGCCCAGGGGGACGAGGCCCGGCTGCTCTGGTACACCAATCACGCCCACGGCTCGGGGCTGTCCTACAACGTGGTCACCATCACCGGCATCGCCGACGGCGCGGCCTGGGAAAGGCTGGCGCGCCGGACCCAGAGTGGTGACCTGCGCCCGTGGATGCGTGAACTGGACGACCTGCGCCACGAGGTAACGGGCAAGCTGCTGCTGCCGGTTAGCTGGTCACCGCTGCAGACCCTCGACCTGGCCGGCGTGCCGACCACGGGCGAGACGCACCCGCTGACGATGTTCATGGAGGACACCGGCTGGCCGTACGCGCCGCTCGACGACTACATCCGGTCCTGGGACGAGATCTACTACCGGCCGCTGTCCCAGGCGCCGGCCCGAATGCGCATCCTCGACATCCAGGCGTGCTTCCAGGTGGCGCATGGGAGCAATCGGCGCCGAGAGGCCATGCTCTGGCAGAAGATCGATGACTCCAACAACTACGCGGCGCTGGTCCATCTGCTGACCAAGGAGATCCCGCCGGAGCACCGGGCGCCGGGCAGCTACATGTTCGACGCCCTGCAGTACCGCGACCAGTGGCAGAGCCGCCTGCTGCGGACCTCGGACTGGTCACCGCTGTACTGAGTCCGGCCCGGTCGCGCGATTCAGGATGCGGCCGGCCTGCTCGACCATGTCGGCCACGATGTCGGCCGCGGGCCGAACTCGCCGGACGAGCCCCACCCCCTCACCGACCAGTATGGCGGCACTGTCGAAATCCTCTGCCGCGACGGCCTTTTCGTAGTCGATTATCGCTTCGGGCAGCGACGCGGCCAGTTCATCCTCGTTGCCGTGCCAGGTGTCGAGGAAGGCGTTGCCGAGCGCCCGCGCGTTGTATCCGGCCGGCCAATCCAGCCGCCGCACCAGGTCGTAGGCGCGCGTGCGAACGGTGTCGTCACCGCCGGCCGTCAGCGCCCGCTCGTGCGCGCGGGGCGACACCAACGCCTCCGGCGACGCCCAGAACCGGGTGCCCACGAGCACGCCGTCGGCGCCGAGCGCCAGCGCGGCGGCCAGGCCACGCCCGTCGGTCACCCCGCCCGCGGCCAGCACCAGCGTGTCCGGTGCGCGTTCGGCGGCCAGGTCGACGACGTCGGGCACCAGCGTGAAGGTGGACCGGACGGTCATGCCGTGGCCGCCGGCCTCCCCGCCCTGCGCCACCACCACGTCGGCGCCGGCGTCCAGGGCCTGGCGTGCGTGGTCGAGCGTCTGCGCCTGCGCGATCAGGGGGACGCCGGCGGCGCGGATGCGGTCGGCGAAGGGCTGCAGGTCACCGAAGGACAGCATGATCGCGGCGGGCCGCCGGGCCAGGGCCTCGTCGAGCAGCTCAGGTTGGCGGGCCAGGCTCCAGGTGATGAACCCGCAGCCGACGTCAGCCCCGTCGGCCCGGTCGAATTCGCGCCGCAGCCATTCCGCGTCGCCGTAGCCGCCGCCGATGAGGCCCAGGCCGCCGGCCGACGTCACCGCCGCCGCGAGCCGGCCACCGGAGATCATCGCCATCGGGGCCAGCACGATGGGGTGTTGGATGCCGAAGGACTCCGTGAGCCGGGTGTCGAGGCTCATGGCAGCTCGCCGGTGAGAAACTGTGCCCGGCCGTAGCCGAAAGACCAATCCTCGTCGCCATTTTCGGTGATCGAGACGATCAGGTCGGCCGGGTCGAGACCGCACCGCTCGGCCAGGTTGGTCGCCAGCAGCTCGTAGAATTTCTCCTTCATCGCCCGCGTGCGCCGCCGGCTCACCACGTTGACGATCACCTGGTGCGACGAGCGGCTGATGCCGAGACCGGTATCTAAAGCGACGATTTCGTGGGCGGGATGGGTGCGCACCACTTGATAGCGGTCGCGCGGCGGCACCCCGAACGCTTCGACGACGGATTCGTGAACCGCGTCGAGCAGGGCCCCGACCTCCGACGGCGTGCGGCCCTCGATGAGGTCGATGTATAGCAGCGGCATTTCGGCTCCTTAAGATCTCTGTCCTGGCAACGACGTTAGGTCCGTCGAGACGGCCTGTGAAATGCCTGCTGTAATCGATCTATGCTTGTCAGGCATGGGCGCATTGGCGGGCGGTCGAATCGAGTTGCGCCACCTCCGGGCGTTCGAGGCGGTGGCGCGACTGCAGTCGTTCACCGGGGCCGCCGACGAACTCCGCATCACCCAACCGGCGCTCAGCCGCACCATTCGCCAACTGGAAGATGCGCTCGGCGTGACCCTGGTGGATCGCACCTCGCGACACGTCGAGACCACCCAGGCCGGGCGGACGTTCCTCGACCACGTCGCGCGGATCCTCGCCGAGCTCGACCAGGCGTTCGGCGCCGTACGCCGGCAGGCGAGCGTCGGCCTCGGATTCAGCTGGTTGCTGCCCGATCCGTGGGCGCAGGACACCGTTGCCCGCTTCGAGCGGGCCACCGGGACCACGGTCAGGCTGGTCCGCACCGACGATGCGCTGAGCGCCGTACAGCAGGGCAGGGTCGACGTCGCCGTCGTCCGCGGCCAGGTGACGGCCGCTCAGGTGCGGATGGTGCACCTGTTCGACGAGGCCCGCGTGGCCGTGTGTTCGGTCCACTCGCCGCTGGCCACCAGATCCGAACTGGACTGGGCCGAGGTCCCGCAGTGGCCGCTGGTCGTCAACACCGCCAGCGGGACCACCGGGCCCTGGTCATGGCCGGCGGGCGAGGGACCGAAAACGGTCGTTGAGACAACCAACTTCGACGAATGGCTCGAATCCGTCGCGGCCGATCGCGGCATCGGTGTGATCCCCGACGTCGCGGTACGGCGCAACATCCACCCCGGCGTCCGGTTCGTCGCGCTGCGCGGAGCCCCCGCGAGCTCGGTCTCGATAGCGTTCTTGCCGCGCGCCCGCAACGCCGTGCTGCGCCGCTTCGTCGAGGCGGCCGTGGAGAGCGCGCAAAGTGTTTGAGCCCACGGCGGGGTTATCCGGCGTGTCGTCGCCCTCGACGCACACTCAAGCAGGGAAAACGAAGCCCGAGCGCAGCAGCTCCAGGCTGGCCGCGACGAGTTCGCCGAGGTCGCCCCTGCAGCCGTTGCGGCCCCAATTCTCCACTGCGACAACGAGCGCGGCGGCCAGGGCGGAGCCGGTTACCTCGGCGAGCAGATCGATGTTCGCCACACCCGGGTTTCGATCCCTGACGAAATCGGTCAGCACCTGGGCGAACGACGACTGCACGACGCGCAGGTGGCTCGCGATGCGCTCCGCGCTGATCAACTCCGCGCGGGCCGTCGCGGCCTGGCGGACCACTTCGAGGTCGTGCGGGAAGGCCGCGACGCTCGCCAGCACCGCATCGAACAGCGACTCGGACGCGGGACGGTCGGCTAGCGCCTCGGCCAGCCACGCCAGCTGCGTCTCGTAATCCTGGAAGAGCACCGCCTCCTTGGTGGGGAAGTGGCGAAAGAAAGTCCGCTCGGTTACGCCGGCCTCCCGGGCCAGCTCGGTCACGGTGACGTTGGTAAACCCTTTGCGCGCAAAGCTTTTCAATGCCGCTTGGCGCAGCGCCTCGTGCGTCGATCGTCGGCGTAGCTCATGACGGTTCGTCGGCGCGTTCATCCCCCCGGAATGGTATCCCAGCCGGCCAGAATTTGTCAGAACTGACATCTTCCAATCATGTCAGTACTGACATATCCTTGTCACGCGCCAATCGAGGGAGGAACGCCATGTCTGACTACGACGCGATCGTCGTGGGAGCGGGCCACAACGGACTTACCGCGGCCGCCGTACTGCAGCGCGCAGGCCTGCGGACGCTGTGCCTGGAAGGCAATACCTATGCGGGGGGCATGGCGGCGACCGTCGAACTGATCGACGGCTTCCGGTACGAGATCGCCGGCTCCGTCCAGTTTCCGACCGCGAGCCAGATCACCAAGGATCTCGGGCTGGACACCCTGCCCACGGTGGAGCCGGACGTGATGTCGACCAACATCGGCGACCACGGCGAGGAGCCGATGATCTTCTACCGCGACCCGATGCGGCTGATGACGCACCTGGCCGAGAAGCACGGCATGGAGGCCGTCACCGGCATGGCCGAACTGATCGGGTGGAGCCAGGGACCCGCAAAGGCACTGGGCCGCTTCGACGTTCGCACACCGCCCAAGACCCTCGACGAGATGTACGCCTGCGCGGCAAACGACGCCGAACGACGGGCCATTCACGAGATGTTGTTCGGGTCGGCGATGGACGTCATCGACCGCTACCTGCCCGACAAAGACAAGCACACGGTCATGCGGGGGATGCTCGCGTTCCTGGCCGTCAACTCCACCTACCGCGGCCCCTACACGCCGGGCAGTGCCACCTGCCTGGCATTCGCTCTGGCGGTGCCGGACGACAGCACGGCGATGATGACCAAACTCAAGGGCGGCATCGGCGCGCTCACCGAACACCTGCGGGAGCTCTTCGTCTCCCACGGCGGTGAGATCCGCTTCCGCAGCAAGGTGGAGCAAATCCTCGTCGACCACGGCACCGTGACCGGCGTGCGGTTACGCGACGGCTCGACGATCACCGCCCCGATCGTGGTCTCCAACCTCGCGCCGGACGTCACCCTCACCGAGCTGATCGCCCCCGAACATGTGCCGGGGGAGCTCATTTCACGTCTTGTCGGACGAGACCACCGTGCCTCCTTCGTGCAGATCCACTTCGCCCTCGACGGGCTGCCCGAATTCGCGCCGCCCTACGAGTTTTTGAACGAGGAAGGCATGCAGCAGTCGGTCGGGATCTTCGGCGATCCCGAAGAACAACAGCTGCATTGGGAGAACTGCCGTCGGGGCATCGTCCCGGACAACCCGTCGATGGGGATGCAAATACCGTCCGTGCATGATCCGGGGATGGCGCCGCCCGGTAAACACGCCGCGAGCGCCTACGCTTACGCCTTCCCGGTCGAAGTCGACCGCCACGATCATGGGCAACTCAAAAATGTTATGGCACAGCGTGTTATCGACAAGATCACCCGGTTGGCCCCGAATTTCAAGGACATCGTGATCCGTCACATCACGTTTGCGCCCTACCACATGAACACGATGTTCGGTGCGCCCGCGGGCGACTTCTGCCATGGGCTGCTGCATCCGGACTTGATGGGCCCGAACCGCCCCGGCCCCAAGGGATTCCTCGACTTTCCGATTCCCATCGCGGGGCTCTACCTCGGCGGTGCGGGATGCCACGGTGGGCCCGGCATCACGTTCACGCCCGGCTATAACGCCGGCTATCAGGCGCTCGAAGACATGGCCTGAAAGCGCATCCTCAGCCTCCGAAGGTTCCGGTCAGTCGCGCCTGCGCGTTCGCGGCGCCGCCAATCGCCTGCGCCGCCTGCACGCCGGCGAGCCCGTCGGGCAGCCGGTAGTCGTTGGGAAGCTGGTAGAGGGTGAACCGGTAATGATGCGTGCCGGTACCGGCCGGCGGGCAGGGTCCCTTGTATGCGAGCTCGCCGGCGGTGTTCGGCAAGGTGGTCGCGCCGGCCGGCGTCTGACCGTCGGCGGTGCTGCCGGAACCGGGGCCGATGCCGACCACCACCCAGTGCACGTAGAGACCGTTGACGGCGTCAGGGTCGTCGACCACGAGTGCGGCACCCAACGGCGCCGACCACGTCAGCGGCGGGGCCGTGTCCGCCCCCTTGCACGTGTACTGCACGGGGATCGGCGCACCGTCGCGGAACGCCGGACTGCTGATGGTTAACGGCCCGTCGGCGGGGGCGGCCGGGACGGTCCGCCCAAGGGTGGTGACCTTCGGCGTCGACGGTGCCGTCATGCGGGTGTCACCGTGGCCGCCGCAGCCGGCCGCCGCGCCGAGGATCGCCAACGCACCGGCGAGCGATGCGACCCGTCGAAAGTTGCTCACGGGTTTCGGTTTCATATGGACAGTGTCGCTCGCGCGGCGCCCATCCGAAAGCGCCCGATTCAGACGGCCTGGGTGCCGTTACTTGCCGCCCTTGCGCTCCAGGACCCGTTTACGCAATCCCTTGGTGGCCGTGTCCATGAGGCTCTTGGAGCCTCGCTTGATCAAGAACCCGGGCACCGGCATCAACAGGTCCACGGTGAGATCGAAGTTCACCCGCGTGGAGTCTCCGTCGGGCGTCAGCGTGTAGCGACCGTCTTGCGCGCGTTGCTGTTTGGCGCTGACCAGAGTCCAGCTGACACCGTCGTCGTGAACGGTGTACGCCAACTCCTGCTCGTCGCTGACACCGACGAGTTTGACCACTTGCTTCGATCTGGTGGGGTGGCCCTGATCGTCCCGCTCGAGAACCTCCACCTTCTGGTGAACCGAGGACCACTCGGGCAGCGATTCGATGTCGAACAGCACATCCAGTATCTGATCCGGTGTCGCTTCGATGACGACCTCGCGGGATTCGGTGACAGCCATGGGAGATAGATAACCACTGCAGCGCCGCTAAAAACTCACGGCACCAGGACTACCTTGCCGACGTTCTCCCGGGCCGCCAGGATGCGGTGTGCCTCCGGCGCGTCGGCGAACGGCACGGCCGCGTGGATGACGGGAGCGATCGTTCCGTCGGCGAGCGCCTGGGCCAGCGGAGTGATCCACGGCTCGAGCGTGCCGCGGTCGTCCCACAGCCGCAACATGTTGAGGCCGATCACCACCTTGGACTCCGAGAGTTGATCGATCAGGTTGAACCCGCGCAGCATCGCCAACGCGTGCGGGGCGGCCGCCCGCAGCGAGCGCTTCTCGCCATGCTGCAGGTTCGACACCCCGTACCCGACCAGCCGTCCGCCCGGCCGCAGCAATGCGTAGGACCGCCGCAGCGACGTGCCACCGAGCGCGTCGAGCACCACGTCGTAGGGATCCATGCCACGCCACCAGCCGTCACGGCGGTAGTCGATCGCCCGGTCCACCCCCAGTTCGGCCAGCTTCTCGTGTTTCGCCGGCGACGCGGTGCCATGCACCTCGGCCCCGGCGGCCTTCGCGAACTGGATGGCCGCGATACCGACCCCGCCGGCCGCGGCGTGCACCAGCACCCTTTCCCCGGCGCGCAGCGACCCGTACCCGTGCAGCGCGGCCCACGCGGTCGCGTAATTGACCGGGACGGCGGCGCCCTCCTCGAAGCTCATTGCGGCCGGCAGCGGCACCGAGTCGCTCGCGGCCACGTTGACGATCTCGGCATAGCCGCCAAAGCGGGTACCCGCCAGCACCCGGTCGCCGACGCGGCCGGGATCGACACCGTCGCCGACGGCCTCGACGGTCCCGGCGACTTCGTAGCCGACGACCGCCGGGAGCTTCGGCGCATCCGGATACATGCCGACGCGGGCGAGGTGATCGGCGAAGTTCACGCCCGCTGCGCGCACCGCCACCCGCAGCTGCCCCGGACCCGGCGGCGGGGGGTCGGGCCGCTGCTGGACGCGCAGCACCGACGGACCGCCACGCTTGGTGATGACGACTGCGCGCATCGCGAATACCTTCTCTCCGGCCGTTGCCAACGTGTCAACTATGTCCGACCTGTTCGGCCCAGCCCCGGGCGCTACCTTGCTCGTGTGCACCTCGCGTGGGAACGGTTGACGGCCACCGTGCATCGCTGCCGGCTGCCGTTCTGCGATGTCACCGTCGGACTGGTGTGGGGCCGCACCGGGGCACTGCTGGTCGACGCCGGCACGACGCTGTCCGAGGCGGCCGCAATCGACGCCGGAGTGCGACGGCTCGCCGGCCGCCCTGTCAGCGATATCGTCTTGACGCACAAGCATTTTGACCACGTTTTGGGTTCTTCGGCGTTTGCGGACGCGAATGTCTACTGCGCACCCGAGGTGGTCGAATACCTGTCGTCCGGAACCGACCGGATGCGTGACGACGCGTTGCACCACGGCGCCGACGCCGCAGAGATAGACCGAGCGATCGCGGCGTTGCGACCCCCGCGGCGGGGGGTCTTTCACGCCACCATCGACCTCGGCGACCGCACCGTGACGATCGCCCACCTGGGCCGTGGCCACACCACCTCCGATCTGGTGGTGGTCGCTCCCGGGGGAGCCGACGATCCGGTCGTCGTGTTCACCGGCGACCTTGTCGAAGAGTCCGCCGAACCCGCGATCGACGCCGACTCGGATCTGGCGGCCTGGCCGGCCACACTCGATCGGCTGCTCGAGGTCGGCGGCACGGACGCGGTCTACGTGCCAGGCCACGGAAGGGTCGTCGACGCAGAGTTCGTCCGTCGCCAGCGGGAGTGGTTGACCCGGCGCGCGGCCGGCGGCCCCAACTGATCCGACCTTGCGTGCGAAGAGTGTTGCGCCGCAAGCGGTGCACACCGAGGCCGTGCGCCCGGCGCCCCGCGGCCGTGCCGTGCCGGCGCCGGCTGGTGGATACAGGCGTCCGGCAACAGTTTTGGCATGGGTCTTTCGACCCCTGATTGAAAGGTCATCTCCGGGGATAGACTCCGTCCAGGGGAATCATGCCGAAGAGGAGCGTAGGGCCATGGCCATCATTGACTCGGACACCGAAGTCCGGACATCGTTCGAAGACGACATCGCCGCCACGCAGCGGTACATGGACGACCCGCGCTTCGCCGGCATCACGCGCCTCTACACGGCCCGCCAGGTAGTCGAGCAGCGCGGCACCATCCCGTCCGACTACCCGGTGGCACGCAACGCGGCCGCCGCCTTCTACGACCGGCTGCGCGAGCTGTACGCCGCGAAGAAGAGCATCACGACCTTCGGCCCCTACTCGCCCGGCCAGGCGGTGGCCATGAAGCGGATGGGCATCGAGGGCATCTACCTCGGCGGCTGGGCCACCTCGGCCAAGGGCTCCACCACCGAGGACCCGGGTCCCGACCTCGCCAGCTATCCCCTCAGCCAGGTGCCCGACGACGCGGCGGTGCTGGTGCGCGCCCTGCTCACCGCTGACCGCAACCAGCAGTACCAGCGCCTCAACATGACCGAACGGCAGCGCGCCACCACACCCGCGTACGACTACCGCCCGTTCATCATCGCCGATGCGGACACCGGCCACGGCGGTGACCCGCACGTGCGCAACCTGGTCCGCCGCTTCGTCGAGGTCGGCGTGGCCGGCTACCACATCGAGGACCAGCGCCCGGGCACCAAGAAATGCGGCCACCAGGGCGGCAAGGTGCTGGTGCCGTCGGACGAACAGATCAAGCGGCTCAATGCGGCCCGGTTCCAGCTCGACGTCATGAAGGTGCCCGGCATCATCGTCGCCCGCACCGACGCCGAGGCGGCCAACCTCATCGACAGCCGCGCCGACGAACGTGACCAGCCGTTCCTGCTCGGCGCCACCAACCTCGACATCCCGTCGTACAAGGCGTGTTTCCTGGCGATGGTCCGGCGCTTCCACGAGCTGGGGATCAAGGAGCTCAACGGCCACCTGCTCTACGCTCTGCCCGATTCGCAGTACACCGCCGCCACCGCCTGGCTGGAGCGCCAGGGCATCCAGGGCTTGATCTCCGACGCCGTGAACGCCCGGCGCGAGGACGGGCAAGGTTCTATCGACGACCTCTTCGACCAGGTCGAGTCGCGATTCGTGGCGGCGTGGGAGGACGATGCCGGGCTGATGACCTACAGCGAGGCCGTCGCGGAGGTGCTCTCGTTCGACGAGACCGAAGACGAGTCACCGAGCATGACCCCCGACGAGTGGCGCCAGTTCGCGGCCCGCGCATCGCTTTACGCCGCGCGGGAGAAGGCGAAGGAACTGGGCGTCGATCCGCCGTGGGACCCGGAGTTGTCGAAGACGCCGGAGGGCTACTACCAGATCCGCGGCGGCATTCCGTACGCCATCGCCAAGTCGCTCGCGGCCGCACCGTTCGCCGACATCCTCTGGATGGAGACGAAGACCGCCGATCTCGCCGACGCCCGTCAGTTCGCCGACGCGATCCACGCCGAATTCCCGGAGCAGATGCTGGCCTACAACCTCTCTCCGTCCTTCAACTGGGACACCACCGGGATGACCGACGAGGAGATGAAGCGCTTCCCCGAGGAGCTCGGCAAGATGGGCTTCGTCTTCAACTTCATCACCTACGGCGGCCACCAGATCGACGGCGTCGCCGCCGAGGAGTTCGCCACGTCGCTGCAGCAGGACGGCATGCTGGCGCTGGCTCGGCTGCAGCGCAAGATGCGCCTGGTCGAGTCGCCCTACCGCACCCCGCAGACCCTGGTCGGCGGGCCACGCAGCGACGCGGCGCTGCAGGCGTCGTCCGGGCGCACGGCGACCACCAAGGCGATGGGCAAAGGTTCGACCCAGCATCAGCACCTCGCGCAGACCGAGGTGCCCAAGAAGCTGCTGGAGGAGTGGCTGGCGTTGTGGAGCGAGAACTACCAGCTCGGCGAAAAGCTGCGGGTGACCCTGCGGCCCCGCCGCGCCGGTTCGGACGTTCTCGAGCTCGGCATCTACGGCAACGGAAACGAGCAGCTGGCCAATGTCGTCGTCGATCCCATCAAGGACCGGCACGGCCGCAGCATCCTGCAGGTCCGTGACCAGAACACCTTCGCCGAGAAGCTGCGCCAGAAGCGCCTGATGACGCTGATTCACCTCTGGCTGGTGCACCGGTTCAAGGCCGACGCGGTTTACTACGTGACGCCGACCGAGGACAACCTCTATCAGACCGAGAAGATGAAGTCCCACGGGATCTTCAGCGAGGTCTACCAGGAGGTCGGCGAGATCATTGTCGCCGAGGTGAACAAGCCGCGCATCGCCGAGCTGCTGACCCCCGACCGGGTGGCGCTGCGCAAGCTGATCACCAAGGAAGCCTAGGGAGCGGACGCAGGTCTGAACGCTGCTGCTGATGCGGGCTCACGGCGCGGACGCGGTATCCAATTTACGAATAAGAAAATTTCTTATTACCTATGTAGCAAATTCCCGCATAGCAACAGTTGTCCGGGGATACGATTTGGCTCGCCGATGGCCCATTAGCCCGAGATGGGCCATCGGCTCCCAACGCACTCGCTTCCCTTGCGTTTAATGCTTGGCGCCAGCCGCGCCCGCCGCTTGTACCGATGGCCCATCCCGGCGGATGGGCCATCGCCGTTTCCGGGCAGAAGTCCCGCATCGAATCCCGTTTGCAGGGGCACGAGCCGGGGTAAGGAGAAGTGGACCAGTTGCCGTGGCGCAAGTGGGGATTGGGGACTTCGATGAGATCTGCAGGCAGGACGTCGGTCGCGCTCTTCGGCGGTGCGGCCATGCTCGTGTTCGCGGTCGGCTGCGGCGGCGGCAACAAAGGGCCGAGCAGCAGCAGCACCACCCCGACGACCACGCCGTCGTCCAGCGTGGCTCCGTCCACACCTGGCGGCGGCGGCAGCAGCGCTCCGGGCGGCCCCACCGGCGGTGGCGGCCCCGGTGGCGGTGGCGGCGGCGTTCCCGGCGGCCCCACGGGTGGCGGCGGCCCGGGCGGCGGAGGCGGCAGCATCCCCGGCGTCGGGGGTGGCGGCGGCGGCCCGGGCGGCGGCGGCGGATGCGTCGGCAACGTCTGCGGCGGCTACTGACCTCACGCGCTGAGCTCGCCGTAGCGCACCGCGACAAAGACTTGCTCCCTTAGTCGGCGGGGCCGGGATCACCTGGCCCCGCCGGCTGAAAACCCGCTCCTTGCCGAGCGTTCTTCCGTGACGGCCTAGGCCGAACACCGCATGCGAGTTATGGTTCAGGCCAATCGGATGCAAGGGAGCCTCAATGACGAAGCTCAGGTTTGGATACTTCATCGCCCCGTTCCATCGGGCGGGCACAAATCCCACGCTCGCATTGCAGCGCGACTTGCAGTTCATCGAGCACCTCGACGCACTCGGCTTCGACGAAGTGTGGATGGGCGAACACCACTCGGCCGGCAGCGAGATCATCAGCTCGCCCGAGGTATTCATCGCCGCCGCGGCCGAGCGCGCCAAGCGCATTCGCTTTGGCACCGGGGTCATTTCGCTCTCGTACCACAACCCGCTGTGGGTCGCCGACCGGCTGATGCTGCTGGATCACCTCACCCATGGCCGCATCATCGGCGGTGTGGGGCCGGGCTCCCTGCCCAGCGACTCGTCCATGATCGGGCTCACGCCCACCGACACCCGCGAACTGCTCGAAACGAATCTCGACATCGTGGTGCGGCTGCTGGCGGGGGAGACCGTGAGCGCCAAGACGGCCACGCACCAACTGTTCGACGCCAAGCTGCAGCTTGCCCCGTACTCGGACGGCGGGATCCCGCTGTCGGTCGCCGCGGTCGCCTCGCCGACCGGTGCACGGCTGGCCGGAAAACACGGCATCGGCCTGCTCTCCATCGGGGCGACGTTGACCGTCGAGGGCTTCAACGCGCTCTCGTATCACTGGGGCATCGTTGAGGAGCGCGCGGCGACCTTCGGCACGCAGGTCGACCGCAGGAACTGGAGCCTGGTCGGACTGTTCCACCTTGCCGAAACGGAAAAGCAGGCCCGGGAAGAGGTCAAGTTCGGCATCGAGCCGTGGTTCCGGTACTTCCAGAAGGTGGCCGCCTTCCCGCAGATGACGATGCCCGGCGAACAGCTGGACGAGATGATCGACGTCATCAACGAAAACGGGGCGGGCGTGATCGGCACGCCCGAGCGGGCGCGCGGGCAGGTTCAGCGGCTGTGGGATCAATCCGGCGGGTTCGGCTGCATGCTGCAGATGGGCCACGAGTGGGCCAACCCGGCCGCCACCAAACGGTCCGCCGAATTGTTCGCCGCCGAAGTCATGCCGCATTTCCAGGGCCAGGCACAACCGACGCTGGACGCCGCCGCGCGCGCCGGGCAGGCCCGGGACAGCTTGGCGCAGTCGCAGTTGGACGCGGTCGCGCACATGACGAAGAAGTATCAGGACGAGGTCGACGCGAAGTAGCGGGCGGACTTCATATTCGCCGAACAGCCGCCGCCCAGGCGGTAGCTAGGGTCTCGGCGCATAACTGAAAGATGACTACCCGCGCCCCTGACCACCGCCGGCGACGAATGGTGCGGCTCCTTCTCGCGGGAGCCGCGGCCGTCGCCCTGCTCTCCCTCCTCGGCACGGCGCAGGGACCGGTGCGCCTGACCGACGTGGCCGTATCGCCCCAGACACCGCCCAACTTCTCCGGCGGCTTTGCCGCCGATGACGGCGACGACGAAGCCCAACTGCAGCAGCAGCTCGCCCAGCAGCAACTGCAACAGTCCATGCAGCAGGCGGAACAACAGAACGAACAGGCCCAGCAGCAGTTCGAGCAGAGCATGCAGCAGGCTCAGCTGGACGAGCAACAGGCCAACAACCCGTAGACCCTGCCTGAAAGCGCGGCGGCCGCCTCCCGCGGCCGTCATGCGCCCGGTGCTACCGCCCGGCGTTCGATTCCCGCTCGGCGGCCTTCACCAGCCGGCCGGCGAAGAACCGAACCGCTCCGCCCATGGCGGCCCGCATCACCGGGCCCGTCCCGCGCACTCCCTCGGTGAACGAGCCGGTCCAGCGGATGTCGGTTCCGCCCGCCGGGTTCGGCGTGAAGACCACCTCGCCCGAGTAATCCTTGGCCGGAGTCGGGGGGCCGACGAGCTTGTAGGCGTGCCGGCGGTCCTGCTCGTACTCGACGGTCTCCTCCTGCACCAGCACCGGCCACATCCCCACCTTGCGGACGGCCCCGATTCCGCCGGGCGCGGGATCGCCCTGCCGGGCCCAGCTCGAGTGAACGACGATGGGCTTGGCCCACTTCGACCAGTTGGCGCCGTCGGTCACGAGCCGGAACAGCGTCGCGGCGGGCGCGGTGCTGGTGCGGTTGATCTCGAATGAAAACGTCCTGCCTGACATGGCCAACTCCCGGTGCGATCATCGACGACCCTGCACGCCGCTCGCGCGTAGGCTACCGCCCACGCCGTGGTCACCGTGACGAGGGCGCACAACGGTCGCCGACGGGCCGGCGCCGACTGGCGAATTCGATTCCCTCCGAAAGCCCTTCGCGCGGGGCGTCCCGACAACTCTTCGCGGCGCGGCTGCTGCGGCATCCCCTTGCCTACAGTAGGGCCATGGAGTTCGTTTCGCGGCAGCACACCAGGCCCGTCCCCGGCCTGCTCGAGATCGAGGACTGCCTGGATGCCGCGGGCAACATCCTGGTGCCGCCCGACGTCACGCTGATCTCGCTCGTCGATCGCAACATCGCCAATGTCGGTGACGCCGTGGCGTACCGCTTCCTGGACTACAACCGTTCGGCCGACGGCCATGTCGAAGAGGTGACGTGGAACCAGTTCGGTGTCCGGCTGGAAGCCATCGGCGCGCGCGTCCAACAGGCCGCCGGCCATGGCGATCGAGTCGCGGTCCTGGCGCCGCAGAGCCTCGACTACGTGATGGGGTTCTATGCCGCGATCAAGGCCGGAACCATTGCGGTGCCGCTGTTCGCGCCCGAGTTGCCCGGCCACGCCGAACGCCTGGACACTGCGCTGCGCGATTCGCAGCCGACGGCCGTGTTGACCACATCGGCGGCCAGGAACGCGGTCGAGGATTTTCTGAGCACCCTCCCGCAACGGCACCGGCCACGGGTCATCGTGATCGACGAGATCCCCGACTCGGCGCGGGATTCATTCGCCCCCAATGAGTTACGCCATGACGACATCTCTCACCTGCAGTACACGTCGGGTTCGACGCGGCCCCCGGTCGGCGTCGAGATCACGCACCGGGCGGTCGGCACCAACCTCGTGCAGATGATCCTTTCCATTGACCTGCTTGACCGCAACACGCACGGCGTGAGCTGGTTGCCGCTCTACCACGACATGGGGCTATCGATGATCGGCTTCCCGGCGGTATACGGCGGGCACTCCACGCTGATGTCGCCCGCCGCGTTCGTCCGCAGGCCGCTGCGCTGGATCAAGGCATTGTCGGCCCAGACGGGCCGGGCAGTCACCGCGGCGCCGAACTTCGCCTACGAATGGACCGCCCAGCGGGGACTGCCCGCGCCGGGCGACGATGTCGACCTGAGCAACGTGGTGCTGATCATCGGGTCCGAACCCGTCCGCATCGAGGCGATCACGGCGTTCAACAAGGCGTTCTCCCCGTACGGATTGCCGCCGACCGCGTTCAAGCCGTCATACGGCATCGCGGAGGCCACCCTGTTCGTTGCGACCATCGCGCCCGCCGCGGAGGCGACCGCCGCCTACTTCCACCGCGAGGAGCTGGGCGCCGGCCGCGCGGTGCGGGTTGCGGCGGGCGACCCCGAGGCCGTGGCGCAGGTCTCCTGCGGCCAGGTGGGCCGCAGCGAATGGGCCGTCATCGTCGACCCGACCACCGGGACGGAACTGCCCGACGGTCAGGTCGGCGAGATCTGGGTGCAGGGCAAAAACGTCGGCGGGGGCTACTGGGGACTGCCCGGCGAAACCGGGCGAGCGTTCGGCGCCCGGTTGCGATCGCGATTCGCCGACGGCAGCCACGCCGAGGGCTCGGTGCTCGATGGCCCGTGGCTGCGGACCGGGGACTTGGGTACCTATCTCGACGGCGAGCTGTACGTCACCGGCCGGATCGTCGACATGGTCACCATCGGCGGCCGCAACCACTACCCACAGGACATCGAGGCGACCGTCGCCGAAGCGTCCCCCCTGGTGCGGCGCGGATACGTGACCGCCTTCGACGTGCCCGGCGAGGATACCGAACAGCGACTGGTGATCATCGCCGAGCGGGCGACGGGCACCAGCCGCGCCGACCCGCGGCCGGCCATCGAGGCCATCGGCGCCGCGGTCCTGCGACGCCACGGGCTGCCGGTCGCCGAGGTGTGTTTCCTGCCGGCCGGCGCCATTCCGCGCACCACCAGCGGCAAGCTGGCGCGGCGGGCCTGCCGCGCCCAGTACCTGAACGGCAGCCTGGGTGGCCACTGACCCGGCCGGGCTGAGACGGCCCGAAAAGCGCTGCTCGCGTCCGGCGCTGGCTTAGTCTCCTTTCGGAGGCGTGACGATGGTGCTCAAGGTTGCGGTGTCGGCGGACCTGATCGGCGGCGACGTGGACGCCGGCTACGGAAAGGTCGCCGACGCCTTCCGCGCCAGTTTCCGCGACGGCGCGGAAGTCGGCGCGGCCGTCGCCGTCTACCGCGACGGGGTCAAGGTCGTCGACCTGTGGGGCGGCTACCGGAACGGGTTGGCGAGACAACCCTGGCGGGCCGACACCATGGTCAACATGTTCTCCACGACCAAAGGGGTCGCCGCCCTGGTCGTGGCCGTCGCGGTGTCCCGCGGACTCATCTCCTATGACGCCAGGGTGGCCGATTACTGGCCGGAATTCGCGCGGGCGGGCAAGGGCGACGTGACGGTCCGCCAACTCCTGGGGCATCAGGCCGGGCTGTACGCGCTCAAACCGAAGCCGGCGCTGGTTGACGTCGCCGACCCGGCCAGGCTCTCGCCCATCCTGGCGGCCCAGGCGCCGGCGTGGCGACCGGGTTCGCGGCACGGTTACCACGCGATCACGCTGGGCTGGTACGAATCCGAGCTGATCCGCCGGACGGACCCGGCCGGCCGCACGCTGGGCCGCTTCATGGCCGACGAGATCGTCCGGCCGCTCGGGCTCGACCTGCACATCGGCCTGCCGGATTCGGTCAACCGTGAGCGGGTCGCGCACATCCACAACTGGGTTCGCCCCGAAACGCTGCTGCATTTGAACGTCATGCCCCGGGGATTCGTGGCTGCCTCGCTCAACCCGGTCGGCCTGACCGCCCGCGCGATCGCGGTCCCGCGGGGCGTCAACCCGTTCAACGGCGACTACAACCGCGAGGACGTTCGGACGGTCGAGATCCCGTCGGCCAACGGCATCGGCACCGCCCGGTCGGTGGCGCGCATATATGGCAGCGCGGCAACCGGGGGAGCCGAGCTCGGCCTCGGCGGCGACACCGTCGAAGCTCTGGCGGCACCGGCGCTCTCGCCGAGCCGGGGCGTTCGCGACAAGGTGATGAATGTCGACGTGGAGTATTCCCTCGGCTTCTGTAAACCCGTGCCGCACTTTGCCTTCGGCTCTTCGGGCCGGGCCTTCGGGACTCCCGGCTTCGGCGGCTCTTTCGGCTGCGCCGACCCGGACACCGGCGTCGGCTTCGCCTACGTGATGAACCGGCTGGGTTTTCACCTGTGGAGTGACCCGCGCGAACTCGCCTTGCGGCAGGCGTTGTTTCGCGACGTCCTCGGGGTGCGACCGCAGACGTGACATCGCCGCTCCCTGGGTCGCCGACTGTGGGCCCTGTGTACGGGCCCGGCACTGGATTCGTCCTCGGTCCCCGCGTTCGACGTCCGTCTTGGCCGGCCGCGGGTGGCATCCTGGCCGTGTGGGTTTACTCATCCGGTTGGCGGAGCTGTTGATCGTCATCCTGCCCCTGGCTGGGGCCACCATCGCCGCGGTGCGCGCATTCAGCGCCAACCGCCGGCCGGCCGAACCACCGCCGCAGATCGATCGGACGGAATCACCGGACACCGCCGACAACCACATCGCCCAGTGGCGGTCGCTGCGCCGCGTCCTCGAGGAGCACAGCCGCACCGACGCGCGCTGGCTCGAATACGAACTCGACGTCGCCAAGTTGCTCGACTTTCCGCTCATGACGGACATGCGCGACCCGCTCACGGTCGCCTTCCACAAAGCCAAGCTCCGAGCGGACTTCCTGCGCCCCGCCAAAGCCGAAGACCTCCTCGACGACCGCGAAACGGCCGCGCAGTACCGGACCGCCGTCGAGGACTACCTGACCGCCTTCCACGCCGCCGAGACGGAAGCGATACGCAGGCGGCGCAGCGACTTCTCTCGAGCGGACCAGCAGCGGATCGCGCGCGCTCAGAACCTGCTACGGGTCGCGGCGGATTCCGCCGCGACAGGGCAGGAACGCCGGCAGGCCTATGAGTTGGCGCGCCAGGAACTCGAGGGGCTCGTCGTCTTGCCGGCCACCACGCAAGCCGGCATCGAACGAAAGGTCTTCGGGGAGTTGGAGGGATGACCGCGACTCCCGAGTCGCCGACGCCCGAACCGGGCGGCGGCCGGGGGCTCGAGGGATACCCGCTCACCCCGCCGCCGCTTCGCGGTCCCGTCACCTTCGATCAGTGCTGGCGTGAACTGACCTTCATCCACTGGCCGGTGCGGCCCGACACCGTCGAGACGATGTACCCGCCCGGCACCCGGCCCGACGTCTTCGCCGACGGGATGACCTACGTCGGGTTGGTCTCGTTCGTCATGGGCAGCACCAAAGTCGGCTCCGTGCTGCGACTTCCGTACTTCGGCAGCTTCCCGGAGACAAACGTCCGGCTGTATTCGGTCGACGACGCCGGCCGGCACGGTGTGCTGTTCCGGTCGCTGGCAACGGCGCGGCTCGCGGTCGTGCCCGTCACCCGCGTCGGCCTCGGCGTTCCCTACACCTGGGCGAAAATGCGGACGAACCGGCACGGCGACCGCGTCACGTACGACAGCGTGCGGCGGTGGCCCCGCCGCGGTCTGCGCAGCCGGATCGAGGTCGCCATCGGCGCGCCGGTGAAACCGACACCGCTGGAAATCTGGCTGACGGCCCGATGGGGTGCGCACACCCGCACGGCCGGCCGCACCTGGTGGGTACCGAACGAACACGAGACCTGGCCGCTGTACGCGGCCGACATCGTCGAGCTCCACGACGACCTGGTGGCGGCCAGCATGGTTCGGCGCGCCGGCGAGCCGTTGCGCGCGCTCTTCTCGCCCGGTGTGCGAGCCCGTTTCGGCCGCCGCATCGTCGTCGCATGAGCTACGGGCAGGTGTATCCGCCGTCGATCACGACGTCCGAACCGGTCATATAGCTGGAAGCGTCGCTCGCCAGGTAGAGGTACAGGCCGGTCAGTTCTTCGGGCCGGCCGATCCGCCCGAGCGGAATCTTCGGCTCCCACAACCGGTGATACTCCGTCATCGGCTCTACGAGTTCGGTCAGGATGTAACCCGGGCTGACGCTGTTGACCCGAATATTGTGCGGGGCCAACTCCACGGCCATGGCCTTGGTCAGGTGAATCACCGCCGCCTTGGACGTGCAGTAGTGGCCCACTTGCTGCGGCACGTTGATGATGTGGCCCGACATGGAGGCCGTCGTGATGATGGCGCCGCCCCGGCCCTGCCGGACCATGACCCTGGCCGCCGCTTGCGCCGTGAGGAAAACGCCTGTCACATTGGTGGTTTGGATGCGTTCGAACTCTTCGAGCGACATGTCCAGCATCCCGTTGACCGTGATGATGCCGGCGTTGCACACCGCGATGTCGACGCCGCCCAACTCCGCGGTCACCCGCTCCAGCATCTCGGTGACTTGATCGGGTCGGGTCACGTCGCAGGCGACGGGCACGACCTTGCCGTCGCCGTCCGCCGCGATCTCCCGGGCCACCTGTTCCAGACCCTCGGCTCGCCGCGCCGCGATGGCCACGTCGGCACCCGCTTGCAGATATGCCTGCGCCACTTTCTTGCCGATGCCGCTGGATGCCCCAGTCACCAGCGCCCGCTTGCCGCGCAGATCAAACAACTTCAAGACGTTCATGCCATATCCCTATCCAGACGAGCTTCCTCTAACCGAAACACGTTCTAGTGTGTCCGCCATGGGCAAATTCACCAGGGCAGAAATCGAGCAAGCCGTCGAGAACTACACGCGGGTAGTGGAGGGGTGCAGCGCGTCGGGCGACTGGCGACCTTTCGCCGATCTCTTCACCGAGGATGTCGTCTACACCGAACATCACTACGGGGTGTTCCATGGCCGCGAGGCAGTGCGGGACTGGATCGTCGCCGTCATGGCACCGTTCCCGCACATGCGATTTCCGTCCGACTGGACCGCCTACGACGAGGACAACGACGCGGTCGTCGTGATGATCAAGAATCTGCTCGACCATCCGACGGACCCCAAGGGTGAACCCTTCTGGTTTCCGAACTGGACCCGGCTGGTCTATGCCGGGGACGGACTGTTCTCCAGCGAGGAGGACATCTACAACCCCAACCGGGACGCGCCCGGTGTGGTGGCCGCCTGGCTACAGGCCGGCGGCCGGCTCGAGTCCGACGAAATCCTGCAGCCGGGCGCCTGACTAACTGGTCACCGGCTGTCGCCCCCGCCGCCGCGACCGCACGGCCGCCAACGCCTCCTCCCACGCCAGCATCGTGGCCGCCTTCACGTTGGCCGGCTTCACACTCTCCCTGGACAGCAGCGCGGTCGCAGCCGCCTTCGTGGCGGCCGACGCCTTGGACATGTGGCCGGAATCGAACGGCGGCTGCGGATCGTATTCGAGCGCGAGTTGGATTGCCTTGGCGCGGCTTTCGCCGCCGATCTGCGCGGCCAGCCAGAACGCGAGATCGAGTCCCGCGGAGACGCCCGCGCTCGTGACGATGTCGCCTTCATGCACGACGCGTTCGTCGGCCACCGGGACAGCGCCAAAGGCCTTCAGCGCGGGAATGGTCAGCCAGTGCGACGTGGCCCGCCGCCCTTCGAGAAGTCCGGCCGCCGCCAGGATCACCGACCCGGAGCACACCGACGTCGTCCATCGGGCGGTCCGATGCGCCCGGCGCAGCCAGTCCAGCAGCGCCTCGTCGCGGGCATGCACCGGGGTCGACGGGCCGCCCGGCACCAGAACCACGTCGGGCGAGGGTGTTTCGGCCAGTGCGTGGGTGGCCCCGATGACCAGCACAGCGGAGTCCGCGGTGATCGGCCCGGGCTCGTGCCAGACGAACCGCACCTCGGCGTCCGGCAGATTGCGCAGCACCTCATAGGGGCCGATCATGTCGAGCGCGGTGAATCCCGGATAGGTCACGATTGCGATTTGGGTCATGGTGTCGTCCTTTCGATTTCAGGCAAAGGCCTTGCGGTACTGGTCCGGCGGAATGCCGACCCGGCGAAGGAAGTTGCGCCGCATGGTTTCCGCGGTGCCGAAGCCGCAGCGGGTGGCGATCGCGACGACGGTGTCGTCGGTCTCCTCCAACTGCCGGCGCGCGGCCTCGGTGCGGACGCGTTCGACGTATTGGCCGGGCGCCTCGCCTACCTCGGCCGTGAACACACGGGTGAAGTGCCGCGGGCTCATCGCCGCGCGACGGGCCAGCTCGTCGATGCTGTGCTCGCCACCGGGTTGGGCCTCGATCGCCTCCTGCACCGCGCGGATCGCGTTGCGTTTCGCGCGCGGCATCCACACCGGCGCCGCGAACTGCGTCTGTCCGCCCGGCCGGCGCAGATACAGCACCAGCCAGCGGGCGACCGTCTGCGCAACCTCGGTGCCGTGGTCATCCTCGACCAGTGAGAGCGCCAGGTCTATCCCCGCGGTGACTCCGGCGGCCGTCCATACGGTGTCCGAGGTGCGGACGAAGATCGGATCGGCGTCGACTTCGATCGCGGGGAACTCGCGGGCCAACCGCCCGGCGAAGGCCCAGTGCGTGGTGACCCGCTGCCCGTCCAGCAGCCCGGCCTCGGCCGCCAGGAACGCGCCGGTGCAGACGGTGACCACGCGGCGGGCGGTTCCGGCGACGGCCTTGATCCAGCCGATCAGCTCGGTATCCGACCGGGCCGCCTCGACACCTCCGCCGCCCGGCAGCACGACCGTGTCGATCTTCTCGTTGGGGTCGTTCGGGGCCGGCAGCGGCGCAGCGACGAAGGCCAGCCCGGTCGGGGTGGCCACGGGGCCGCCGCCGACCGAGCCCACGACGACCTCGTACCCGCCCCCGGTGAGCAGCGAGGCGCCGGTGAAGACATCGTGCGGGCCCACCACATCGAGCGCCTGCACGCCGGGGAAACCGGCGATGACGACCTTGCGAGTCATGGACTCAAGTGTTCGGCACGCAGCCACATGTCGTCTACGCCCTGCAACCCACCAATTAGGACATGGGACCTGACCCATGGTGGCCAAGGCGCGCTTGGCAGACTGTCCGCATGGCACAGATAACGTTGCGTGGAAACCCGATCAACACCGTCGGCGAGCTGCCTGCCGTCGGATCCCCGGCGCCGGCATTCAGCCTGACTGGCGGCGATCTGGGGGCGGTCAGTAGCGACCAGCTCGGCGGTAAAGCCGTGGTGCTCAACATCTTCCCGTCCGTGGACACGCCGGTGTGCGCGAGCAGCGTACGGACCTTCAACGAGCGCGCCGCCGCGAGCGGAGCCACGGTGGTGTGCGTGTCAAAGGACCTGCCGTTCGCGTTCGCCCGATTCTGTGGCGCCGAGGGCATCGACAACGTCAAGACGGGCTCGGCGTTCCGCAGCAGCTTCGGCGAGGACTACGGCGTCACCATCAACGACGGGCCGATGGCCGGTCTGCTGGCCCGGGCGATCGTCGTGGTCGGCGCCGACGGGAAGGTCAGCTACACGGAGTTGGTCCCCGAGATCGCCCAGGAGCCCAACTACGACGCGGCACTGGCCGCGGCGGGCTGACCCGATCCGCCGACTGCGGTTGCCCCCAGGCGCGGGCCTCCCGTCGCTCGTTTGCGAGCTGACAATGTCCGTCGCTGTGAGCTGTTCTAACGCGCCGATTGCGTGTTAGCCTGACCGGCTATGGATTGCGGCAGATTTCCGGTCGTCGCGGGCGTGCTGGCGACTCTGGTGGCCCTCCAGGTCGCCGGATGCAGCGCGAAGTCGACGGTCAAACCCGACGGCGCGGCGCAATCCGTCGTCGACGTCGTCTCGCGCCAGACGGGATTCCACCCGACCGACGTGAGCTGTCCCTCCGGTGTCGAAGCCAAGGTGGGCCAAGAGTTCGACTGTCACTTCACCGGGCCGGAGGGCAAGGGCTACACCGCGCACATGCGCATCACCAAAGTCGAAGGCGAGCAGGTCGTCTTCGACGTCAAGAGTCGCCCAAGCTAAGCCCCGGCGGCCCGAACAGGTCCGCGGTGGCCGCCAGCGCTTCGCCGCATCCCGCCCACATCCGCTTGATGATGTCGGCCGCCGGCGGGATGTCCTCGATCCGCCCGGCCACCTGACCGGTGTTGGCGACACTGGCGTCCATGTCCCCGTCGAAATACAGCCGCTGCACCCGTTGCAGCGCCGCGGCGCCGTCGCCGGAAGACATCGCGGTGTCCAGCCTTTCGGCGGCGGCCGTCCGGATCACCCGCATCATGCGTTTGCCGTCGAGGGGGAGGAGCACGGTGGAGGTTTCATCGGCCGCGACGACCGCCTGCTTGAGGTTGCCGTGCACCGGGGAATCCGCCGAGGCGAGCAACCGCGTCCCCATTTGCACGCCCTCGGCTCCGAGGACGAACGCGGCCGCCATCGAGCGCGCGTCGCAGATCCCTCCAGCCGCCACGATCGGCACGTCGACCTGCGCCGCCACCAGCGGCAGCAGCACCATGGTCGACGCACCGAATCGGTTCTTGAACCCGCCGCCCTCGACGCCCTCGACCACGAGCCCGTCCACTCCGGCGTCCACGGCTTTCCGGGCAGCCGCGAGGGTGCCCACCACATGGAACACGGTGATCCCGGCATCGTGGAGCCGTCCGATGAACAGCGCCGGATCGCCGGCCGATGTGGTGACGAAGCGAATGTCGTTGGCTACCAGGAGATCCACGGTGGCCGGGTCGCGGTTCATGATCAGCGCGATGTTCGCGCCCACCGGACGGTCGGTGAGGTCACGGACGCGCCGCAGGTCGGCCCGCCCCTGCTCGGATGTGGTCTCGATGACGCCCAGCGCGCCCGCGTTGGACACCGCGGCGGCCAGCTGGGCGCCGGCGATATAGGTCATCGGCGCCTGGATGATCGGGATGTCGACCCCGGCGGATGCACAGACCCGGTTGCGGCTGGTGTTCATCGGGCCCGCTGCCCCGGGGGGTCGATGAGGTCGCGGAAGCTTGCAGCGGGGTGGACCGAGGCGCCCAGGCTCAGCACGCGGTCGCTCAGCCCTTTGTCCGACGTCACCACCCGAATGTCGTGCGGCCGGGGGTCGGCCTGGACGCGCCGGACGATCTCGTCGTCGGCCGAGTTGGCGGCCGCCCGGGGCGCGTACGCGATCTCGATCGCCGCCGCGGGAATGGCGCTCGACGGCGGCCGTTCGAACACAACCGTCACGTGGTCGCCTTGGGTGGCGGCCCATCGGTCGAGGCGGTCGGCCAATGCGGCCATGGCGCGACCGCGGTCCTTCCACCACCCGTCCGGGCGGCTCCCGATCACATTCATGCCGTCAACGATCCAGCGCACGCCCCTACGGTAAGGCGACATTTCGGCGTACCGCTTCCGGCCCCGTGTCCCGCGATTCATTCTTTTCAGCGCTAAGCGGTTGGTACGGTCACCGATATCAGTTTCCCGCTGATGCCGTCGCGATGATGGGACAGGTGGATGACGTCGATAGCCGACACCGATGACCGGGTTGTCTCGCTCGCCCGCGGAATGCGCGACCTGGTGCGCGCCGAGGCCGCAGAATCCGAGCGGATGCGCACCCTTACCCCGGCGATCGTCGACGAGATGTGGGCGACCGGGCTGATGTCCGCGTTCAACCCGGCCCCGGCGGGCGGTACGGAGCCGTCGTTCACCGAGATGATCGAAACCTGGATCGAAATGGCTTGGCAGGACGGCTCTTTCGGGTGGGTCGGCATCGCCAACCTGCCATCTTCCTTCGCCGTCGCGGCGTATCTGCCCGACGAGGGTTTTGCCGAGGTGTTCACGGCGCACGACAACCGCGTCACGATGGGCGGCCAATTCTTCCCCAACGGGCAGGGATCCGCCGTCGATGGCGGCTACCTGGTGAGCGGGTCGTGGAACTTCGGCTCGGGCATCGGGCATTCCCAGTACGTCGCCGCCGGGTTCCTTCCGATGGACAACGGCGAAATGCGCTGGATCAGTGAGGGCTTCCCCGAGATGCGGGTCGCGGTGATTCCCCGGGATCAGATCAGCTTCAACGACGGCTGGTTTGTCCAGGGGCTCAAGGGAACCGGGTCCTATGATTACAGCGCCCAGGAGGTGTTCGTACCGGCGAGCCGCACCTTCGAGCTCTTTGTGCGTCAGCCGTATCGCGGGACGTCGCCGGCCACCCGGATGGGGCTGATGCCGGTGACCGCCGCCGGTCACGCGTCGTGGGCCCTGGGCGTCGCCAAGAGCATGCTCGACGACGTCCAGGAGTTGGCGGCGACGAAGTTCCGGATGAGTGACATGGCGTCGCTGGCCAGCCGCCCGACCTTCCAGAAGGGGCTGGCGCACCACCGCGCGGCCTGGCGCGCCGCTCGGCTGCTGGTGCTCGACGCGTTCACCACCGCCGAGGCCGCGGTCGCGTCGGGGGAGGAGCTGACACCGTTGCTGCGCGCGGACATGCGCGTGGCGGCGGTCTTTGCGACCGACACGGCCCGAAGCTGCGCCGAGTGGGCGCACCTGGTCGCGGGCACCAGCTCGATCCGGGAGGGTACCCGGTTGGAGCGCGCTTTCCGGGACATCTACACCGGGACGCAGCATGCCTTCATCAGCGAGAAAGTCGCCATCGACGTCGCGCAGATCTGGCTCGGCATCATCGACGACCAACCAGGGCTGTGAGTCGCTACTATCAGCGCATGCGCGGCTCGAAGATCCTGATCACCGGTCCGACCGGTCAAATCGCAACCCCCATTGCGCGGGCGCTCGCGGCCGACAACGAGGTGTGGGGCATTGCCCGCTTCACCGATCCGGCGGCCCGGGAGGGCCTGGAGAAGGCTGGCGTCCGATGCGAGAAGGTCAACCTGGCAGCAGGTGACTTCGCCAGTCTGCCAACCGATTTCGAGTACGTCCTGAACCTGGCAGTGGCCAAGAGCGGGAACTGGGACAAGGACCTCGCCGCCAATGCGGAGTCGGTGGGTCTGCTCATGGCGCACTGCCGCGATGCCAAGGCGTTTCTGCATTGTTCGTCCGCCGCCGTCTATGACCCGCCGGGCGACGATCCGCGAACCGAGGCCGCCGCCCTGGGCGACAACCACAAGTGCCTGTTCCCCACCTACTCCATCTCCAAGATCGCCGGGGAGGTCGTCGCCCGTTCGATGGCGCGGGCCCTCGGAGTGCCCACCACCGTCGCCCGGCTCAACGTCCCATACGGCGACAACGGCGGGTGGCCGTTCTACCACATGGAGATGCTGCTGGCGGGCATCCCGATCCCGGTCCCGCCCGGGGAACCCGCGCGCTACAACCCGATTCACGAGGACGACATCATCGCGACCATTCCGAAGCTGCTGGAGGTGGCGTCGGTCCCGGCGACCACGGTCAACTGGTGCGGTGACCAAACGGTCAGCATCCAGGAGTGGTGTGGCTACCTGGGCTCGCTGGTGGGCAAGGAGCCGGTCTTCGAGGTGAGCGCTCAGGCGCTGCGCGGCAATCCCACGGACAGCGTCCGGATGCACGAGCTGATCGGCGGCACGACGGTCGACTGGCGTGACGGGCTGCGCCGGATGGCGACCAAGTTCCATCCAGAGTTGGTCGGCGCGTAGGGATTACCGGTGCGCCAAGGAGCCGACGCGGCGCAGCGCCTGCGCAACCTCACGCTGCTCCGCCGCGTCCGGGACCGGATCGATCGCGAGTATGCACGGCCGCTGGACGTGGAGGCGCTCGCGCGTGACGTGCACATGTCCGCCGGCCACCTGAGCCGCGAGTTCCGCCGTGCCTACGGCGAGTCGCCATACTCCTATCTGATGACGCGGCGCATCGAGCGCGCGATGGCGCTGCTGCGGCGTGGCGACCTGAGCGTCACCGATGTGTGTTTCGCGGTCGGTTGCTCTTCGTTGGGCACCTTCAGCACTCGCTTCACCGAACTGGTCGGCGTGCCGCCGAGCACCTACCGGCGCCTGGGGGTGGACACGCTGGCCGGAATGCCGCCCTGCGTGGCCAAACAGGTGACCAGACCGATCAGGAATCGAGAAGCATCGGTCACCGGGCCGCGCTTAGCCTGACCCCATGGATATCACGATTCACTCGAGCTTCCTGCCACACGACGACCCGGAATCCTCGCTCGCCTTCTACCGCGACACCCTCGGCTTCGAAGTCCGCCTTGACGTCGGAAAGGGCAAGATGCGGTGGATCACCGTGGGACCTCCGAACCAGCCCGACACGTCGATCGTCCTGAATCCGCCGGCCGCCAACTCGGGCATCACCGATGACGAGCGGCGCACCATCGCCGAGATGATGGCCAAGGGCAGCTACGCCACGTTGCTGTTGGCGACCAAGGACCTCGACCGCACCTTCGAGCAGCTGCAGGCCAACGACGTCGACATCGTCCAGGAGCCGACAGAACAGCCGTACGGACTGCGGGACTGCGCGGTCCGCGATCCCGCGGGCAACCTGATCCGCATCCAGGAACTGCGCTGAGTGCTGCGCTAGCCAATCGATACCAACCGCTTTCGCGGCACGGCGCCGCGGTCTGATCCGTGAACGCGGCCTTGACCGGCTGCACACACAATGCTAAGCAAGTGCTCAGCATTGTGTGCCGGCCGAACGGCACCGCGATACGGAAGGGATCGGATGACGCTGCAGACGGTATTGGAGGACCTCCGAAACCGCCCGGGAACGGGCGAGGTCATCGCGGTCATCGACCCCGCCACCGAGGAGACGATCACCGAGTTCACCGACTGTGGGGAAGCGGCGGTCGACGGTGCCGCCGCGCGGGCGAGGGCTTCCTTCGAATCGGGCGCCTGGTCCCAGCTGCCGGGCCGCGAGCGCGCCAAGATCATGTGGCGTATCGCGGATTTGATCGACGAGCATGCCGAAGAGTTCGCCCAACTCGACTCGCTCAACACCGGCATGCCGTTGATGCAGGCGCAGTTGCAGATGTCGACCTGCTCGGAGTTCTTCCGCTACTACGCGGGCTGGTGTTCCAAGCTCAACGGCGTCGCGTATGACGTGAAGACGGACGGCATCGCCACCGACGCCTTCGTCAACATGCATGCCTACACGCTCAAGGAGCCCTTCGGCGTGGTGGGGCTGATCTTCCCGTGGAACGGCCCGATCTTCAATGCCAGCGCGAAGCTGGCGCCCGCGCTGGCGGCCGGGTGCAGCATGCTCGTCAAACCCGCGGAGGAGACCCCGCTGTCGGCGGTCTTGCTGGACAGGCTGATTCACGATGCCGGTGTCCCCGAGGGAGTGGTCAACCTGCTGACCGGTTACGGGCATACCGCCGGTGCGGCGATCACCGCGCATCCCGACGTCGAGAAGGTCGCCTTCACCGGGTCGACCGAGGTCGGCAAGGAGATCGTGCGGGCCTCGGCCGGCAACCTGAAGAAGGTCATGCTCGAACTCGGCGGGAAGTCGCCGGTGCTGATCTTCGACGACGCCGACCTGGACAAGGCGATCATGATGGCGTCGTTGGGCATCTTCGTGCACTCCGGGCAGGGATGCGTATGTGGCTCGAGGATTTTCGTGCAGCGTGGGGTGTACGACCGCGTGGTGGAAGGCATTGCGCTGATGGCTGACACGTTCAAGCTGGGCGCGCCCAGCGAAGAGGGCTGCGTCAGCGGACCGTTGATCAGCCAGAAGCAGCTGACCCGCGTCATGGGTTTTATCGACGAGGGCAAGAGTGACGGCGTCGAAGTGGTGACCGGCGGCTACCGCCTGGACCGCAAGGGCTACTTCGTGCACCCGACGGTGCTGACCAACGTCGACCCCGGCATGCGGCTGTATCAGCAGGAGATCTTCGGGCCGGTGGTCAGTGTCCTGCCGTTCGACGATGAGGACGAGGCCGTGGCCATGGCCAACGACACCACCTACGGCCTGGCGGCCACGGCCTGGACGGAGAACCTCGGCCGCGCCCACCGCATCGTCAAGCGGCTGCAGGCCGGCAGCGTTCAGGTGAACTGCCAGTTGGTGTTCGACCACGATGTACCGTTCGGCGGTTACAAGCAGTCCGGCTGGGGTCACGAGTTCGGGCGTGAGGGCATCGAGGCCTACCTGAAGACGAAGTCGGTCTGGGCCCAGCTCTAGCCTTCGAACGCAAGAGTTCCGAACCTCCATGAGGTTCGGAACTTCGCGCTGCTACGGACGAGTCAAGAGCCCTTGGCGTAGCGGGTCAGGAACCCAGCGGCCGCAACCGCCGAGACCGCACCGATCACGCCCCACAGCACCAACTGGAAGACCATCGACCCCAAGAACCAGCCGAATGTCATCCCGATGTAGAGGGCCCAGATCAGCCGGAAAGCGCTCCACAGCGCCACGGCGCCGGCGCTGAGCCCGATGTAGAGGCTGCGCTGCCGGTCCACCCGGTTGATCTGCTCTTCGATGCTGGCCGGGACGATCTTCATTTCTGACTTCCTTTCGTGGGGCGGCGCCGGACTGGCGTCGTCGTTGCGCCAAGTACAGATCCCCGGGTCGGCTACCGATCCCAACCCGCCACCGGGGAGGACGCGCGTTACCCTCGCCCACGACGAAAGACAAGGGTCGGGTGACACCGTCGTTGGGGAGTGACCGCACTTGCGTCATCGGGGCCTGGTGGGTCAAATGGTTTTGATGATGAACCCGATCAAGCTCGCCGAGCAGGTCGCCGAATCGGTTCTGGCGGTGGGCGGCATTCGCGTTGGCCTCGAGGAACCGAAGTACACGCGCCATCCGCTCACCGGCACCGTCGAGATACGCCGCTACGGTCCGCGGATTGCCGCCGAGACTACAGTCGACGCCGACGAAAACCGCGCTCGTGACGTGGGGTTCCGACGACTGGCGGGATACATATTCGGCGGCAATCGGGGCAACGAATCGATCTCGATGACGGCACCCGTCAGCCAGCAGCCGGGCCGTCGTGGCCAGCAGATCGCGATGACCGCGCCCGTCGTACAGTCCGCCAGCGCCGAGAGTGGCTGGGTGATCCGGTTTTTCATGCCCGAGAAGTGGACGATGGAGACCCTTCCCGCGCCCAAAGACGATCAGGTCCGCCTCGTCACCGTGCCGTCCGCGACCGTAGCCGTGCTGCGATTCAGCGGTGACCGCAGCCCCAAGGCGGTCGCGTCTCGCACCGATGAGCTCAGGAAAACATTGCGGGACAACGGGATCAAGACCACCGGAGAGGCCGAGGCCTGGTTCTACGATCCGCCCTGGACGCTGCCGATGCGGCGTCGCAACGAGATCGCGATTCCGATCGATCCGGCTTCCGCACCGGCCTAGCCGCTCGACATGAGACGGCGCGTAGGCACCTACGTTCGGCGCTGAGCCGGTTACGGTTTGGCGTGATGACGAATCAAGACAGCCAGAAGGTGGATGCCACGCTGCTGACCGGTGTTTCGGAAACGGCGCTGCTGACCCTCTACGGCAGGGCATATCAGGCCGGGCGCCCGGACCCGATCATCGACGATCCGATGGCCGTCAGGCTGGTGGAGTCCTTCGACTTCGACTTCGAGAAGTTCGGGCGCAGGGGCCAGGAGATGGCGCTGCGTTCGCTGGCCGTCGATCGGTGCGCAATCGATTACCTGACCGCGCATCCCAGGGCGACCGTGGTCGCGCTTGCCGAAGGTTTCCAGACGTCTTTCTGGCGCCTGGACCGCGCCCTACCCGGCGCGCAATTCAGTTGGCTTTCGGTGGATTTGCCTCAGGTCATCGACCTTCGGCAGCGGCTGCTGCCGCAATCCACGCGGATCACTCATCTCGCGCAGTCCGCACTCGACTACAGCTGGATGGACAAGGTCGACACCGGCAACGGCGTGTTCGTCACCGCCGAAGGGTTGCTGATGTACCTTCAGCCCAACGAGGCGCTGGGACTGATCACCCAGTGCGCCAAGCGATTTCCCGGCGGCCGGATGTTCTTCGACCTGCCGCCGACGATCGTCAAGAAGGTCGCGCGAAGGGGGCTGCGATCGTCCAAGCGCTACCGGGTACCGCCGATGCCCTTCAGCCTCTCGGTGCGTCAACTGGCGAAGCTGGCGGAAGGCGTGCCCGGCATCCGTGCCGTGCACGATGTACCGATGCCCGCGGGGCGGGGCTTCTTCTTCGGCAAGCTATACCCCGCGTTCTGGCGCTTTCCGCCCGCGAAGCCTTATCGCGGCGTCTTCGCCCTACTCGAATTCGGCTGAGGATCAGCCGACCTTGACCACCAGCTTGCCGACGTTCTTGCCGTCGAAGAGCATGTTGATCGCCGTTGGCAGCTGCTCGAAGCCCTCGACGAGGGTCTCGAGCGGGGTGAGCTTTCCCGCCTCGATCAGGCCCGCGATCTCGCCGATCGCTTCCGGCGCGCGCCCGAAGTGGTCGAGGACGATGAAACCCTGCAATGTGGCGCGCTGGATGAGCAGATTGCCGAATGCGCGGGGGCCCGGCGGGGGGTCTTCCGCGTTGTAGCCGGAGATCAGGCCGCAGAGCGCGACGCGGGCGCCGATGTTGAGGCGCGCGAAGATGGCGTCCATCAGGTCGCCGCCGACGTTTTCGAAGTCGACGTCGATGCCCTTGGGCGTCGCCGCCGCCAGCTGGGCGGCCCAGTCGTCGGCTCGGTGGTCGACGGCCGCGTCGAAGCCGAGCTGGTCGGTGAGTAGCGCGCACTTCTCGGGCCCGCCGGCGATCCCGACGACGCGAGCGCCGGCGGCCTTGGCGAGTTGGCCGGCGACCGACCCGACCGCACCCGCGGCCGCGGAGACGACGACGGTCTCGCCCGGCCGCGGCTTGCCGATCTCACGGATCCCGATCCACGCGGTGAGCCCGGTCATCCCGAGCGCACCCAGGTAGGCGCTCGGCGAGATGCCGGGTGCCACGTCCACCGGGTTCACCATCGCCGTGTCCGTGAGGACCGCGTACTCCTGCCAGCCGAGCAGGCCTTGCACCTGCTGTCCGACCGCGTAGGTGGAGCTCTTGGACGCGACGACCTCGCCGATCCCGGCGGCGCGCATGACCTCGCCGAGCCCGACCGGGGGGAGGTATGTCGGGGTGTCGTTGATCCACATGCGGTTGGTCGGGTCGAGCGAGATCCAGTCGACGCGCACCAGCGCCTCGCCGTCGCCGATCTCGGGCACCGCCTCCTCGCTCAGTTCGAAGGTGTCCGGGCCGATGCGGCCGGTGGGGCGTTCGCGGAGCAGAAAACGACGGTTTCGATCGGACATATGCGCACCGTACCCTTCAACAAGGGGGCCGCCGTACGAAAGGTTTTGCGCGGTGAACGTGATGTCGCGAATCGCCGGTGTCCCCGTCGCCGCGCTGACGGTGCTGACAGCGACGATCCTGTCGCCGCCCGGGCCGGCTGCCGCGGATCCGCCGCCCACCCAGCAGATCACCGTCGTGGCCGTCGGGCCCGATGGCCAACCGATGAACGGTTACCAGGTGGCGTCCGGACCGGGCAACGTCGGCCAGGCCAGCGAGTGCTCTTCACCGTCGCCGTCGGCGCTGGCCGACAACGTCTACTCCTGCTCGCCAACCGCGGCGGGCGCCCTCACCTGTTGGCCCTCGACACCCGGATCGCTGCTGTGCGTGGACAATCCCTGGGACAAGCGCATGCATCGGGTGAACTACGACGGCCCGCTGCCGCCCGTGCAGGCACCCACAACCCCGGACCCGTTCGCGCTGACTCTCGACGACGGCACGCGGTGCCTGTTCCGCAACGGTGGCGCCTGGGGCGGTCGCGCCGACGGGTATGTCCCGGTGTACGGGTGCGGCACCGGCGGCGGTGGCAATACCGCGGTGCTGTGGCTGCCCAGCCAGGGCGCCGGGAGTTGCATCGACCGCTCATCATCGGCGTGGACGGTCAAGGTCGGCCAAATCGGCCGACCGGACACCGTCTACCCACCGCCCCAGACCCGCGGGGTGACGGAAGCGTGGCTCGCCGGCGGCAAGGCCGGTCAGTAGAGCGGCAGCGGGGCTTGCTATAACGCAACGTATGTCACGCCCAGGCCAAACGATCACCCATGTTTCCGATACGGCCCGGTGGACGGCGTTGCATCGGGCAACCGAATCGGCCCGCCCCGACGCGCTGTTCAGCGACCCGCTGGCGGAGCGTCTCGCCGGCGAACACGGCCGCGCGATCGTCGACAACGTTCGCTGGACCGATCGCAGCGGTTTTTGGTTGGTCGCGCGCACCAAGCTCATCGACGACGCCATCGCCGACGCGCTCGCGAACGGCTGCGACCGGGTGCTGAATCTGGCCGCCGGTCTGGACACCCGGCCCTATCGCTTAGACCTCCCACCCGATCTCACCTGGGTCGAGGCCGATCTGCCCAAGTTGCTCGAGGAAAAGACGCAAGTACTCGGCGATCAGACCCCGCGCTGCCGGCTCCGACGCATAGCGGTTGACCTCGCCGACCCGCGCGCCCGAGACACGTTCTTCAACGACGCGCTGGATGGTGCGGCGAAGGCCTTCGTGCTGACCGAGGGCCTGTCGATGTACCTCGAGCCCACCGCCGTCGTCGGGCTTTCAGACGCGATCAAGCGCCCCGAGGTCGCGTGGTGGATGCTCGATTTCGCCTTTCCGGGCCTGAAGAAGCGGATCAACAAGAACGTCGCCGGCATCTCGGAAAACGCGCCGTTCAAATTCGCACCCGACAACGGCCTGGCCTTTTTCGAAGACCTTGGTTGGCGGACCGTCGAGGCTGAGTCGGTACTGGTGGCCGCCCACCGATTGCATCGCCTACCGATCTGGATGCGTCCGCTTGCCTGGCTGCCTCGGCCGGATTTGCGCCGTCCGGGCGGCAAATCGTCGAGTGCGGTCGCCCTGCTCACCCACTGAACCCGCCTACCAGACGCGGATCCAGTCGACGAGCATGTCGGCGGGATAGGTGCCCGGTCCTGGATCGCCGCCGCCGGAACCTGCCACCGCCAGATTGAACACCGGGTAGACCGTGTAACCCGGTCCGTTGAACGGCCAATCCGGCAGCGAGCTCGCCGGCACGTCGAAATAGGGCTGGGCCCCGTCGGAGTAGTCCTTCCAGAACCGGATGCCGGCCTCGTCCCACTGCGTGCGCCAGGTGTGCCAGGCGCTGTCCATCGCAATGTTGTGCGTCTTCCATTCGCCGCCGTTGGCTTTCGCGTGCACGGTGGTGGCCGAGGGCCAACTGCCGTTGCCGTACCACTCCATCACGTCGATCTCGCCCTGGTCATCGTTACCCAGCCAGTAGGCCGGCCAGGCGCCGGCCGTCAGGCAGTTGAGCTTGATACGGGCTTCCCAGGTATGGCCGACGCCGCCCCGCCAGAGGCTTTGGACTTTGCCGCTGTAGTAGCTGGGGCCGTCCTTGGCGGCGCGGAGAACCAGGTTGGAATTGCCGTCGAGGAAGACGTTGCGACGATCGTCGCGGTACTGCCCGATATGTTCGGGCAGCTCCCAATATGTCGGATCCTTGATGGTCTCCCGGGCCTTCGCCACCGTCCACTTCGACGAATCCGGCGCCGAGCCGGCGGGTCCGTCGAATTCGTCGTGAAAAATGTAGGTGCCGGTTTGGCCGCTGGGAGCGGCGGGGGCGGGTGTGCGACCCGGGCGGGCCAGGGCCACCGGCGCAGGCAGCGCGGCTGCCAGCACGCCGATCCCGGTCGTCAACATCATGCGGCGGCGGTCCATCTTGGGCATACGCGGGGACGATAGCAGCCACCGCCGTCTCGACCGAACTCCGAAATCTGTCGGTGCTCGCCGCTAACGTTTCGAATCGCCGGTGGGCCAGCACGGACGGCGGCGCGGTAGCGGCTAAAGGATTAGTCGAAATTCATGGCTAATTCTCAACTTCGTGGATGGTTTGGTCTCAGGATCGGCCGGGCATCCTGAGATCACAAGCCGATAACCACAAGGCGTAGTTTTTGCGGGTTGCACTGGGAGGAGTTAACGATCGTGGCGAATTCAACGGGAGCGACGGTTATTTCCCTTCAGTCCCACCCGGTATGGGCTGCGGCTCGGCGCCAGGAACGCGAACGCCGTGAGGCGATGCGCCGTCATCCCGCTTTCCGCGCCAGCCAGCGTGCCGCGGTGGCCGGTGGCGAGGTCATTCCGCTGATCCGCGACTTCAAGCTCTACTCCAGCACCAACACCCCGGCCTGACCATTTCGGCGCGCAAATTGCGCCAAAGGCGTCCGGGGCACGGGCTTGCCGGACGCGTTAATTGGGCCGCAAAGGCGTTTCCGATCGCTCCGTGTCTGTTTGGGGAACTCCGCGAGTTGGCCATTGGCGGCGCAGTCCGATGGGATCAGCCGTCTCATCCCGATTTCCCCGAATTGCGGCCGCCCGCTTGCCTGGCCGGCCTGTGTCGGATCACACGGAGATACCGATAGAACGGGTAACCGCTGCGACCCTCGACCTGATAAGCGAATCCGCCATCGCATGCGTAATCGGATTCTGAAGTCACCAACGGGCCGGGTCGCGGGTTGCCCGTCGGCGAACAAGGCGCGCGATATTGGGGGTCGTTTGGCCCTACTTCCCACGCAGTGAAGGTGCGATGGTGGACGCCGGACATCGCCAACATCCGGGGAGGTGGGGTTGACACACTCCAGCGAATTGACGGGCAACCCAACGGGTTTGACATCCGCCGAGGCGCAGCAGCGACTGGAGCGTTACGGTCCCAACGAGATAGCCGAGCGACACCGCAATCCGGTATTGGAATTCTTGGGTTATTTCTGGGCGCCGATACCGTGGATGATCGAGGTCGCTCTGGCCTTGTCGCTTGCCGTGCGGCATTGGACGGACGCGGTGATCATCGGGGTGCTGCTGGCGATGAACGGGTTGGTGGCGTTTTTCGAGGAACACCAGGCGGCCAACGCAATCGCTGCACTCAAACAGCAGCTGGCGACCTCGGCGCGGGTGCTGCGCGGCGGTGAATGGGTGACGCTTCCGGTGCGCGAGTTGGTGCCCGGCGACGTCGTGCGAGTACGCCTCGGTGACGTGGTTCCCGCCGATCTGCGGGTGCTGGACGACGTCGCCCTCCAGGTAGATCAGTCCGCGCTGACCGGCGAGTCGCTGGCCGTCAGCCGCGGGCGAGGAGAAAACCTGTTTTCGGGGTCCGTACTGGTGCGGGGGGAGGCCGACGCCCTGGTTTACGCCACCGGAGCGTCGTCGTACATGGGTAAGACCACCGCGCTGGTGGAAAGCGCGGGCACGGTCAGCCACTTTCAGCGCGCGGTGCTGCGGATCGCCAACTATTTGATCGTGATCGCGCTCGCCCTGGTGTCGTTGACGGTTGCGGTCTCGCTGGTGCGCGGCAACCCGGTGCTGCAGACCCTCGAGTTCGCCCTGGTGGTCACGATCGCCTCGATCCCGGTGGCGCTGCCGGCGGTGCTGTCGGTGACGATGGCCATCGGCGCACGCCAGCTTGCGCGTCATGAGGCCGTCGTCAGCCACCTGCCGGCCGTTGAAGAACTCGGCGGAATCGACGTGTTGTGCTCGGACAAGACCGGCACCCTGACCCGGAACCGCCTCGCGCTTGCTGCGCGCTGGACCGCCACCGCCGTCAGTGACGATGAACTGCTCACCGCGGCCGCACAGGCTTCGCGCGCCGAGGACAACGACCTCATCGATCTGGTGGTGCTGGCTGCCGTGGAGCAACCACCGGCGGGGCGGGTCGAGCAGTTCGTTCCTTTCGATCCGGTCAGCAAACGCACCGAAGCGCGGGTGCGCGACGCGGAGGGGCAGAGCTTTCGGGTCAGTAAGGGCGCACCGCAGATCATCTCCGCCTTATGTGACGGTGACGGCGCGTCCGCTGAGGTCGCCGGTGTGGTCGAACGGTTCGCCAGCCATGGGTACCGGGCTCTCGGCGTGGCGAAGACGGCCGGAGACGGCTCCTGGCGGCTGATGGGTGTGCTGGCGTTAGCCGATCCGCCTCGCGAGGACTCCGCGACAACCATCGCCGCCGCCAAGGAACTCGGCATCGACGTCAAGATGGTCACCGGCGACCAGGTCGCCATCGGCCGGGAGATCGCCCGCCAGGTCGGCCTCGGCGACCAGATCCTCGATGCCGCCATCCTCGACGGCACCGCTGACGACGACGCTCTGGGCGACCGGGTGGAGGCGACCGACGGGTTCGCGCAGGTGTTTCCCGAGCACAAGTACCACATCGTGCGGCTATTGCAGGATCGCGGCCACATCGTCGGCATGACCGGCGACGGCGTCAACGACGCCCCCGCGCTCAAGCAGGCCGATGCCGGCATCGCGGTCTCTGGGGCCACCGACGCGGCCCGCGCGGCCGCCGACGTGGTCCTGCTGGCGCCGGGGCTGTCAGTGATCGTGTCCGCCATCGGGCTGGCCCGCGAGATCTTCGCCCGGCTGACCAGCTACGCCACCTACCGCATCGCAGAGACCATCCGGGTGCTGCTGTTGATCACCCTGGCGGTCGTGTCGATGAACTTCTTCCCGGTCACCGCCGCGATGATCGTGTTCCTGGCGCTGCTCAACGACGGCGCGATCCTCTCAATCGCATACGACCATGTGCGCGGCTCACCCAGGCCCGTCAGGTGGGACATGCGCGCCGTGCTGACCATCGCCACCGTGCTGGGTGTGATCGGCGTCGTCGCGAGCTTCACGCTGTTCTTCATCGCCGATAGTGTGTTCGGGCTCAGCCGTGACTTCATCCGCACCATGATCTACCTGAAGTTGTCAGTCGCGGGGCAGCTGACCATCTTCCTCACCCGCTCCCGTGGCCCGTTCTGGTCTCGGCCGGCGCCGGCACCACTGCTGCTCGGCGCTGTCATCACGGCGCAAAGCACTGCCACGTTGATCGCTGTCTACGGCGTGGCGATGACGCCCCTGGGGTGGCGGTGGGCAGGCATCGTCTGGGGCTACTCGGTGGTGTGGTTCCTCTTCAACGACCGGATCAAGCTCATAGCTTACCGCTGGCTTGACCACCACTCCCGCGACAAGCACCAAACAGCAAGTGCCTCAGACTGATTGCTCACAAACAAAGGCCTTCGCCGTCGCCCTGTGACCTGCTTTTCAGGCGGAAGCCGCGTTGGGCCTTCCGGCTCGGATCCGGCGCGCCGGATCGCTCAGAGCTTGCCGGCGACGAAGTCGGCCGCCTGATTCGCCATGCCCGCGTCGATGTACGCACCGGCGAGGTGTTGCGGCCAGTTCGCGTTCCAGGTGTTCGGGTCGGCGGGGTTGCAGATGGGGTCGGCGCCGTGGCACAACTCGATGGTCCGGTCGTTGTAGGTCGGGTTGAAGTTGGTGATCGGACCGACCCACTGGCTGCCGTTGCCGAAGAGGGCCACGGCAGCGATGTGCTGGTCGGCGCCCGGCGGCAGGGGGCTGTCGAAGCCGAACGCGCCGATGGGCGCCGCGAGGACCACGTCGGTCACCGCCGCGCCGAGCGAGTAGCCGCCGAGCACCAGCCGGGTATTCGGGCAATTGTTGATCATGTCCTGAACGTGGTGGCTCATGTCGTTGGCACCCTGAGCAACCTCGGTGTCGGCGGGGTAATTCACGGCATAGACGCCGATGTTCTTGTTGACCTTGGATCGCAGCGAACTGATGAACGCGTTGCCCAACACCCCCGGTCCCGGCGACTCCATCCGTCCGCGGGCGAAGACCACCTGCACCTGGGGGCAGGTGGCGGCCGCGGCGCTGGGAATTGCGGACGCCGGGAGGGCAGCGGGCAACGCCGGTGCGGCCGCGATGAGGACCGCCGCCAGGCTGATGTCACGGAGTCTGCGGGCAAGCACAGCATGATGGTAAAGCGGTCCCGGCCCGGCCGCTGGGCTTAGGCAAAGCGACCTCAGTCCGGTCGCGCGGCGGCGACCCCGACCACCGTGGGGGCACCGGTGGCGCGAACGATAGGTTCAGCTGATGAGTCACGTCGACGCGAGTGCGCCCGAACGCCTGTTCGCGCTGGCCGAACAGGTGCAGGGCTTCCTACCCGCCGACGAGGGACGGGCGCTCTACGAAGCCGCGCTGCGGTATCTCGACGGCGGCGTCGCCGTCGAAATCGGCACGTATTGCGGCAAATCCACCCTGTTGCTCGGCGCCGCGGCCCAACAAACCGCGGGCGTGCTCTACACGATCGACCACCACCACGGCTCCGAGGAGCACCAGGCCGGCTGGGAATACCACGATGCCGCGCTGGTCGACGAGGTCACGGGGCTGTTCGACACCCTGCCAACCTTCCGGCGCACGCTCGATGCGGCGGGGCTGGACGACCACGTCGTCGCCGTCGTGGGCAAGTCGCCGATCGTCGCCTCCGGGTGGCGGTCACCGCTGCGAGTCTTGTTCATCGACGGCGGCCACAGTGAGGCCGCGGCGAACCAGGACTTCGACGGATGGGCGAAGTGGGTGGCCGTCGGCGGCGCGCTGGCTATTCACGACGTCTTCCCGGACCCCAGGGACGGCGGACGGCCCCCTTACTACATCTACTGTCGCGCTATCGATTCCGGACAGTTCCGGGAGGTTTCCGCCACCGGATCGCTAAGGGTCCTGGAACGTGTCAGCGGTCAGCCGGGCGAGCAGATCTAGCCGGACTCACGTCACCAGCCGGGACCTGTGGAGACGCATTCGCAGTCGAAGTCGGTCTGCAGACCCATCGGCAATCCCTCGGCGCGGAAAATCCCGGCGCCCGCAGTGGTGTTCGACAGCGCGTCCGCGGCGAGGATCATCGCCGCTCCCGTCCAAGTGGTGCGCTCCTCGGGCCAGCGTTTCCCGTCCGCGAACACCAAACCCGTCCAGTAAGAGCCGTCCTCCTCGCGGAGATGCTGCATGGCGCCGAACTGGCGATGGGCGGCGGACCGCTGACCGATGGCGTCCAGCGCCATCACCAGCTCGCAGGTCTCGGCGCCGGTTACCCAGGGTCGGTCCACCACACAGCGGATGCCCAGTCCGCCGACCACGAAGTCGTCCCAGCGCTGTTCGATGCGCGCGGCCGCCGCGGGCCCCCGCAGCGCGCTACCGAGAATGGGGTAGTACCAGTCCATCGAGTAGCGGTCCTTCTCGGTGAACGCCTCGGGGTGCGCGGCTAACGCGTGTCCCAGTCGGCCCAGCGCCAGTTCCCACTCCGGCTGAGGCTCGCCGACCAGGGCCGCGAGCGCCAAGGCGCACCGCATGCTGTGAAAGACGCTTGCGCAACCGGTCAGCAGCGCTTCGTTCAAAGGGCCGGCTTCACCACGGGCCCAACAGATTTCGCCATAGCCGACCTGTAAGTCGATGACGAAGTCGATCGCCTTGTGCACGACCGGCCACATTTGAGCGGCGAAGCGCCGGTCGCCGGTGACGAGCACGTGATGCCAGACGCCGGTGGCGATGTAGGCGCAGAAGTTGCTGTCGCTGTTGGCATCTTCGACGACGCCCGCGCGGAGCTGGATGGGCCAGGAGCCGTCCGGCCGCTGCGTGCGACGGCTCCATTCGAACGCGGCGCGCGCCGATTCCAGCAGCCCGGCGGCGGTGAGCGCCATCGCGCACTCCACGTGATCCCACGGGTCGGTGTGGCCCCCCTCAGACCAGGGGATGGCCCCGGTGGGCTCCTGCATGGCCGCGATCGACAGCGCGGTGCGACGGCATTGCTCGGGACTGAGGACGCCCGGGACCGATGGTGGGTTAGACCGACGCAACTGAATATCCCACCGTCGCCTGGCTTTCGGCCGGCGGTTGTTTGACGAAATACATCGCCACGCTCTTGCCGACCAGCGGATTGAGCAGCGATTCCGCCAGCTGCGTGATCTTCGGCCGTTGCGTCAGGTCCCATACCAGGAGTTGGTGATACGCCGACACGGCTCGGTGATCGGTGTTCGACACGCCCACAGCGCATTTCAACCACCAGAAGGGGGAGTGCAGTGCGTGCGCGTGGTGGGAATGCGTCAATTCCATTCCGCCATCCGAGATCTTGGCGCGCAGATCGCTGGCCCGGTAGATGCGTACGTGGCCGCCCTCGTTGCTGTGGTATTCGTCGGACAATAGCCAGCACACCCGCTCCGGAAGCCAGCGTGGCACGCTGACCGCCAGAGTGCCGCCGGCCTTGAGCACCCTGATCAATTCGGCGATCGCGGCGTCGTCGTGCGGTATGTGCTCCAAGATTTCGGACGCGATCACGCAGTCGAACGTCTCGTCGGCGTACGGCAACTTCAGGGCGTCACCGACCACCACCTTCGCCGACGCACCGGCAGGCGCCTCACCGGTTTCGGCCATCGCGCGCAAAATGGTATCCACCGAACGCAATTCGGCCTCATCGCGGTCGAACGCGACCACGTCGGCACCGCGCCGGTACGCTTCGAAGGCATGCCGGCCTGCTCCGCAGCCGACGTCGATGACCTTCGTCGCCGGCCCCACCCGTAGCCGGTCGAAATCGACTGTCAGCATTGCGTTTCCCCTTCGGGAGTGGCCGAGGCGGCGTTGCGTGCGATCGCCCGCTCATACACCCGCACGGTTTGGGCGGCCACGGCTTCCCAGCTGAACACGTTGACCGCGCGGGTTCGTCCCGCTTTGCCCAGGCTCCGTCGCTTCTCCGGCGAGTCCAGCAGGTCTCCGAGGGCACGGGTGAGCGCGTCGACGTCGGCGGGCGGTACCAGTTCGGCGCACGCGCCGTCGGTGCCGAGGACTTCCGGGAGCGCACCGACCCGACTCGCGACGATCGGCGTTCCGCTGGCCATCGCCTCCACCGCCGGTAGCGAAAACCCTTCGTAGAGTGAGGGAATGCAGGCGACTTCGGCCGAGGCGAACAACGCGGCCAGCTCGGCGTCGGAAAGCCCGCTGGTGATGTGGACCATGTCGGAGATTCCGAGCTCGGCGATGAGTTTGTGGGTGGGCCCGTTGGGTTCCACCTTGGCGACCAGCCGCAGCTCGAGATCCCTGCTCGTACGCAGCCGAGCGACCGCATGCAGCAAGGTGCGCACACCCTTCAGCGGCGTATCGGCACTGGCAATCGCGATGACCCGCCCAGGTTGCCGGGGAAGGGATCCCGGCTTGAACAAGTCGGTGTTCACGCCTAGCGGCACCACATGCAGCTGGTCCGGCGAGACCCCGAAGTCGCTCACGATGTCGGCGGCCGACGACGACGAGACCGTCAGCAGGTCCGGGATCTGGCGCGCCACCTGCTGCTGCATCGCCAGGAATCCATACCAGCGCTGCACCAACGGCTTTCGCCACCATCGCGCGGCCGCCAGGTCGAGCACCCGGTCACGGGTGATGGGATGATGCACGGTGGCCACCACAGGCAGTCCCGCACCCGCGATGGTGAGCAGCCCGGTGCCCAGGCTCTGGTTGTCGTGGACGACGTCGAAGTCGGCCATCCGGGCCGCCAGCAACCGCGCGGCGCGCATGGTGAACGTCCGGGGTTCCGGAAAACCAGCCGTCCACGTGGTGAGCAGTTCCAACAGGTCGATCGAGTCGCGAATCTCGCTGGGCCTTGGCACGCGGAAGGGGTCGGGTTCGCGGTAAAGGTCGAGGCTCGGCACCTTGGTCAGCCGCACCCGCGGGTCGAGCAGGTCGGGGTAGGGCTGGCCGGAGAACACCTCGACGTCATGACCCAGTTCCACCAGACCGTGGCTGAGATGGCGCACGTAGACGCCCTGTCCGCCGCAATGGGTTTTACTACGGTAGGACAGCAGGGCAATTCGCATACTCAACTCTTCTTTGCTGGTGAATGGCCGCGGAATGGCGCCGAATCCATCGCGGTCAACGGGCTCCCGAACCCCGCGACAGCAAACTGGACATGTGTCCAGACTATAGTTCGATCACCTAATCGAGCGCAACGAGCTCGGGCGTCACCGGCTCCCGGGTAAACGGTCTGACGGAAATCCGGCACCCAAAGATCATGCCATTCGGCCCCGAACGGGATTGAACCGTTCGGCCGGGCCCCCGCGCGGCACGAGGTATTCGACGCTATACCCAGCCGCAGGTGATGAGCCGGTGGGCGCCGGCGGGAGCACAGCTCCGACGCCATGGCGGGGCGAGCGGGGCGCTCGGGTCGGCGGCCGATGGCTTCGTCGACGTGCCCGGGGCCAGCCGGTGCGCCCGCGCCGCAGTTCGCCCAGGTCGGGCGCTATTTGTTACCATCGCGCGGTGCAGGATTCGGCTGCAGCAGGCGAACGCGGCGCGCCGCGATGGGTGTCGAGGCGCGACGCCCTGAAATTTGCCGCCGCGCCGGCTTTACTCGGCCTCGCAACGCTGGCCACCAACACCGCGGGGCCAAAGGCATTCGCCGCCGACATGCGGCTGATCGATTTCGCCGAGCGCAGGATTGCCCCGGACGAGATCAAATCCGCGGGTTATGGCGGGGTGGTGAATTATGTGTCGGAGTCACGGCCGGGGGCCAATTTCGAGGCAAAGCCCATCACGCGCGAGTACGCGGACGCGCTGCGCGCGGCGGGTCTCCAGATCGTCAGTAACTTCCAGTACGGCAAACCCGGGTGGCCCGACCCTTCGGACTGCACGCGCGGCTACGACGGCGGCGTGGCCGATGCGCAGACCGCATCGCGGCTGCACGCCGCGGCCGGGGGCCCGGGCTCGGCCCCGATCTTTTTCAGCATCGACGACGACATCGACGTCAACACCTGGAATAGCGTTGCCGTCCAATGGTTTCGCGGAATCAACTCGGTCCTGGGCGTGGGTCGCACCGGCATCTACGGCCATGCCGGCGCGTGCGGCTGGGCGATCCGCGACGGCGTCATAGGAAACTCGACCACGCCCGGGCACCGGTGGGCGTGGCAGACGAAGTCGTGGTCGCATGGACAGCGCGAACCCGCGGCTGTGCTCTACCAGTCCGTGGTCAACAGCCCGAGCAACCCCAGCCCGCTGCTCGGCGGGATCAACGTGGACATCGACGAGGTCCTGGCGCCCGACTTCGGCCAGTGGGATTTCGCGCGCTGAGCCCCGTCGACGTCACGAGGCATAACCGAGTGCGACGGTTTGCCGCGTGTCATCTGCATAGGTTATGTGTCGCGGAAACGACCGCGCCCTGACCTGAGGGCGCCCCCCGCGCCCATGGCCCGCGGGGCGCCACTCGGTATCCGGGTGTTACTTCAGATCGAACCGGTCGTTGTTCATGACCTTGACCCAGGCCGCGACGAAGTCCTCCACGAACTTCCCCTGGCTGTCGTCCTGGGCATAGACCTCGGCCAACCCGCGCAGCACCGAGTTCGACCCGAACACAAGGTCATTCGCGGTCGCGGTCCACTTGGTCGCGCCCGAGGCCCGGTCGCGGCCCTCATAGACGTTCTCCGCGGTCTCCGACGGCTTCCACTCGGTACCCATGTCGAGCAGGTTGACGAAGAAGTCGTTGGTCAACGCGCCGGGCCGGTCGGTGAACACCCCGTGCTTGGTGCCGCCGTGATTGGCGCCGAGCGCACGCAGGCCGCCGACGAGCACCGTCGTCTCCGGGGCGGTCACACCGAGTAGGTATGCCCGCTCCATCAGCAGGTGCTCCAGGGGAGCCTTCTCGCCGGGCCGGATGTAGTTGCGGAAGCCGTCGGCCCGCGGTTCGAGCACCGCGAACGACTCCACATCCGTGTTCTCCTGGGAGGCGTCGGTGCGCCCCGGCGCGAAGTGCACCGAGATCTCGTAGCCGGCGTCCTTCGCCGCCTTCTCGACCGCCGCGGAGCCCGCCAGCACGATCAGGTCGGCCAGCGAGATCTTCTTGCCGCCCGATGCCGCGTCGTTGAAGTCCCGCTGGATTTTCTCCAGCACGGGCAACACCTTGTCGAGTTCGGAGGGCTCGTTGCACTCCCAGTTCCGTTGCGGCTCCAGGCGCAACCGCGCCCCGTTGGCGCCACCGCGCTTGTCGGTGTTGCGGTAGCTCCCGGCCGCCGACCAAGCGGTCTTCACCAGCTGGGGAACCGACAGGCCCGCCCCGAGGACCTTGCTCTTCAGCTCCGCGACGTCCTTTTCGTCCACCAGCTCGTGGTCGACGGCCGGTACCGGGTCCTGCCAGAGCTGCGGCTCGGGAATCCACGGCCCGAGGTAGCGGCTGATCGGTCCCATGTCGCGATGCAGCAGCTTGTACCAGGCCTTGGCGAAGGCCTCGGTCAACTCCTCGGGGTGGTCCAGCCAGCGCCTGGTGATGTCCCGATAAATCGGGGACTCGCGCATCGAGATGTCGGTGACCAGCATCGTCGGCGCCCGACCCGGCCCGGCGAACGGATCGGGAATGGTTCCGGCACCGGCGCCGTCCTTGGCGACGAACTGCCAAGCATCGCCGGGGCTCTTGGTGAGCTCCCACTCGTAGCCGTACAGCGTCTCCAGGAAAGTGTTGTCCCACTGAGTCGGGGTCGGCGTCCAGACCACCTCCAGGCCGCTGGTGATGGCGTCCTTCCCAACGCCGGTGCCATACGAGCTCTTCCAGCCCAGCCCCTGCTGTTCGATCGGAGCGGCCTCGGGCTCGGGTCCGACCAGATCGCCACTGCCGGCGCCGTGGGTCTTGCCGAAGCTGTGCCCGCCGACGATGAGTGCGGCGGTCTCCTCGTCGTTCATCGCCATGCGGCCGAACGTCTCGCGGATGTCGATCGCTGCGGCGATGGGATCCGGCTTGCCTTCGGGCCCTTCCGGATTGACGTAGATCAGACCCATCGTCGTGGCCCCGTAGGGCTGGGCGAGGTCGCGCTCGCCGGAGTACCGCTTGTCGGTGCCCAGCCAGGTGTCCTCCTCGCCCCAGAGGGTTTCCTCGGGCTCGAAGACGTCTTCGCGGCCGAACGCGAACCCAAAGGTCTTGAATCCCATCGATTCCAGGGCGCAGTTACCGGCGAAGATGATCAGGTCCGCCCAGGAGATCTTGTTGCCGTACTTCTTCTTGACCGGCCACAGCAGCCGACGGGCTTTGTCCAGGCTCACGTTGTCCGGCCAGCTGTTGAGTGGGGCGAACCGCTGCATGCCCTGGCCGCCGCCGCCTCTGCCGTCGAAGATGCGGTAGGTGCCGGCCGCGTGCCAGCTCATCCGGATGAACAGGCCGCCGTAGTGGCCGTAGTCGGCGGGCCACCAGTCCTGGGAGGTGGTCATCACCGAGATCACGTCGGCCTTGAGCGCGTTGACGTCGAGTTTGGCGAACTCGGCGGCGTAGTCGAAGTCGTCGCCCAGCGGGTTGGACCGGGGGTTGTGCGGCTGCAGCATCGACGGGTCGACCTGGTCGGGCCACCAGTCCCGGTTCGTCAGGGGTGCGTTCGATTTCGGCTTGGGGGAGGCGATTGCGGGGTTTTCGCTTTCGCTGGTGCTAGCCGTCTTGCTGTCGTCATGGGGCGGCCGACCTTCGGAGATATCGGATGGCACAGCATTCCTTTCTTAGGGGTGATTGGGCTGCGTTCTAGGAACCTGCAGTCGAACAGTCGGGGCACACGCCCCAGTAGATGACCTCGGCCTCGTCCAAGACGAAGCCATCCAGAATGTCGTTGTCGTCAGACGGTGTGAGGCAGGGCGCCTCACCCACCGCACAGTCGATGTCGGCGATGACGCCGCAGGCCCGGCACACGACATGGTGGTGGTTGTCGCCGACTCGCGACTCATAGCGGGCGACCGACCCCGAGGGCTGGATCCGGCGGACCAAACCCACCGTGCTCAGCGCGTTGAGAACGTCGTACACGGCCTGGCGGGAGACGTCTGGCAGGCCTACGCGCACCGCCGAGAAGATGGTCTCGGTGTCGGAGTGCGGGTGGGCGTCGACTGCCTCCAGCACGGCGACCCTGGGGCGGGTCACCCGGAGATCGGCCATCCGCAGTCGTTCCGCGTAATCGGCCGTCGATGACACCGCACCAATATGACGCACTTATCTGGAACGAGTCAAGAGTTTACTGTGAAGTGGGGCACAACTGCCGGTGACGAATGAGCCACATCACGCTGATTTCAGGTTGGCTTCAGCGCGCTGCCTTTGCGCCAGTCGTCCCAGCTGATCGTCCAGTCGCCGTTCTGCGCCAATGTCAACGGCGGGCCGCCGCTGTTGCGGACCTCCACCACATCACCGGGCACGGAGAAGTCGTAGAACCATTTCGCGTTGTCCGCGTTCAGGTTCAAGCATCCGTGCGAGGTGTCCTGATGCCCCTGCGCCCACACCGTGGCGTCGAGCTCGTGCAGATAGATGCCGTCGGTGCTGATCTTGGTGGCGTAGTTGATCGTTTCGCGGTAGCCCAGGCGGGAGTTCTTGGGCAGCCCGAACGTCGAGGAGTCCATGACCACCGGGTTGCCCTTGTCGAGCACGGTGTAGACGCCGGACGGGGTCCACAACGAAATCTTTCTGCCGCCGACGTCTTCGGTGCCCCCCATCCCCATCGAGGTGGGCATGGTGCGGACCAGGGCGCCGTTGTTGAAGACGCTGACCTGATGGGTCGCGTCGTCGGCGATGGAGACGTGCGCATCGCCGATCCGGAAGGACACCTTGGTGTCGTCCTGCCCGAACAGTCCGCCGCCCAAGGCGACTCCGTAGATCTTGGCTTCGGCGGTGACGGAAGTGCCCGGCGCGTAGTAATGCTCGGGGCGCCAGTGGGCGGTTTGGTCGTCGACCCAGAACCACGACCCCTCCACCTTGGGATCGGTGGTCACCGCCAGATGCCGCTCGGCTTCGGCGCGGTCGGCAATCTGCTCGTCGAAGTGTGCCACGACCACCATCCCGACGCCGTAGGTCCCGCCGTCTTTCAGGGCGGCCTCCGACGTGGTGGTGAACGAGACCTTGGTCTGGTTGGACGGCTTCAGCGTCGAAAAGGACGAAACTTGCGTCGACGCAACGCCATTGGGGCCCCGGCTGGTGACCGTCAGGGTGTAGGTGCGGCCATAGCCCAGCGGGACGGTGGGCTTCCATACGGTGTTATCCGGCGTCATGACGCCCTGCACCGACTTGCCGCTCTCGTTGACCATGCGGACGTCGGTCAGCGTTCCCGCGTCGGCCTTGACCATCACGTGTGCGAGCGGATCGACGTCGTGCGCATCGGGCCCCGGCGTGACCGTGACTTGCGCCGGCCCGGAGGTTTTCGACGAGGCGCTGCGGTGACCGCAGCCACCGCTGAAGCAGTCCAGCGACGCCGCGACGACGACGGCGCCCACCACCGCGACAACCACCAGCGCGGCGATCAGCAATCGGCGGGCCTTGCGATCTGCGAGGATCCGGCGGACGGACCGGTCACTGGTCTTGGACATCATTGAGCTGTCGGATCCTTGCGTTCTGTTGGATGCCGGGTCGAATCACTGCCCAGCAGGACGAGGTTGTCCATCAGGTGCCACGGACGTGCGGTTTTTAAACCGGCCGGCGCCGGGGCGGGGATCATGGCGTCATGGCCGACGACGAACTGGACAGTCTGTATGCGGCGCCGCCGAAGGATTTCACGGCGCAGCGCACGAAGTTAGCCGCAGCGGCCAAGCGCCGGGGGGACGACGCCGGCGCCAAGCGGATTTCCGCGGCCAACAAACCGACCACCGCGGCGTGGATCGTCAACCGGCTCGCGCTGCGCGATGCCGACACCAAACGGCGCCTGACCGACTTGGGCGACCGGCTGCGCGCCGCGCACGCCGCGATGGACGGCGCGCGTATCCGGGACTTGTCCGCCGAGCAGCACCGGCTCGTCGGTGAGCTCACCCGAGCCGCACTGCGGGCCGCCGACGTCAGCAACCCATCCTCGGCGGTGCGCGACGACATCGTCAGCACGCTGCAAGCGGCCATCGCCGACCCCGAGGTGAGGGAGCGCCTCGGCCGGCTGGCCCGGCCCGAGCAGTGGTCGGGTTTCGGCGAATTCGGCGCCGCGGCGCCCGTGACGGCTGAGCGGGCCGGGAAGGCGAACCAGCGGTCCGCGCCGTCGCGGGCACAGCCGGCGAAGCAGCCCGCGCATGACGCGGCCGCGCGGCGCCGACTCGAGAAACTGACTGCGGCCGTGACAGCCGCCGAGCGCGAGCAGGCCGGCGCCGAGGCCAGGCTCTCGGAGCGCCGGGCGGAGCGCGCTGCGGCCCGGCACCGCCGTGATGACGCGCTCGCGGCTCTGCGAACCGCCGAGCGCGAACTCGAACACGCCGAAGCGCACTACGAGCGGGCCGAGCAAGCCAGCCGCGCCGCGGGGGAATCAGTCAAGGAGGCGAAAGCGCAGTTGAAGCGGGGCTGACAGCATCCGTCGGGCCGCGTCGGTGTTTCCCTGAGTCCAGCCGGGGTATTAAGCCCCCCGTGACGTCTTTATGGTTGGCCGATCGGGCCGAACAGCCTTGGGCCGCAAGCAAGCTTGACGAGGGTTCCCGGTCGGCCGATGTCATCGTGGTGGGCGCCGGCATCACCGGGCTGATGACCGCGGTTCTGCTGGCCCGCGCCGGCAAGGACGTACTGGTGCTCGAAGCGCGCACGGTGGGAGCCTGCGCGACCGGGAACACCACCGCGAAGATCAGCCTGCTGCAGAGCACCCACCTGTCGAAGATCCTGCCCAGGCATGGCAGGGAATTGGCCCGCGCCTACGTCGACGGGAATCGCGAAGGCCAGGACTGGGTGCTCGAATACTGCGAGTCGCACGGCATACCGGTGCAGCGCGAGGACGCCTACACCTATGCCCAATCCCCCAAAGGGGTGCCGTCCGCGCGCCTGGAGCTCAAAGCGTGCCAGGCAGTGGGGCTGCCCGCCGTCTGGGACGACGACGCCGGCGTGCCGTTCCCGTATCACGGCGGGGTGCGGCTTCCCGACCAGGCGCAGTTCGACCCCATGCCGTTCCTGGACGCGCTGGCCACCGAGCTGCTCAACCGCGGCGGGCGGCTGGTCGAGCACACGCGGGTCCGGCGGGTGTCGAGCCGCGGCGAACGCGTGCGCGTACACGTCAACGACGCCGCCCAGCGCGACGTCGAGCTCCTAGCCGGGCAACTGATTCTCGCCACCGGCATCCCGATCCTGGATCGCGGCGGATATTTCGCGCGCGTCAAGCCGAGCCGGTCCTACTGCATGGCCTTCAAGGTCCCCGGCAACATCACGCGGCCGATGATGATCTCGACCGACTCGCCGACCCGCTCGGTACGCTACGCGCCCGTCGCGGACGGCGAACGGCTGATCGTTGGCGGGGCCGGCCACACCGTGGGACGCAAGAAGAGCCCGTCGAAGGCGCTCGAGGAACTGGCGTCGTGGGCCCGCAAGCACTATCCGGGCGCCGAGCAGACGCACTTCTGGTCGGCGCAGGATTACACGCCCATCGACCAGCTGCCCTACGTCGGGCCCATCCTGCCCAGGAGCGAAACCATTTTCGTGGCAACGGGATTCAACAAGTGGGGAATGACGAACGGCGCCGCCGCGGCGCTGGCGCTGTCCAGCCGCATCCTGGGTGGACGGATGGACTGGGCCAACGCGTTCGCCAGCTGGAGCCCGCACGAGTTGTCCGGCCTGCCGACCGCCATGCAGGCCAACCTGGAGGTGGGCTTCGACCTGGCCAAGGGCTGGGTCACCCCGCTGCTGCGCACCGGTCGGCGCAGCCCCGGGACCGACGAGGGCGGTGTGGTCAGCGGGCCGCCGTGGCACCTGGAAGCACGCTGCCGCGTCAACGGCACCGAGCATCGAGTGTCGCCGGTGTGCCCCCACCTCGGGGGAATCGTGAACTGGAACGACGCCGACCAGGCGTGGGAATGCCCGCTGCACGGGTCGCGCTTCGCCCCGGACGGCACCCTCCTCGAGGGGCCGGCCACCCGCGATCTGACCGCCTAGATCCCGCGCCGAGCGTGCACTCGACGCGGAAAATCGGCCGAACTCTCGCTGTCAACGCACGTTCGGCACGAAGGGCTCACTCCGTCTTCCGGTAGACCAGCCAGCGCAACTCGACCGGCGAATGCTCACGGTCGACGTCGAACACGTCGAGGCCGTTGGCCCACCCCTCGAACCAGCCCGTTGGCGGCCAGGCGTCCTGGGGCAGGTGAGCCTTCTCGTATTCGTAGGCGGAATCGTCGGCAACCAGCTCGAGGGACAGCCCCGCGGCCGCGGTCGCCATCTGATCGCGCGTGTAGATCATCGTGTTGCACTGCTGACCGAGTTGCAGCGCAGCGTCGTCGGGGACGTAGCCTTCGCGGGGCAAGAACGCGTTGAACAACAAACGCCCGCCGGGAGCCAGGCATTCGGCGGCGAGCTCGAACACGCCGCGCAACTCGCGGGTCGTTCGGAAGTCGGGGACCACCTCGGAGAGCACCATCAGCTGGTATTCCTCGTGCACGCTTTCCATCGCGGTGAAGACATCGCTCTGAATCACGTGCACACCCAGCGATTCGCTCTCCGCCTCCGAGCGCATGACGTCGGCGAGCTTGGCCGCCATCTCCACCGCGTCCACCGGGTGGCCGCGGCGGGCCAGGGCCAGGGCGTTGCGCCCGGTTCCCGCTCCGACATCCAGCACGCGGTAGGTCGTCGGGTCGGCCGCTTCGGCGGCCAGCGCCAACACCCGCGCGTCGGGCTCGGTGCCGAACAGCGGCGCCGGGCGCACGGCCACCCATTCGTCGTAGTCCGCCTCGAGCGTCCGCCACTCGGCCTTGACGCGGATGTTGACGCTCGTCCCGAAGTACGCGTTGAACGAGATGAGGATGTCCGAGCGGGGAGAGGCCTTGAAGCCCTTCGCCAGCTCGGTCTCGAGCGAGATCCGCAGCTGCGCGGACTGTTCGGGCGTGTGCCAGACACCCAGCGTGGCGCAGAGGTTGCCGCACAACTGTACGTATTCGTCGATCAGGCTCGGGACGGCCGGCACCCTGATGTGCCCCTCGGCCGACGTCCGGCGATACCACCGCCTAACCATCGCTTCGTAGAGCATCGGCGGGTCGAAAGGGCCAGGAGGCGGATCTTGCACCAGAACCTTCTACACGACCCGGCCGCTTTGCACCACTGATCGGACCAATGCGTCGATCAGTCCGAGCGGGCGGCGTCTTCCAGGAGGTCGGCGGCCTTGGCGACGCTCTCGGCGGGCTTGCTCATCTGTGCGGCGACCTCGCGGGCGCGGGCGGCGCATTCCGGAGTCAGGATGGAACGCAGGTCCGCGACCAACGAGTCCAAGGTGCTGTCCAAAAAGCGCCGTCCCGCACCGAGTTTCAGACGGTCGACGGCCTCCGCCCACATCGGCTGATCCCATACCGTCCAGAGGATGAGCGTGGGAACTCCTGCGCGCAGGCCCGCCGCGGTGGTGCCCGAGCCACCATGGTGGACCACAGCGCGGCAGGCGGGGAAGACGGCCGCGTAATTCAGCGCATCCACCACCTTGACATGGTCGAACCGTGGAACGCCGCCGAAGTCGTTCGCGCCGGCGCAGATCAACGCCCGCTCACCCAACCGCGCGCAGGCGGCGCTGATGACGGCGACGGTCTCGGCGGGAGAGTCGATCGGTGTGCTGCCGAACCCGAAGTAGATCGGCGGCGTGCCGGCCGCAATCCAGGACAAGACGTCATCGTCGGCATCCGTCGGCAACTCCAAGGTCAGCGACCCGACAAAGGGACGTCGACCGCCCGGCTCCACCCATTCGGCGGCCGGCCCGGGCAAGCAGATCTCGTCGTAAGTCTGGAGTTCGAGCGATCCGTCTTCGTGCCCCGCCGATGCGGCCACCTCGGGCAGGCCAAGCGCACGGCGTTGGGCGGCTCCGGCCTCCCTGGTGATGCCCGAATACAACTCGCTCGACGGCATGATCCGCGCCGGGAAGACGTGCAGCGCGGCGAGCGGAATCCCGTGATATTCGGCGACATTGGCCGCGAGCGCCTGGTCGTTCATGTGCGCCAGGAGCAGGTCGGCCTCCTTGGCCAGCGATGTCAGCGTCGCGCTCTTCTCCGCCCAGATCCGGCTAACACGCTCGGTGGCTTGAGAAAGCGCGCCGAGCCCGTTTTGAAAGCGGCCAAGAAATTCCGAGGCCGCATTCATCGAGCGTTGCGTATCCGGCCCGTAGGCGACCGCGGGCAGCCCCGCCGACTCGACGAAGCCGACCTTGTCCGGCGGGACTGCCAGGCGCACGTCGTGACCCCGGCGCGACAACTCCCGGCCGAGGGCGGCGCAGGGCTCGATGTCGCCCCGCCCCCCGTAGCTTGCCAGTACGAATTTCATCCACTCCGACCTAACTCGCGGTGACGGTATCGATCCAAGCAGACCTGCCAGGTCGGGACCGCCGGGCGGGACCCCGCCGGCACCGCGCGATTCAGGCATGGCGCGTCCGGTGCGGTTGACGGGTTTCGCCGTGATGCGGAGGTAACTTATCGGTGCTCTGGGACATCCCTATGTCGTTGAATCCCTGGTCACCGCCGATGCTCGAGCGCCTGCCGCGAAAGCTCCGCGGCCAGGGGGCAGGGCTCGGTTGTCGGTCGTCGCGGTACCTGTACTACTTAAAGGATCGAGATTTGTTTGCTGTCCGTTGGGCAATCCCACTACGGCCAGCAACGAGCCGTTAACACTGTGGCCACCGTTGAACCGTCCGAGGAGACGACTCATGGATTTCGCAGCACTACCTCCGGAGATCAACTCCGGGCGGATGTATACCGGGCCAGGGGCGGCGCCGATGCTGGCCGCCGCGATGGCCTGGGACGCGCTGGCCGTCGCGTTGCATTCAGCGGCGGACTCGTATCAGGCGGAGGTGACGGCGTTGACGGGCGGGCCCTGGCTGGGGCCATCGGCGGCGGCGATGTCGGCCGCGGCCGCCGAGTACGTCGCGTGGACACGGACCGCCGCCGCGCAGGCCGAACAGACCGCCGGCCAGGCCAAAGCCGCGGCCGCAGCCTACGAGGCGGCGTTCGCGGAGTCCGTACCGCCGCCCGTCATCGCGGCCAACCGCAGCCTCCTGATGTCCCTGATCGCGACGAACATCCTGGGGCAGAACACGCCGGCGATCGCGACCACCGAGGCGCAGTACTCGGAGATGTGGGCCCAGGATGCCGGGGCCATGTACGGCTACGCGGCGTCGTCGGCGGCGGCGGCACGGCTGACACCGTTCGCCTCGCCGCAAGAGAGCAGTGATTCGGGCGGGTCGGTACGGCAAGCGGCCGCCCTGAACCAGGCCGCCACCACCTCGGCCGGCAAGGTGCAAAGCGCCCTCTCGCCGACCCAGCAGGCCTTCAACGCGACGCCCGACGCGCTGCTCAACCTCGCAAGCCCCCTCGACCTTGGCTTCGGCGGACGCGACCTGCTGGGCCTGGCCGCCGACCTGAGCGCGGTGTTCGTCGACCCAGAAGTCGGGACGGCGGGGCTCGCCGCCGCCGTCGTTGCGCTGCCCTACGACGTTTCCGGCGCCCTGACCGGTTTCCACACCGATGACATTGTCAGCGGTTGGGCGGGCATCCAGGCCTGGCCCGGGTCGGCGCCCGTGCCCCCCACGCCCTTCCCGGTGATCACCAACCTGGCGGGCGGGTCGGCCGCGACGGCGAGCCTGGGCCAGGCGAACACGGTCGGCGGTTTGTCGGTTCCGCCTGGCTGGGCGGCGGCCGCCCCTGCGGTACGCCCCGCCGCCCTGGCCTTGCCCGCCACCACGGTCGGCGCCGCCGCGCAGGCCTCGTCCAGCGGCTCCGGAAGCCTGTTCGGGGAAATGGCCGCGGCGAGCATGGCCGGGCGCGCCATGGCCGGTACGGCAGGCGCGGGCGTTGCCGGCCGCGCGGAACGGCTCAGGGCCGCAACGCAAAAGGCGACGCAGGATGGCACCGCGGCGCCGCAGGTTCCGGCGGGTGGCCCGATCACCAGCATCGCCGCCGAGCTGCGCGAGCTGGCATCCCTGCGCGACGCGGGAATCATCACTGAGGACGAATTCAACGAGCAAAAGCAACGCCTGCTCCCACACTGACTCCCAGAAAATGGAGATAGCTGATCGCATTCCGTTCACTGGCGCTCTCAGAAAGGCGTCCAATATCGACAGATGTCGCAGGCAATTGTTTCGTATGATTTTTGTATGTTGGGGCGACATTTCGCGATTGATATCGACCGAAACCTTTGAATTGCTGAGTACGTAGCGGCGCGGCATTAGTCGCCTATAAGGGCGAGCGGAAGTGTTACCGTTTGCACGCTGCCAAGCTTTTTTGATCGAACTTCGCGAGCGCCCATGTTCACTTCCACGACGGCGTCCATGCCCCGGGCCGCACTGGTGGCCGCGTGCGTCGGCGTCGTCGGTGTTTGCCTGGTTTCATCGTGCCGCCCGGCGCCGCCGTCGGCGCCGCAGGCGAACGCGTCGTCGGCAATCGTCAGCAGCGCCCCCAGCAACCCCACGCCGACGCAGGCGGCCGGCGCGCATCCGCCGATCGAAGACGGCATCTACGGCGATCCCGTCGCGGCCGCAAAGTATTGGCAGCCACAGTCCCTGGAGGACAACTGCGGGCTGATCTCGGTGGCCGACGTGGTCGGCGAGATCACCGGCCACGCACCTACGGAACAGCAGATGATCAAGCTGGCGGAGTCGACGCCCTCACAAACCAATCCGGGGCCCATCTACGCACCGCGCGACGACCCGAGCCACGCCAACGGCGACGGCGGCATCGAAATGGCCGATGCGGTAGTGCTACTCGACCACTACGGCATCAAATCGGAGGTGACTTACGCGGCCCATCCGGAACAGACCGGTATGCCTGCATTGGAGCGGTACCTCGCCGGTAATCGCAAAGTGATCGCCTGGGTCAACTCCGCCGTCATCTGGAACACCAGCGATCAGCGGACCAAGGCCGATCACTTCCTGGTCGTCACCGGTATCGATACCAATAGGGAGATCGTCCACCTCAACGACCCCGGCGCCGATCACCCCGACGAACAGGTCACCATCCCGACCTTCGTGACCGGCTGGCAAACCGGACAGGAATCGATTGTGGTCACCGCGAGTCCTGGCTGAGTGCCGGCTTTCCCGGGCAGACGGGCCGGCCCTGCGGGTGCGATCAATACTCACATCGACCTCGCGGAAATGGATCCCCGCCGCCGATTACCACAGACCGCAGCAATTTTCCTAGTTTTAATATTCGCGGCATCGCTCACTCATATACTGGCCCCACCTCGACACCGACAAGAAAAGAAGGGCACGAAATGCTTGCACCGCGTTGGCTGGCCAAACTGACAATTCCCGTCATGGTTGGCGCTGCCCTCACCGCAACCACCGCGATTGCCTCGGCCGACAGCACGGACGACGCGTACATCGCAAAACTGCACAACCTGGGATTCAGCTGGCCGTCGGGGAGTGACTCCGACATGATCGCAATGGGACACGCGGTCTGCGCCGACCGGATGGCGGGAAAAACTCCCGATGCGATCGCCGCCGATTTGCACTCCAGCATGAGCTCGAAGGGCTTCTCGTTCGCGGATATGACCGGCTGGGTCAGTGCGGCGGAGTCGACCTACTGCCCGGGCTGACCGCTCCCTGACCCACCATCGGTTTTCGCGCCCCTCCCGCATACGCTTTGCGGGATAGTTGGTGCGGTCTCGCCGAGTGGGGATGAGCAGTGGAGGAATCGACGGCCTTTTCAGATTTCGCCGCGGTGGACATGCAGGTGCACAGCCTGCTCCGCTACCCGGTGAAGTCGATGCTCGGGGAAGCCGTGCCCAGCATGTTCGTCGACGAGCACGGCGCCGAAAGCGACCGGCGGCTGGCGTTGCTCGACGCCACGACCGGGCATGTAGCCAGTGCCAAGAACGCCCGGTTGTGGCGAGGTCTGCTGAAGTGCACCGCGAATGCAGACGCCGGTCGGGTGAGCATCGGGCTGCCCGACGGCACCAGTGTGACGGCCGACGACCCGGGCATCGACGATCTGCTTTCGCGGCTGATGGGGCGACCGGTTCGATTGATCGCCCAGCGCCCAGAGGGTGCCACGCTGGTTCGCCCGGACCCGGAGAAGTTGCTCGAGCTGGGCTTGGACGCCGAGGTCAGCGGCCGCATTCTCGAGATCGCAAAGGCGACCCCGGGCGACGCGTTCACCGACGAGGCGCCACTGCACGCGATCACCACCGCCACGCTCGAGCACATCGGCGTCGAGGCGCTACGGTACCGGCCCAACCTGGTGATCACGACGCCGCCGGGCTACCCGCCCTACGGCGAAAACGATTGGGTCGGCGGGGAAATCGCCGTCGGCGACGCGCGTCTGCGGGTGCTGACCGCCACATCACGGTGCGTCGTGCCGACGCTCGAACACGGCCCACTGCCGCGGGCTCCGCAGGCGCTCCGCACCCCCGCAGCCGAGAACCGTTGGGACACAGGCGGTCACGGTGCTCAGCCGTGCGCGGGCGCTTATCTCGCGGTGGTGACAGAAGGCGTCATTCGCGTGGGTGACCGCGTCACCCTCGGTCGGTGAGGGCTCAATCGGCGATCGCCGCGAAATCCACCCAGAGATGGCGCGGCCCGCGGAACACCTGATTGTGCCGGTAGGGCGGCGGGTCGACCACCAACTCCGGAGAATCGACGCGCCGTAGGAACGTCTCGAGGGCCAGGTTGACCTCCAGGCGGGCCAACGGCCCACCCATGCAGGTGTGGATGCCGCTGCCCCAACCGAAGTGCTCGTTGTCGTCGCGGAGCGGGTCGAAGCGATCGGGACTCTCGAACCGGCGCGGGTCCCGGTTGGCCGCCGCGTAAACGAGGTGCACCGCCGACCCCGCCGGGATCACGGTTCCGCCGACCTCGATGTCAGCGGTGGCGCTGCGGCTGGGGAAGAACTGCACCGCTGACTGCAGCCGCTGCACTTCCTCGATAGTGCGCGGGATCAACTCGGGTCGGTCGCGCATCAGATCCCATGAGCCGGGGTTGCGCAGCAGTGTCATCACGCAGTTGGTGATGGTGTTGACGGTGGAGTCGTGGCCCGCGACCAGCAAGAGCATGGCGTTGGACGTGGCCTGCTTGATCGACATGGGCCCGTCGGGTCCGTCGTCATGCAGCAGCTTGGACAGCAGCCCGTCGCCGGGGGCCTTCGCGTACCCGTCCACGAGGCCACCGAGGTAGTCAAGCAACGCCGCGGTGCTTGCGCGGCCCTTCTCGGCCAGGGCGCGCCCCTCGTCGGTATCACCCTCGGGCCCCAGGTCCGTGCCCATCATGAAGTCGAAGATCCATGCGTGGAACATCTGCTCGTGTTCGACTGGCACGCCCAGGATCTTGCAGATGACCGCCACGGGGATCGGGTACGCGAAGTCCTCCACGACGTCCAGGCGGGTGCCGCCGCGGGCCCTGACCCTGTCAAGCAGGTCACCGGCCAGTCGCACGACGAACGGCTCCATGCTCGGGATTAGGTCGGGGGAGTGCGGCGGGCCGAAGTGGCGCATCACCTGGCGGCGGGCGCGGTCGTGGTCGGGCGGGTCGGTGACGATGATGCTGGCCTCGCGCCCGTAGGCCTGCATGTGCTCGCCGCCGGGTTCGGGCTCGCTTTTGCCGCCGCCGAGGCCTGCTGGGCTTCGGCTGATGTCGGAGCTGATCCGCGGGTCGTGGGCCAGCGCAAGCAACTCCGGATAGCCGGTGACGACGTAGGTGTTGTCGGCGACCTTGGCCACCGGCGTCCTGCGCAGCTCCTCGAAATACGGGTAGGGGTTCGGGCGGTTCCCGAACTTCATCGCTTCGGCCCAAGCGGTTGCGGCGTCCATCGTCGTCTCCTACCGTCAGCGGACCCGGGGCCGGAATTCGGCGCCACGTGAGGTCGGGTCGTGTCCGGTCAGCACCACGTCGGGCATGGCGGTCGGTTCGCGGGGATCGGGGAACCGGGCCGGCATCGGCTCGAAGATGACCGGACGGTCGTATCCCGGCGGGGGCGGGGGGAAGGGCGCCGACCGCTCGATGAGGGAGGCGTAATACGGCAACCACTTGCCATGGTTGAACGTCACCGCCCCCACGATTCGGCCCCGGTAGCCGTAGGCGGCCGCGAAGCGGCGTTCCGTGATCGAACCTTGGGTGAAGACGATCTCGTCGCCGAACGAACACACCCCGACGCTCTTGATGTTCACGCCGAACTGGCCGGACCAGAAAGAGGGCAGCGGCAGGTGCGGTCGACGCCCCAGCTCGAGGCTGATCATATTGTTGGCCGCCACCTCGGCGCCGAAAGCGGCATTGTCCCAATGCTCTTGGGACATGAACTGGTATTCGTAGAGGACGTGCGGGGCGCGGGCCACGTCGCCGGCGACGAAGATGTTGTCGGTCACCACGCCATTGATGTCGAAGGCGCGGCAGCCGGCGTCACACGCCACTCCCCAGAACCCACTCGCCAGCTGAGCGCCGTCCAGCCATTCCACGTTGCGGATCGAGCCCAGCGAGGCGACCACCACATCGACGTCGAGCACGGTGCCATCCGAAAGGCGGGCGGCGCGGACGCGGCCGTCGGCGTCGCCGTCGAGGCCGTCGACCGCCACACCGGTACGCAGGTCGACGCCGGCCTCGATCTGCATCCGTGCGGCGATATCGCCGATCACGCCGCCGAGCGCGCCGACCAGCGGAGCCTTGCCACGTTCGGCGACGGTCACCGGCAGGCCGAGGTCCCGGCACACCGACGCGATCTCGGAACCCACGAAACCGGACCCGACGATGAGGACCCGGCGGGGTCGGTCCTTCAGCGCGGCGGCCAATCTCGCGGCATCGTCACACGTGCGCACCGTGAATAACCCGGCCAGGGCGGCCTCATCCGAATTGAACCACGGGCGGGCCCTGGTCCCGGTGGCGATCAGCAGCCGGTCGTAGTCGAGCCTCTCGCCGTTGGCCAGCAACACTTGACGGTTGGACCGGTCCAATCCCACCGCCGCGACGCCCAGTCGCCAGTCCGCGTCGACGGGTTGCAGGCGGGGCAGCTTCGTGTGGTCGGCGGGCACCCAACCCTTCAATACCTGCTTGGACAGGGGCGGCCGATCGTAGGGCTCGTGCGGCTCATCACCGACGATGGTGAGCGAGCCGCGAAACCCTTTGTGCCGCAGCGTTTCCGCGGCGCGCAGGCCGGCCAGTGAGGCGCCGACGATGACGATTCGGCCGTCGGACTTGAACGATTCGACGAGCTGGCCGACGAGGGAAGCGGTGCTCACGGGGTGTCCCGGTCGGCGGGCGGATCCACTTCGAGGATGATCGCCTGCACCGGGCAGGAGGCCGCCGCGCGCAATACGCGCAGACGCTGGGAATCGTCCGGGTTGGGGTCGTACGCTAACGCTTCTTCGCCGACAAGCCGCAGCACGTCGGGCGCCAGAGGGACACACTGCGCGTAGCCCTGACACTTGTTGAGATCGACGACCAGCCGCATACTCCGACCTTCCGCCCGTCGGCTACCAGCCCCCTTGCGGGCAGACTACTTCGCCGCGGCTGTCGGCTACGAAAGATCACGGAGATTCGCTGCGCAGCGGTCGCAGCGCAGGGATATCAGGCACCCAAGTTGCGGAGCGCAGTGTCGAGCTCCTCGGCCTGTTCGGCCAGCTCACGTTCCGACAGCTGCCTGCCCCCGGCCCGGTCCAGCACCTCTCGGCGCGTCGCGATCTGCAGTGCGCCACGGTAATCCGGTGCATCCAACTCTGCCGGCGAGGCGACGTCGATGCGGCCCTCGATCGCGACCAGCGCGGCGTGCTCATCCTGGCAGTCGAGTAGCCGCCGGACATCGTCAGCGGTGACGGTCATCCTAAGTCGCCCCAACCATTTTCATGACGAGCAGCACCGCTACCGCGAGGAAGACCACGACGAAGACGCAAACGGCGGTCACCGTGAGTACGGAGCTGGGGGTGAATCGCCCGGTCGCCGGCGGTTGGCGCTCGCCCACGCCCGACGTCTGCGGTGCCGCGGGGGGAGTGGATCCCGGGGGGACGCCGCCACCGGCCTCGAGCCCGGGCGTTTGCACCGGGTCGGGATTAGGGGGTTGTGCTGTCATCGCTGACGCCCGTCCTTTCCTGGGCTTTCGGTGTCTCGCTCGCGCCGGCGTCCGTCCCGGGTCGCTTCGCCACCCGCGCACGCCATTGCGCCGTTGCATTCCCGCCCAGAACGCGCCCAAACGGGGTGCTGCGATTACGGCCCGATCAGCCAGCGTCCGCCCGGCAAATGAGCGGCATCAGGCGGCTGGAAGCCGGTGTCTAGGATTCCGCGTGCGGAGTGGGGCTTTGTGCGGATTCCCACTTCGACTCCAGCGACCTGCTCACCGTGGTGCCGGCGGGCAGGTCGAGCTGGAAGGTCTCCCCGTCGTCGTCCTGGAAGGTGACGGTGTAACCGGTGTCGGTGGAGTCTTTGAACACCACCTTGTAGGGCTGTTCGCCCGAGCCACGGTCGACGGCGATGATGTCGCCAGGGGTGACGTCGTCGATGAGGTCGTTGCCGGAGGCTTTGGACATACGGTCGACGGTAGCCGATGGCGCGGCCGCGCCGGTGTCACGATGACAGTCGCCCATCCTCGACGACCGCATTGCACGCGAATTACTCTGCAGCGCTGGCGAATTGATTCACCCCCGGTACATCGATCCGGTCCGACGCGTGGGTGACGCAGGTCACATGCGGGTTTGATCGCCCTCATCGGTGGAATCACTGGGCGTACACGAGCGAACGCAATTCTTGGCTAACCGCCGCAAGGAGATTTTCGATGAGCGAGCAGAACAAAGCCGACGAGGCCCGGCGGGGCCTGATCGATTCGGTGAAAGGCAAAGCCAAAGAGGTGTTCGGGGCTGTTACCGGCAACGAATCGCTGACCGCCGAGGGGCAACTCGAGCAGACCCAGGCGCACGAGCGCAAGGAAGCGAACGCGATGGAGGCCGTCGCCGAGGCGCAGGCCAAGCAGGCGCAGGACGCCGCGGCCGAAGCCAGGGTCCAGGGCGCCCAACAGCGGGTCGCGGCGAACGCGCAAGCCGTCGCCGCCGAAGAATCGATCGAAGCCCAGGAGGCGGCTCAGAAACGGGCCGCCGAGGAGGCCGCGCGGCAGCGGGCGACCGCCGAGAAGACCCAGGCCGAGCTGGACGCGCAGCGTGAAGCGCAGCGAGCGAAAGCCGAAGAGCGCGCCGAGATCCGTGAAGCGTCGGAGGACATCATCGACGCCGTCGCCGAGCACCAGACCTCGGTCCAGGTGGCGCACAACGAGGCGTCGGAGGCCGACCGCCTGCGACGTCAAGCCCAGAACGTCACCGACGAAGCCGACCTGCCCTGACGGCGGGTCACACACAGGAGAAGTTGATGAGAATATCCGAAGTCCCGTTCGCCGTTCTGCGGTTCCACTACCAGCTGGCCCGTTTCCCATTGCAGGTCATCGAGGATCGGGTTGTCACCCGAATCCCGACCGAAGCGCCCGCGCGGCTGCTGTTCGAGCGCTCGCTCGGCATGCTGGACACCACGGTCGGCAATGTGCTCGATGATCCGAAGCTGGTCGAGCGGGGGACGGCACTCGTTGAACGCAGCGACGCGCTGGGCCGCGCGGCGCAGCTGGACGCGAAGGCCGTAGCCAGGAAGGAGCAGGCCGACGCGAAGCTGAAGGGCGCCCGCGACGAGGCGATCGCGGACCGGCAGGAAGCGCAGGCGGCCACGCAGCAGGAGATCACCGAGGCCCGCAACGCCGCCGAGCAACGCAAACGCGAAGCCGCGCAATCGGCCCAGCAGCAGAGCGCCGCGGCGAAGCGGCGCGCCGACGAGGCGGCGGAGAGGCAGAAGCGGACGGTCGAGTCGGCCAAACGCCAGGTGGAGACCAGGACTCAGGCCGCCGAGAAGGCCGCCTCCAAGGCCGCGGCGGCGAAGATCGACGAGGCCGAGGACAAGCTGGGCGACGCCGCCGAAAAGCGCTCCGAGGCGGACCGCGTCGCGCAACTGGCGGCCGCCGAGAAGCGGCAGCGGCAAGAAGAACGCGCGAACGACTGACGGCCGCGCGCCTCAGACGCGCGGCGCCGGCCCCTGGTTGATCTTGTTGGCCGCGAACGTCGCGGCCTGGGCGGTCATTCCGGCGTCGATATAGGAGACGTGCGCCATGATGTTGCCGCCTCCGGAGCAGATCGGGTCGTCGGGGGCGCACAGGCTGATGGTCTTGGATCCGTACGCCGGGTTGATCGTCGGTAGCGGTTGTCCGCCCCACAACATGGATGAGAATCCGCTGCTGGGCTCGCCGAAGAGGGCCACCGCGGCGACGTGGTCGGCGACCGAGGGCGCCATCGCGTTGGTCGCCAGATCGATCACCGTCGAGCCCTGCGAGTATCCGCCGAGGACGATCCTCGAGTTCGGGCAGCTGGCCACCGTGTCTTGAATATGTGTGCTTGCGTCATTGGATCCGGCGTTGGCGCTGTTGTGGTAGTCGTCGTTGGCCGGGTAGTTGACGGCGTAGACGTCGACGGACTTGCCTCCGAGCTGCGAGGTGAGCGAGTCCACGAACGCCTGCCCGATGTTGCCCAGACCGGGCTCCTGATGAGTGCCGCGGGCGAACACCACCGAGACGTCGGAGCATGCGTCGGCGGCAGCGGAGGGCAGGGCTGACGAGTCCCAGACGGGGATGCTCAGCGCAGCCCAGGTCGTCGCCACCGACACACCAACTATGCGACCAAATCTGCGTGCACTCATGCCGAAATCCTGTCACATCATCGACCGCGGCGGTCCTGCCGGTTGACGCTGGGTCGGGGAAGCGAACGCATACAGCCGAATCATATTGCGGCGCAACGGAAGCTCTCAGTCGGCGGTAGTCCGGATGCGAATGGGGCCGGTCCAGTCGCCCTCGGGATCGACAGCGGAGCCGCGCTGCGTGATCTCCACGTCGCCCGATCTGGCGAGCTGCCGCGCGACGTCGCGTGCTTCGGGCATCAGCGCGCGCCAGTTCTCGCCACCCACGGCCCGGGCCGCGTCCGACGGGCAGATGCTGCTCCGCGAGCCGCGGTGCTCGGCCAGCGCGCGGATCGACGATTCGAGTCGCCGCCTGATCGGCCCGTCCCCGAGCGCGATCTCGGCATAGTCGGCGCCGGGCCCGCCGCCGTCACGGACCCGGCCCAGCTCGGCACGCAATCGCCCACCCATTCCTAGCGGCCGCGCCACTGGGGCTTGCGCTTCTCGGCCCACGCCCGGAGGCCCTCGGCGACGTCCTCGGTCGCCCCGGCCACCTTGCGCATGGTCTCCCCGAAGCGAACGGCCTCGATCCAGCCCATGTCCGCCGTCCGCCACGCCACTTCCTTGGTCGCCCGCTGGGCCAGGGGAGCGGCCTCGGTCAGGGTCCGGGCCCAGGCCCGGGCCTCGGCCTGCAAGTCGTCCGGCTCGACGAGCTTCCACACCAGACCGATTTCCTTGGCCCGCACGGCGCTCATGGGCTTGCCGGTCAGGAGCAGTTCCATGGCGTGGGCCCAGCCCACCCGCTGGGGTAGCCGGATGGCCCCGACGATGGTGGGCACGCCGATCGACACCTCGGGAAAACAGAACGTCGCCTCGGTGCTGGCGATGACGAAGTCGCAGAAGAGCGCGCCGGTCACTCCATAGCCGATGCAGGGCCCGTGCACGGCGGCGATGGTCGGCTTGAACAGCTCCATCCCCGACTCGAAGGAGTTGATCGTCGGCTTCTCCCAGAAGGTGCCGCCGAAGGTGCCCACCGAGCCCTCGCCGTCCTTGAGGTCGCCGCCGGCGCAGTAGACGCTGCCGTTGGCGGTCAGGATCGCGACCCACGCGTCCAGGTCGTCGCGGAACCGCTCCCACGCCGCGTTCAAGTCTTGACGGAGAGGCCCGTTGATGGCGTTACGAGCCTCGGGGCGGTTGAGGGTGATGGTAGCGACGTGGTCGTCCAGCTCATACGTGACGAGACTCATGGGTTCACCCTAGGGCGCCGAGTGTGGGCCCTACGGATGAAAACTGACTCGAATTCGTCCATCGGCCCCACGCTCGGCGAACGGCCCACGGCCCGACCCCCTAAGTACGGCAGGTCGCGGTGACACCTGGGGTTTGCAGCCGTCCGGCAAGCCAGGGCAGCGTTGCGGCGAATGCTGTTGCGGCAGAGGGCCAGTCGTGCTTCCCGGGCAGTTCGACGATGCTGCAGTCGATGCCATGGGCGGCACCGAGACCGCAGAGCGATTCCGCGGCGGCCTGACCGACCGCCTGCGACCGGCCGCCATGCCCACCCGGAACCGCGAACAGACCGGACAGATCGGAGTAGGCGCCGTGGCGCGCGATGACCGTGCTGGGGTCGAACGACGACCAGGCCTCCGAGTCGCCGCCAAACAACCGGTCGACGGTTTGGGATCGCGTGCCCGCGTTGGGCGCGAGGTCACCGCCGACGTCGACGAAGGCGCCGAACGTGCCGGGATGCATGACGGCCAAATCGACCGCGCAGGTACCGCCGGAGGAGAAGCCGACGACGCCCCACCTCGCCGCCGCGAATTGGGCATTGATCGCGGGAACGACATCGGCGGTCAGGTGGTCGGCGGCGTTGCCGCGCGACCCGTTCACACACTCGGTGTCGACGCCGAATCCGCCGGTCGCGTCGGCGAAGACGGCGATGGGCGCGTTGCCGGCGTGCGTCGCGGCAAAGGCGTCGAGGGTGCTGACGGCCTCGCCGGCGCGAATCCAGTCGGCCGGTGTGTTGAATTCCCCGCCGAGCATGAGCACCGCCGGCAGCCGCGCTGGTGGTGTGCTGCTGAACCAGGCCGGTGGCAGGTAGACCCATTCGCCGCGGTGGCGAAAACCCGACGCTTGGTCGCCGGAGTCCACCGCGACGACCACGCCGCGTGACGGCTTGACGCCTTTGTGCCGCATCGCCGCAACGGCATCCCAGTCGGCTTGGCCCGGCAACGGCGCATTGGTCAGTTGGCCCCAGGCGGCGTAGACAGTGGGGAAGTAACCCAGCCAGCCGTTGATCGTCAATCCCGTGCTCAGCAGGCAAAACGACGCCGCGAACACAGCGGCGTTGCGCCGCCACCAGCCGGCGCCATGCCAGCCGACTACCGCGATCACCACGGAGAATCCCGTGAGCGAGACCCACAGCCACATCGGCCACGGCGCCGGCTCGCTGGCCAGACCGAGCGTTTCGTAATGCCAGTGAATGAGCGCGCCGAACAGGACGCCCATAACCGCCCCCGCCGGCACCGACAACACCCGCCAGCGGCGCCCTCGCCATCCGATCGCGTAAACCAACGCCACGACGGTGAGCAGCTCGACGGCGATCGGGATGGCGCCCCGCATCAACGAGATCCGCCACAGGGGATTGGTGTAGTCGGCCGCCTGCGCGAGACGCGAAAACGCTGCCGGCTTCGGATATTCCGGACGCCGCCGTGGATTACCCGGGCCGATTGCGCGCGAATCACCGTCGCCCGACCCGATGATGTCCGCGAGCGGGCACGCCTACCCTGGCCCGAGTGGCCGAACTGTCCGTCGCGGAACTGCGCACCCGACTCGACGGTCTGACAACCCGCGACGCCGCACGCCTCGGCAGGCGCCTGAAGAATCTGCGCGGAGCCAAACCCGACCAGCTGCGGCAGCTCGCCGAGCAGATCACGCAGGCCGAAGCGCTCGTCGCCGCGCGGCAAGCCGCGGTGCCGGCCATCAGCTATCCCGATCTCCCGGTCAGCGCGCAGCGGCGGGAGATCGCCGACGCGATTCGGGACAACCAGGTCGTCGTCGTCGCCGGTGAAACTGGTTCGGGCAAGACCACCCAACTGCCCAAGATCTGTCTCGACGCCGGCCGGGGCGTCCGCGGAACCATCGGGCACACCCAGCCCCGGAGGCTGGCCGCCCGCACGGTCGCGCAACGCATCGCCGACGAATTGGGCGGCCCGCTCGGCGAGACCGTCGGCTTCACGGTCCGGTTCACCGATCAGGTCAGCGACCGCACCCTGGTGAAGCTGATGACCGACGGCATCCTGCTCGCCGAGATTCAGCGGGACCGCCGGCTGCTGCGCTACGACACACTGATCCTCGACGAGGCCCACGAGCGCAGCCTGAACATCGACTTCCTACTGGGTTACCTGCGCGAGCTGCTGCCGCGCCGCCCCGACCTGAAGGTGATCGTCACCTCGGCGACCATCGAGCCGCAACGGTTCGCGGACCACTTCGGCGGTGCGCCGATCCTCGAAGTGTCCGGGCGGACGCACCCGGTAGAGATCCGCTACCGGCCGCTGGAACTCCCCGTGTCAAGCGGCCGGGAGGATGATCCCGACGACCCAGATCACGAGATCGTGCGCACCGAGACCCGTGACGAGGTCGAGGCGATCGTCGACGCGATCGCTGAGCTCGAGGCCGAACAAGCCGGGGACGTCCTGGTGTTCCTCTCGGGCGAACGCGAAATCCGGGATACCGCCGAGGCTTTGGGCGGATTGAGAAACACCGAGGTGCTTCCGCTGTACGCCCGGTTGCCGACCGCTGAGCAGCAGAAGGTGTTCGCGCCCCACACCGGGCGCCGGGTCGTGCTGGCAACCAACGTCGCCGAGACGTCGCTGACGGTGCCGGGTATTCGCTACGTCGTCGACCCCGGCAACGCCCGTATCTCGCGCTACAGCCGCCGCTTGAAGGTTCAACGGCTGCCGATCGAACCGATCTCGCAGGCCTCCGCCGCCCAACGGGCGGGCCGCTGCGGCCGGGTCGCGGCCGGCGTGTGCATCCGCCTGTACTCCGAGGAGGACTTCGCGGCCCGTCCGCGCTACACCGAGCCCGAGATCTTGCGGACCAACCTCGCCGCGGTGCTGTTGCAGATGGCCGCGCTGCGGCTCGGCGAGGTGGAGAACTTTCCATTTCTCGACCCGCCGGACCGGCGCAGTGTCCGCGACGGCGTGCAGCTGCTGCAGGAGTTGGGAGCTTTCGACGCCCAGGGCACCATCACCGACCTCGGCCGCCGCCTGGCCCGCCTGCCGGTCGACCCCCGCCTGGGCCGGATGATCCTGCGGGCTCACACCGAGGGATGCGTGCGGGAGGTGCTGGTGCTGGCCGCGGCGCTGACCATCCACGACCCGCGGGAGCGGCCCACCGACCGCGAGGAGGCCGCCCGTCAGAAGCATGCTCGCTTCGCCGACGAGAACTCCGACTTCCTTACCTACCTCAACCTCTGGCGCTACCTAAGCGAACAGCGGAATACCCTGACGGGCAACGGATTTCGCCGCATGTGCCGAGATGAGTTTCTGCACTACCTGCGCATCCGCGAGTGGCAGGACCTGGTCGGGCAACTCCGTGGCATCGCGCGCGACCTGGGCATCGTTGAAGGTGCCGCATCCGATGCGCCCGCCGACCCGGAGCAGGTGCACGCGGCGCTGTTGGCCGGGCTGCTGTCGCACGTAGGCATGCGCCGCGAGGGCGGACGCGAATACGGCCGTGAGTTTCTAGGCGCGCGCAACTCGCACTTCGTCCTCGCACCGGGCTCAGCGCTCACCAAAAGCCCACCCCGCTGGGTGGTCGTGGCCGAGCTGGTCGAAACCAGCCGCCTGTACGGGCGCACCGCCGCGCGCATCCAGCCCGAGGCGGTCGAGCGGATCGCGGGCGACCTCGTGCAGCGCACCTACAGCGAACCGCACTGGGACGCCAGGCGCGGCGAGGTGATGGCCTACGAGCGGGCGACGCTCTACGGCCTGCCGCTGGTTGCGCGCCGCCGCGTCGGTTACGCCGGGGTGGAGCCGACGGTGGCGCGGGAGTTGTTCATCCGGCACGCGCTGGTGGAGGGCGACTGGCAGACCCGCCACCACTTCTTTCGCGACAACGCGCGGCTGCGCGCCGACCTCGAGGAGCTGGAGGAGCGTGCCCGCCGCCGCGACCTCCTCGTCGGTGACGACGAGGTCTACGCGCTCTACGATGCCCGCATTCCGGCCCAAGTCGTCTCCGCGCGGCACTTCGACGGGTGGTGGAAGAAGCAGCGACACAAGACACCGGAGTTGCTGACCTTCACTCGGGACGATCTGTTGCGCACCGCCGACACCGCCGACGCCGAGCGGCCGACCGCCTGGCATTCGGGCGACGTCACGCTGCCGCTGACCTACCGGTTCGAGCCGGGTGCCCCCGACGACGGCGTCACGGTGCACGTGCCGATCGACGTGCTCGCGCGGTTGGGCGGTGACGAGTTCGCCTGGCAGGTGCCGGCGATGCGCGAGGAGCTGGTGACCGCGCTCATCCGCTCACTGCCAAAAGACTTGCGCCGCAACTTCGTTCCCGCCCCCGACACCGCCCGAGCCGTGCTGACGGGGATCGACGCGGCGGAGGAGTCGTTGCTGGAGGCGCTGCAGCGCGAATTGCGCCGTCGCACCGGCATTCTGGTGCCCGTCGAAGCATTCGACCTCGACAAGTTACCGGCGCATCTGCGGGTGACCTTCGCCGTCGAGTCCCCCGACGGTACCGAGGTCGCCCGCGGAAAGGACCTCGACGCGTTGCAACTACGGCTGGCCGCGCCCGCTCGTCAGGCCGTGGCGGGGGCGGTCGCCGGCGGGCTGGAACGGACGGGCCTGCGCACCTGGCCCGACGACCTCGACGCGCTGCCGCGTGTCGTCGAGCGAACGGTCGACGGCCGCGCCGTGCGCGGCTTTCCGGGCTTCGTCGACGCGGGCAGCGCGGTCGACCTGCGGGTCTTTGCGACGCAGGCGGAGCGGGACAACGCGCTGGGGCCGGGAATGCGGCGATTGGTCGGGCTGAGCGTGGCGTCGCCGGTCAAAGCGGTTGAGCGACAACTGAGCTCACGAACCCGCCTGGCGCTCGGCGCGAACCCGGACGGCTCGCTGACCGCGCTGCTCGAGGACTGCGCCGATGCCGCGACGGGCGCGCTGGCGCCCGGGCCGGTGTGGACCCACGACGAGTTCGCCGCGCTACGCGAGCGGGTGGGCGAGGCGCTCGTGTCCGCGACCGCCGACATCGTGGCCCGCGTGGAGCAAGTGTTGGACGCCGCGCAGGACGTGCAACTCGCCCTGCCCGGCCGGCCGCCGCCCGCGCAGTCCGAGGCGATCGCCGACGTTCGCGCTCAGCTGGATCGACTGTTGGTGCCGGGGTTCGTCGCCGCCACCGGAACTGCCCACCTGGGCGATCTCATCCGCTACCTGAGCGCAATCCGCCGGCGCCTCGAGAGGCTGCCGCACGGGATCGACGGGGACCGGGAGCGAATGCAGCGGGTGCGCGCCGTGCAGCGCGCCTACGACGATCTGACACAGTCGCTGCCACCAGCGCGGCAGGCGGCGTCCGACGTCCGCGAACTTGGGTGGCAGATCGAGGAATTACGGGTGAGCCTTTGGGCCCAGCAGCTGGGCACCCCGCGGCCGGTTAGCGAGCAGCGGATCTACCGAGCGATCGACGCGCTACGCGACCGTACGTGAATTATTGCCCTCCCACTCTCAACGTATAGCGCACCGGGGGGCTTGCGGCAAGGGCGGGGTGATGCCGCACAATCGCTGGCCGAAGCCGATTTTCGCTCTTATCAGGGGGTTGGGAGTGTTATCACACGAGAACGTCGACCACGCGGTGCTGATCGCCGGAGGAGGCCCGACGGGCCTGATGTTGGCCGGTGAATTGGCGTTGGCGGGGGTCGATGTGGCGATAGTCGAGCGGCGCGCCGGCCAGGACCTCATCGGTGCGCGCGCCGGGGGTCTGCACGCGCGCACCATCGAGGTCCTCGATCAGCGGGGCATCGCCGATCGGTTTCTTGCCCGGGGCGAGGTTGCCCAGGTCGCCGGGTTCTCCCAGATTCGGCTCGACATCAGCGACTTTCCCACCCGGCATCCCTACGGTCTCGCGTTGTGGCAGAACGAGATCGAACGCATACTCGCCGACTGGGTGGACGAGTTGGAGGTGCGGTTCTATCGCGAACATGAGGCGATTGGCATCGCCCAGGACCGCAGGGGTGTCGACGTGGCGTTGTCCGATGGCCGATCCCTGCGAGGGGCATACGTCGTCGGCTGCGACGGCGGGCGCAGCGTGGTCCGTAAAGCCGCCGGCATCGATTTCCCCGGCTGGGAGCCGACAACCAGTTACCTGCTCGGCGAGGTCCAAATGGATTTCGGCACAGGGGATTCGCCGGTATGGGGCATCCGCCACGATGCACTCGGGGTGCATTCCCTTTCCGCGTTTGAGGAGGGCGGGCCGGTGCGAGTCATGGTCACCGAGCGGCGTCTCGGGCCAAGCAGCGAACCCACGTTAGGCGACCTGAGTGAGGCGCTGATCGCCGTATACGGAACGGACTACGGGATACACAGTCCCGCTTGGCTTTCCCGATTTACCGACACGGCGCGGCAAGCCGCAACCTATCGCGACCGGCGCGTCCTGCTGGCCGGGGACGCCGCGCATGTCCACCACCCGGTGGGCGGCCAGGGGCTCAACACCGGCGTGCAGGATGCGGTCAATCTGGGGTGGAAGCTGGGACAAGTGGTCAACGGCACGTCGCCCGGCAGCCTGCTCGACAGCTATCACACCGAACGGCACCCGGTCGCCGCGCGCGTGCTGCGCAACGCGATGGCGCAGATGGCGCTTCTTCGCCCCGACGACCGAACCAAGGCCTTGCGCGACACGATTGGCGACCTGCTCGCCATGGAAGAACCTCGCCAACGGTTCGCCGCCATGATGTCCGGCCTGGACATCCGCTACGACCTGGGCGACGCACACCCGCTGCTCGGACGGCGCATGCCCGACCTTGACCTGGTCACCGCCGAGGGGCCGCTGCGGGTTTTCACGCTGCTACACCAGGCCCGACCGGTGCTGCTCAACCTCGGCGAAGCGGGCCGATTCAACCTGGCTTCCCGGGCGGACAGGGTCCAGCTGGTCGACGCGGAATACGGAGGTAACTGGGAACTTCCGGCAGTCGGCAGGGTAACGGCTCCCGACGCGGTATTGATTCGTCCGGACGGGCACGTGGCCTGGGTCGGAATTGGCACGAGTGACGGCTTGGGCGACGCGCTCACGGCGTGGTGCGGCGCCCCGCCCGGCCCTTAGGGGCTAATCCGGCGGTTCGTCGCCCGAGCCGAGGGTGGGGGCGCGTTTCCGGTCGCTGGGCTTGCCGGCAACGCCTTCGGCCTCCCGGTCGTCGGCGACCTTCTCCTCGAGCTGGTCGACGATGTCTTCCAGCTCCTGAGAGTGGCCCCGGAGATCTTTGTCGGGTTTCGTCATATCACTTTCCATCGACTGTGGTCGGGCAGCGCCCGTCGCTTTCCAGTACCCCATCCGCCGGCTGGTAACCGGCCGGGTCTTGTGATCCTCAACATGGCGGTGAAGTGGCCGCGTTGGCCGAGCTAGCAGTGACGGACGCGACATTACGCCGCAGCGGTGGAAGTATCGCAGGGGTGGCCGATAAGAAACCGCAGACCATCTCGTACCCGGCGGCCGACAGGCGTCCGCGCCGCCACGAAACCGAGCCGCTCGATCCCCACGTCATCGTTCTGTTCGGTGCGACCGGGGATCTGGCGAAACGCAGGCTGATCCCCGGCTTGGCCTATCTGGACCAGTCCGAGCTTGCGCCCGACATCCAGATCGTCGCGACGTCGCTGGAAGACCTCAGTGATGACGATTTCCGCGATATCGCCAAAGATGCCATCGAGTCGTTCGGCAGGCACAAGCTCACGTCCGAACAGTGGGCCAATTTCGCGAAGATCATCACCTACGTCCCGCAGGGGAAGGGACCGGAAGCGCTGGCGGCGGCGGTCGCCGAAGCCGAAGCCGAGCTGGGCTCCAACGTCAAGCGGCTGCATTACCTGTCGGTGCCCCCCAAAGCCGCGCGCGAAGTCATCACCATGCTGAGCGACGCCAAGCTCGTCGAGCGCTCGCGGGTGGTGATGGAGAAGCCGTTCGGAACCGACCTGGCCAGCGCGGTGGCGCTCAACGACTTCGTGCACGAAACGTTCGAGGAATCCCAGATTTTCCGTATCGACCACTTCCTCGGCAAGGAGGCAGCACAGAACATTCTGGCGTTCCGCTTCGCCAACGGACTGTTCGAGCCGATCTGGAATCGCAACTTCATCGACCATATCCAGATCGACATCCCCGAGGCTCTCGGCCTGGATCAGCGGGCGAACTTCTACGAGGAGACCGGCGCCTACAAGGACATGGTCGTGACCCACCTGTTCCAGGTGATGGCGTTCGTCGTCATGGAGCCGCCCACGGCGCTCGAACCTTTTGCCATCAGCGAAGAAAAGAACAAGGTGTTCCGCTCGATGCTGCCGGTCAAACCCTCCAACGTGGTGCGCGGCCAATACAACGGCTACCGCGAAGAGAAAGGCGTGGCAAAGGATTCCGACACCGAGACGTTCATCGCCCTCAAGGTCGGCATCGACAACTGGCGCTGGGCGGGCGTGCCCATCTATCTGCGTACCGGCAAGAAGATGGCCGAGGGCATCCGCATCATCTCGATCGCATTCCGGGAGGCGCCCCGGACGATGTTTCCGCCCGGCTCGGGGGTCGGGACTCAGGGTCCCGACCACCTGACGTTCGACCTCGCCGACAACTCGAAGGTTTCGCTGTCCTTCTACGGCAAGCGGCCGGGCCCCGGCATGAAGCTGGACAAGTTGTCCATGCAGTTCTCCTCGCAGGAGATCGACACCGTCGTGGACGTGCTGGAGGCCTACGAACGGCTCATCCTCGACGCCATGCGGGGTGACCACACGCTCTTCAACACCGCGGAGGGCATCGAATCGTTGTGGGAGCGTTCGCAGGAGCTGCTCGACGACCCCCCGCCGGCGAAGATGTACCAGCCGGGCACCTGGGGTCCCAACGCCATCCATCAACTGATCGCACCCAATGCGTGGCGGTTGCCCTTCGAGCGGGAATGGCGCGACGCCAGGCCTGACTCCTAGCCGGCGCGGTCAGCCCAGTTCGGCGCTGATGTAGGTGATGGCGTGCCGAAATTCCTTGAGCATTTCGTTGTCAGGAACGACGAAGCCGTGCTCGGCGTATAGCTGGTCGGTGGGGTGGGGGGCGACGATCCAGCCGGTCGCGGCCAGGTGCTCTCCGGCGGGTTGGCGCACCCCCTCCCACACCAGATCGGCGACGTCGATGTCCAGTCCGTGCTTACGCCACGTGGTGCGCATCGCCCGGGCGCGCTCGTTGGTGAACACGGCCATGTCGGTGATGTTCTCGGTGGCCAGCCGGCTGCCCGGTGCGCTGAGCGCGGTGATGTTGTCCAGGAGGCGGTCCTGTGCCTGCGGCGGCAGGTAGGGGAGCAGGCCTTCGGCGATCCAGGCCGTCGGTGCCGTCGGGTCAAAACCCGTGCCACGCAGCGCGGTTGGCCAATCCTCGCGCAGGTCGATGCCTACCGTTCGGCGTTCGGCGGTCGGTTCGGCACCGATCCGGGCCAGCGTTTCGCTTTTGAAGGCGATGACCTCGGGCTGATCAACCTCGTAAACCACCGTGCCCGCCGTCCAGGCCAAGCGATAGGCCCGGGCGTCGAGCCCGGCGGCCAAGATCACGGCCTGACGTATCCCGGCGCTGGACGCCGATGTGAGGAAATCATCGAAAAACCTGGTGCGTACGGCGATCTGCTCGCGACGCTGCTGCAGGGTCACGGGCATGTCGTCGTTTTCGAGCGGGATCTGGCCGTCGAGCATGCGGACGAAGAACGGGTGCCCGACCGCGCGCACCAACGGCTCGGCGAACCGGTCATCCAGCAGCGGATCGGGCTCGCGGGAGGCCAGCGCCCGGGACGCGGCGACCATCGTCGCGGTAGCCCCAACACTGGAAGCCAAATCCCAGCTGTCGCCCTCGGTGCGCGCCGAACCAAGTGATGACACTCGCCGCTCCCTCCTTTGATTCGCCCGCCGCGGCGGCAGGAGTCCGGATGTTCGCCGCCAACGGACTGTGCGGCCATACCACCTGAGATCGAAGGGTACTTTCTGCCTAAGCCGCGCTCACCAAGCCCCCGCTGAGCTCGAGACAGGAAGCGAATCACTGGATGGCACCGACTCTGCGCCCGCGCCGCTCGGCGTTGTATCTGCCCGGCAACAAGACCCGCGCATTGGAGAAGGGTAAATCGCTGCCCGCGGACGTGGTCATCCTCGACCTCGAGGACGCCGTAGGACCCGACGCCAAAGCCGATTCGCGGGCCGCGGTGTGCGACGCGATCTCCCCGGACAGCTACGGGCCCCGGGAGGTCGTGGTGCGCATCAACGGCTTGGACACCGAGTGGCACGACGAGGACTTGGCCGCGGTGGCGGGTTCGGCCGCCCACGGCGTGCTGGTGCCGAAAGTCGAGTCGGGCGATCAGGTCCGAGCGCTGGCCGCGACGCTGGCCAAGCTCGACGCCCCGGAGTCGTTGCGGCTGTGGGTGATGATCGAAACGCCGCGCTCCTTCCTGAGGGTCGAGGAGATCGCTTCGGCCAGTGACCGACTGGCCGCGCTGGTGATCGGCACCAACGACCTGGTGAACGATCTGCACGCGTTGCACGTGCCTGGCCGCACGCCGGTCGTGCCCGCGTTGTCGTTGGCGGTGCTGGGAGCCAGGGCGGCCGGAAAGGTGATTTTGGACGGCGTGTTCAACGACATCACCGATGAAGACGGATTTCGCGCCGAGGCTCGGCAGGGCCGCGAAATGGGTTTCGACGGCAAGACTTTGATCCATCCGTCTCAGATCGGCCCAGCCAACGACCTGTTCGGTCCGTCGGAGCAGGAAGTCGCCGACGCCCGCAAGGTTGTCGCGGCCTATGAGGAAGCGCGGGCCGCGGGGACCAGTGTCATCACGGTGGACGGTCGGATGGTCGAGAGCCTGCACGTCCGCAACGCCGAGCGCATCCTCGCGCTCGCGGACCTCATCGCGGAACTGGCGTCCGCCTCCTAGACGTACGGGCTCATTGCTTGTCGACTCGGCCGGCGATCTGGCCGGCGAGTTTGACCGCCAAGTCCGCCGGTTCCTTGCGGACCACACCGACATCGATCGCCACGTTGTTGCGCACGGTCAGCGCGCGCTGGCAGGTCATGGTCAGCAGGACGTTGCCGTTGTCGCGCACTGTCATCGTCAGGGTGGTGCTCAACATCCCGTTGGCGTTGGAGACCGGTCCCACCTGCCACCCCGTCTCGGGGGTGTCCTGTCCGGCGGGAGTGGTGAATTGGCGGTTCGCGCAGGCCGGCCAGCGCTGCGCCGAGCTACTGAAGAAGGCGTTCGCCTCTTTGGGAGACGGGAACAGCACCAGTACCTGGCCCACCTCGGGATCCGGCTCATTGGAATTCGGGGGAAGGGACGCGACCTCGTCGTCGCCGCTGACCGCGGTGTAACCGCTACCCGCATAGACGGGAGCCTGACCGGGGCCGATGGCATAGATGCAGTCGTCGGGGAATTTCCAGCCCGCGGGCCAAGGCTGCTTCGCGTTGTCGTCTTGGAGCTTGTCGTTCTTTTCTTTGCTCTTCGATCCGGTCACACCCAGCGCGCTGTCGATCTCCGCCGAACCGAGCAAGAGCCCCGACAGCGCCGCCTGCGCGACCGGCGGACGCGTCGAGGTCGTCGTCGACGAGCCGGGGCCACCTTCATTGCTACCGCCGCACGCGGCAACCAGTAATCCGATGGTCGCGAACGAGATCGCGGCTGACAGTCGGCGCATGTATTGCTCACCTTTCACGGTCGCGTTCAGCTCTGCAAGCCTCCGCGCGACCAGACGCATCCACGACCAAGCTAACGAGGTGGACGGAAGCATAACCGCTCGGACAGCAAATTGCGTGATTCGTCGCAAAGTGTTCGATGAACCGTCGTTCGAAACTCGGGATTCATGTCGCTCGCGTAGCGCGCCGACCGGGCCAAGACCGACGGATCGGCCCGCTCGGCGGCCCGCAACCGGGAATCATTCGCAGATCAAGGGTTTCCTAGGGCAACAAAATCGGGCGGTGCCGTCCACCGACGCAGGCGCCGCAGCGCGTCTCGGATTCAAATGCGAATTAAAACCGCGCCGGGGGTATGCCAGTTGCCGGTAAGGTGCATTCAGCAAACGCCATTCTTGGAACAGAGGAGCCTCCGATGCGGCTGGACCGAACCAAGATCGCGGGAGTCGTCGCCATCGCGATCGTCGCAGCGGGATGCTCGAACGGCACGTCATCGTCGGGCTCGTCGTCAAGCCCGTCGGCGGCCTCGGGCTCCCAGGCGCCCAGCTCGGCACCGCCGACGACGACACCACCCTCGTCCTCCACGCAAGGCGGCTCCTTCGATCAATCCACCTGCTTGGACATTTCGTTCACCAAAGACAACTTGATGGTGACCCAGAAACCCGAGGATGCGCGCAGGTTCGCCGACACGCTGGAAAAGTACGGGCCGCCCGAATCGGTCAAGGCCGCGATCGAGCACTTCGTCACCACCGTCGGCGCGCAGCCCAACGATCCCGACCTCAACGCCAACCGGGACGCGCTTACCGCCTGGATCAAGCAGGTGTGTCCCAACGTCAACCCGTAACATTGGATCAGCTAAGCCCGTCGCCTTTGCGCGAGCGAATCCGGTTGCGCCAACGGGCGTCCGGACACCACGTGCTCTACCGTGATGGCGGGGGGACAGGGGTGCCCGGTTTCGGCGCGGGCGCCCGCCCGTACCGGTGAGTCGACGGTGACCACGCGGTAGGTTGAACGCGGTTCCGGACGACTCGAGAGGAGACACCGTGCGTCACAGCGCGGCCATGGCCGAGGCCGACCGCACGTGGATGGTTGACACGCTGCTCGCGCTGCTGCAGACGCCGAGTCCGGCGGGGCGCACGGATGCGGTGATGCAGCTGATCGGCGACATCTTCGATGACTTCGGGGTGCCGTTCTCGTTGACGCGCCGCGGCGCGTTGACCGCCGAACTCCCAGGGGACTCCGCGACTATCGACCGCGCGCTTGTCGTTCACGCCGACACCATCGGCTGCATGGTGCGTCGGCTCAAAGACAATGGCCGTCTCGAGGTCATTCCGGTCGGCACGTTCTCGGCCCGGTTCGCGGCGGGCGCCCGGGTGCGGATCTTTTCCGACGATCCCGACGAATTCATCACCGGCACAGTCATGCCGCTCAAGGCCAGTGGGCACGCCTTCGGTGACGAGATCGACCTGCAGCCCACCGACTGGGAACACGTCGAGGTCCGCGTCGACCGCAAGGTGTCCTCGCGGGAGGACTTGGTCCGGCTGGGCCTGCAGATCGGTGACTTCGTCGCCTTCATCGCCAGCCCCGAGCTGACCGCCGACGGCTACATCGTTTCCCGCCACCTGGACGGTAAGGCCGGCGTCGCGATCGCGCTGGCCCTTGCCAAGAATTTCGCCGAGAACAAATTAGTGCTGCCGCACCGCACCATGGTCATGATCACCATCACCGAGGAGGTCGGCCACGGCGCGAGCCATGGCTTGCCCGCCGACGTCGCCGAATTGGTCTCGGTGGACAACGCGGTGTGTGCACCCGGCCAGCACTCCATCGAGGACGGCGTGACTATACCGATGGCCGATCTGCACGGTCCGTTCGATTACCACCTGACCCGGAAGCTGTGCCGGCTCGCGCAGGAGCAGGAAATCCCATGTGCGCGGGACGTGTTCCGCTTCTACCGCTCCGACGCCGCCGCGGCGATCGAGGCGGGCGCGGGCACTCGCGCGGCGCTCGTCGGCTTCGGGCTCGACGGCAGCCACGGTTGGGAGCGCACTCATCTGGATTCGCTGCAGGCGGCGTACTGCCTGCTGCACACCTGGCTGCAGACGCCGTTGACCTTCGCTAAATGGGATGCCAAGCCGTCGGGCCAGCTGCGGGACTTCCCATCGTCCGAGCAGCCCGCCCCGAGCGAGCGGTGGGTGCCGCTCGCACGTGGCGAATACGAGGGACCAGGCGAGGCGTCGCCGGGATCGCACTGGCCGCCGTCGGAGGGCCCGCAGGCCTGAGGCGTAGCGCCTAGCGTCCGACACCGCGGGGGATCCGGTCGGCGCGCCAGCACCGGGACTTCATCGGGACCTCGATCGCTTCGGCCCGGGGGAATCGCTCAGTCAGGGCAGCGCGGGCATTGGCGAGTCGCTCGGCGCGCTCATCCGCAGACGCGATGATCACCCGGCTGTAGGTGCCCACCATTGCGACGACGTCGTCGATGCTCATCGTCCGCGCGAACGTGAATGTTTCGCGGGCGAGGTTGTGGAAGATCTGCGGGTCGGGGAGCACAACGTTTTCGTGGCGCCGGCGGAAGCGGTCGGGCGATTCAGCCTCGGGTGTGTCTTCGCCCGGCAGCAGGTCGAGGTCGCGCACCCAATCCACGTCACGATCTCGACTGGTCCAGATCAGGCCGAACCGCCCGCCGTCGCGCAGTACCCGGCCGATCTCCGGAACGGCCCGGTTGGGATCCATCCAGTGCCACGCCGACGAAACAAACACCGCGTCGGCGGAAAGGTCGGGAAGCGGAATCGACTCCCCAGTGCCTTCGATGGCACGAACCCCGGGAGACCGCTCGGTGAGTACGGCCCGCATGCGCGCATCGGGTTCCACGGCGATGACCGTCGCTACCCTGTCCACGAGTGTGCGGGTGAACAGCCCGGTGCCCGCGCCCACGTCGACAGCCACCCCGCAATGGGGTGGCACCAGCCAGTCCACGGCTTGCTGCGGGGGGTGCGGGCGCAACCCGTCATAGTGCTCGGCGATCGAGCCGAAGGAAGTCGCGCGCTCTTGGCGATCAGTCACACGCAACAAGATATTGCGGCTCGCTATGCAAGAGATGAGAAAGAGTGCCGCGTCACCACAGGGCGCTGTGATTGACGAGCGCGTCGGCCACCAGTCCGATTCCGAAGACCAGGAACAACAGCCGGACCGACATCGGGCCGTAGCGGGTCAGGGCGCGGACAAGCCTGCGCTGAATGCGCTTGGCGCGCATGGTTCGTCGCATCGAAAGGGCAAGGATCAGCAATGGTGGGGAAAGTGCGATCGCCCAATAGGCGACGATCGCCAAGGGCCAGAACGGTGGCCTCGGGTGCAGGGCGGCGAGCATGGCCAGGCCCGTGAGATAGGGGATTGCGGTTGGCGCCTGCCCGCTACCGACGGCCAATCCGAGAAACCCGAGCAGCCATGGCCGTTCGCGCATCGCCGCCAGCGCCCAGCCCGGAGCCGATGATTGGGCGGTCAACGGGAAGTACGCCAGGCCGGTCAGCACGAGGCCGAGCACCAGCTCGCCTCGAAAACGGATGGCCGGCGTCACGTGGAAATGGACGACATGGGTCAAGAAGCTGAGGCCCAGTACCGTGCACAGCCCGAATGTGGTTGTGACGGCGAACACGCCCGCGATGAAGCTCAGGGCACCCGGAATCGGCGACCGGCGATTCAACCGGCTGTCGAAAATGACGGCCGAGACGACGCCCAGATTGAGGACGTTCAACGAATCGAGAAACGCCAGGCCCGCAAGCGCCAGCACAAGAGGACCCACGCGCCTGAACCCCGGCTACCGACTGGACTGGCCGGGCGTGCACATCAAAGCGGCGATCATGCTGCAGACAATACGAGCCGCAGAGCGGCGTGTCCGTTTGAGGCGGCGCCCGCCGTACTCGGCGGGTGCATCACCGGGGCGGCTCGTATCGGTTTCGATCCGGTCACACGGCATGGGGCACCGAGGTTTTGGTTGTCAGGCGTTTGACAATGCCGGACATGAGGCAGACGCGGGAGCCCGACGGTGGCGCGTGAAATCTCACGCCAGACGTTCCTGCGGGGGACCGCCGGAGCGTTGGCCGCGGGTGCGGTTTTCGGCTCCGCCCGGGCCACCGCCGCCCCCAACCCCACCGGGTGGGAGGGTCTGTCCACCGCCATCGGTGGACAAGTGCTGCTACCGGACAACGGCGCTTTCGGGTCGGCCAAGCAGGTTTTCAACACCAACTACAACGGCTCGACGCCCGCTGCCATCGTGACCCCGACGTCGCCGGCTGACGTGCAGAAGGCCATGGCGTTCGCCGCCGCTCACAACCTGAAGGTGGCGCCGCGCAGCGGCGGGCATTCCTACATCGGCGCCTCCACGGCGAACGGCGTCATGGTGCTCGACCTGCGTCAGCTGCCCGGAGGAATCAATTACGACGCCGGTACGGGGAACATCACGGTGACGCCCGCGACCAGCTTGTACGCGATGCACCAGACGTTGGCAGGCGCCGGCCGCGGCATCCCGACGGGTACCTGCCCGTCGGTCGGGGCGTCCGGGCACGCCCTGGGCGGGGGATTGGGCGCCAATTCGCGCCACGCGGGGCTGCTCTGTGACCAATTGCTGTCGGCGTCGGTAGTGCTGCCCGGCGGTCAGGCCGTGACCGCGTCCAGCGCCAGCAATCCCGACCTGTTCTGGGCGTTGCGCGGTGGTGGCGGCGGCAACTTCGGCGTGACCACTTCGCTGACCTTCGCCACCTTTCCCACCACGGATCTTGACGTGGTGAACCTCAACTTTCCCCCCGAGGCGTTAGCGCAAGTACTGGTCGGCTGGCAGAACTGGCTGCGCACCGCCGACCGGAACAGCTGGGCGCTGGCGGACGCCACCGTCGATGGAATGGGCACGCATTGCCGCATCATGGCGACCTGCCCGGTCGGATCGGGGGGCAGCGTAGGGGCGGCCATCACCAAAGCCGTTGGGGTGCAACCGACTGGGACCGAGAACCACACCTTCAACTATCTCGACCTGGTGCGGTACCTGGCCGTCGGGAACCTCAACCCGTCACCGCTCGGATACGTCGGCGGATCCGACGTGCTGCCCGTCGTCAACGCGGCCACCGCCCAGGGCATCGCCAAGGCGGTCGACACCTTTCCGCGTGGAGCCGGCCGCATGTTGGCCATCATGCATGCGCTGGACGGCGCCCTCGCCGATGTGGCGCCTGGGGCAACCGCCTTCCCGTGGCGTCGCCAGTACGCGCTGGTGCAGTGGTACGTCGAAACCGGCGACGCGGCGGCGGCGACCAACTGGCTCAACACTGCACACCAGGCCGTTCAGCCGTACTCGGTCGGCGGCTACGTGAACTACATCGAGGCGAACCAACCGGCCTCGCGATACTTCAGCTCGAACCTGTCCCGGCTGACCGCCGTGCGCCAGAAGTACGATCCCAGCCGAATCATGTTCTCGGGGCTCAACTTCTAGTGAATGGCGTGCGCGCCTGACCTCGGGACATAATCCCCAGCATGGCCGACACGGTAAAAATCACGTTGGATCGCGCCAGCGTGGCGATGGGCGACGACGTCGAGTCCCATCGCGTCTTCTGGGTCTTCCCCGACTCGGCCACCGTCGACGATTTGCTCGTCGAAGTCTCCCGCTACGTGCCGGGGATTGCCGGACCGGCCGGGTGGCTTGTCGACGTCAATACCGGTGACCGGGTACGCCGACGCGACCTCGGCATTATCTACACGCGCGATGACCTCAGGCAAGAGGATCAGATCTGCCGATTGACGGCCGGTAACACAACATTGGGCGATCTTGCCCGGTTGGCAAAGGTGCCCGATCTTGATGTGTACGCCCGGTACCTGACCCGGGACATGGGACGGCCGCTCGCGCTGAGCGAGGTGACGGCCGGCCCCGCCTATACCGGCGCCCAGCCGACCAAGCTGCAATCCGAGGCCGAGGCACAAGCCAATACGGACTGGGTCTTCACGCGCGAGCTGGATCGTCGCGCCGCCGAGGTCGCTGCGGCTCGCCGCAACTGGATTCGCGCAAACATCATCGCGGGGAGCACGCCACCCGCCGGGACCGACATTTTCATTGCCCGCAATTTCCACTACTTGGCCGACCTACACTGCCCAGCCAGCATGGATGTGGCCGCGCAACTGCTGGGGTCCGACGAAGCGCGATACGAAAGCCTCAGCTCGACAATCGATATCGACGCCCGCCCGGCGATGGTGACCCTGGCGATGGTGGTTGCGGCGTTCGAATGGCATACGGCCTACGGCAGCTGGCAGGCCGGCGGACGCCCATATCTCAAGCCCTACTTCGAATACCTCGCCGGCTGCGGTTATCGGCTCTCGCCGATCGAACAAGTCATGGCCGGCCAGATCACGGCTGAGCAATTGAAGTTCTCCCAGGGCGACATCGCCAGGCTGAACCGCGTCCGGCAACTGCGGGATCTGCAATACCAGCTGCGGATGAACCGCTACTACGCCAAAACGCTGACCGAGGAGCAGTACCGGGCGGCTATCACCTCTGTCCACGCCGAACTCTCCGACCTTGGCGAGCTTCCCGGACCCATGTAGGCCGCTTCGCGCGACGGCGACGACGGGTGCCGGGCGTCAACGCCGAGCGAGATCCACACCGTCTTGTCCGACGGTGACACCGTCGTCGTCGAGCGCGTCGATGTGAATGCCATGAACGGTGTCGCCGTCACGTTCTACGTCACGGCGTTCTTCGGTGTCCGCGACGGCTCGATCACTTCCTGGCGCGAGTATTGGGATACCACCCATGTCGCTCAGCAGCTCGGCATTGATCCGGCGCTCATGTTTGTGCCGCTGAGCAGTTGAGCGACAGGGGATTTGGTGCGCGGAGCTAGCCGGATGCGCTGAGGATCTTGATCGCGAACACGAGCGAGTCGCCCGGCCGGATTCCAGCGCTGGGTTGGCCGTTGGGGTATCCATCCGCGGAAGTCATCGCGACGCCCACCGTCGATCCGACCTTTTGCCCCGCGATGGCCTTCTGGAATCCGGGCACGACGCCGTTGAGCGGGAAGTCAACCGGGGCGCCCCGTTCGTAGCTGTTGTCGAACACCGACCCATCACGTCCGTTGACGCCCATGTAGCAGACGGAAACCCTGGCCGCGGCGGGGACCACAGGTCCGTCTCCCGCGTGCAGCGTGTGGACCTGGGTCTGGGTCACGCTGAACGGTACCGTCACGTCCACGCGCGGTGCCGTCGTATCCGTGGATCCGGTAACCGCCACGCTGCCGGTGCTTCCCGCCAGCGTCCAGTCCGGCGTTCCACCATTCTGTGCGGGTGCTGTCGGGCACGAGCCGGCCGCGGTTGCCGTGCCGGATCCGACGAGGGTCACAACGGTTGCCGCGACGCAGGCCGCGACGGAGGAATACACCAGGGAGGACTTCACGGCCGTCACGCTACAGCCAGTTGACTTGTCCCTCGGCGGTAGCCCTGCGCCTACCCGTCAGGTGCAGAGGCTGGGGGCGTCGCACACGTTGCCGGGGCAATAGGTCGAGTGCGCAGCGTCGACCATGGTGCCGACGTCCAACAACGTCACGCCCCTCGCGTTCAAGTGGGCGTGAACGTCGTCGGCAATTTGTTGTGGCGTCCAACCCCAGGTGAGGTCGTAGCAGATGAGGTGCGCCTCCCCGATGAGCGCCTCTTCCGTCTGGGGCGGCCAGCTGAGCCCGACGGCGCGCAGTTGTGCGAGGTATGCGTCGTCTTGTGGGGTGGCAGCCGCAAGTGCGGCGCTGCTAACCAGGGCAGCTCCGGCCATCACGGGGATGGTGAGGGTGGCCAGCCAACGAGGTGAGGGCATTCGATTCCCTTCCATTCTTCTTGGCGGTAGCACGGCCGCAGACATGAACAATAGCGAAAACCCCGAGGGCGGGTCCGCGTTCTCAGTCACTGTCGCGCTTGCCGTCTTTAGCCGGTCAGCGCAGCCACACCGAGACCGGCGAAGAGCGCCGCGCCACCCCCGCATGCGATCGCGCCAGCCGGCGACAACGTCTGGCGCCGCAGGCCGTGGACGGCTGCGACGACGTCCAAGGTGTCGACTAAAAGGCCCAGTTGCAGAGCGCGCGTGCGCAGCCGAGGTGAGGCGGTGTCCATGATGGCAATGGCCAGCGTTAGTTCGCGAGAACCGAACAGTTGAGTGGTCAGCGGCTGTTGACGGTCAGAACCCAGGCCGATCAGAGCCGCTGTCTTTTTGGGAGCAAGCCATGCGCTCAGGCCTGTCGCAAACCGCAATGCGGCGAAAGTGGGCAGGAGTACGCGGTTTCGGGTCTCGTTCATACGCCCACCCTCTCAAAGGGAGGCTTCCCTGGCCATTGGACCTGGTGCGGTGTCCTGCTCCCGTTCAGCGCCGTAATGGCCGAGAAACAGGTAAGCAAATTTGCACAACTACTTTTGCGGTGTGTCTTATCCTGCTTGCGAACCGCACCCGGCAGATTGAGGGGAATGTTGTCTCTGACACGAAGCCGCGTTGTGGTGGTCGTGTTGGCAACTATCGGGCTCCTCGCGTTCGCGACGATGCTGTTCATCTCGACCGGCGACTCGGGGCGCGGGCTAGTCGCCCCGGCAGGCTCCGTCATTGCAGGCGTCTTTGCACTCGCATGTTCAGCCAGTGCCGCGCGCGGTTCTCGAAGCCGCCAACGCCTTGCGTGGACCGTTCTTTCTACCGGGTTGCTCGGCTGGACCGCCGGCCAAGCAGTGTGGTGCTACGTCGCGGTCGGTGGCAGTCTTCCGGTCGCGGGCCTCTCGGCGGCCAACTTCGGCTACCTCATCTTGCCGCTGTGCGCGCTGGCAACCGCGGTCGCAATTCCCAGCCGGGATGATGCGCGATTTGGGATCGGCCTCCTGCTTGACGGCATCCTCGTCACCGCGTCGCTATTGATCATTCTCGTCATCCTGGCAGTGGGTCGCGGGGCGCACTCACCACAGACGGTCAGCGTTCCCGAGATCCTGTTGGCCACCGCGGCCGGCGTGTATGTGGGCCTCGTCGCCACGACCTTCGTCGTGGTGAGGAAGGCCGAGGCGGACCGCAAGCTTTCACCCACGCTGATGATGCTGGGGTGGGGCATCATCGCAGCGACCGGGGTGATCCATGTCGCAAAGGATTACGCCGACCAGGCGCCGAATGACCTCGTCGTTCTTGGGTGGGCAGGCGGAATGTACTTCGTCGCGCTGTCCGGAATCACTTCTCAGCCCAGCCAGGAACCCGACCTCGGTTTTTCGCAACCCTCTTCGAGGGCGTCGTTGTGGCTGCCCTACCTGCCCGTATTGCTCGCCATTGTCGTTGGTGCCGTGCACTTTTGGCCTGCATACCGGAGCGAGGCGTTCATTTTCTTGGTTTGCGTGGTGCTTTTCGTTACCACCCTGGCCCGCCACATCTTGCTGCTCGACCGAAAGCAACGTCTGCTCGTCGCGGTGTCTGACGCCGCCCTACGCGACCCGCTAACGGGGTTGGCAAATCAGCAACTATTTGATGATCGCCTGGCGCACGCGCTGCGCTTACACGTTCAGCACAGCGTGCCGGTCAGCGTGCTCACGGTGGGCGTCGACGATTTCAAGCTGGTGAACGACACGCTGGGTTATGACGTGGGCGACGAGCTCCTGCGCGCCGTTGGCCAGCGGATCCAAGCCAATACCAACGACATTCACACCGTTGCGCGGATGAGCGGGGACGAATTCGCGATTCTGGTCGAAGACCGTCCCGACGCGGCAGTGCAGGTTGCCAACGGGCTTGCACGATCTTTCCAGGAACCCATCGACATTGAGGATCACCGCCTGGACGTGCGCGTGAGTATCGGTGTGGCTTCGGCTAATTCAGGGCTCGTCGCCGCCCCAACGCCGGGTGAACTCCTCAGACAGGCCGATGCGGCACGATCCGTCGCCCGGCAGGCGAACTCGGCCAATGTTCGGACGTTCACACCCGAGATGGACGATCAACTTGGCGGGGCGCCGGCCTACGACAGTGCCATCGCGCGACTGCAGTTGCTCGGCGAACTGCGGCGCGCCATTGAGAACGGCTCGCTGACCCTGCTCTACCAGCCGAAATTCGGCTTGATGACCGGCTCGGTGCGCGGAGTAGAGGCGCTCGTCCGGTGGCAGCACCCGCGCTTTGGCGTGCTGAAGCCCGCCCAGTTTTTGCCCCTGGTTCGCGAGCACGGGCTGATGCATGCGCTCACCGATCTGGTGTTGTCGCGCGCCGTCGCCGACGCTGCCGCTTGGCACGCGGAAGGTGCAGCGATCCCGGTCGCGATCAACCTGGCGGCGCCCTCGCTCGACAAGGATGCGCTGCCCGACCGCATCATGTCGGTGCTCCACACATACGCAATGTCTCCTGGTTCTCTCACGATTGAGATCACCGAGGATTTGGTGGTGGCCGACCTGGCCAAGGCCCGCACGGTGCTGGATCGTCTCCGGGAGAACGGCATCCGGGTGGCGATCGACGACTTCGGCAGCGGCTACGCCACTCTGACCTATCTGCGCGAGCTACCGGTCGATGAAGTCAAACTCGGCCGCGAGTTCATCGCGCCGATCCTGCACGACGACCGAGCCGCAATCATTACGCACTCGGTCATCGAGTTGGCATCTGCGTTCGGCATCGCGACCGTTGCCGAAGGCGTCGAGGACCTCGCCACGGCCCAACGACTCAAGGACTACGGTTGCGACGCCGTACAAGGGAACTTCTTCTGCCGACCGCTGCCCGCTTCCGAGATTCCGCGAGTCTCTGGCATCTCCACATTCGCGGCGCAATAGTCGTCGTCTCCCAAACGACAGCTTAGTTCGCGACCGATCGCTCCAGAGTGGCCAGCGACGCGGCTAGGTAGTCCTCACCGAAAATCGGCATATCGCCGACTCGGTCGCGGAACTCCTGCGGTGTGCCGCTCCAGTCATAAGTGAGCGTCACATCGGTGTGGTTCCCGTTAGGTGCGAGGTCATAGCGCCAGAACCAACCACCGGGATTGTGGTTGCCCGCCTCGTCGAGCACGCCCGGCATCCAACCGATGGCACGGTCCGTGTCGAAAACATTGACCAGGTTGTGGGTGACATAGTCGCCGCCGGCCCGGTCGAGGTACATGTTCATCGCGAACATCTGTCCCGCGCGGGTGATGGGCGCGGTGTCCACCGAGTCACGGACCCAGTCAGTGGGCTCGGTGTTCTGGTGCCGCGCCGGGTCGACGAGGACCGCGAAGATCTCGGCCGGCGTCGCGGCGATGGTGCGGGTGACGACGTAACGTTCTGCGGTTGAGCTCATTCGATGTCCTCACTGGCGGGCCCGTAGGCGGCTGCGATACCGGGGGAGTCGAGCCAACCCGAGTACGTGGGGCGAGAGGGCCACCCTTCGGGCGAATCGAGCCATTCCTCCTGCCGGCCCCAGGGCAGGATGTCGATCAGACCAAAGGAGTGACTGAGCTGCTCGGTGCCCCGCCCATTGGTATGCCAAGTCCTGTACACCGTGTCCCCGTCGCGCAGGAATACGTTGACGCCAAAACCGCCGCCGGGCGGAGCATCCATGTCGGTGGCGAAGGGGCTCTGCGACGACGAGTACCACTCCATCCGGTTGCCGACCTTTCGCTTGTAGGCGAGCGCTTCCTCGATCGGTCCGTTGGTGACGATGACGAACCGGGCGTCGTAATTGTCGAGGAACTCCAGACGGGTGAACTGCGACGTGAAGCCCGTGCACCCGGGGCATTGCCACTCCGCGCCGTCTGACCACATGTGGTGGTACACGATGAGCTGGGAGCGGCCGGCGAACACGTCGGCCAGGCGGATCGGGCCATCAGCCCCGATCAGGGTGTAGTCGGGCACTTCGACCATCGGCAGCCGCCGGCGTTGGGCGGCGACCGCGTCCAATTCTCGAGTGGCGGCCTTCTCCCTTTTGCGCAATTCATCGAGCGCGTCGCGCCACGTCTGTTGATCGACGACCCGCGGCAGGGCCGTGGCTTTGGGTGACATGGGATCCACCTTTGCTTCGATTTCTTCGTCCCGAAAGGTCTGACTGCCGAAGTGTCCGGAATTCATCGGAGCGTCGCTGCCGCGGTGATCTTGACCTAGCGACGCAGATCAGAGCGTGGCCTCTTCCTACATCAGCTATGGCAGGGCGCCACCAGGAACCGGCAGCGGAGCGCATACCCGGCCGGTAGCCTTGCGCGGCATGAACGACTCCGTCGTCGTCAGGGTCAAGCCCGGCAGTCGCAAGGGGCCCCTCGTTGAGGTCGGTCCTGACGGTGAGCTGACCGTCTACGTTCGGGAACCTGCGGTTGACGGCAAGGCCAACGACGCCGTGACCCGGCTACTGGCAGCCCACCTGCGATTGCCAAGGAGTCGGGTCGAGTTGATATCCGGAACCACAGCACGGCTCAAACGTTTCCGCGTGAGCCGTTGAGTGTCGCACGGCGCGACGCAGGCCTGGGCCCCCGCCGGCGCCGTCGCCCGCCTCGTCACATATTGATGCCCAATTCCGTCTAGCGATTAGGAGCAGTAAGGAAGCATCGTCGGAAGGGCGCCATGATGAATCGCTTGAGTACGGGCGCACAGATCTACCTGGTCGCGGTGACAGCGGCCGTGGGGGCAACCACCTCTGGGATCGGGATCTGGTGCCTAGTCGATCCGAATTCGTTCGCCGATGCCGTCGGATTCGATGCCCATCGGCACTTCCTGCATGACGTGGGCGCGTTCCAGTTGGGCCTTGGCGTCACCCTGCTCCTCGCGCTGATCTGGGCGGACGCGTTGGCCACGGCGCTCGCGGGATTCATTGCGGCGAACACCGTGCACACGGTGAACCACGTCGTGGACCTCGACGTGGGTGGTTCGGCCGCGCAAGCGTGGGTTCTCGGAGTGGTGTCAGTTGCGCTGGCCCTGGCATTCGGGCTGCGGTTGCGCCAACTCGGCTACGTTCTGGGCTCCGTTGGCACGGCAGCCAACCCGACGTTGGTGCCCTTCGTGCGCCAGAAGACCATCGCGCTCACCACCTTTCGCAAGGATGGCACTCCGGGCTCGAGCCCGATCAGCATCGCGGTGGAAGGAGATCGCGCCTACTTTCGAAGTTTCGAACGGGCGGTCAAAGTGCGCCGGATTCGCCGTAACCCGAGCGTTGAATTCGGCCCGGCGACGGCATCGGGGAAACCGACGGGAACCGCGCTGCCTGGCCGCGTGCGTCTGCTAGAGGGGGCTGAATATCAGAAGGCGGCACGCCTGCTGCGGCAGAAATATCCTTTTCTGCATGGCGTGCTGGTGCCGTCCGCTCACCGGCTCATGCGGCGCAAGTTCGGCCGCACGATTCACGCGGAGTTGACTCTGTTGTCGGATCTAGGACCTATCCGGTCGCAAGCTGATTTTCTCGCCTAAATACGTTTGGGCACAGCTCCTTTCGCACGTACATTAAGCTCCGCTCCAATCCCTTCCGCGGCATCTGTCGACCGGGGGAGCGCCCGCCCCGGCGGACGTCTATCCCGGGGTGGCCTATCCGGCGTCGAGGGCGGCGTTGACATGGTCGCTCACGACGATCGCTCACCGCGGTACCGCATATGGTAGCGGCGATATAACTGCTAGCACCGCTATTGACACCGATATGCATAGGGGTTAGCGTTGCTAGCAGTACGGCATGAGGGGAGTTACGACATGGTTTTGGACGTCATCGTCCGTGCCGCTGCACTCATCGCGGTCCTGGCTACCGCAGTGGTCTACGGGACCGACGTGTTCTGTGCGATCGTGCTGCGACCGGCCTTGGCGTTGGTCGACGACGATGCCGTGGTCGTGGTCATGGGACGCGTGCACCAATACGCAGACCGGCGCATGCCTGTGCCGGGGGTGCTCGGGGTTGTTGCCGCTGCGGCGAGTGCGATGCTCGCCACGGTGGCAGCGCATTGGGCACAGGCGATCGCGGCGGGCGTCGCGCTGGTCCTGCTGTTGGTCTGGCTTGCGCTGTACACGAAGGTGAGCGCACCAATCAATCGGCAACTGACAGCGGCTGCGCACCTTAGCCGGCGATTACCAGAAGCGCGTGCGCTGCAAGAGAAGTGGGACTCGATCATCGGCGCCCGCGCGACCCTCCAGGGTATGGCAGTGGCCGCGCTATGCGTGGAGCTGATGATCTGACGTGCCACCGAGCCAGCCGACTTCAACCGAAGGGGGACAGGTTCGATGTTCCAGCTCAGGATCTACACGCTGCGATCACCTCAGGCATGACCAGCCCGGAATTCGCCGACGACATGACCGGATTCGACGTTGGCGACATCGTCGACGTTCAGACGACACCGCTTGACCCGACGCCGTTTTCACCGATTGACAAACGACCCAAGGAGCGCGCGACATGACCGTGACCACGACCATCGGCTACACGCTCGCCGGACTCCTAGCCGCGGGCATCATCTTCATCGGCACACGTTTCCTCGTCGCGCCGCGCGTCGCCGCCGCCGGCTACGGCGTGCTCCCCGATCTGGACCGACCGGGGGTGGGCGCGTACCTGAGCGTCAAGGGCGTGCGCGACACCGCCAGTGGGCTCTTCGTCATCATCCTGATGATCGCGGGCGCGACCCACCTGGTCGGCTGGGTGATGTTGGCCGCCAGCATCATTCCGATTGGCGACGCGACCATCGTGCTCCGCAACGGCGGCTCGAAGTCGGTAGCGTGGGGAGTCCACGGCGCCACCGCCGCCGTCATGCTCATCACCAGTGCGTTCCTGCTCGTGCCCTAAGGGAGGAGGAACGCGACCGCGTCATCCACCCTGATCATCGAACCTATTGCACTGCAAGAGCTTTAACCCGCAGCGACCCCGAGGGGTGGACCCACAGTGGCCGCGGGAACGCAGCCGGTAGCTGTTGCGGCGGTAAATGCGAGGATCGTCGCAACGACGACCTTCGTGACTAGACGTGACATGGCAACTCCGTTCATCCGGCCCCTCGTCAGAACTTTAGATGGAACGGCCAATTATTTCAACCACTATTGAAATACTGCGGGTCCGCAGGCATAGTTCCTGTGCGGACAGTTTTATCGGCCGCGCAGCAGGAGCGCTCAGGCGAGCGTTAGGCGCATTAGTGTGTGCGCTGATGCCGTCAGCAACGGCGGCCCTGTCCTTCCTGCCTGCGCGCCTGAAAGAACCGAGCCATGAACGAGAAGGGGAGTCACTTGACGTCTAAGGTTCCGCCGGTCAAGGTCGCGCGAGCCGTTGAACGGACCCGCCACCACTTGTCGCGCCTGCGCCAGCGCTCCGCGCCGCCTGCCGCAGTGATGATGGAATTGATTCTGAACGCATGGGTGGCCCAGGCGATCACGTCCGCGGCGGATCTTGGGGTAGCGGATGCCCTGGCGGATGGCCCACTGTCGGGCGAGCAACTGGCTGACCGGGTCGGTGCCGATGCCGACGCCCTGAGGCGACTGATGCGAGCGTTGATCGGCATAGGGATTTTCCGCCTGGGCAGCGACGGGCGTTACGCACTCACGCCACTAGCGGACACGCTGCGCACCGACGCGCCGGTCTCAATGGCCGGAATGGCGCGGTGGGTCGGCTCACCTCAGCATCGCGAGCACTGGAGCCACCTGACCGACGCGATTCGCACCGGGAACCCGGTGCTCCCAAAGCTTCGCGGCAAACCGGCCTTCGAATACCTGGCCGACGAAGCGGAGTTGGGTGGGATCTTCAACTCTGCCATGACCAATGTGTCCGAGTTTTCTACCGTGCCCTTGACCGCCGCCTACGACTTCGGTGCGTTCGGCACGATTGTCGATGTGGGCGGCGGACACGGTCGGCTGCTGGCGGCGATCCTCGAGACGGCTCCGAATTCGCGCGGCGTGCTGTTCGATCTTCCGGAGGTCGTAGCCGGGGCCCCTGAGTTGTTTCGCAAGTACGGTGTCGATGACCGCGCCCGGATCGAAGAGGGCTCGTTCTTCGATTCCGTGCCGCAGGGGGGCGACGCATATGTGCTCAAAAACGTCATCCACGACTGGCCCGAGGAAGACGCGGTCCGCATCCTGAAAAACGTCCGCGCCGCGACCCGCACCGGCGCGCGCCTGTTGCTCTGCGAGTTCGTCATTCCCGACCACGACCGGGACTTCCACGGCAAATGGGTGGACATCGAGATGCTGGTCGTCGCCGGCGCACGCGAACGCACCGCAGAAGAGTACGGCCGGCTGTTCGACCGAGCCGGTTTCCGGTTGAATCGCGTCGTCGACACCGTGTCGCCGCTCAGCATCATCGAGGCAACCGCCGTATAGCCAAGGCGACTCCGGCGCCTTGGCAGGATTGCAACGGCAGATCCGGTGATTTTGCGAGACGCACCTTCCCAGCGCGCATTGACGGTTTCAGTGCGCGGCCTAGTCGTCTCGCCGCGTGCGCGGACGTGCAGGCGCCCGCGAGGTACGCCGCGTACCGCTCGGCGTTCGTGATGGGGAAGACTGCGTACTCGGTATTCCGCGCGAATAGCACTGGGGCGTAGAACTTTTCAGCGAGAGTCTTTCCCGCAGCGGGGAGATCGCGGGAATCTGGAGCTGACCTCACTGTGTGCGGCATCGCCCAAGACCTTCCGATCAATCATGCTCGGCAACGTGTACGGCTCCAAGACGTGGTCGGGGATGGACGCTTCATAAACTGACAGGCCTCCAGACGATTCCGCATCCGCTTTGCTGAAAAGGCGCTGACGTTTCTCCGGCGTGAGCGATAACGGTCCCGGTACCGCCCTGTTCTGCCAAGATTTACACGTCATACCGGCGGGCTGGAGGGGGCGCGTTGCGGTTTCTGAGCCGCCGCATGGGTTATTGGCTGTCTGCAGTCGTCGTTGCTGCGGCAGAATTCAACGCGCTCGGGTTGTGGGGGGTGGCGACGGCACAGCGGGCGCAGTTCGTTCTCGAAGCAGTGTTGTGCGTCGTGGCGCTGCTCGCCGGGCTGCTTGTCGTTCGGCGGGTGGCCGGCCTGGCGCGGTGGTGGCGAGTGACCCTTCTGGCGGCCATCGCCACCTTTCTGACAGCTGAGGCCCTCTCTCAGCGACCCCGGGCGGCCAATAGCGACGCGACCGCGCCAACGTCAGCGGTCATCGGCTATTTCGTTGCCGGACTGCTGTTCGGTGCGGCGATACTTCTGCTGGTCCGGTCCGGCCACCGAGCTCTGACGCGAACGTGGATGGGGGGACGGCAGAGCTTAATTACCACCGGCCTTGATGGATTGTTGGCGACACTCGCGTTCTTCCACCTGGTCTATGTCGCCCGGCTGGGGGCCATGCACGGAGCCGCGCTGCCGAGGTCGACCAACACCGCAGTCGTAACCGGCATTGAGGCAGTCGAACTCGTCGTGGTGGTGAGTGCCCTTCTGCTGGCGATGTGGTATCCGCCGTATCGACCGGGCCGGACGAATTACATGCTGCTTGCCGCCGCTGTGATCACCCTGACGTCTTCAGACCGGCTGCTCGCTTACCTTCGCAGCGTCGGGGTGACCCAGCTGGACTTGTGGATCGGCACCGGATTCGTCATGGCTCCGCTGCTGATCGCATGGAGTCTGGTGGATTTTCCAGCACGCGCCCGCCCCGAGCACGACGAAGAAATGCCGACCAATTGGGCGCAGCTCACCCTGCCGTACGTGGGATTCATGGGCAGTACCGCGCTCGTCACCTTCCACGAGCTCATCGGACGCCGGGTCGACCCCATCTTCATCGGCACCTACGTTGCGATGGCCGTGCTCGTTTCGACCCGGTACCTGGTGGCGATGCGCGTGCAGAGGACGCTCACCGAGCAGCTCATCGACGCCAAACGCCGCCTCGCGCATCAGGCTCATCACGACCCGTTGACCCACCTACCCAATCGATTGTTCTTGGCGCAGCGGCTGGACGATGCGATACGCGACGGACCGTTCGTGCTGATCTTCGTCGACATCGACGATTTCAAAGAGGTCAACGACCGATTCGGGCACGCCGCCGGTGACGAACTGTTATGCGCGATCAGCGCGCGGCTCAGGAGTTGCCTTGGCGCCGACGACACACTGGCTCGTGTCGGCGGAGACGAGTTCGCCATCCTCATCACGGGTGTCGTGGAGACACCCGAACTGGTCGCCGACCAACTGCGGGTGGCGCTTCGCAGCCCGTTCTCGCTACATGGCACGTCGGTCCGAGTGCGCGCCAGCATGGGCCTGGTCAGTCCCGGATGTGACGGCCTGCCTCGGACCTCCGATGATCTACTCAGGCAGGCCGACATCTCGATGTACACCGGAAAGCGGCTGGGCAAGGACACCGCGGTGGTCTACCGGCCGGCATTCACTGTGGCCGAGGATTTTCCGACCGCGCTTCGGCAGGCGAAAGGTGGTACTCCACAGGGCTTTCGGCTGAAATACCAACCCATCGTCGGCCTGCCACAGGGCAACCCGGTCGCCGTCGAGGCGCTTGCCCGCTGGACCACACCGAGCGGCATACAGATTCCGCCCCAGACCTTCGTTTCCCTGGCCGAAGCTAACGGCATGGGGGCAGAACTCGATGCCCTGGTACTCGATCGGGCCTGCGCGGACATCCAATCGTCCGGCCTTGGCCTGGACGTTCATATCAATATCGGCGCCGCGCGTTTGGGCAGCGTCGATTTCGAACGGGTCATCAGCAGCACGCTTGCCCGGCACGGGTTGCCGCCGCAACGAGTCGTCCTAGAGATCACCGAGACGGTTCCCATTGTGGATCTCGCCGACGCAGCGGCGGCCATCAGACGACTGAATGCCCTGGGCATCAGAGTGGCCTTGGATGACTTCGGCGCCGGATACAACTCGCTGACCTATTGGCACGAGTTGCCGGTGCAGATTGTGAAACTCGACCGCGGGCTGGCGATGGGCGTCGAGCCAGGACGTAACCTCACGCTGTATCGCTCGGTCATCGGGCTCTGCGAAGCCTTGGGCCTCAACGTCATTGCTGAAGGAATCGAAACCGCCGAACAGGCTGAGACGGTCTTCATGGCCGGATGTGGTCTGGCGCAAGGCCATCTGTTCGGTCGGGCTACCGACCTCGCTGACGTGGTCGCGTCCTAGCCGATTCGGTTGGCGCGCGTCGGCCCGAGCTCGCATCCCGCTCGACTGCGGACAGTCGGGGGCCAGCGGTCGCCGCCGCGATCGTTTATCGGCAATCGGAAGCGAAGCCCTGGCGGCTACTTCCCGTCGACTCCCGGCCGGCGATTGAGTCCACCTGTTCCAGCACTGTCGTTTCAGGACGCGATGAACGCGAGCAGGTCCGGGTTGAGGACATCGGCGTGGGTGGTCAGCATGCCGTGCGGGTAGCCGGCGTAGGTCTTCAACGCAGCGTTTTGAAGGAGGTCGACCGCTCGGGGCACCGCGCTGGCGAACGGAACGATCTGATCGTCATCGCCGTGCATCACCAGGACGGGAACGGTGATCTTCCGCAGATCCTCGGTGTAGTCCTGCAGCCATGACGCCACTGTCTCGTAGTGAGCCTGGGCGCTGCCGGACATGCCCTGACGCCACCAGTTCGCGATGACCGCCTCGGATGCCGCCGCACCCGGGCGGTTGAACCCGTAGAACGGCCCCTCTGGCACCGCACGGAAGAACTCCGACCGATTCCCCAAGACACCCGCGCGCACCGCGTCGAACCACTCTTGGGGTTGACCGCCCGGATTGTTGTCGGTCTGCATCATGCTCGGCGTCGGGGAGGACACCAGTACCGCCTTGGCGACGCGCTCCTGGTGGCGCGCCACGTAGCAGGCCACTTCAGCACCGCCGGTGGAATGCCCGATATGGACCGCTTCGCGCAGATCGAGCTGCTCGGTCAGCGCCGCGAGATCGGCCACCCAGTGCTGGATGTCATTGCCGGTCCCGACCTGCTCGGATCGACCGTGCCCGCGCCGGTCGTGGGCAATCACCCGATAGCCGTGCTGCAGGAAGAACATCATCTGCGCGTCCCAGTCGTCGGCCGTCAGCGGCCAGCCATGACTGAACACGATCGGCTGGCCAGAGCCCCAGTCCTTGAAGAAGATCTCGACACCGTCCGAGGTAGTAATGGTGGGCACAGACGTTCCTCCCGGCGGTCGCCCTCGCGGGCGCTCCCGCGATCGAGTGATTCACACTGTAAGCCACCAGGTAGAAGTTCGCGTCAACCATCGACTGCATGTTCGCCCGAGAACTGGAAATCCCTGGGCTACAGCGGAAGACGGACATCGGTGTCAGGTCCACACCTGGCCACTACTTGGTGGACGAACCACGAGGCCACCGACGACAAGCAACTCACAAACAGATCGTGACGGAAGGATTGGGGCACACCGAGTCAGCACACCAGGCAAGGGCGGCCCTCCCAGTACCTGTATCACTAGGGTCTCCCAGGCGTCCAAGTCGCCTGTCACCCTTGTTCAGTCGGCTCCCAGCCAGACCGATAAGAAAGCAATGAATCTGGGTTTGCATCACTGGAACTTTTCAGGGCCTCCCGATGTAGGCCACCGCCCTCGCGGCGACGGTCCGAACCCACGAGTTGCGCGGTTTGCACGCTGCAGATCGACAGGAGCGCGCAGTGCGGCCGCCCCGAGAGCCCGTACCAGGTGTCCGCAGTTTTGCCTCCACTAGTTCTACTCGGCTGCACCGAATGCGCGTGTTGGCGCATTCCGCCACAACAGAAGGGACACAGACCAATGGAAGACAACCAATTAAGGACTCATATCGAGCTTTTCGATCTGAGCGGGAAGTACGCCCTTGTAACCGGCGGCACCAGAGGCATTGGGATGATGATCGCGCGCGGCCTTCTGCAGGCGGGCGCCCGCGTCGTCATCAGCTCACGCAACGCAGATGCGTGCGCGGAGGCACAGCATCGGCTGTCCGAATTCGGTGACATCCAAGCAATCCCCGCCGACCTGTCCAGGCACGACGAATGTCAGCGCCTAGCGGATCTGGTCACGACCGACTCACACTTGGACATCCTCGTCAACAACGCGGGAGCGATGTGGCGCGAGCCGCTAGAAACGTTCCCGGACGAGGCCTGGGACTCAGTGATCGACCTCAACCTCAAGTCACCGTTCTGGCTGGTGCAGGCGCTGCTCCCCGCACTGCGCGAGGCGGGCACTGCCGATGATCCCGCGCGGATCATCAACGTCGGCAGTATCGCCGCCATCCACGTCGCCCAGTCGCCCAACTATTCGTACGCCAGTAGCAAGGCGGCACTGCATCAACTCACCAGAGTGCTTGCCAGAGAGTTGGGCCCACAGCACATCACGGTGAACGCGGTCGCACCGGGAGTGTTCCCTTCGCAGATGATGGCGTCCACGCTCGATGCCATCGGTGACACGATCGCGGCGGCGGCGCCTCTGCGCCGGCTCGGCCACGACGATGACATGGCGGGTGTCGCCGTGTTTCTCGCCAGCCGGGCTGGGTCCTACCTCACGGGAACCATCATTCCGGTCGACGGCGGCATCGCGACGACCGCAACGGGTACGCCCTAGGCGGTCTCCAAGTCGGGTCTTACGCGGTCGTAGGGGTACCAGCAGTGCCTCCCATAGACTGCGGGACGGACCTACGGTGAAGGGATGGCCACGACGGACCTTCGCACCGATATCCGGGAGTTTCTCAGCTCTCGTCGCGCCCGCATCACGCCCGAACAGGCGGGCCTGCCCGCATACGGCGGCAATCGTCGGGTCAAAGGTCTACGTCGCGAAGAGGTAGCGCTACTGGCGGGGGTATCGGTCGACTACTACGTGCGCATGGAGCGCGGCGGCCTCGCCAGTGCCTCCGATGGTGTGCTCGACGCGTTGGCCTCGGCCTTGCAACTCGACGAGGCCGAGCGCGACCACCTGTTCCACCTCGCGCGCCATTTCGCGGCGACCGGCGGCCCGCGCCGGCGCAGGCCCGCCGTGAGGGTCCGCTCGTCACTGCAGCAGGTGCTCGACGCGATCTCCGATGCGCCGGCCTCGATCGGTAACGGACGTTATGACGTGGTGGCCATGAACCAGCTCGGGCGCGCGCTGTATTCACCGGTGCTGGCCGACCCGCACCGACCCGCGAACACGGCGCGGTTCGTGTATCTGGCTCCCGAAGCGGCCAGAGATTTCTTCGTCGACTACGACACAATTGCCGGTGACGTGGCCGCGAAGCTACGCATGCAAGCCGGCCGCAATCCGCACGACGAGCAGCTGATCGCCCTCGTCGGCGAATTATCAACGCGCAGTGACCTATTCCGGCAGCGGTGGGCTTCTCAGGACGTGCGGCTGCACCGGTCCGGGCGCAAGCGGTTGCGCCATCCGATCGTGGGCCAGCTCGACTTGGACGTCGAGTCCCTCGAACTGCCCGCCGACCCCGGCCTGCACCTCAACGTCTACACCGCGCCCGCGGGCACGCCGACCGCTGATAATCTGGCGCTCTTGGCGTCGTGGGCGGCCACCCAACAGACGCTGGCCACCGAGCTAGGAGCACCCAATCACTAGTCGAACTTTGGCGTACTAGTCGCACACTTCCCGCCGACCACCTCGGGGTGATCGAACATGGCGACGAGTACGCATACGGTCGCGACATTCACGGAGCTCCCCACACCCGAGCCACTTCTAGCCGCAACAGTGGGTCATACATCGGGACGAAAGCGCCTATGCCGCATGGGTGGGGCAGGCGCGTGCCAGGGCGGCCATCTCGTCGCCGAACTCCTGGTTAACCCGGGCCACCGCTTTCGCCGACGGCGGCAGTTCCGTTTTCAGCGGGTCTTGTCTGCCTAGGTCGTCGTTCATCTGGTTGGCGTCATTCATGAATTCTCGGGCTAGCGCCGCAGCTCGTTGCGCGTGGGCCGACAGGCCAGGCGCGGTCACCTGGTTGGCTCGCCGCGCAAGGCCATCGAGCCATGCCTGATAGTCGGCGTCAGTGGGCACGGAGTTTTCTTCGTAGGAGCCCGGTGGCGCGAACCGCGTCTTGGCTTTCAACGAGGCCTGCATGTCGCGGTTGAAATCGATGAATTGCCGCACACTCCAACACGGTTGCGCCCGCTCATCGATGCGCAACGCGACGAACAGACCCGCGGCGGCCACGACCACGCACCATGCCGTCAGCAACCGCCGGGCGGTCCTGCGTGTGCGGAGACTGTTCGCGGCCACAAGACCAACCTAATTGCTGATGGGGCCGCGCGAAACCACGTCATCGGGCATCAGCTGCCCGCGCTCTCAACTGTCTCGGGGACCAAGCCGGCGCCGCCCCGTCACGCGTGGGGGCAGAAGATGCCCAGGATCTGTTGGCAGTTGTCCTTGTTGATGAGCGCCGGCGGGGGCGGGGGCGGCGGTGCCGGTGGGTTGTCGCCGTCCCAAATGTTCTGGGCGACATTGCCCTGCCCGAAGTAGACGTAATAGTAGGTGTGGCAGATGTTGTTGTCCCAAATGACGGGATTGGTGACGTGGTTACCGGTCGGCGGCAAAGGTTCCCCCGGGCACCAGCGGTGCGGGCCGCCATCGGCGTTGGCGGTGCCCGCGGCGAGCCCGAGACCTGCGGCACCCAGTCCGCCGGCCACCAGGGCGGTTGTCGCCAACCGCGCGATCCGTCGCATCATGATTGTCCTGTTCCGTCGGGTGGCCCCCGGAGTGGGGCGCTCTCGAGCTGAAGCAAATAGCGCGCCCGCCGCTACCGATCCCAAACTTGTCCAGCGGTCGCCGTGGCCGCTGCGCGGTTTGGGCAAGTCCCATGCATGCTGAGCGATTGCGGGGGGTGACACCGCATGGCCGCTTGCCGTGTAACGCCCCGACGTCAGGCGGGTGTCAGACTGGCTTCGCCAGGTGAGCGCGAAAGTGGCCGACGGGCGGGCCGAACTGTTCTTCGACCACCACCTCCGACGAAGTTGAGTACGAACTGCCGTCCCGCCGCCGCGGCGGGATGGGGGCTGTCAGGCGAGCATGGTTGCCGCGCAGCGCGACTCCGTGCTGTGACCGTTAAGGATCGTTACCGCAATCGTGATTTTCGCGCTCGTATCATTGAATTCACGAGAATTCGAAAGTTTCGACCTCAACAACGCCGATCGGCGTCCGCGAGCCTGGGGGGCTGATATGACCATCGCAATCGCCGAGCGCGAGCCAGTCGAGAAAGACGCGTCCCACGCGCACGCCGATGCCGCTTTGGCGGTCGCAAGGGTCAACGCGATGCCCTGGCGAGGGGACATCGTTCTCGCCGAATGGAAGCCGCGCTGGCGACCCACGGAAGAAGAGATCGTGCGCGCGGCGATCGCGGTGATTTTGGCCGCCCTTGTTGTGATGATCGGCGTCGCCGCGGGCGCGATCTTGACAATGGGCTAGCAGCGGATAGGGCAGGTGGCCCTGAGCCCCACGAGAGAATGCGATCAGGGACCACAAGTTGTCGGCACGACCGAGTAGCTTGAAAGTGCTGCAGCACAACGTGTACGGACGCCCAGGAAGCACTACGGATAACCCGCAAGTTTTGATCATGCATGTTGCTTCACCGCGGCGTCACCGGGGGAGCCGAGCCGAGATCACCAACTCGGGCTTGCGAGAGTTGACCGAGGTGGTCTGCTCTTCGAACTCGGCAACCAAGCCGGTAGCGGCAACGATCTGTAGATGGAGCCCCATTCGCTACCCCCGGGCCAGAGTCGCCCCGCGTGGTGCATCGAGCACGTCGCGGGGAGGCTACATCAGACCTGGATCTGTCCGCCGTCCACAGTGAGCTCCGCACCGGTGAGGAAGCTGCTCTGATCCGAGGCCAAGAACAGCACCGCCGCTGCGATCTCCTCGGGGCGTCCCAGCCGCTTCATTGGCAGCTGAGCGGCCATGCCATCGAGCAGGTTCTGCTGCTGGTCAGCCGGCGCCAGGCCGGTGAGTCCGGGTGTTTCGACAGGGCCGGGCACGACGGTGTTGACCCGGATCTTGCGGTCGGCCAGTTCCGCCGCCCACGTGCGGCCGAGGGACCGGATGGCCGCTTTGGATGCCGCATAGAGACCGAACGCGGGTTCGCCCTTGGAGGCCGCGGTAGATCCGGCGAGGACGATCGATGCGCCCTCGTTGAGCAAAGGCAGTGTCTTCTGCACGGTGAACACCGTGCCGGCGACGTTGCGGTCGAAGTTGTTCCGGTAGTGCTCGGGGGTCACATCGGCCAAGGCGGCGAAATCGCCGCCACCGGCATTGGCGAAGACAACGTCAAGGCCCTTGCCGTGGGCTGAGATTTCGGCGGCCAGGCTGTCGAGTTCGTCTGGCTTACTGACATCGCTCTGCACCGCATGGGCGCCGATCGAGGCGGCTGCCCCGTCGAGGCGGGCGCGGTCGCGACCGGTGATGAAAACATAAGCGCCTTCGTCAGCGAGGCGCTTGGCCGTAGCCAGACCGATGCCCGAGGATCCGCCAGTGACCAGTGCTGTCTTGCCGTCGAGCTGTCCCATGGTCGGGCCCCGTTCTTGTCGTGTTGTTGATCCGCTACCCGACTACAACCTACGGGATACATCACCTATTCCGGCGAGTTCAATACCGTCCACAGTCGATTGATCCGTTCGCCGGATATTTCGGCCACGTCGAAGCCCGATGCCACGGTGTTACCGTCAGCGGTGTGTAGCTCCCACGCCAAAAAACCGAGTCCACGGGTCTGGCGGACCGTACCGGCCTTGACGAAATGCAGGCCCCGCAGCTTTTCCTGCAGCCCGGCCGCTTTGGCATTGAGGTCGTCGCGGCCGGTTACTACACCTTCATCGTCGATCCATTGCACGTTGTCCGCGTAGGTTGTCGCGATCGCCTCTGTGCGCCGCCGCGGGTCGCGCTCATTGAACACGGCCAGGAGGTTGGCTTCCATCAGCCGGGTGATGACATCGCTCACGTGACACTCCAGAGTTTAGTGATGTATCACCTAAAATAGCACTACCTTGTTGCCGGTGGCAGCGAGCTATTGTGATCGAGGTTGACGTGAATGTGCTCCAACGCGGCGGTCAGCGGTGCCAGCAGGTTCTCAGGCAGGGGATCAAAGAACAGGCTGCGTACCAGGTTGACATGACCGGGAGCGGCATCGACGAGGGCGTGCCACCCATTCTGGGTAAGTACGACATGGCTGGTGCGGCCGTCCTCGGCGCTGGGCCGCCGTTCGGTGAGGCCGCGTTCCTCCATGCGCCGCAATTGATGTGACAACCTGCTGCGTTCCCATCCGATCCGCGCTGCGAGATCGCTGACGCGCATGGCCTCCTCGCGGTCACCGCTGAGTGCGACGAGAACGTCGTAGTCGGCCAGCGACAACCCGGATTCGGCCTGCAGCTGGCGGTTCATCTCGTAGTTCATCCGTAGCTGCACGCGCATGTAGGCCACCCAGGCGCGCTGTTGCCTCGGGGTTAGCCACTGCCGCTTTGGTGATATGCCACGCACTTTTCTTGGAGTCACGTTGATCAGTATGACGGCGCAACGGGCTCAGCGCGGGTGATCGGCGAAGCTGTCCCAGGTGCATCCGCCCACCATTGGTCCGCAATAACTGCGGAGTCCGAGGCCTTGACGGCCGGTGTATCCGTTATGCTGCCGGTTGTTCCGGAATGTCGGTGCGCAGTTCAATTGCGAATAACTTTTGCAAAGGCAGCTCTCAAGTATTGCCCAGTTCAACGTCCGCCAGCGGAGCTGCGATTGCGGCCATACTCCTGATCGTTAGCGCACCGACTACGGCCTGCAGCCACCGGCCGTCATTTCATGCTGACGAAACGGTCAACTCAACAACCACATCCACCGATGCCGCGGCGGCAAAAAGCGACTCATTGACGTTGGCCGACAGAGTTTTCCCGCTGCACGAGGTCCAATGCCGCCGCATGGGCGGCGCGGTGCTGGTCACGGCCAAAACGCAGTCCGGCGACAGTGTCATCGTCGACGCAGCGGGCGGCAAACTCGAAACCCTGGACTTCAGCGCCGATGGTATCGCCTACTTCTGGGAACCGACGTCGACCGGAGGAGTGCCGGCCCCGGCGCTGACGCAGGACCGTGACCATTACGCGGTCACTGGCAAGATCAAACAGCTTCACGACTACACCAAGATCAGTGATTTCACGTTTAGGGCAACCTGCCCGCATTGAACATTCCGCCATGCGCATTACCGGCCCCATCCGGCTGTGACGGGCCGATGACCGCACCGGGATCGACTGTGCGCCAAGGCCGGCCGCCGTCCAGCAGATCTGGCGAACCGCTAACCATGTGGCACCACCATGATGTCGCGGGCACAATGTCGGATTCAGGGAGTGATCGAGAAGCGCGTCAGTTGTCCGGTCTCATTCGGCTTGGCGGTGGGGGAGCGCCCGGACACGGGTTGTACTGTGTCCAGGCGACTTTCGGAGGTTCACCATGACACTACCCAACGACGACGCCTGGGGTCCGGCCACCAGAGTGGGAACCACGGCCACGATGGCGGCGGCGGCGAGAGCCGTCGCCACCAGGGATGGGATCATCGACGATCCTTTCGCCGAGCCGCTGGTGCGCGCCGTCGGTGTGAGCTTTCTGACCCGCTGGGCTACCGGCGAGCTCGTCGCCTCGGACCTCGACGCCGAGGGCAGCTCGTGGGGCCTGGCGCAGATGCCCGCATCGATTGCGGCCCGCACGCGGTACTTCGACGAGTTGTGTGCCAATGCCGCAGGAGCGGGCATCCGCCAAGCCGTAATACTCGCCTCGGGCCTCGACGCGCGCGCCTACCGACTGGACTGGCCCCCGGGGATCACGGTGTTCGAGATCGATCAACCGGCCGTCATCGAGTTCAAAACCACTACGCTGGCCAAGCTCGGTGCCGAACCAAAAGTTGACTTACGCACGGTCGCCATTGACCTGCGCGACGACTGGTCGACGGCACTGACGACGGCGGGTTTGGACACCCGGAAGCCCACGGTGTGGATCGCCGAAGGCCTATTCGGTTATCTGACGCCCAAGGCCCAGGATCTGCTGCTCGATACGGTCACTGCGCTGAGTGCTCCAGGCAGCCGACTCGGGAGTGAGGCTGTGCCGAATACCGCCGATATGGAACCCAACGCAGCGCGCGAACGCATGCGCGAGGCGACGGCCAAGTGGCGCGACCACGGCTTCGAACTCGACTTCGACGTGATCGAGTTCGAAGGCGAGCGCCACGCCGTCGGGCCGTACCTGGATGCGCGCGGCTGGACGTCGGTCGCAACGCCGATGGCCGAGTTGCTCGCTCGCCACGGGTTCGGGGCCATCGCGCAGGCCGACGATGATCGACAGACGATGAACGGCGTCACCTACTACACGTCAACGCTGAACACAGACCGTTAGCCGTCACCGGGGGTTCCGTCACGCTTGCACGCTCGGAAAGGTCGCGGCAACTGTTGCTAGCTCTTCCAGACGACCTTGTCCGTGCCTCCGGCGTCCCGGTAGACGACGCTGTCGGGGTTTGTACCGTTGCGAACGTCGAAGTAGATACGCCCCGTAACAGGGCTGCCGAGGGGGAGCGGCCCCTCAGGAAGGCCATCGGTCTGGTTGCCCTTCATCACCGCGTACGTAGAGCTGTTGACGGCCCGAGCGTTGAAGTCGGCAATGTTCGGAGTGGCGTTACCACTCACACCCTTGGCGGTGACATCGGAGTACCAGATGCCGTCGTTGTGGCCGCTGGGCAGCAGGTCGATCACGGTGTAGTCGATGGTGCCGCCCATACTGGAAAGCTCTGCCATCTGGCCGAATTGCAGCACTTGGGGATCGGCCAATGCCGGTGTCGCCGCGAACAGTCCGGCCGCGGCCAAAACAGCTGTTGCCGCCGCCGTTTTCGATGCAATGTGTGAGAACGCCACGTCGGGCTCCCTTCGTGAGGTGCCGGCTCTCGAAGAGCGGCACTGATTCACGAGGTCTATCCAAAGCTCGGAATTTCAAACCTGATGTTTGCTAGCACGCTCCCAGAAGCCCATGGTGGATTTCATCGAGCACCGGTGATCCTTATTGAGGTGCTCCGACTCGCCGTCGATGGCCGCGTTGTAAGTTCGTCCGGAGCTACGAAGATCGCGACCGCCTGCGCCCCTCATTTGGTTCGGTTCAGTCCCGGGCGGGCGAGGAGGTCAACCGCATTTGACCCACACCACAGGAAGACGCGGAAGGAAGCCCATGAGAACGATCGCATACCGCCACGCGGCAGTCGTCGGCCTGGCCGCCGTCGCGCTGATCACTGTGGGCTGCAGCCATGGCAAGGGCGTCGTAGCGTCGGCACCGCCTCGGGTCGGGGTGAACGCCGCCACCGCAACGTCTAAAGCCCCAGCGCCACCCACCGAGGTGAAGCTCATCGGGGAGCGCGACGTCGAGGTGACCCTGACCGGCCCGATCGCTGCCAAGTACTCGTCGGCGACCGAGAGTCAGAGGCAGGCTCTCGGCAAGCCATTGACGGGTGACCGCAATGCCGGCACCCGGGAGAGCGGGGTGGTGTTCCAGCAGTTCCAGGGCGGCGTGATCACCGCCAAGAACGCCGGGGCCGGCACGCCCGCATACATCACGCTGGGCAAGATCCGGGAGGCGTGGAATGTCCCACGCGACCCGGACGGCGCGCCTGCGGTCACCGGCACCAACGGTTCGGCAGGTCCGCTGGGCTTAGCCACCAGCGACGCGAACGCCGCCGGCGATCTGCTCGTGGAGACGTTCGAGCACGGCAAGATCGAGTACAACACGAAGACCGGCCTTGTCGCGGTGACGGTCAACGACAAGGTCGTGCCAACCGGGCTGTAGCCGAATCGCGGGCAGCGACCTTGCCACTACCGCACATCGCCACCTGGATGGCTCGCATGGAGGTTCCACTGGCCGCAATCGGGGGCCAGGACATCGTTGACGTCGACTTCGAGTCCGCCGACCTTCGGCCCGGGATTGGACGCGGTGCTCACGACGCGCTGGTAGAGGACAGCGGCGGGGTGGACCTGATTGCCGGACCAGGCTCGAGTTTGCCAGACCCAGCGGCGGCCAGGTGTGCTCGAGGACCCGACAACGCCATCGGCCGCGGCCCATTGGCACGTCCTGACGCCTCCGTAGATCCCCGTGCGTTGAACCCCTAGAACCGAGTTGATTCCGCGAAACCATTGCAGCGCAGTGCGATTCCAGGTGTCGCGATTGATGTCTTCGTCGATGGTGAAGAAAATTGGTGCACCCTGGCTGCCGCCTGCGGCGGTGTGTAGCTGCCAGGCGGTGCGCGCGTCCGCGATGCCGCCGGCGTAGCCCCGCGTGAAGTCCGACGGTGTCGACCCACCTGGTTTGCCGTATTGGTAGTTACTGACGATCACCAGGCTTGCGGCTTTCAATGAGTCGGCATAGGGCCGAGTGATCGGCTTGGCGCCAAACGATGTGCCAGGACGCGACTCCGATACGTAGTTGACCACCCCGCTATAGCCGGCAGCTCGAATCTCCTGCGCAGGAATCTGGCGCGCGGCGAAGTCGATCAGTTGGGGAGGAGCGGCGGCGGCCGCCGTAGGCATGCGGCAGGCGACTGTCGCGGCACCCAAACCGGCCAACGCTGTTGCGTAGCGCAGCGCGTCGCGCCGAGAAACCGTTCGCAGTCGCACATCGCGGGCCGGCGGGGGCAAACTGTGCATCGCGCGATGTTAACGATGTGACTGTTGTCACCGATAGACCTGCGCTAGCCGAAACGCGGTTGCATTCCCAAACGGATACCGAACGGTGACCGTTCGGCTATGACTTCGGGTGCAAAACGAAGATCGCGCGATCCATCTGACGAAAACAGCGAGATTTACTGATAGCCCTCCATATTCGGTCCCGCCGCATTTCTCCTCAAGCAGTTGCGCGCGAGCGGGGGAGCGGCTTGGGCTTCCCCGCTGCCGGGGCACCAGATCGATATCCCGCTGTTAACCGACTTATCCCACAATCGCCCGCGCTGCGCGCTCTGCGATGAGCATGACCGGCGCGTTGGTGTTGCCGGAAATGATGGTGGGCATATTCGACGCATCGACCACCCGAAGTCCGCCGACGCGGTACACGCGGCAGTCGGTGTCGAGCACCGTGGCGGCCGAACGCGGCCGCCCGCGGGCGTCAAAGGCTCCCATCGCGCAGGTACCCACCGGATGGAAGATAGTCGTGCCGAGTTCACCGGCCGCCCTCTGCAGCTCTTCATCGCTCACCAGTTGCGGGCCGGGTAACAACTCCTGCGGGCGGTAGCGGGCCAGAGCCGGCGCCGCCATGATCTGCCGGGTCATCCGGAGGCCCCGCACGGCGACTTGGCGATCGGCGTCAGTCGACAGGTAATTGCAGAAGATCTTCGGGTAGGTCAGGGGATCTGCACTGGCCATGCGCACATGGCCTCGCGAGCTGGGTCGGAGATTGCAGACCGAAGGAGTAATCGCTCCGAAGGGGTGCAGGGGTTCGCCGAACTTCGGCAACGACAAGGGCTGCACGTGCCACTCCAGATCGGCGGCTTCCAGCGCGGGGTCGCTCTTGGCAAAAGCCCCGAGTGTGGAAGGGGGCATCGTCATGGGCCCCGATCGCAGTAGTAGGTACTGAAGTCCCATGCCTGCGCGGCTAATCCAGTTCCGGTACAGCGTGTTGACGGTCGGGGCGCCCCGGATCCGGTAGATCGTTCGAATCTGCAGGTGGTCTTGCAGGTTTTCGCCTACTCCTGGCAGATCGACGGCCACCGGTACTTGATGTTGGGCAAGCAGGCCGGCCGGACCCAGACCCGAGACCTGCATTAGATGCGGCGAGCCAATAGCCCCAGCGCTGAGGATCACCTCGTGGCGGGCTCGGACGTCGATGATTTGGCCGCCTCTGAGAAGCCGCAGGCCGGTGACGCGGTGCTGGGCCGTCGTCCAGGCCCCGCGACGCTGATCGTCCGGGACCTGGTCGTCCATCAGGAGCCGCAAGGCCTGGGTCTGCGTGTAGACGGTGAGGTTCGGCCGGTGGGCGATGGGATGCAGGAAGGCATCGGCCATCGACCAGCGACGGCCACGCCGTTGGTTGACGTGAAAGTACGCAGAGCCGGCGTTGACGCCCCGGTTGAATTCATCGATCGGGAGGATGCCCATCTCGGCAGCTGCGGCCTGCCAGGCGTCCAGGATTTTCCAGCGCACGCGTGGCCGCTCGACAGGGATCTCGCCACCGGCGCCGTGGCAGTCGTCGGCTCCGCCGAAGTAGTCCTCCAATTTTTTGTAGATCGCCAGCGTCTCGCCTGGCCTGTCCGGGCCACCCCAACGCCATCGCTCGTCTCCGGTGGCCTGCGCCCACAGGTTGTAGTCGCTAGCCTGGCCGCGCATGTGGATCATGGCGTTGATCGACGAGCAGCCGCCGATCACTCGGCCGCGCGCGTAGTGAATGCTGCGGCCGGCCAGGCCGGGGTCGGGCTCAGTCGTGAAGCACCAGTCGGTGCGGGGGTTGGCGATTGTGTACAGATAACCGACCGGCACCTTGATCCAGAACCAGTCGTCGGTGCCGCCGGCCTCGATCAGGAGGACACGGCGATCAGGGTTGGCGCTGAGCCGATTGGCGAGCAGGCAGCCTGCGCTGCCTGCTCCCACGATGATGAAATCGAATTCGGCGATCGGGCTCATTCCGGTATCGGTCCTCCATAGCGTCGGATGCGAGTCCTAGTGTGCGCGATGACCACCACATCTCGTCGAGGAATGATTGGCCTTGAGAGCTACGCGTTGACTTCGGTGTCTGACAATTGTTGTGGCACAAATCAAAACGGAATCTTTTACGGGCAAACTCCACCCGCGAGAGGTGGGGCCAGGTCGCTTACTGGTAACCCGCCATATTCGATTCCGCCGTATTACTCCTAGTGCGAAACGCTCGCTTGCGCGAATGAGCAGGGAGCTGTGCCGGTAAGGAGCCCGCGATGCCCCGCTACGACCTGACCGGAATCACGTAGTCGCACACCCGTCGTCCCGATCCGCCGGCGCGGCGGGCTCTCAGCGTGTGTCGTTCCCCTCGACTTGGCACACAAACACCGACATACCGTTGTCGCGGCGGTGCCTGACGCTGGTGTCATGAACAAGAACGAGAACCTAATGGAGACGAACACGGCTGCAGCGGATGCGGCGCTCGCGGTGTGGTTGGAGATGTGGAACACCGACGGTGAGATCGCGCGTCGGATCTGTAGTGAGGATTTCCGGATTCATTTCCTGAACTCCGAGACGGATGGGTCGAACCCGGGCGACGACGTGCTGGGCGCGGAGAGTTTCGTTCGGTTCCTGGAGGTGTATCGCGAGCGGCATCCGGATGTGGTGTTCATCGAGTTCGCGCGGGCCGTGGACGGCGCGCACGGGCGGATGCTGTGGAACGTACAGGACGGGCAGGTTGCTGCGGGCGGGGTCGATGTCTTCGACTTCACCGAGGATGGGTTGATCCGCGAGGTGTGGTCGGTGGGCGGGACGCGCTCGTTCACCTGAGACCGGGGGAGACTGACATTCGTGAGGAGAGCCGAGCGGTTGTACGCGCTGGTCGATCTGCTGCGGGGATCGCGCCGACCGTTGTCGGCCGCTCGGCTCTCGGAGGAGTTCGAGGTGTCGAAACGCACGATCGAGCGGGACATCCAATCGCTTCAGCTCGCGGGGGTCCCGATCTACGCCGACCACGGGGTGTTGGGCGGGTATTCGATCCTGCGGGATCACTCCTTGCCGCCGCTGAATCTCACGGTGCCGGAGTCGCTGGCGGTGCTCGCGGGGCTTGGGCTCTTGGAGACATCGCCTTACGGTGCGGCGGCGCGTCGCGCGCGGGCGAAGGTCCTCGCGATCAGCCGCGAGGATCAGCTCGCGCCAGTCGATGAGGCGTTGGCGTCGATGTTCGTCATCGACGCCCAGCCGCCGTCCGAAGCGGCGATCTCGCTGATTCCCGAGGCGATCGCCGCGCGCCGAGTCGTGCGGTTGGACTACACCTCCGAGGACGGCGAGACCCACACCACCCGTGACGTGGAGGCGATGGGTCTGCTGCGCGGAGGTGATTCGTGGATGTTCGTGGGATGGTGTCGGCTGCGCGAAGGCATCCGCGGATTTCACCTCGACCGCATCCGGCACCTGGAAATCACCGGAGAGATGTTTCCCGAACGCGATCCTGCGGTGCTGAATGCGGATCTGTCGCGGTGGCGCACTCGGCGACTCGGAGGACGCCCCGAGCCGACAACCGCGGGTCCATCGTGAAGCGCCCAAGTTGACATAATGTCGCTTATCGGCACAACGGCGACCAGGCCATCGCATGGAGGGCACTCGACAACGCTCGGACGAGGCCACCGAGACAAGCTGCCGTGCTCGCGCCCCCGTCACCACCAGTGCGGCAATGCCCGCGAAGATCATGAACTCGGCTTGCCCGGACAAACGACGATTGAGCTCCCACGGTGGGCCACGCACCCGAATCGGGCGGCTAGCGGCCCGCGACGCCCCCCGATCCGTTCGTCCGCGTGCATGACCTCAATTCGTCACTGTGACGAATTACTCACCGCCCCAGCGGTATTGGTGATATGGATGATCAGTCACCATCGCGCCACGCAAGCTCGACTCCCGATCATCACGACGGGGCCACGCCGTAGAAATGAACGGCAACTACGCGCCTCGGTCGCCGGGCGGCCAGGCACCCCACGACAACCCTGGTGCACCTTCCGCGCCCTGGCCCCCGGTTGATGACGCGACCAATTGCCGGGCCAGACCGACGCCCCAAGCAAAGCACCATCCAGCTTTGGCCGCATGGTGGGACCCACTCCCACTTCCGCCACTTCCGCGTGCAAAGCCACAATTCGTCACTGTGACGAATTGTGTTCCACCCCAACGGTATTGGCGACACGAATGCATCATGTCGCCATCGAGCCGCGCGCCCCCGCGACCGCCGGCCGCACTACGCGTTGCTTGGCCTCCCCATTCGGGAGCAACCCGTATCCGTAGCGCGAATCTAGGGGCACGGTCAAATCGCTACGATAGAACCGTAGATACAGGAATATCACAGCTATATATCCTTATATGCGTAGTCGGGCGATCTTAGGATCAACCCCGTGATCCGCCCACCAAGAGGGTCCGCGCTCATTTCTAACCATGACGTGGCTCGGCTGCGACCGCCCGAACAGACTAACCTGCGATGACGGGGCCGATCTGGATGGCTTTCCCGCCGGAGGTCCATTCGATGTTGTTGTCCAGCGGGCCGGGTCCCGGACCGCTGCTGGTCTCGGCGAGCGCATGGCACTCACTGAGCACCGAGTACGCCGCGGTCGCCGGCGAACTCAGTTCACTCCTTGGCGAGGTTGAGGCCGGCGCGTGGGAAGGACCAAGCGCCGCGAACTATGTGGCCGCCCACGCGCCGTACCTCGGCTGGCTGATTCAGTCCAGCGCATTCAGCGCCGGGATGGGCGCGCGGCAAGAGGGCGCCGCGACGGCATACACGACGGCGTTGGCCGCGATGCCGACGCTGGGCGAGCTGGCGGCGAACCACGCCACGCACTCGGTATTGGTGGCGACGAACTTCTTTGGAATCAACGCAATTCCGATAGCGCTGAACGAGGCGGATTACTCGCGAATGTGGGTACAGGCCGCCACAACGATGAGCACCTACCAGGCCGTCTCGATCTCCGCGGTCGCCGGGGCCCCACCCAATACGGGGGCGCCGCGAATCATGGCGGCGGACATGGGCACGGGGAGCATGGATGCCGGTTCTGGAATGAGCGGCAGCTCGGGGATGGGCGGCGGAAATCCCTACATCATGGGAACCTCACTCCCCCAAAATCTCCAGGAGTGGCTGCAAGCGCTCTTTCCCTTCAACCCCTTTTCGCCGCAGGGCTGGTCGATGCACCCGAGTCTGTCGATGTTCCTCTCGCGCGTGGAGACCCTGATCCCGATGTATGCCCACGATCCCGCGCAGCTGTTCGAGACGATCGTGATGCTCGCTCTGCAATTCGTCATTCACCGAACGCTCGTATTCATCAACCTTCTCCTGTTCAACCAGGTGGGGTTGCTCAGCTTCTTCCTGAGCAATCCGGTCTACACCCTCGGACTGGTTACGCCGATGTTGGCGGTTCCCGCCGGAGCCGCCGGCGGCTTGGCGGGGCTGGCGGGACTGCCAGGAGCTGCTCCTGCCCCTGGCGCCGTTCCGATCCCATTGCCCGCGACGGCAATTCCGCTCACCCAAACGCCGCCGCTACCCGCGCTCGCCGCCGCACCGACCATCAACGCCACGCCGTTTCACGCGTCGGCGGTGTCGGCGCCTGCGCCAGTCGCTGCGGCCGCGCCGGGCGCGCCGCCCGGCCCGCCGCCAACGCCGGTGGGACCGGAAAGTGCCGTGGCCGCACAGAATTTCGTGTCCCCGTATCTGGTGGGTGGTCTCGGCGCCGGGTCGGAGTCCAAGGTTGCCGGCCAATCTCGCAAGCGGACCGCAGCTGCGGCCGCGGCCGCGGCGACCGCGGCGGGTCCGGCGGCACAAGAGCAACAAGCCAGGGGCCGTCGGCGACGGGCACCCCGCCGCACACACAGGGGTTACCGCTACGAATTCCTCGACCTGGAAGCCGAATTCAGCGCCTCAAGCGATCCGCCAGCGATGGCCTCCGGCCAGGGCGCGGGACCGCTCGGCTTCGTCAATCCCGCAGCGCCGCGCGCCGCGGGATTGACCAGGCTGGCCGGCGACGGCTTCGGCGGCGAATCAACCGTCCCGATGCTTCCCGGTGGCTGGGAGGCCGACCCGGCCTGAACGTGACCTCGTGACGCTTTGCAATCAGTCGCCGGGCGCCGACCAGTGCACCACCTTCATGGCTGTCATCTCGTCGAGCAGTTCGGGCCCGAAGCCGAAGCCCGTGCCGCTGGCACGGCGGGGCTCGGCGGTTCCGCCGGGCGCACCGCCGAAGACGGAGTTGATCTTCACCGTGCCGACAGGAAGGCTGCGCCACGCCTCCTGGGCATGCGCCATGCTCCCGGTGAGTACCGTGGCCGCCAGGCCGTAGCGATCGTCGGCGGCTTCGGTCAGCGCCGCTGCGAAGTCCGGCACCACCCGCACCGGCGCGACCGGACCGAACGTTTCCTCGCGCATGATCAGCATCTCGGGAGAGCAGTCACTCAACACCGTGGGTGGATAGAACGAGCCCGTCCCGGGCTGCGGCTCGCCGCCGACCAGGACGTGGGCCCCGGCCCGGGTCGCGTCTTCGACGTGCGCGTGCACATGTTCACGATGACGCTCGTCGACCAGCGGTCCGATGCGGTCGGCCCACGAGATCGCCTCGTCGATCAGTGCATTGAGGAAAGCGTCGGCGATCGATTGCACGACATAGACCCGCTCTACCGAGACGCAGCTCTGTCCGGCGTTGGCGAAGGCGCCCAGTGCGGTCTGGCCGGCCGCCCAGGCCGGGTCCACGTCGGCGTCGACGATCAACGCGTCGTTTCCGCCATTCTCCAGCAGTGCCTTGGCACCGCGTTCGGCACACGCGCGCGCGATCTCTCGGCCGGTTGCGCTGCTGCCCACGTGCGCGACGACGTCGACCAGCTCCGCAGCCGCCAAGCGCTCCCCGACGGTCTCGTCGCCGTCCACGATCTCGAGCACGCCATCGGGCAGGCGGGCGGCCAGCAATTCGGCGAACCGTCGGCCGGTCTGTGGGCAGCGCTCGCTGGCCTTGTGTACCACGGTGTTTCCCGTCACGAGGGCCGCGCCCAGCAGCCCGGCAGCGACGGCGACGGGATCGTTCCACCGCATGATCACCGCGACCACGCCGCGCGGTTGGGGAACCATCAGGTCGGTCGCGGACCATCCGCCCTGCAGAGCGTGGCCGCGGTGGAGCGGCCCCAATTGGGCGTACTGCAGCAGCGTGTCGATTCCGGCATCCACGCCGCTGCGCGCGTCGCCGCGCAACTTGCCGGTTTCCCGCTCGTTCAATTCGGCGAGTTCGTCCGCGGCAGTGCGGACGTCGCCCGCGGCCGCCGCTATCGCGGCCGCCCTTTCGGCCGGCGGGGTGCGCGCCCACCCGTTGGCCGCAGCCGCGGCGCGTGCGACGGCGTCGTCGCAGTCGGCCGGCTCGGTGATCGGCACCTGCGTGACGGTGTCGCCGGTCCGGGGATCCAGAACACTGATGATTTTGGTAAGGGTCGAGGCCACGCCAGCGAATACCCTGTCCCCGGCCCGACCAATCGGGAGCCCCCGAGCGTCGCCAGCTGACAGAACTGAAGATGCCCCGTGGACACAACGGCGTTCCTGTATGTTCGGCGTGTCGGCGGCGTGAGAGAGCAGAGGCATCGATGGCAAGCGGACCCGCCGACAATGACTTCGCTTCACGACACGTGGTGAATCCCGGCCTGCGCAAGGTGGCCCGATTTCTGCCTCGCGGATACGCCCTGCACCGCGGTCTCAAGGTCCAGCGGACGATCATGAACCTCTTCAGCAGCACGGGGCGGCTGCGGGACGTACCGGTCGCCACGGTCGACGAGCACGTCACCGTTCGCCTGCATCGTCCGACCAACTTTCCCCACCGCGGCCCGGCACTGCTTTGGGTGCACGGCGGCGGCACCATCATGGGTCACGCCGCCCAGGACGACAAATACCTTCGCAAGCTGTCCCACCGCACGGGTGTCGCGATCGCGGCCGTGGAACACCGCTTGGCGCCCGAGCACCCTTATCCGACCCCGATTGAAGACTGTTACGCGGCACTGCTGTGGCTCGCGCGCCAACCGTGGGTGGACCCGGAGCGAATCGCCGTCGGCGGGGCCAGCGCCGGTGGACACTTCGCAGCGGCGCTGGCGCAGTGGGCTCACGACCGCACCGACGTCAAACTGGCTTTTCAGATGTTGGTGTATCCGATGCTGGACGATCGGACCGGCACCGAACGGGACGGCCAGCGGCGCATTATGTGGACGGCGAGCGACAACCAGTTGGCGTGGCGCTGGTACCTCAACGGTGCCGACCCCAAAGAAGCGGCCCCCGCCCGTCGGGACGATTTGTCCGGCCTGCCGCCGGCCTGGATCGGGGTCGGGACGTTGGACCTCTTCTATGAGGAGTGCCTGCAATACGCCCGGCGCCTGCGCGAGGCGGGTGTTCCCGTGCACGAGGAGATCGCCCTTGGAGCCTTTCACGCATTCGACCAGATCGCGGACAAGGCGCCGGTGTCGGTGAACTTCTTCGCCAGTCAATGCGATCACCTTCGGGACGCCCTCGTCACGCCCCGCGCCTAGAGGCGGCTGGCGACAACTCCCCTGCATCGATCGATCCCCTTGTGCGGCAGCGTGTTTTAGCAGACTGATGACGGGCACACGATTGGCTGGCCCGTTAGGCGAGCCCAAGCCGGGAACGACGCCGGCCACTCGCCGGAGGTCCGCGCGACCCGAATCCGCCGCCTTTTGACTGCAAATTGTGCAGAACGTGCAACTATAGGTGCTATGTCCAACCCGGTGGGTCTGCGGGAGCGTCGTCGGCGCCAGACGAGCGCTGACATTCGCGACGCCGCGGTGCGCCTCGCACTGGAACGCGGATTCGACAAGGTGACCATCGATGAGATCTGCGCCGATGCGGGGGTGTCGACGCGCACCTTCTTCAACTACTTCCCGAACAAAGAGTCCGCGATCGCGTACGGCCCTTCGGACATACCTCCGGAGCTGGTAGCCGATTTCGTCGCGGCCGGGCCCGCCCCCTATTCGGTGGTGTTGGAAGAGTTGATCACGCTGGCGGCGCACCATCTCCGCGACGTGCCCCCGAAACGCGAACAAGCGGCCGGCATGCTGGAACTCGCCAAAACTTCCCCGGCGGTACTGGCGGCATTCCTCGCCGACTTGGAGCGGTTCCAGAATCACCTGACCGATGTTGTAGCGCGCCGCCAAGGCATGCGAGCCGACGACGAGATAGTCGCGTTGATCGCCGCGCTGGCGTTGACGGCCGTGCGTTCGGGAATCGAGCGCTGGTCAAGCGGGGAAGCCGGCGCCGCGGACGACACGCCGATGCCCTATGTCGAGCGGGCCGCTGCGCTGGTCAACAGCATCTTTACAAAGTGATTTGAAACACCGCGCGCAATTATTGCATGGCGTGCAAGGTATGCACATTATGTACTATGCTCATTAGGCGGTATCCGAAGACGCTTCATGAAGTAGGTGTCGGTACCGGGGGCGGCCGCCGGTGCGCTTGGGCTACCGTCCCAACTTCGGGCGATCGAGCGCGCACGCATCATAGTGATCAGCGAGAACCATTGCGGTGCAACGTAAGTCGTGGCGCTTCCCCGCCCATGCGTTGGTGTACAGGTCACACTGACGCTGACCGAGGACGGCGGCCTGATGGGGAAGGAACCACCTGAGGTGAAGGTTGTGCGCAACGCGTGGTTGCCGATGCTGATAGTCGCGGTCCTGGTGGTCGGCGGCTTCGCCGTGGCCCGGGTCAAGTCATTCTTCGGAGCCCACGACACGGGCGTCATGACGAGCCCGCGGCTGGATGACTCCAAGCCGTTCAAGCCAAAGGTCGTCAAGTACGAGGTCTTCGGCTCGGCCCGCACCGCCAACGTGAATTACTTGGATCTGTCCTCTGACCCGAAGCGGGTCGACAATGCGACCTTGCCCTGGACGCTAGTGCTCAGCACGACCGCCCCCTCCGTCTTCCCGAACCTCTCGGCGCAAAGCGACGGTGATTCCCTCGGTTGTCGCATCACCATCGACGACGAAGTCAAGGCCGAGAACCTGACCGACCGCGTGCACGCCCTGACCTTCTGCTTGGTGAAATCCGCATGAGCGCACACGTCGACGACGCCCGCACCGACACCATCCCCGTCGCCCAAGAACCGGTGCGGGACAAGATTCCGCGGATCATCCGAACCTTCGCCGTGCCCATCATCCTCGGCTGGATCGCGCTCATCGCGGTGCTCAACGTCGTCGTCCCCCAGTTGGACGAGGTCGGGAAGATGCGCTCGGTGGAGATGACTCCCGACGATGCGCAGTCGGTCGTCGCGACCAAGCGGATGGGCGCGATCTTCAACGAGTACAAGTCCAACAGCTCGGTCATGATCGTGCTCGAGGGCCAAAATCCCCTCGGCGCCGACGCCCACGCCTACTACGACCAGATGGTCAAGAAGCTCGACGCCGACACCAAACACGTTGAGCACGTTCAGGATATGTGGAGCGATCCACTGACCGGGGCGGGCGCGCAGAGCAACGACGGCAAGGCCGCCTACGTCCAGGTGTATCTGGCCGGTAACCAGGGCGAAGCCCTGGCCAACGAATCCGTCGAGTCGGTGCAAAACATCGTCAAGAGCTTGACCCCGCCAAAAGGGGTAAAGGCCTACGTCACCGGGCCCGCCGCTCTATCGGCGGATCAGCACACCGCCGGCGACCGCAGCCTGCAGCTCATCACCGCGGCCACCTTCACGGTCATCATCGGGATGCTGCTGTTGGTCTATCGCTCGGTCGTCACCGTGCTACTCACGTTGTTGATGGTGGTCTTCGAACTCTCGGCCGCCCGTGGGATGGTCGCTTTCCTGGGCTATTACAAGATCATTGGGCTTTCGACGTTCGCCACCAACCTGTTGGTCACGTTGGCGATCGCGGCCGCCACCGACTATGCGATCTTCTTGATCGGCCGATATCAGGAAGCCCGCGCCGTGGGTGAATCACGCGAAGACGCGTATTACACCATGTACAAGGGCACCGCACATGTGGTGCTCGGGTCAGGCCTGACCATCGCCGGCGCCACCTTCTGCCTGCACTTCACCAACCTGCCCTACTTCCAGACGCTGGGCATCCCGTTGGCCATCGGCATGGTGGTGGTCGTGGCGGCCGCGTTGACGCTCGGTCCCGCGGTGATTTCGGTGGCGACGCGTTTCCGCAAGACGCTCGAACCCAAGCGCACCCAACGGATTCGCGGGTGGCGCAAGGTCGGCGCGCTCGTGGTCCGCTGGCCCGCCCCGATCCTGGTTTTGACGATCGGCATCGCCCTCGTCGGATTGCTGACCCTGCCCGGCTACCGCACCAATTACAACGACCGCAACTATCTGCCCGCCGACCTCCCCGCCAACGAGGGTTACGCGGCCGCGGACCGGCACTTCTCCCAGGCGCGGATGAATCCCGAAGTGCTGATGATCGAAGCCGACCATGACCTGCGCAACTCCGCGGACTTCCTGGTCATCGACAAGATTGCCAAGACGGTCTTCCGGGTGCCGGGAATCGGTCGCGTGCAAGCAATCACCCGGCCCCAGGGCACGCCGATCGAGCACACCTCGATCCCGTTCCAGATCAGCATGCAGGGCGTCACCCAGCAGATGAACCAGAAGTATCAGGAAGACCAGATGGCCGACATGCTGCATCAGGCCGACATGATGCAGACGACCATCGACAGCATGGAAAAGATGTCGAGCATCACTGCGCAGATGGCCAACGACATGCACCAGATGGTCAAGAAGATGCACGACATGACCATCGACATCAACGAATTACGCCAGCACATGGCCGATTTCGAGGACTTCTTCCGCCCCATCCGCAGCTACCTCTACTGGGAACGGCACTGCTACGACATCCCGGTGTGCTGGTCGTTGCGGTCCGTCTTCGACGGCCTCGACGGCATCGACATCATGACCGACGACATCGAGAGCCTGCTGCCGATCATGGATCATCTCGACACACTGATGCCCCAGATGGTGGCGCTGATGCCGTCGATGATCGAGAACATGAAGGCCATGAAAACGACGATGCTGACCATGTATGCGACGCAGAAGGGTCTGCAGGATCAGCAGAACGAGGCGCAGAAGAACTCCAATGCAATGGGCAAGGCGTTCGATGCGTCGAAGAACGACGACTCGTTCTACTTGCCGCCGGAGACCTTCAACAACGCCGAGTTCAAGAAGGGGATGAAGAACTTCATCTCCCCCGACGGCCATGCCGTGCGTTTCATCATCAGCCATGACGGCGATCCGATGTCGGCCGAAGGCATTTCGCACATCGGCGCCATCAAGAAGGCCGCCTACGAATCGCTCAAGGGCACGCCGCTGGAGGGTTCCAAAATCTATCTGGCGGGCACCGCGTCGATCTACAAAGACCTCAGCGACGGCAACACCTATGACCTGTTGATCGCCGGGATCTCTTCGCTGTGCTTGATTTTCATCATCATGCTGCTCATCACGCGGGGCGTGGTGGCATCAGCGGTCATCGTGGGAACCGTCTTGCTCTCGCTGGGCGCGTCGTTCGGCCTGTCGGTGTTGATCTGGCAGCATCTCATCGGCATCGAGCTGCACTGGATGGTGCTCGCGATGTCGGTCATCATCCTGCTCGCCGTGGGCGCCGACTACAACCTGCTTCTGGTAGCGCGGTTCAAGGAGGAGATCCACGCCGGCCTGAACACCGGGATCATCCGGTCGATGGGGGGCACCGGCTCGGTCGTCACGTCGGCGGGCCTGGTGTTCGCCTTCACGATGATGACAATGGCGGTCAGCGAGCTGACGGTCATCGGCCAGGTCGGTACCACCATCGGATTGGGTCTGCTGTTCGACACCCTGATCGTCCGGTCGTTGATGACGCCATCGATCGCCGCGCTGCTGGGCAAGTGGTTCTGGTGGCCCCAACGTGTGCGGCAACGCCCGGTTCCGTCGCCCTGGCCCAAGCCGAGTGACGAGAAGGCGCCCGAGGAGACCGAATCACTCGCTCCGGCTAGGTAACCCAGTCCGGCTGCCCGGCGGTGTCGACCGCGGAGAAGTCCTTGTGGCCCAGGCCGGCGGTGGTGCCGCCGTCGACGACGAACTCCGAGCCGGTCGAATAGCTCGACTCGTCGCTGGCCAGGTAGACGACGAGGTTGGAGACTTCCTTGGGCTCGGCGATGCGTCCCAGCGCGGTCTGGAAGATGTCCTCGGGAACCCACTCTGTCATCGGGGTTTTGATGAGCCCAGGGTGGATCGAGTTCACCCGGATCCCGCTGGGCCCGAGCTCTAGTGCCGCCGACTTGGTCAGGCCCCGGACGGCGAATTTGGTGGCGGTGTACCCGTGGCAGGCGATGGTGCCGGCGATTCCCTCGATGGAGGAGATGTTGATGATCGATCCCCTCCCGGCTTCCTTCATCGGCTTCACCACGGCGCGGATACCCAGGAACACGCCCGTCAGGTTGATGTCGAGGATCCGCTGCCATTCCGAGAGCGCGTAGTCCTCGAAGGTGCCGATGTTGATGATGCCGGCGTTGTTCACGAGGATGTCGATGCCGCCGAATTCACTGAGGACGGTGGCCACCGCGGCGTCCCAATCCTCGGGCTTCGTCACGTCCAGGTGCAGGTAGCGGGCGGCGTCTCCGACCTCGGCAGCGACGGCCTTGCCCTCGTCATCGAGGATGTCCCCGAACACCACCTTGGCCCCCTCGGCCACCAGCGTCCGCACGTGCGAGGCGCCCATCCCCCGCGCGCCCCCGCTGATAAGCGCGACCTTCCCGGCCAACCGTTCTGCCACCGCAATTCTCCTGTCGTGTGAGTCTTTAGCACCATACAGATGTGGGCAGATGTATGACCAGGGTTGAGTCAGCCGACGATGTCGAAGATCGCAGCGGCGGAGGTGACGGCCTTGTCCGCGTTGCCCTCGTCGTGCAGCAGCATGCGCACGCCGACGCGTCCCGGCCCACCCGGGTGCGCGGTGCCCTCGACGCGGAACGGACCCACCTTGCCGCGCGACATGAACATGACGTGCCAGCTGACCACTTGGAGCTTCCGGGTCCCGGCGACGTCGGCGGCCAGATCGATCGCCGCTGTTTCGAGCACGACGTGTTGCGGTCCGATGTGCAGCGCGGCGTCCGGAGAAGCGAGTTCGGTACTGAGCTCGGGCAGCACCCAGTGGCCGTCGCCACGCCTGCTGGCGCCGAAGGCCTGCCACAGCGGCGGCAGGTCCGGCGAGTCCTCGACCACCAGCTCCGTGCCCGAAACATCCATCCGGTCCAGACCTTCCGGCGGGATGCCGATGATCGCCCCCTGCCCCTCGTTGAAGGCGATCACCCGATCCGGGTTGTCGGCGTCGACGATCTTGCACCGCCCGTAGCCCATGGTGCGGCCCTGGTGCACGACGCCGGAGTCGACGATCTCGACCCGGCTGACGTCATAGCCCGGGTCGACGATCTGCACCGACGCGATGACCGGATTGGGCACCGCGACCATGTCGGTCTGGCAGCCCTCCGGGGAGGAAATGGCCAATGGCGCCACCATGATGCCCCCGGCCTCGTTGCGCATGTCGCGGCGGATGGTGACGGTGTCGTCGATCTCCCCGAGGTCCATCGAGGAGTGTTTGCGGCCGATGTAGCGGTAACTGAGCAGACCGGTCCAGCGCCGGTACAGTTCGTCCCGGTAGGCCTCGGAGTCTCCCGCTAGCTCTCGGATGTCGCGAAGTCGGTCGCTCAATTCCCCGCTCCCTCAGGCTTTTCCGTGTCGCACCTGGTTGAACGGCACGCCGCGGTCGGCGGCGTACTCGCGGGGGAAGCTCAGCACCCGCTCGCCGATCACGTTGCGCGCCATCTCCGTGGTCCCGCCGCCGATGCTGGCGATCTGACGGCCCAGGTAGCGGGTGCCGATGTCGAGCAACCCCGCCTCGTCGTCGACCACGGCCGCCGGCCCGGCGACGGCCAACGCGGTGTCGTTTTCGACGTCGTGCACCTCGGCCATGGACAACCGGATGATCGATCCCGCGGCGGGCGGCAGGGATCCCTTGGCCACCGCGTGGAAGACGTGCTCGCTGAGTTGTCCGTGCACGGCCCGATGGACCAGGGCCCTACCCACCAGCTCGCGGACTCGTTCGCCGCCGGCCCGGTTCGTCTTTTCGACCAGGGACAGCAGGTCAACCGAAATGTCTTGAGCCTCAGCGATTCCCGGTCCGCTGGTGTACTCCGACCCGTCACCCATGGTTCGACGCTCGTGGTAGAGCTGGCGCGACGCGACGTCCCATCCCTTCCCCGGCTCCCCCACCACGGCGTCGTCACCGAGGTCGACGTCGTCGAAGAACTCCTCGCAGAATTCGACCGAGCCGTTCACCTGCTTGATGCGGTTGATAGTGACACCGGGATGCCGGAGCGGTACCAGGAACATCGTCAGTCCTTCGTGCTTCGGCACGCTCCAGTCGGTCCGGGCCAGGCACAAACCGTAGTCGGCGGCGAACGCCCACGTGCTCCACGTCTTGGCGCCGTTGAGGATCCACCGCCCGCCCCGGCGTTCGGCGCGGGTGAGGACGCCCGCAAGGTCCGATCCCCCGCTGGGTTCCGACAGCAGCTGCACCAGCACTTCGTCGCCGCGCAGCGCGGCCGCGATGTGTGTGCGCTTCTGCTCCTCGCTGCCCATGTCGAGGATCGTCGCGCAGCAGATGGCGAAGGACGGAACGTTGAGCATGAGCGGCGTCTCGTAGGCCAGGGCCTCCGCGTCGAACGCCTTCTTGTACTCGTAGCCCAGGCCGAGGCCGCCGTACTCGCGCGGGAAGCAGATGCCGGCGAATCCGCCGTCGTACAGCTTCTTCTGCAGTTCGCGGGCGCGCTGCCAAGAGGACAGCTCGTCGCGCTGCAGGACCATCGCGTCGCCGGAATCCAGCCGCGGGAGGGTGTCGGCCAGCCACACCCTGGCCCGGCTCCGGAAGTCTTCGACCGACTCGGGCGTCACCGGATGGCCTCCCATTCGAGCGTCGACTTTGTGCTGGGCGACTGTACAGCACCGCTCCCGCGGCTGTACAGGTTGGCGCCCTACGCCCGGTTCAGCTCCACCGCGGAGCGGATCAGCGCCTTCAATGCCTCTTCGTCGACCTTGTCGCCCTCGTGGAAGTCGATCGCGCGCCTGGTGTTGCCATCGAGACTGGAGTTGAACAGACCCGACGGATCCTTCAGCGAGGCGCCCTTGGCGAAGGTCATCTTCACGACGTTCTTGTAGGTCTCGCCCGTACAGATCATTCCGTCGTGATACCAGACCGGAACACCGCGCCACTTCCAGTCCTCGACCACATTCGGGTCGGCGTCCTTGATGAGTTCCCTGATGCGGGCCAGCATCTCGCCGCGCCAATCCCCTAACTCCTTGATCCTGGCGTCGATCAGCTCAGCGGGAGATTTGTCCTGGGAGTTGCCCATCCTGGCTCACCTTTCCGATGTTGTCTCTCGACCGCCCCGTGTCCGACGCCGGGGTCGAAGACCCGTAGTCTGCAGTACTCAGCATGACCGATACACATCCCTTCGACGACGCCATCCGGCTGGAGACCGTCGACGCCCACACCAGGCGCGGCCGGACCCATCCGGAATGGGCCAACATGGTGGGACCCTTCGGTGGAATCACGGCCGCGGTCATGCTGCGCGCCGTCGAATCGCACCCCGACCGGATCGGCGAGCCGCTGGCGTTGACGGTCAACTACGCCGCGCCCATCGCCGACGGCGACTTCGACATCTCGCTGCGGGCGGCACGCACCAACCGCACCAACCAGCACTGGATCGTCGAACTCAGTCAGGACGGAGACGTCAAGACCACGGCCACGGCGCTGTTCGCCGTCCGCCGCGACGGTTGGGCCGATACCGAAAGCCGCCCACCAAACGCGCCGACCCCCGAGCAGCTGCCCGCTACCGATCCGGGCCTCGTTCGCTGGACCAGCCTCTACGACATGCGCTTCGCCGAAGGCCCCATGCCGGGCAAAGACGGGCAGCCGAGCCCCTCGTCGACGACCACCTTGTGGGTGCGCGACGCCGCGCGACGCCCGGTCGACTACACCGTGCTGGCCGCGCTGTCGGACACCTTCTACCCGCGGGTGTTCCTGCGACGCGGCGGCTTCGTCCCCTCGGGAACCATCTCGTTGACGGCGTACTTCCACGCCGATCAGGACGAACTCGACCGGGTGGGCAGCGACTTCGTCCTGTGCACCGCGCACGCCAATCGCTTCACCCGCGGCTACTTCGACCAGAGCGCACAGGTGTGGACGCGAGATGGCGCCCTGCTGGTCACCACCCATCAGGTCGTCTACTTCAAAGGCTGAGAGGTTTACACTTCGCCAGTGAAACGTCACGCCGGGACGCTGAGGGACAGGATCAAGCCGCAATGACAGAGCGCGCGGAGGGCGTGGTGGCCGACGCCGACACCGCCATGCTGCTGGCCGTCGAATCCATCAAGCAGCTCAAGGCCCGCTATTGCCGGAACCTCGACAGCAAGGACTGGGCGGCTTGGCGCACCGTCTTCACCGATGACTTCGTCAGTGACACGGCGGAGGCCGGCGGCAAGGTGATCGAGGGCGCGGACGATTTCGTGGCGTTCACGCGCAAGGCGCTTGGGCGGCCGACCCAGGCTACCGCGCACCAGGTGCATGCTCCCGAAATCGCGCTCACCTCGGCGACGACCGCGCGCGGGGTGTGGGCCCTGCAAGACGTCGTCCGGTTCGGACCCGGGGTCACATTGGTGGGCTACGGGCATTACCACGAGACCTACGAAAAGATCGGCGGACAATGGTTCATCAAGAGCTCCAAGCTAACTCGGCTGCGAGAGGATATCGTCACTCCCGTGTTTTCTCTTTATGTCTCCGACCGAATCCGCCGGGCGGTCGGCCGGGTCGCCAACCGACTGATCGGACAGTGATAAGGCCATGACTGCCTCCACCGTTCTGGTCACCGGAGCCTTCGGACAGGTCGGCAAGCGTTGCACGCAGATCCTGCTCGACCGGGGACGCACCGTCGTCGCGATGGACCTGCGCAACGACAACACCGTCGCCGTCGAAAAAGAACTGGTCGTCGGCCGCCACCCCGGGACGCTGATTCCGGCCTATACCGACCTTCTGGACGCCGAGGCGGTGCGTGATCTCGTCGCGAGCCATCGGCCCGAAGCCGTCGTTCACCTCGCCGCGATCGTGTCCCCGCTCTCCTATCGCAGACCGGCGCTGGCCCGCAAGGTGAACGTGGGCGGTACCGAGAACCTGTTGGCGGCGTGCTCCGCACTCCCCCGCCCGCCCCTGTTCCTGATGGCGTCCAGCGCCGCGGTGTATGGATCGCGCAACCCCTACCGCCAGCCGGAGCGGATCACCCCGGACACCCCGGTGAACCCGATCGATCAATACGGTCAGGACAAAGTGCTCGCCGAGGCGGCAATCCGCGCCAGCGGCCTGCCGTACGCGCTCTTCCGGTTGGGCGGGGTCATCTCGCCGGACACGCACACGACGGTCAACGGCGACTCCCTGCTCCTGATGCGGTCGATGCCGGGCGACAACCGCATGCACGCAGTGGACGCCCGCGACGTCGCGCTTGCTTTCGCCAACGGTGTCGATCGGGAAGCCACCATCGCGGGCAAGGTGATACTGATCGGCGGCAACGAGTCGTACGTGCTCACGCAACGCGAGCTCGAGGACGGCCTGATGGAAGCCGTCGGGCTGGGTGGCCTCGGCCCGTCGGCCAGCCTGCCCGGCGATCCCGCCGACGACCGCGGCTGGAGCTTCACCGGCTGGTACGACACCACCGAAGCGCAGGCGCTGCTCGACTTTCAGGAACACGACTGGTCCGAGACCCTGGGGTGGATCGCCGGGACGCAGGGCCGCACCCGAACCATGGTGCGACTGCTGAGCCCGATCTTGCGCCCGGTCTTGCGTACAGTCCTGATGGTGCAGCGCCGGCTCGAGGGACGCGGCCCCTACGCCGACCCGTGGGCGCTGATCGAAAAGCATTACGGCGCTGCGGCTCTGGCCAGCGCGGACTAGCTATTCCGTTACGATCGAAAGCCCTTGCGCCGCAGCATGACTTCCACCTCGGCGCCCATCAGCGGTCGATCCATCCCATCTGCGCTTCGGCGTGATGACCACCCCGGGGTGGGGTGAGTCGGTCGAGCCGGGACAGCTGGTCGGGCGTCAGTTCGACGGCGTCGGCACCGACGTTTTCCTCGAGTCGCGTGACGCGCTTCGTTCCCGGAATCGGCACGATGTCGGAGCCTTTCGCCAACAACCAGGCCAGCGCGACCTGAGCGGGAGTGGCACCGACGTCGGCGCTGATGCTCCGCAGTTCATCCGCGCTTCTCAAGTTGTGCTGGAAGTTCTCGTCGAAGAAGCGCGGGTTGGTCTTGCGGTAGTCGCTGTCGGGCAACCCCTCGGTGGAGCGAATGGCACCGGTGAGGAAGCCGCGGCCCAACGGTGAGTAGGCGACGAACCCGATCCCCAGTTCGCGCAGCAGCGGCAATATCGCCTCTTCTTGGTCGCGCGTCCAAAGCGAATATTCGGATTGCACGGCGGTGATGGGATGCACGGCGTGGGCGCGCCGGATCGTGTTCACACCCACCTCCGAGAGGCCCACGTGCCGGACCTTCCCCGCAGCGACAAGCTCCGCCAGGGCACCGACCGTGTCTTCGATCGGGGTCTCGCGGTCGAGGCGGTGCTGATAGTAGAGGTCGATGTGATCGGTGCCCAGCCTTCGCAGCGAACCGTCCACCGCGATGCGGATGTTGGCCGGGCTACTGTCCGGGCCGCTGCGTCCCGTGTGGGAAATGAGGCCGAACTTGGTGGCCAGCACCACCTGATCACGCCGGCCCTGCAGGGCACGCGCGAGCAGTTCTTCGTTGACGTAGGGGCCGTACACCTCGGCGGTGTCGATCAGCGTGACGCCCAGGTCGATGGCGCGATGAACGGTGCGGATCGACTCGGCGTCGTCGCTGCCGGCGCCCGCGTAGGCCACGGACATGCCCATCGCGCCCAGGCCCAGGCGGCCGACCTCCAGGTTGGCGAGCCGAGCTTGCTTCATGGAGTCATTGTGCGCGCAGCGACTTCACGCCACGGGGCGGGTACCGTTGCGCGAGTGCACCGCATCGATCTTGCCGCGATCCGATGGACGACGTAGAAACCGCGAAACCGGCCCGCAATCTGGCGGTGGACTTCTACCGCGCGTCGGGTGTGGTTCTCATCGTGCTGGGCCACTGGCTTGCCGGTTCGGTGACCTACCACGACGGGCAATTCGGTCGCGAGAACCCGCTGCTCGACATGCCGTGGACGCAGTGGCTGACTTGGATCTTCCAGGCGGTCCCGGTGTTCTTCTTCGTCGCCGGTTACGCAGGCGCGGTGTCATGGTCGCACCGCCGCGAGGCCGACAGCTTCTCGCGCCAGGACTGGATTCGGCATCGACTGGCGCGGGTGTTGGGACCCACGACCGTGTATGTCGCGCTGGTTTCGCTGGTCGTGGTGGCTCTGCAGGTTCGGCGTGTGGCGGGCACGGTGATGGAATACGCGGGTTGGGCCGTCGCCATGCACTTGTGGTTTCTCGCCGTTTACGTCCTGGTGGTGTCACTGACACCGATTGCCGTTGCCGCACATAGGCGTTGGGGGCTCAAGGCACCGGCGGCGCTGGCCGCGGGCGTAGTGCTGGTCGATGCCGTCTCACTGGCGGGCCACGTCCCCTATGTCGGCTCGCTGAACTACCTGCTGTGCTGGGGCCTGCTCTACCAGCTTGGGATCGCTTGGCACGGTGGACTGTTGGCCGGCCGCAGACCGGTACTGCTAGCCGTCGGTTCGGCCGTCGTTCTGGCGCTGCTGATCCGGGTGGGACCGTATCCGGTCAGCATGATCGGCGTTCCGGGCGAGGCAATCGAGAACACGTCACCCCCGACGGTGGCGATGATGGCGTTCGCCTGCACGCAAGCGGGGCTGGCCATGGCGCTCGCGGCAATTATCGACCGGGTCCTGCATCACCGCCCGGTTCGGCGCGTGCTGTCCACCGCCAATGCGAACGTGATGGCCCTCTACCTGTGGCACATGATTCCGGTCGTCGTCGTCGCGATCGTCGCTTATCCGGCCGGCTTGATCCCGCAACCGCATGAGGGTTCGGTGGCGTGGTGGCTGGTCCGGCTGGAGTGGATCACGATCCTGAGCGTCGTGACAGCGATCGAGCTGCTGTTGCTTTGGTGGCAGCGGCGGTTCTTCGCGGTTCCGCTGCCCACTTTCGGTCTCCCGCTCGGCGATCGTTGGGCCGAGGCGATCATGCTGACCGGCGCCCTCCTGGCCGCCGTTGGATTGCACCTGTTGGCGCAGGGCGGCTTCGCACCGGACGGGCATTTCTCGTGGCCGACCGCTGCCATCTTCGCCGCCGGGGTGGTGCTGGTGGCGGTGCGCCCCAGAACCCCGTCCCGCGTTTCCGGCCGGAGCTCGCAGGGACGCCCGAGCGCTTAGCGGTGGGCCGGCAGCACGATCTCTTCGGGTAATCGACTTACGACCTCTGGACAGGGGCCGTAGTGCCCTGGTCGGGGTGGTTATTCGGGGAGAAACGTTTCCCGCAAGGCTCGGATTACGTGAGCAGTTGAGCCTAGGCTAGTAGGAGACACCCTCGCTAAGGGAGTACACAAATGTCACACGCCACGCTCCACACCAGCCAGGTCCCTCAGCAGCGCGCACAGGATGCCGAGCTATTGAGGGATTCCGGAGTGCACAAGCTGGTCGTCGCGGACCGCGACGGCAATTGCTTGGCATTCCTATTGGCCTGGGACAGCTTCGACTACGACGCTGAGACGGACACCTACGTATGTGTCGTCGACAGCGACGGCAGAGAGCTGATGACTGTGTACACCGCGGGTGAGATCAAACCGACAGCCAAGGCCAACACGTATGTCGTAACCGCGCCGGAGAGATTTGGTGGTCCCAGGGCGCTGTAGACGCCGGCGAGGGAACGGCCTGCTCGTAGCAAAGCTATGACACGCCGTCCTTCATAGCGTGTTGAAGGATTCATCGAGCTGACCGCCCGGGGCGCCATTCGTCATGGCGGGTTCGGGCTCTGCCCAAGAATGTCCGGGGCCGGTGGCGGAGCCTCAGGGGATCTTGACATCGCGGCGCTTATGATAGACCGTTCGTACGGTTAGTTTAAGCCGAAGGATGGACGATGCCTCGACCTGGTAGGCGTGGCGAGATCTTCGACGCGTTTGTCCGCTATGTCGCCGAACGCGGCTACGACAGAACGAATATGGGCGACATCGCCGACGAGCTTGGCATGTCGAAGGGCACCATCGTTCATCACTTCGGAACCAAAGCGCAGATGTTGCGGGAGCTCGAAGAAACCCACCTCGCCCGCCAACTCGATGCGCTACAGATGGCCTGGGCCCGACTTGCCGCACCGCACGAACGCGTCGCCGCAATCATTTACACCTCCGCACTGCTCCAAGTCGTCGCCCGCGACGCGACGGTGGCAAGCCAGCGTGAGGTGGTTCAGCTGTCCGATGACCCGGCGATGCAGCAGGTCCGCAAGTTGCGCCATCAGCTGCAATCCCTTGCGATTGACGAAATCCGCAGCGGCATAGACAGCGGCGTGTTCCGAAGTGTCGACGTCGAACTCGCGGCACTGCAGCTGTGGGGATCGCTGCAGTGGATGTGGGTGTGGTTCGATCCCGCCGCTTCCCGGACACCCGAACAAGTCGGGGCGGCATTCGTCGATGTGTTCCTCGGCGGACTATTACTCGACCGCCTGGGACTCAGCAAGTGGGCGAACCCGTCCGCGGACATCGTCTCGGTGGTGCGCGAATGCCTAGCCGCCGTCACGGGTCCGGCAGCCTGACGCGTAGCGCCGGATAGCCCTGCGCCGGGCGGACATTGGTGCAGCACTTGCCATTTTGATGCGCCCGGCCATCTGGGCGCCGGCGATGCCGAGACGCACAAACGCCATCACTGTACGAACGGTCGGTTTCCTACGCCCGGGGCTTTTCTTGCCCGCGGCGGCAGGAACGCGCGGCGGCCAGGCGAAAACGGTCAAAACCCCTGGTAATGACCAAGATAATTTGAGTGGTCTGCGATCCCGTGACAATTGCCCTCCCCGTGCAGCTCACCCAGGCGCCTCAGGGTTATTGACTGACCGTACGGTCTAATGCCATAGTGATGCGTGGCGCAAACTAGGGCGGCATGGAGCCGAAGGGTGGGGTGTGAGAGTGCCGATTCCTCGTCTATCCCGTTTCATTCGAAACGCCGCGCACTCAAAGGCCTTTCGCTGAACAGCCGCTCTACGAACCGGCGTGCTGATCGCGATCACGGACAGCGCCGCGGTCCCCGGCTAACGACTGGGCGCCGGCCAGTCGAAGAAGCATCGGAGGTGTCGCGGCTCGTCGCCTGGCCACGTCAGGGGCGGCGCGGATGACCACCTCGCACTCGGTTGCCAGCAAAGTAGGCAGCAGGATTCGCCCGGGCACCGAAGTGGCGGGCGGGTTCTTCCGCATGTGCGTGTTGACCGGAAAAGCCCTGCGGCAGCCGTTCGAGTGGCGCGAGTTCATCTGGAATGGCTGGTTTCTCATGCGGGTATCCCTGCTGCCCACCATCGCGGTGTCCATCCCGGAAACCGTGCTCCTCATCTTCACACTCAACCTCCTGCTGGCCGAGATCGGCGCCGCCGACGTCTCCGGTGCCGGTGCCGCGATCGGCGCGGTCACCCAGCTCGGCCCGATCGTGACGGTGCTGGTCGTCGCCGGCGCGGGCGGCACCGCCATCTGCGCCGACCTCGGCGCGCGCACCATCCGCGAGGAGATCGATGCGCTCGAGGTGCTCGGCATCGACCCGATCCACCGGCTGGTGGTCCCCCGGGTCGTCGCTTCCACAATCGTCGCGGTGCTGCTCAACGGCCTCGTGGTCGCCGTTGGTCTGGGGGGCGGCTATCTCTTCAGCGTCTACCTGCAGAACGTCTCGAGCGGTGCCTACCTCTCCACGTTGACGGCGCTTACCGGTCTGCCCGAGGTGGTGATCGCGTTTGTCAAGGCGGCGACGTTCGGGCTGATCGCCGGCCTGGTCGGCTGTTATCGGGGGCTGATCGTGCGCGGTGGGTCCAAAGGTTTGGGGACTGCCGTCAACGAGACGGTGGTGCTGTGCTTCATCGCGCTTTTCGCGGTCAACGCAGCGCTGACCACCATCGGCGTCCGGTTCGGGACAGGCCGCTGAGATGTCCACAATTGCAGCTCTACGCGTCCGCTTCCCGCGCACATCGGCGTTGGTCATTCGGTACGGGGACGTCCCGTCTCGGCCACTGGTCGAGATCGGGCAGATGGTCTGGTTTGCACTGACCGCCGTCGGGCAGATCCCCTTCGCGATGCACCGCTACCGCAGAGAGTTGCTGCGAATGGTTGCCCAGATGGGGATGGGCACCGGCGCGATGGCCGTGGTCGGTGGCACCGCGGCCATCGTCGGCTTCATCACCCTGTCCGCGGGCTCGCTGGTCGCCATCCAGGGCTACGCGACGCTGGGCAACATCGGTGTCGAGGCGTTCACCGGATTCTTGGCCGCGCTGGTCAATGTGCGGTTTGTCGCACCGGTAGCCGCCGGTCAGGCACTGGCCGCCACCGTCGGCGCCGGCGCCACCGCCGAACTGGGCGCTATGCGCATCAGTGAGGAGATCGACGCGCTCGAAGTGATGAGCATCCGGTCGGTCGCCTACCTGGCCTCCACCCGGGTGGTGGCCGGCCTGATCGTCATCATCCCGCTCTACGGGTTGGCGATGACCATGGCTTTCCTGTCCCAGCAGGTCACCACGGTTCTGCTCTACGGGCAGTCGATCGGCACGTACAACCACTACTTCCACACATTCCTGCGCCTCAACGACGTTGGCTGGTCGTTTGCGGAGGTGATCCTGGTTGCGGTGGTCGTGATGACGACCCACTGCTACTACGGCTACACCGCCACCGGCGGGCCGGTCGGCGTCGGTGAAGCGGTCGGTCGGTCGATGCGGCTGTCGTTGATCACGATCGTTGTGGTCGTCGTGCTCACCGCGATGGCGGTCTACGGCAAAACCCCGAACTTCAACCTCACCGTGTAGCCGCCAATGACAGCCCCGGTGAAGGAGAACCCGCAACGCATTCCGCCGTACAGGACGGCCGCGTTGGTGTTCCTGATGGTCTTCGCGGTGGTACTGGGTGTCGTCTGGTTGCAGTTTCGGGGGCGGCTCACGCCGACTACACGCTTGACGATGTTGGCTCCACGGGCCGGTTTGGTCATGGATCCGGGGTCGAAGGTCACCTACAACGGCGTGGAAATCGGCCGGGTGGCCAGCATTTCGGAGATCGAGCGTGACGGCACACAGGCGGCCAAGTTCGACTTGAACGTGAATCCGAAGTACATCGAGCTGATCCCGGCCAACGTGGACGCCAATATCAAGGCGACCACGGTGTTCGGCAACAAGTACGTGTCGTTGACCTCGCCGAAAAACCCTACACCGCAACGCATCACACCGCAGCACGTGATTGATGCGAGGTCGGTGACAACGGAGTTCAATACCCTCTTCGAGACCCTCACCTCCATCACGGAGAAGCTGGATCCGGTCAAGGTCAACCTGACGCTGGCCGCAGCGGCGCAGGCGTTGACGGGCTTGGGCGACAAGTTCGGGCAATCGATCGTCAACGCCAACGCCATCCTCGACGACATCAATCCGCAGATGCCGCAGATCCGGCATGACATTCAAGGGCTGGCGGCCCTGGGCGACGTCTACGCCAAGGCCGCACCCGACCTGTTCGACTCACTCAACAACGCGGTGATCACGGCACGCACGCTGCACCGGCACGAAGCAGACCTGGATGCCGCGTTGTTGGCCGCGGCCGGGTTGGGCAACACCGGCGAAGACATCTTCGCCCGCGGCGGGCCCTACTTTCAGCGCGGAGCCGCCGATCTGGTGCCCACCGCCCAGCTGCTCGACACCTACAGCCCCGAGATCTTCTGCACGATCCGCAATTACTACGACGAAGAACCGGCGGCCTATGCGACGACCGGCGGCGGCAACGGCTACGCGCTGAGAACCATGACCGAGCTGACGTCAGGCTTGGGAGGCATTCTCACGCTCCCGGGATTGGCCGGCACGGCGGCCACCATGGGGCTCCTCGGTCTGGCCGGGCTGGTCGGTGGGGCGCCGAATCCCTTTGTGTATCCGGACAATCTGCCGCGGGTGAACGCACGCGGCGGCCCCGGGGGTGCGCCGGGTTGCTGGCAGGCCGTCACCCATGACCTGTGGCCGGCGCCAAGTCTGGTGGTGGACACCGGCGCCAGCCTCGCGCCCTACAACCACTTAGACACCGGCTCACCGTATGCAATCGAGTACGTGTGGGGCCGTCAAGTCGGAGACAACACGATCAACCCATGAAAATCACCGGCTCCGCTATCAAGCTCGGCATCGTCTCGCTGGTGCTGCTGCTGATCACCGTGTCGATCGTCGTGGTGTTCGCTCAGGTGCGCTTCAACAGCACCAACCACTATCACGCGGAATTCGGGAACGCCACCGGGCTGAAAAACGGCCAGTTCGTCCGCGCCGCTGGAGTGGAGATCGGCAAGGTCAAGGCGGTGCGGCTGATCGAGGGCGGCCAGCGGGTAATGGTGGACTTCGATGTGGACCGCTCGATACCGCTCTACCAGTCGACGACCGCGCAGATCCGTTATCTCAATCTGTTCGCCGACCGCTACTTAGAGCTCAAGCGCGGCGAGGGCGAGGGCGTTGACCGGGTCCTGCCGCCGGGCGGATTCATCCCGCTGTCACGAACCTCGCCGGCGCTGGATCTCGACGCCCTGATCGGTGGTTTCAAGCCATTGTTCCGGGCGCTCGATCCCGACAAGGTCAACACCATCGCGTCGGCCATCATCACCGTGTTTCAGGGCCAGGGCGGCACCATCAACGACATCCTCGACCAGACCGCGCAGGCGACCGCGCATATCGCCGAACGCGACCAGGCGATCGGTGAGGTGATCAAGAACTTGAACACCGTGCTGGACACCACCGTTCGGCATCGCAAGGAATTCGATCAGACCGTCGACAACTTCGAGAGATTGATCACCGGGCTCCAACACCACGCCGACCCGCTGGCCGCCGGCACCGCGAACATCAGCAACGCCGCCGGAACGGTGGCCGACCTACTCGCGGACAACCGCGCTCTGCTGCACAAGGCGATCAACTATCTGCAGGCTCTACAGCAGCCGCTCGTCGACCAACGCGATCAGCTCGGCGATCTGATCCACAAGACGCCGACCGCGCTCAACCTGATCGGACGCAGCATCGGGCTCTATGGAGACTGGGTGAACTTCTACGTCTGCGACCTCACGATCAAGTGGAACGGACTGCAGGCCGGCGGTCCGGTACGCACGGTCCGGATCTGGCAGCAGCCCACCGGTAGGTGCACGCCGCAATGAGAACGCTGACGGAATTCAACCGCAACCGGGTCGGGCTGATGGGCATCACCGTGCTCGTGCTCGTGGTCGCAGTCGGCCAAAGCTTGACCAGTATCCCGATGATCTTCGCCAGCCCGAGTTACTACGGGCAGTTCACCGACACCGGTCAGCTCAACAAGGGCGACAAGGTGCGCATCTCCGGCGTGAATGTCGGCAAGGTGGAGGCGTTCGCTATCGACGGCGACCACGTCGTGATCAAGTTCAACATCGGTCCCAACACCATCGGCAACGAGAGCCGGCTCGCGATCAAGACCGACACCATCCTGGGTAAGAAGGTGCTCGAGATCGAGCCGCGGGGAACCCAGAAGCTGCGGCCCGGGGCCGTGTTGCCACTGGGCCAAAGCACCACGCCCTATCAGCTCTACGAAGCGAACTTCGACATCACCAAGGCCGCCACCGGCTGGAACATCGACACGGTCAAGCAGTCACTGAATGTCCTGTCGCAGACCATCAATCAGACCTACCCGCATTTGAGTGCCACGCTCGACGGGTTGACCAAATTCTCCGACACCATCGGTAAGCGCGACGAAGAGGTCAAGCACTTACTCGCTCAGGCCCACCAAGTGGCCAGTGTGCTCGGTGACCGCAGCGAACAAATCAACCGGTTGCTGGTCAACGCGAAGACGCTGCTGGCGGCGTTCAACGAACGCGCCCGCGCCATCGGCCTCCTGCTGCAGAACATTTCCGCCTTCTCGGCCGAGGTGCAGGGGTTCATCAACGACAACCCCAACCTCAATCCCGTGCTGGAGCAGTTGCGTGCCATCAGCGATGTGCTGGTGGAACGCAAAGACGACCTAGCTCAAACCCTCACGTATGTAAGCCAATTCGCCGCATCGCTAGGGGAATCGGTGGCGTCGGGACCGTACTTCAAGATCGTCCTGTCCAACCTGCTGCCGTATTGGATCTTGCAGCCGTTCGTCGACGCCGCCTTCAAGAAGCGCGGCATCGACCCGGAGAACTTCTGGCGCAGCGCCGGGCTTCCGGAGTTCCGCTGGCCCGACCCCAACGGCACCCGGTTCCCCAACGGCGCACCGCCGCCCGCACCTCCGGTGCTGGAGGGCACACCAGAGCACCCGGGACCGGCCGTCCCGCCCGGAACGGCGTGTTCATACACCCCACCGCCCGACGCGCTGCCGAGGCCGTGGAACCCGTTGCCGTGCACGGGTGTAGACGTCGGACCGTTCGGTGGCAGTTTCCCGGCGCCGATCGATGTAGCCGCGTCGCCGCCGAACCCGAACGGACTGCCACCGTCACCGGGAATCCCGATCGCCGCGCGCCCCGGCGAGGCGCCGCCAGATGTCCCGGGCACACCGGTACCGCTGCCCGTCCAGGCGCCGCCGGGCGCGCGCACCGAGAACCTGCAGCCCGCCGGCCCCACCCCCCCACCGTCGACGCTCGCACCCGGGCTGCCGCCGGGGCCGCCCGCGCCGTCGGGACCCGGGCCGCAGCTGCCCGCCCCGTTCATCAACCCGGGCGGCACGGGAGGCAGCGGCATCACGGGAGGTAGCCAGAATTGAGCAACGTCTTTAACTTCCGCAAACCGCGGCCCCGGACGGTAATCGGCGTGCTGGTGGTACTGCTGGTCCTGGTCGCCGGGTCGCTCGGCTGGCGGCTCTACCAGAAGTTGACTTCCAACACCGTAATCGCTTATTTCCCAACGGCGAACGCGCTTTATTCCGGCGACAAAGTCCAAATCATGGGCGTTCGTGTCGGTTCCGTCGACAAGATCGAACCGGCCGGCGACAAGATGAAGGTGACGTTTCACTACGACAACAAGTACAAGGTGCCCGCCAACGCGTCCGCCGTCATCGTGAACCCGACGCTGGTGGCGTCACGAAGCATTCAATTGGAGCCGCCCTACAAAGGTGGTCCCGTCATGGGCGATAACGCCGTGATCCCCATCGAGCGCACGCAGGTCCCCACGGAGTGGGACCAACTGCGCGAAGGCGTCGCCAACGTCATCGCCAAACTTGGCCCGACACCCGAGCAACCCAAAGGTCCGTTCGGTGATGCCATCGAGTCATTCGCAGACGGGCTGGCCGGCAAGGGCAAGCAGATCAACACCACGCTGAACAGCCTGTCGCGGGCGTTGACCGCGCTGAACGAGGGCCGTGGCGACTTCTTCGCGGTGGTGAAGAGCCTGGCCCAGTTCGTCAACGCACTGCACAAAGACGACCAGCAGTTCGTCGCGCTGAACAAGAACCTGGCCCAGTTCACCGGCGAGTTGACCGGATCCGACCACGATCTCGCCAATGCGCTGCAGCAGTTCGACAGCCTGCTCTCCACCCTGCGCCCGTTCTTGACCAAGAACCGCGAGGTGCTCGTCCATGACCTCGACAACCTCGCCACCCTGACCACCACGTTGGTCCAGCCCGACCCACTCAACGGTTTGGAGACCGCCCTGCACGTCCTGCCGACGTTGGAGACGAACCTCAGCCAGATCTACCACCCGTCGCACGGGGCCGTCATGTCGATCCCAGCGATCCCTAACTTCGCCAACCCAATGCAGTTCTTCTGCAGCATGATTCAGGCCGGTAGCCGGCTGGGCTATCAAGAGTCCGCCGAGCTGTGTGCGCAATACCTGGCGCCAGTCCTCGATGCGATCAAGTTCAACTACCTGCCGTTCGGGCTGAACCTGTTCAGCACCGCCGAGGCGCTACCCAAGGAGGTCGCCTACTCCGAGCCGAGGCTGCACCCGCCGAACGGATACAAGGACACCACGGTGCCCGGAATCTGGGTGCCCGACACCCCGTTCTCGCACCGCAACACCCAGCCCGGCTGGGTTGTCGCGCCGGGCATGCAGGGCACACAGGTGGGGCCGATCACGGGCGGCCTGTTGACCCCCGAATCACTGGCCGAATTGATGGGCGGCCCTGACACCGGACCCCCGCCCCCGGGGCTGCAGACCCCGCCCGGGCCGCCGAACGCCTACGACGAGTACCCGGTGGTGCCACCGATCGGCCTGCGGGCCCCGCAGGTGCCGATCCCGGCACCGCCGCCCGGACCGGGTGTGATTCCGGGTCCGGTCGCGCCGACGCCGGCGCCCGTGGCCGCGGCGACGGGAGCGGGATCATGAACGCATTGCGCGCCTTGGCTATTCGAGCCCGATACCGGGCGCGGCAGGGATTCGCACTACTGGCTGCTGTCGTGATGCTGACGTCGTGCGCGAAGTGGCATGGAATCGCGAACGTACCGATGCCGGGCGGCCCGGGCTCTGGGCCCGGCAACTACACCGTCTACGTGCAGATGCCCGACACGCTGGCCCTCAACGACAACAGCCGGGTGCGGGTGGCCGATGTCTTTGTCGGCACGGTGCGCGCGATCGAACTGAAGAACTGGGTCGCGACGCTGACGCTACGTCTGGGCAAGAACGTCAAGTTGCCCAGGAACGCGACCGCCAAGATCGGGCAGACCAGCCTGCTGGGTTCGCAGCATGTGGAGCTCGCCGCACCACCCAACCCGTCCCCGGAGCTACTGAGGGACGGCGACACCATCCCGCTCAAGAATGCGTCCACTTACCCCACGACCGAGCAGACGCTCGCGAGTCTCGCCATCGTGCTGCGCGGCGGAGGCATCCCGAACCTCGAAGTGCTGCAGAACGAGGTCTACAACATCGTCAACGGTCGCGCCGAGCAGATCCGTGCCTTTCTCGGCAAGCTGGACACCTTCACCGCCCGGCTCGACGAGCAACGCGCTGACATCACCCGAGCCATCGATTCCACCAACCGGCTGCTGGCGTACGTCGGTCCCCGCTCGGACGTCCTGGATCGGGTCCTCACCGAATTCCCGCCACTGCTCAAACATTTCGCCGACAAACAGAAACTTCTGATCGACGCGGTCGACGCTACCGGGCGGCTCAGCGGAGTTGCCGACCAATACCTGTCGGCCGCGCGGGGCGACCTCCACCAGGACCTGTTGTCGCTGCAGTGCCCGTTGCGGGAACTCGGGCGTGGGTCTCCCTACCTGATTCGCGCACTCAAGCTGATACTCGTGCGGCCGTTCGACATCGACGCCGTGCCCAAGGCGTTCCGCGGCGACTACTTCAACCTGTCGCTGACGCTCGACCTGACGATGAGCGCTGTCGACAACGCGGTCCTCACCGGGACCGGGTTCTCCGGAGCGCTGCGTGCGCTCGAGCAATCGTGGGGCCGCGACCCCGAGACGATGATCCCGGACGTCCGATACACGCCGAACCCCAACGACGCCCCGGGCGGCCCGCTGGTCGAAAGGGCGGATAGGCAATGCTGACCCGCTTCATCAAGCGCCAGCTGGTCATGTTCGGCGTCCTGACTGCAATCACCGCGGTTGCGCTGGGCTGGTATTACTTGCAGATTCCCGCTGCGGCCGGGATCGGGCAGTACATGCTGAAGGCGGACCTGCCCGCGTCGGGCGGCCTGTACAAGACGTCGAACGTGACGTATCGCGGTGAAACCATCGGCACGGTCACCGCTGTCGACCCGACCGCTACGGGCGCGCGGGTGACGATGAGCATCGGCGATCGCTACAGGATCCCGGTTGACGCGTCGGCGAACGTGCATTCGGTGTCGGCGGTCGGTGAGCAGTATCTCGACCTGGTGTCGGTGGGCAACCCGCGCCAATACTTTTCGCCCGGTCAGACCATCACCAAGGGCACCATCCCCACCGACATCGGGCCGGCGATCGATGCCGCCAACCGGGGGCTGGCCGCGCTGCCCAAGGACAAGATCGCCTCGCTGCTCGACGAAACAGCCCAAGCGGTAGGCGGATTGGGCCCCGCGCTGCAACGACTGGTCGACGCGACGCAGGCGATCGCCGGTGACTTCAAGACCAACATCTCCGACATCAACGACATCGTCCAAAACTCCGGGCCCATCATCGACAGCCAGGTCGACTCCGGCGACTCGATCGAACGCTGGTCGCACAACCTGAACATCCTGGCCGCGCAGAGCGCGGAAAACGACCAGCACCTGCAAAGCATCCTGACCCAAGCGGCGCCGACCGCCGATCAGGTCAACGAGGTGTTCAGCGATGTCCGAGAGTCGCTCCCGCAGACACTGGCGAATCTCGAAATCGTGCTCGACATGCTCAAGCGCTACCACAAAGGCGTCGAGCAACTGCTGGTGGCCTATCCGCAGGGCGCTTCGGAGGGCCAGACGGTCACGAGTGCCTTCCCAGGCTACGCATCGCTGGGGACCTCGCTGACGATCAACCAGCCCCCGCCGTGCCTGACCGGGTTTCTCCCGGCATCCCAGTGGCGGTCTCCCGCGGATACCAGCCTGGCGCCGATGCCCTCCGGAACCTATTGCAAGATCCCGCAGGACACCCCTGCCAACGCGGTGCGCGGCGCACGCAACCTTCCGTGTGTCGATGTCCCCGGTAAACGAGCTGCGACGCCCCGAGAGTGCCGCGACCCCAAACCCTATGTTCCGTTGGGAACCAACCCGTGGTACGGCGACCCCAACCAGCTCGTCACCTGCCCGGCGCCGGCGGCGCGATGTGACCAGCCGGTGAAACCTGGGCTGGTGATACCCGCGCCGTCGATCAACAACGGCCTGAACCCGGCGCCCTCCGACAGGGTGGCAGGGACGCCACCCCCGACCAGCGATCCACTGCAGCGGCCGGGATCGGGAACCGTGGAATGCAATGGGCAGCAGCCGAATCCCTGCGTCTACACCCCCGGCGGTCCTCCCCCGGCCGTATACCTCCCCCAGAGCGGCGAACTGGTGGGGCCCGACGGTGTGAAGTACGCGGTCGAAAACTCGAGCAAAACGGGAGACGACGGCTGGAAGGACATGCTGGCGCCGCCGGCCAGCCGATGAAGGGATTGGATTGAAATGCGGGAAGCGATTGGCCTGGGCCAACTTCGGAGTGACGCCTGCACGTATCTCGAACGGGTCGCCGCCGGGGAGACCATCGATGTCGTCCGTCGCGGCAAGCTCGTCGCGCGGATGGTGCCCGTCGGTGACTGGAGGGTGGCTCCCATCCCGGCGCGCTCTGCAAAACTCGCGGCGCGGGATGCCGGTGGGTGGGTCGGTCTGGATGAACTGCGAACCCGCGCCGGGCGCTGCTTCGACCGGGTAGCGGCCGGGGAGACGATCAGCGTCGTTCGCGGCGGCAGATTGTTGGCACAGATCGTGTCCGCCGGTGACACGGAGAGGACCCCGAGCCCGGTCGACGCCTGCGGCGGGGTCGAGCTCGACGAATTGCGAAAGCGTGCGGGGCGCTACTTCGACGAGGTTGCGGCGGGCCAGACGATCGACGTCATCCGGTGCGGCAAGCTGGTTGCCCGCATCGTGTCGGTCGCCTAGGGGCAACAGCCGCTGGTTTTCCAGCGATGTACGGAAGGTTTGCGGGCGCGGCGGTGTTACGGCTCATGTGACCGCAACCGGCTTCCACGAGGGCGAGACCGAAACGCAGCGCCGGGCGGGCGTCGAAGCCGAGGCCGGGCGGCTCGAGGCCATGCTCGACTCATCGGGGCTGTCCCCGGGCGCCGCAAAACTTCTCGCATCACAACGGTTCGCCGCGCTGACAGCGCGCGACCACGCGGGGGTCCTCTGGATCTCGCCGTTGGCCGCACCGCCGGGTTTCCTCCGCGGCCACCATGACATCTTGCGGGTGTCGGCGTTCCCCCGCGGCGGCGATCCCCTGCACGAGATCCCTACTGGCGAACAGGTGGGACTGATCGCCATCGACTTCGCCACCCGCCGCAGGCTGCGGGTCAACGGCGAGCTAGTCAGTGCTGAGGACCCCGGTGGTATGACCATCCGCGTCGATCAGTCATACGGCAACTGCCCCAAGTACATTCATCGCCATACCATCGATGTGGCCACGCTCGCTACGCCTGCTCGAATACCCGCGAGACGCGCGGCCGTTCTGGACGCATCCGACCAAGCGTTGATTGCACGGACCGACACGTTCTTTCTGGGCACCAGCCATCCCACCCGTGGTCGAGATGCGTCACATCGCGGAGGACCGCCGGGGTTCGTCCGGGTCGACTCCCCGAGCCGACTGTGGTGGCCGGATTTTCCGGGAAACAACATGTTCAACAGTTTTGGCAACCTGGCCGTCGACGACGAGGCCGCTTTGCTGTTCCTCGATTTCACAACCGGCGCCACCCTGCACATAACCGGCACCGCACACGTGGTGTGGACCAAGCCGGGCGAGGCCGGCGATGACGGCGGAGTGGGTCGAAACGTCGCATTCGCCGTCAACGCCGTCGCCCGCTAGCCTTCGAAAAGTCCCCCGTCCGGTAAGGGGAGTTGGCAGATGGCGTGCGCTTCGTCGGCGCTGAGCCCGAACAACCGCAGAACGTGCTCGGTGACGACGTCGGCGGCGCGCGCGTCGTCGCGATCGGGATGGTCACGCAACAAATTTCCGAGGCCCAGCAGCGCACCCCCGGCCATGGCGAGGGCTAACTCGGGGTCCTCGACGTCGAACCGCCCGGCCGCCACGCCGGCTTTGATGTCGCGGAGTGCGCGCGGCGCCAGACCCCGTTCCGACGACAGCAATTCCAGCCCGTTGGCCAACAGAATCCGGCTCTCCTGCGGGTGCCGACGAAACAGCCGGCCAGTCAGCCGGAAACTGGTGGCGAAAGTTTGGGCCGGGTCCTCGATGGCCTCGGTGAGCCGGTCGAGCATCGAGCCGTAGGCGTCGAGTACGTCGGCGACCGCGGCCTCGAACAACTGCTCCTTGCTGTCGAAGTGGTTGTAGAAGGATCCCATCCCGACATCGGCGGCCTGGGTGATTTCCAGGACCGGGACATTGACCTTGCCCTCGGCGATCAGCCGCTGCGCGGCTTTGACCAGCGCAGCCCGGGTACGCCGCTTGCGCCGCTCCAGCCTGGTCGGTTCTGCCATCGTGCTCATTCACAGCAGTATGCATCAGTTATGAGGATTCCGTCAGATCCTTGACTGAACGTTCTCTCGTATGTGACGATTTCGTCAGTTAGTTGGGAGTAGTCATGGATTTGACCGAGAGCGCCCGCCTGAAGGCGCACAGCGAGCAGACCGCGCGGCCCGGCGAGCATCCGGGGCGGTCGCGTAACCCGGTGATCAAAGTCGCCGACATCGCGTGGTTGGAGTTCGAGCGCCCGGACCTGACCCGGGCCGAGGCGTTCGCGCGGGCGTTCGGCTTCCACACGGCGCAACACGGCCCGGACGAACTGCAGTTCCGCGGAACGTGGGCGGGAGCGCCGTGCCTCATCTTGCGGCGCGGCCGGCGCAGCCGCTTCGCCGGCGCGGCGTTCCGGGCGCCCGACGAGGCCGACGTGCTCCGGTTGGCGGACTCCGTAGGCGCATCCGTGCGACCGCTGCCGGAAACCATCGGCGGGGTGTCGGTCGAGTTGATCGACCCCAGTGGCATGCCGGTCCGCGTCGTCGCCGGATTGCATGAACTCCCGGAACTGCCGGGCCAACGACCACCCGCCTTCAATTTCGGAAACGAGATGCGGCGCGTGAACACCGGCCAGCGTCCGCCCCGAGAGCCCGCGCGGGTGCAGCGCCTGGGCCACCTGGTGGTGCAGTCGACCAAGTACGTCGAGACGCTGAACTGGTATCTGGACAACCTGGGCATGATCGTCAGCGATTTCCTGTACTTCCCCGGCCAGCGCGACCGGGGCCCAACCATGAGTTTCATCCGGTGCGACCGTGGCTCGACGCCGGCCGACCATCACACCTTGGCGATGGCCCTCGGTCCGGCCAACCGCTACGTCCATTCGGCGTATCAGGTCAGCGATCTCGACGCGCTGGCCGCCGGCGGCGAATACCTTGGTGCGCGCGGCTATTCCCGGTCCTGGGGAATCGGCAGGCACATTCAGGGCAGCCAGATCTTCGACTACTGGCGCGATCCCGATGGCTATCTGTTCGAGCACTTCACCGATGGCGACTTGTTCGACAACACGCTGGACCCGGGTTGGGCGCCCTTCACCGCATCCGGGCTGGCTCAGTGGGGACCACCGGCTAGCAGGGATTTCCTCGGAACCGACGCGAAATCGGCTCGGCGCGAATTGGTTTCGATGGCCACCGCGCTCCGCGCGGACAACGAATTCGATGTCAAACGTCTGGTCGGCCTACTGAAAGTTCCCACCTCATGACCCTTTCCGTGCTGCACACCGCCTCTGAAACCCCCTGGTGGCTCAAGACCGCCAACGGCGCAGTCAGGATCGACACCACGGCCACCAGCACCGCAGCGCTGCTGGCCGACCGGGCCGCCATCGAGAAGGCGGCCAACGGTACCGAGACCGTTGCCGTCGACACCCTCAACTTGATCTCACCGGTGACCCGGCCGTGCCGAGTCATCGCCCAGATGACCAATTACGAATCGCACGTCAGGGACGCGGGCATGGATCCGGCGTCAGTCCCGCTCACGTTCTTCCGCAAGGCATCGGCGTCCATCAACGGGCCTTTCGATGACATCGTCAAACCGCGGCACGTCAGGCTGCTCGACTACGAGGTGGAGATCGGCCTGGTCATCGGTCGTGCGATTGCCATCGGCACCACCATCTCCGAAGACAACCTGGACGATTTCGTCGCCGGGTTGGTCGTCACGAACGACGTCTCCGCGCGGGATATTCAACTCCCGCAAACCCAGTTCTACGAGGCAAAGTCGTATCCGACGTTCACGCCGGTCGGCCCGGAGCTGGTGCTACTCACCGCCAATGAGCTCAAGCGCTTCGGCGATCTGCGCCTGCGCCTGCGTGTCAATGGCCAGGAACGTCAAAACGCGCTCGTCGAGGGCGACATGCTGTACCGGCCACTGGAGGCGCTGCAGTCGCTCACCCAGTTCCAGGAACTCGCCCCGGGCGACCTGGTGCTCACCGGCACCCCGGCCGGCACCGCGCTGAGCGCGCCGCCGAAGCCCGTGCAGCTCATCGGAAACCTGTTGCCGCCCGCCATGAAATGGAAGATGTTCTTCTCGCGCCAGGCCGCCAACCAGAATTACCTGCATGACGGCGACGTCGTCGAGGCGTCGGTGGCCACCGACGACGGGGCCATCGATCTCGGAACGCAGCGCACCGCAATCCGATTCGCGTGAGCACCCCGTCCACTTGCCGGGTCCCCGTCGTCATCGTCGGCGCCGGACCGACCGGCGTCACCGCCGCCACGTTGTTGGCGCAGTACGGTGTTGACTGCCTGGTGCTCGACCGTTGGCCCGGCGTGTACACCCAGCCGCGCGCCGTGCACCTGGACGATGAGATCTATCGCATCATCGCCCGCCTCGGGATCGCCGACGAGTTCGCCGCGATCTCTCGGCCGACGCTGGGCCTGCGGCTGGTAGACAACCGGTTTCGCACGCTGGCCGAGTTCAACCGCGATCCCGCGCGGGATGTGCACGGCTATCCGCCGGCCAACATGTTCGACCAGCCGGAATTGGAGGCCCTGCTGCGGGCCAATCTCGAACGCCACCCCAACGCCCGGCTACGCGGGAACGCCGAAGTCACCGACATCGTGACGGACGGAACACACGTCCGGGTCACCTTCACCGACCGCTCCGACGGCCACGTTCATCAGGTCGACGCCGACTACCTGCTCGGCTGCGACGGCGCCAACAGCGTGGTGCGCGCCCGGATCGGCTCGGCCATGCGGGACCTGAACTTTCAGCAGCGCTGGCTGGTTGTGGACATCGCAAGCGATGCGGATCTGCGCCAGTGGGACGGGGTCCACCAGGTGTGCGACCCGGATCGCGCGGGGACATACATGCGCATCGGGCCGGCCCGATACCGGTGGGAGTTCCAATTGCTGGCCGGCGAAACCGCGAATGACTTCGACAGCCTGGACCGATTGCGGCCGTTGATCGAGCCGTGGACGAGCACCGTATCCATCGGCGAGCTGACGCTGTTGCGGGTCGCCGAGTACACCTTCCGCGCGCAGATCGCCGACCGCTGGCGTCGAGGTAATGTCTTCATCCTCGGCGACGCTGCCCACCTCACTCCCCCATTCATCGGCCAAGGTATGGGAGCGGGACTGCGAGACGCGGCCAACCTCGCGTGGAAGATCGCCGGAGTCCACCACGGCACCCTGGCGCCGGGTGTTCTGGAAACCTATGAGCGGGAACGTAAACCGCATACCCGATCCATGATTCGCCTGGCGCTCAGCGTCGGTTGGGCCATGACCGGCGGCGGCCGCCTGGGCAATGCGGTCCGCCGGGCGGTGTTGCCACGGCTGCGGCTCATCCCCGGCCTGCGAGATAAGGTCGTCGACTCGAGAACCCCTGCGCTGCACCGTTCCGCGTTGGTACGCCGATTCGTGCGACCGCACCGGCTCGCCGGCACGCTCTGCCCGAACCCGGTGCTACGCGACGGTCAACGGTTGGACGACGTACTCGGCGGCGGTTTCGCGTTGATCAGCACCGCCCGCCCCGGTGCGGCCGACGAGGCGGCGCTGCGGCAGCGCCACGTGACCGTGCTGGTCGCCGAGGCCGGCAGCCCGCTGGCGGCATGGCTAGAACGAGGCCGTGCCGCCGCCGCACTGGTGCGACCCGACCGCACCGTGGCGCACGCCGACCGCGACCTTGTCGCCCTTTGTGCCTGGACGGCAACCGTCCTTCGCCCCGCCGCACTTCAGGCGGATGCCCCGGGCCGAGCGACGATCACCGGCGTCCGAACCGAATGCAGGACCGCGTTGCTGACGGATCCCAACAGCACACCGGTCAGGCCACCGCGCCCGTGACTGCCCACGACGAGGAGCTGGGCCGTTTCCGACTTTTCGGCGAGCTGCCTGGCCGGCCCGTCACGTACGACCAGTCGCTGCACCGTCACATCCGGATAGCGTTCCTGCCAACCCGCCAGGTTCTCGGCCAGGCTCCGGTGGGCCTCCGCTTCCAGGGAAGACCAATCCGCTTCCGGGAGTTCGCTTACCGTGATGTCACTCCATGCGTGTAGGGCCGTCAGGCCGACACCACGACGGGAGGCTTCGTCGAAGGCGATTTCGATCGCGAGCTCGGAGGCCGGCGACCCGTCGACCCCCACGACGACGGGAGCGTTGTGCACGTCAGGCATGTCGTCGCCGTGGATGACCGCGACCGGGCAATGGGCGTGCCGCACCACGGTCGCACTGACCGAACCGAGCACGCCCCGGGCCAGCAGCCCTCGTCCCGCCGTGCCCACCACGATCAGCTCTGCCTCGCCGGACATGTTGATCAGGGCCAGTGCCGGGCTGGAGTACACGAGTTCCCGGTGGATGGCGACCTTTCGGTCCGCCGGGAGCACCTCCTCGGCGAGCTTGATCGCGTGCATGATCGCCTTCTTGCCCTCGTCTTCCAGCCGCACCGCTAGAGACTCGGGGTATGGGACCGGCGGCCAGGTGGCGGTCGGGGTCGTCACCGCGTGGACGACGGTCAGCGGAATCTTACGCATCGCCGCTTCGTGGGCGGCCCAGATCGCCGCCGCATTCGATGCCTTCGAGCCGTCCACCGCGACGACGATGCCGCGCTGTTGATCAGGTCCGGACATTTCGCTCTCCCTCCATCACCGGCGACGCTATAAACCCAGGCGGCAGTCGGTCGTGAGGCTTAAGTCCCTAACCAACGGGACGGAGGGCTTTCGCGGGACTTGTTAAGCCCGCCGTAACCGCGCGGTCACTCACCGGCTAGGCGCGGTGTCGTTGTAGCTGCGCGATGACCCAGAAAGGTAATGCCACCAACAGCGTGCCGCCGATCAGATTGCCCACGGTGGTGATGCCGAGGTTGGTGAGCAGGCCGTGTTGGCCGAACCCCCAACCGATCCCGCCGCGCGGTGCCGCCGGGTGAAACAGGTTGAGCAACAGGGGAAGACCGAGGAAGCCTACGTTGGCGATCACGTGCTGGGTGCCGCCGATGACGAATGCGAACGGTCCGTAGAATGCGAAGGTCATGCGGGCGACGTCGCTGCGAGCCTTGAAGAACATGCACATCGACGTCTGCAGGAACCAGGTGCACACGACGGCGAGCAGCAGTGCGGTCCAGAACGGCTGGCCGGCCTTCTGCGCGCCGACGGCAGCCGCCCGTTCGGCGAAGGCGCCCAGGTATGGGCCTCCCGCGGCCCCGCACACCGTGACGAATACCAGCGCGCCCAGGACGTTGCCGATGAGGCCGACGGTAACCAGAAAGGCGTAGCCCCCGACGCTCATGGTGCGGTTGAGGACGGCCAGAAATCCCGCGGCCATGTCGGCGGTGATCAGCGACATGCCGGACACCAGGATGAGGACGAACGACATGCCGAACGCCAGGCCCATCAACAGGCTGGCGACGCCCGGGGTCTTGACCCCGGTGCTTACCATCAATGCCAGCAGCGCTCCGAAGGCGACCATCACCCCGCCGACCAACGAGCGCATCAGAAACGCCCACGGGTGTGCCGCCTTTTCCACGGCCATGGCGGCCACTCGGTCCACCATGGCGCCGACGCTGAGCGGCTCGAACGGATCGTCGGGGACGACGTTCGGCGTCCCGCGAGAAGTCAAGCCGGGCAGGGCGTTCGGCGGGGACGCTTCGTCCTCCAATCGCGGCGCTTGCGCTTCGAGAGTCATGGGTGTTCGCCTTTCCGTAAAGCGTTGATCGCGTTGATGACCCCGGTGATGTGCTCCGCGCTGAGCTTCTCCCCCTCGAAGACGTGGTTGAGTAGAATCCTCAGATCCAGCATCTGTTGCAGGTAAACCAGGCACGGGGGGCACTCGTCGAGGTGCTTGGCCACTATCGGTCCCCACTGTTGCGGGTCGCAGTCGACGAGTTCGTCGACGAGGCGGACGAAGTCGACGCAGTCGATCGCGGGGACTGCGTTGTCGTGGATGGTCATCGGCGATACCGCTTTTCCAGTTCGTGGCGAAGATTTCCGCGGGCGCGGTAGAGCAGCGCGCGCTGCCCCTCGGCGGTCAGTTCGAGAAGGCCGGCCGCCTCTTCGGCAGTCGTGCCGACGATGTCCCGCAGGATGACCAGCTGCCGTTGCCGCTCGGGTAGCGCGTCCAGCGCCACACGGACGTACCCGATGAGCTCGTTCTCGACGGTGTGGTCCTCGGGCAGGAAGCGCCGCGACGGCGGGATACTCCAGTGCCCCGCATCGGGATGGCCGGGGGGATGCATGCGGCCGACCAGGGGGTCGACGTCATCCGCGGACAGCACCTCGTGGTCGCGGATGCGGGATTCGCGGCGCCGATGCCGCGACGCGGTGTTCTTCACGATCCCGAACAGCCAGGTTCCGACCGAGGAACGCCCCTCGAATGAATCCGCGGACTGCAGGACCTGCACCCAGGCCTCCTGCACGGCCTCTTCGGCCACCGTCGCCGAATCCACCATGGTGCGGGCGAAATTGACCATCGGCCGATGAAAGTCGCGGACCAGATCCGCCAGCGGAATCCCGCCGACCACGGGTTCCGATTTGGTGCCCCCCGGCGGCACCGCCACCGGGGTCACCATCGTCTCGCACTCAAGCGCATGCGGCCAGTTCCCAGCGGAGCTGCCCTTCGGAAGGGGATTGGACCGGGATGAACGCCGCTTCCCGGTAGCGACGGCTGGCCGATGTCCTGCTCGCATAACCCTTGCCACCGGCGGTGCGGATCTCGAGATCCGCACTGGCGCTGGACAGTTCGGCCGCGTCGAGCCGCAGCGACAACAGCTCCTTCTTGGTGGGCGACTCGTCACCGCCCACCGCTGCGGCAAGGTCCGCCAGCGTGGCTTCCGCATCGGCGAGCCTTTCCGCCACGTGCTCGACCTGGGCGCTGAAAACCGAGTTCACCCCGCCGAGACCGATTTTGGCCTGGTTTACCGCAGTCCGGGTCAGGCCCAGACACATCGCCGACTGCAAGACGAGGAATGTCGGGCGGACCGCTTGCAGGAAGTCCTCGAAGTCACGGGACAACACCTGCTCCGTGGGTACGTAGGCGCCCGTCAGGTTCAGGTATGACGAGGCGGTGCTACCCATCGCCAGCAGGTCGAAGTGATCGCCCACCACCACACCCGGCGTGTTCAGCGGCAAGGCCACGATCAGCCTCTCCCCGGCGTCGGTACGCACCGCGGTCACCATGGTCGAGTCGGGGTAGAGGTTGCTGGCCCACCTGATCGGCCCGGTCACCACGTAGCCCCCCTTGACCGGCGTGGCGGTCAGCTCCAGGCTTCCGCAGCCCGCCGCCTCCTTGAATGCCGACGCCATGCCGGTCACCCCCAGCGTGGTCCCGGCAAGGAGCGGCCGGGCCGCCACCGTACTGTAAGGCGTTGCCGCCGTGAGCAAGTACTCCACCGCCATGCGATGGGCCCACAACGAGAACCCGGTGCTCATGCATTCTCCGGAGATCAACCGGATCACTTCGGCCATGTCGGGGAGCCTGCCGTGGGCGTTGGCCGGTGCACCCAGCCGGAGCAGGCCGGCGGTACCCAGTGCGGGGAAACTGCGACGGGATTGCTGCTCGCCGCGGTCCAGCGCCCCGGCATGGGCCCGGATGTCTTCCAATAGTTCGATATTCAACTCACTGGCAGCCGGATTCATCGTCGCCGTCATCTCGATACCTCCTGGGCGGGGTGTTTCCACGCGTAATCGAGGAACTTGCCGTCAAAAGTGACGACCACTCTGTCGCCTTCGGGGTGCGGGCGCCGGTGCACGCTCATCTGAAAGTTGATCGCGCTCATGATGCCGTCACCGAATTCTTCATGGATGAGTTCCTTGATCGCCGGGCCGTAGACGGCCAGCGCCTCATGGAACCGGTAGATCGTCGGGTCTGCCGCCATGGTCACATCCGAAGCCCGGTACGGCATCATTTGCAGGACCGTTACCGCCTCGTCGTCGAGGTCGAGAAGCGACGCGACCGCTGCCGCGTCGCCGGCCGAGAGCGGATGCTGCCCGAGTAGCGCAGCGACGGTCCACACCGGGTCCTTGCCGATCGATTCGGCGATCTTCGTCCAGCTCGATCCCCGCTTGACGCGGGCCAGCCTGATCAGCTCGGCAAGCTCGGTCTTGGTCAATGTTGTTGCCACGGAATGCTTCCCGACTCAATTCCTATTCGGTGGTCAGAGTCGAGTCGACGCTCACCGGGTTGGCGAACGTGTTCACCACGGGTGACCAGGCGATCGCGTTGTCGTGGATCTCCTTGAGCGTCGCGTCGTCAGCGTCTCCGGCCAGCGTCACCTTGCACCGCACCGCACTGAAGCCCAGCCGCTTTCCCTCGGGCGTGTCACCCACCCCCCACACCGCGGAGATGTCGATGTCGCCCTCCATCTCGACCTCGATCTTGGTCAGGGTCACCCCGCGATGCGTCGCGTTGGCCAGCAGGCCCACCGACACGCACGATCCCAGCGCCGCCAGCGCGGTCTCGGAGGGGTTGGGCGCCGAGTCGTCGCCGAGCAGCGCGGGCGGCTCGCCCACCAGCATCGGCGCCAGGTCGCGTACGTAGGTCATGTTGCGGAACCCCGTCTCGCACACCGTCTTGGCTTTCAGGGTCTTCCTGCCGGTCTCCGGGTTGGCCCTGGCGTTACACGACAGCTTGTCGAGGCCTGCGGCGTCGATGACGAGCGCGTCGGTCATATGACTTCCTCCGTTTCGCTGATTTTGCGGCTTCACGGAGTTAGTGCTCTGCGACGGCCGATGTGTGACGGCGGGCGAGATTGATTTACGTGGGCGACACCAAACATCACACAGCCGAAACGCGGCGCCGTCCAACGTCGGACGACTCTTTCGGAGATTTGCTTAGCTGAAAAGGCTTTGCCCGATGTAGTGGCCTTCGGCGGGCGCCGGCGGCACCGCGAAGATTGCTGAGCCGATGTGGCGGATGTATTCGTTGAGCAGGTCGTGGGCGCCCAACCGGTTCTGCAGGCGAATAAAATCTTGCGGATCTTTTTGATACGAGATGAACAGCAGGCCGGCGTTGAGTTGGCCGTTGGCGTCGAGACCGTCGGTGTAATTGTAGGATCGGCGCCGGATCATGATGCCGTCGTTGTTCTCCCGGGCCGCCAGGCCGACGTGAGACATCGGGTCGATCAGCGGGTTGCCGTCGGCGCCTTTGGCGGTGAAGTCGGGGGTGTCGAATTCGCCCTTGCCGCTCAGCGGCGCGCCCTCTTCTTTGGTGCGGCCGAAGATCCGCTGCTGATTGCCGATGCGGTCGACGTCCCACGTCTCGAGCAGCATCCGGACCTTTCGCACGACTTGATACGTCCCGCCGTTCATCCACGGCTGGTCGCTGTCCTCGACCCAGACGAACCGCTCGTACTCCGCATCCGTGGCGATGTTGCGGGTTCCGTCTTTGAAGCCCAGGAGGTTTCGCGGCGTGTGCTGGCCCGGGCCGGCCGATGCTCGTCCGAATCCCAGCACCGCCCAGGACGGCGAGACGATGTTGCGGCCCAGGCGGGCCAGGTTTCGCACGGCGTGGTAGCAGACCTGGGGGTCGTCGGCGCACGCTTGGACCGACAGATCGCCGCCGCGCAGGCGCGGGTCCAGGTTGTCCCCGTTGAGCGTCGGCAGATCGATGAACAGGGCGGGCCGCCGTGCGGCCAGCCCGAAGCGATCGCCGAACAGCGACGGTCCCAACCCGATGGTCACGGTAAGACTGGCCGGACTAAGCCCATAGGCCTCCCCGGTATCAACGGGCGGCTGCACCTCGACCTGTGGCTGCACGGTGCCGACGGGCTTTCCCTGCTGCAGGATCGCGGCCGCCGCCGACCAGCGCGCCAGCAGGGTCTGCAGCTCGGTGCGGCCAGCGCCGGCGGCCAGCGAGAAGGACATGAACATGGCGTAACGCTGTGGCGGCGTGGCGATTCCACCCTGATGCACCTGGCCGTAGAAAGGATAACTACGCCGCAGGTCGACGTTGTCGTGGTCATCGCCTTTGCGTTCGGCTGCCAGCGCGTAACCGGCGAAGCCCCCACCGGCGGCGCCGACCGCGGTGCCGGTGAGTCCGGCCAGCACGGCCCCGCCAAGCATCCGCCGGCGCGAAACCGCTGCGGCTTCGTCGGTTTCGGTCGTGTCGTCGGTCACGAGGTCAGCCCGCCGAGACGACTTTTTGGGCGACCGTCGACAGGCTCTGGTGCAGCGGCTGGATGACCGCGGTGAGCTTCGGCGCATCGCTGGCCTTCAGCGCAGAGGTGTAAGGCCGGAAGCCGCCGAGCGAGGACGGGTCACGGTATCCGTCCAAAGTGGCCAGCACCGTGTGGAATTGCTGATCGATCTGGTTGACCAAATTGGCGTCGATCTTCTCCAGGCCCGGCCGCAGCGAAGCGTACGCCTGCTGAGCGCCCTCCACGTTGCCCGAGAAGTCGACCAGATCGATGTGGCTGAAGGCCTCCTCCTCACCGGTGATCTTGGTGTTCTGGATCTCTTCGATCAGGTCGCTGGCACCGTTGGCCAAGTCCTCGGGCTTGTACTGCAGGTTGGCGACGATGCCGTTCAATTTGCCGACGTTTCCGACCAATTCGCTGCTGAATGCCTTGGTGGCGGGGGTGATCGCGCCACCCTGCCACAAGTCGCGCTCGATGGCGTGGAAGCCCTTCCACCCGACCTTGGCGTCGACCGGCGTGGATTCACGCATGTCGATCAGATAGTCCAGGCTGCCGGCATTGTCGCCGACCGCGAAGCCCGGCAACACGAAGCCCTCCACGGTGGACTCCGAGCGCTCCCAGAACAGCCGGGCTTTGGCGTAAGCGTTCTTCGCGGCGTCGACGTTGCCCGACTGCACGGCGGCGTCGAGTGCCTTCACGGCATCGTTGAGCTGACTGATCTGGCCGACGATGTAGCCCGCGTAGTCCTTGGTGCCCTGGCTGAGGATGCCGGCCAAGGTGCCCGTCGGCGTCGCCGGTGCTTTGCCCGTGACGGTGAGGGTTTGGTATTCGGTGCTCGCGCCCGGACAGTAGAGCTGATACGCGCCGCCGTCCAACGTGACCGTGAACGAGACCGGATCCAGGCCGGGCGCGAGATTTTCCTTCTCGCCGACGATCCGCTGGTCCCTGAGCAATTCAACTTCGCTGATCCCGGGCGCATTCGTGTTGGCCACCGTGAAGGTCACCGGCCCCGCGGGCACGCTGGTGTTGTCAAGGGCGCAGCCGTCTTTGCCCGCGTTATTGGCCATGGTGACCTTCACCGCGTTCGGGGCGGTGGGCTTTCCCGCTTCGGCGTGGCCCGAGTTGCCATTCGAGTGACCACATGCGGTCGCTGAGAACACCGCAACCGCGGCCAAAGCCGTTGCGAATGGCCAGATCTCAAAGGGCCGGTGCCTTCGGGCGGTTCGATTCGGTGTCAACCGTCTTCCTTTCCTGTTCGGTCGGCGTGCCGCGCCGCGCGGCGGCCACAGCGCCAAGGACGCAGGCCAGAGCGAAGCCACCGAGTGTCAGTGGAAGCCATACCTTCCACAGTTGCGCTTCCGCACGGTTGAGATAACTTGCCGCGATCTGCGCGGCGGCCGACCGGTCTTCGGCAGCGGACGTGGACCAGTCCGTCGCAAGCCCGCCAAGACTGACGGTCTTGGCCCCGGTCAGACCACCGCCGGTCAAAACCGCCGTGCGGTTGCTCGTTGCCTGTGCATTTAGCACGGAATCACCTTGCGCAAGCACGGTATACGCGGTGGTAGTTGACCATTGACCCTGAAACGGCCCCGGAGTGCGCCCAGCCGCGAGACCGACCGGGAGCCGGCCCCCGGTCATGCTCAGCAACTGATCCAGCGTGACTTCCGACGCGCCGTCGGCCCCGGCAGCCTCGGAAGCTTGCCATACCTGTACCGGCAAGCCGTCCACGATTTTGTTCTCCGCCGGGACGAGCACGATGTTGCGGACGGTTGAGTTGCCCTGCGCGCCGACGGCCAGCTCGCGTCCGTGCGGCCCGTTCACCATCGACACCGTGGCGGTGTGGCCGGAGCGGTCGGTGACGGTGCGGGTCCGCGCTCCGCCGGAAGGACCACCGCCCGGCACCAGCGCCACCAGTCCGGCGGCGGTGAGGAGCAGCAGCGTCGAGGCGGCCGCCAACAGGCGCCCCCTGGCCCGCGGGGCGGCGGCAAGGTGAGCGGGCCACAAGAAGATGGCGAGCACGGGTACGGCGTAGAGCAACCAGCCCACCACCTCGATGATTCGGGGGTCGGCGGGTATCCCGAACATCCCGGCGGTCACGGCGCCGAGGATCGAGTTGCTGGGCAGCCAGGCAGACAGGTCGAGCACCCGCCGCTGGCCGATATTCACCCAGCCGGCCTCGTGCGCGGTGCGCAGCGCCCCCAGCACCAGCCCGGCGGCGATCAACACCAAGAACACGCCGGTGACCCGGAAAAACCGGGCGATATTGAGTTTCAATCCGCCGAAGTACAGCGCGACACCCATCGCGACCGCCGCCGCGATCCCCAGCGCACCACCCAGCACGGCGAACCACCGGTTGCCGTGCGACGTCTGGGCGGCCGCCAACAAGAACACCGATGTCTCGAAGCCCTCCTTGAGGACGGCGAGGAAGGCCATCGCGGCCAAGGCGAGCGCACCGCCGCGGTTGATCGCCTGCCGGGCATCGCGCTCGAGCTCGCCCTTGACCTGCGCGGCGTTGCCGTTCATCCAGATGATCATCGACGTCACAAACACCACGGCGATGACATTGATGACGGTTTCCATCATCTCCTGCTGCGCCTGCGGCAGGCTCGTCGCGAACAGGTTCAGGCCCACGCCGACCGCGACGCTGATCAGCACCGCCGAGGCGACGCCGGCAAACATCGGCCGTATCGGCTGGCCGTTTCGTTTCAGGAAGGCGCCGACGATGCTCACGATGAGCGCCGCCTCGAGGCCTTCGCGGAGACCGATGAGAAAGGTGCCGATTAGTACGCCGAATACGCCCTGCATGCGCCCGATTTCTGTCCCGGGGGTCGGGACCCCGGCTTAGCCTAGCCTAAGGCCGCCGCGTCACGATGCCGGCTGCGTCACGAAGTCGATGAGTTCTTCGACCCGGCTGATCAGCGCCGGCTCAAGGTCGTTCCAGTCACGCACCCGGGACCGAATATGCCGCCATGCCCTGGCGATGTCCGCCTGGTCGGCGTGGGGCAGGCCGAGCGCCCGGCATGCACCGTGCTTCCACTCGATGTGCCGTGGCACATCCGGCCACCCCGCCAGACCGAGCCGCTGGGGTTTCACCGCCTGCCAGATGTCGACGTAGGGATGGCCGACCACCAGCGTGTCGCTGCCGCCCGGCCCTCGCCGCACCGCGTCGGCGATCCTCGCCTCCTTCGAACCCGTGACCAGGTGATCGACGAGCACACCAAGCCGGCGCCCCGGACCGGGTGCGAACTCCGCCACGATCTCCACCAGGTCGTCCACGCCGCCGAGGTGCTCGACGACGACACCCTCGATCCGCAGGTCCTCGCCCCACACCTGCGCGATGAGTTCGGCGTCGTGCCGCCCCTCGACGTAGATCCGGCTGGCGCGGGCGACCCGGGCACGGGCTCCCGGCACGGCGACCGAGCCGGATGCCGTCCTCGCGGCGGCGGCAGGCGCCACACGACGCGGCGCGGTAAGGATCACCGGACGGCCCTCGAGCAAATAGCCAGGGCCCAAAGGGAAGCCGCGCACGTGCCCCCGCCGGTCTTCCAGATCGACCCGCCCGTACTCGACTCTTACCACCGCACCGACGTACCCGGTTTGCACGTCCTCGACCACGAGGCCCAGTTCGGCTGGGTGCTCGGTCGAGCGGGGCTTGCGCCGGCCTGCGGCAAGGACGTCGGTTCCGTAGCGATCAACCACGCGGCAATCCTAGAAAGCCTTGCGGCCAAACGTCGTTATGGCGCGCCCGCCGGAGGAGGATCGTGGCCAAGATCGCGCCGCCGCCCGCGCAACACCGGCGAGTAAAAAATGCGTTTTAACTGTGTGGCGTTACTCAGCTGATGACGTTGCCGATGGTACGTTGCTAGTTGTAGGATCTGCCGCTCTTTACATCGCGGCGGTGAGCGAGGTGGGAAAATGGACCTGGCCCTTTGGGTGTCGAGCATCGTGGCTTTCGTGCGGGCCGGCTATCCCACCGGCATGCCGACAACCGGATATGCGCCCCTGGCGGCCTTGGCCCGCCGGCGACTTTGCGACGACGAGATCACCGCCATTGCAAGCAAACTCATGAGGCGCCAATTCTGGCCGATCAGCCCCGTTGATATCGGTGTGGAAATCACCCGTGTCACCAATCAATTGCCGTTGCCGGCCGACGTCCAGCGGGTCGGACATCGCCTCGACGAGATCCGCTGCGCGCGCGGATAAGCCCCGACGCGGGACCTGACTCCTACTTAGCGCCTTTCGCCGGTCCGCCACACGCCGCCAGATAGTCCGGGTAGCTCCAGGTCCCCAGGAACTGTTGGCCCGCCTGCAATCCTCGTTGATACAGGCCGTCGCGTTGCTCGGCGGTGATGTTGAAGTCGATCGGGCTGACCTCTTCGGCCGGGACGAAAATGGTGCGCCGGACGGTGCAGGGGTCGTCGATGTAGGCGTTGTCCTGATTGCTCACCAGTGTCTCTATTGCCGCGATTCCCAACGAAACTGGTCCGTGCACCGGATGGGTGGGCGGGATGCCGGGACGCGCGGACAGCCGGATCCCGAACGTCGGCCATCGCGGCTCAGCATCGGGCCGGTCGAACAGCTCCACCGGAAAATCGGAGAGCAAGCCGCCGTCGACCCAGGTGGCGTTGCTGACCCGAACGGGTTCGAACACATAGGGGATCGCCGACGAGGCGTGCACGGCGCGGGCGACCGGAAAATCGTCGGGGTCGATGCCATAGGAAGCGAGGTCCCACGGGATGCGCACCAGCCGGCGCCGGGACAGGTCACTGGCCGTCACCACCAGCGACCACGCGAACTGGTCCGGCTCCTCGCCGGTGCGCAAGTCACCGAACGTCCGCACACCCAGGTCGGCGAGCAGACCGGCGAGCAGGCGCTCCAAGTAGGCCACACGGTAGACACCGTCCGACACCAACAGCGACAATCCCCCGCCGATCAGCGGCACGTGTCCGATCAGACTGCGATCCAGGAACTTCCGGTAGTCGATGGACCGCATGACTTCCGCGAGCCGGCTGAGCGGTTCGCCCCCGACCTGCAGCGCCGCGACCAGCGACGCGACGATCGCACCCGCGCTGCTACCCGCGACGCGGGGAAACCGGTAACCGGCCCCGGACAGCGCATCGACCGCGCCGACCAGCCCGATCCCCCGGACACCGCCGCCCTCACACACCAGATCGGCACGAAACGTACTCACCGCCGGCGCCATAGGCCCACCCCCCTCAACAGATTCGTTGGCCGTCGACACCGAAGAAGTGCAGGTGCCCCGGTTCCGGGTGCAGGCGCACCCGGCTGCCCTTTTCCGGAGGCCGGCGCCCATCGGCACGCGCAACGACGGGCTGATCAATGACCTTGCCGGAGCCGGTGATTCGGCCGTAGACGTAGGCGTCCGCCCCAAGCTCCTCGACCACATCGACCTCCATCTCGACACCGAGGCCGCCCAGTTCGAAGTGCTCGGGGCGGACCCCCACGACGACTTCGCTCGCTGCATCGGTGAGCTCACGCGGTAGTGGGATGTGCCAATCCCCCAGCGACACAGCGTAATCGACGATAGGCAGGGTGAACAGGTTCATTGCCGGCGACCCGATGAAACCCGCGACGAAGACGTTGACCGGGTTGCGGTACAGCTCGCGTGGCGCGGCGAACTGCTGCAGCACACCGTCGCACAGGACGGCGACGCGGTCACCCATGGTCATCGCCTCGACCTGGTCGTGGGTGACGTAGACGGTGGTGGTGCCGAGTCGCCGTTGCAGTGCCGCGATCTGGTTGCGGGTTTGCACCCGCAGTTTGGCATCGAGATTCGACAGCGGCTCGTCCATCAGGAAGACCTGCGGCCGGCGGACGATCGCGCGTCCCATCGCCACCCGCTGGCGTTGCCCACCGGAGAGGTCCTTGGGTTTGCGGTCCAGATAGGGCTGCAGGTCAAGCAATTTCGCGGCGTCCAGGACCCGATCGCGAATTTCGGGCTTCGGTGTCTTGGCGATCTTCAGGGCGAAGCCCATGTTTTGCGCGACCGTCATGTGCGGGTAGAGAGCATAGTTCTGGAAGACCATCGCGACGTCGCGGTCCTTGGGATCGACGGTGGTGACGTCGCGGTCGCCGATCCGGATGCGACCGGAGTCCAGCGATTCCAGCCCCGCCACCATCCGCAGCGAGGTGGTCTTGCCGCATCCGGAGGGACCGACCAGGACGACGAACTCGCCGTCGCCGACGTCCAGGTCGAGGCTGTCCAAGGCCGGCCGGTCGGCTCCGGCGTAACACCGCGTCGCTTGCTCGAAAGTCACTGAGGCCATGGGCTACCCGTTCAGCCCCGAGACGGCGATTCCCCTGACGAAGGACCGCTGGGCGATGGCATAGATGATGACCAACGGCAGCATGATGAGCATCGAAGCCGCCATGATGATCGGCCAGCGCGCCACATACTCGCCCCGCAGTCGCACCAGGCCGAGCGTCAGCGTGGCCAGGCTGTTGCGCTGGAGCATCAGCAGCGGCCACAGGAAGTCGTTCCAGACGTTGACCCAGGTGAGCACCGCCAGCACCATCACCGCGGGGCGGGCGTGGGGCAACAGGATTCGCCAATAGATCTGCCACGGCGAACAACCGTCGAGTATCGCCGCCTCTTCCAGGTCGGTAGGAAGCGTCCGGAAGAACTGCCGCATCAGGTAGGTGCCGAATGCGCTGCCGAACAAGCCCGGCACGATCATCGACCAGGGTGTGTCGACCCAGCCGAGGGTCCGCATCAAGATGAACTGCGGGATCACGGTCACGGTCAGCGGCACCATCAAGGTGCCAAGGTATAACACGAACAGCGTGTCGCGACCGCGGAATTGCAGCCTGGCGAACGCGTATCCGGCCAGCGAGCAGAAGAACACCTGGCCGGCGGTCACGCACCCGGCGTACAGCACGGTGTTGAAAAACATCCGCGCGAACGGCATCAACGAGAACACCTCGATGTAGTTGGACCACCGCGGGTGCGCCGGCAGCAGCCTGGGCTCGGTGATCTCGCCTTCCCGCTTCAATGAGCCGGACACGGCCCAGGCGATCGGAAACAACCAGCACCAGGCGATGGCGAGCAGGGCGGTGTAGACCATCAGGCTACGAACGACATTGCGCGTGAATACCCGCTCAGCTGAGGCCACGAGAAGTCTCCCAAGACCGTTGCCGGGTGATCCGCAGCTGCACCACGGTCAGCACGAGCAGGATGGCGAACATCACCCACGCCAGCGCGGAGGCGTACCCGAATTCCAGGAAGGAGAACGCGTGCTGGAACAGCATGATGCCCAGGACATAGGTGGCGGTTTCGGGGCCGCCGTTCGCGCCGTTGAGGACGTAGACCATGTCAAAAGCCTGGAACGCGTGAATGATCGAGATGACGCCCACAAACGATATCGACCCACGGATCAGCGGCACCGTGATCGACACGAACTGCCGTATCTCGCCGGCGCCGTCGATTCGCGCCGCCTCGTATACGGTCTCGGGAACGCCCTGCATCGCCGCGAGCAGGATGACGGTGGCGAAGGGCACGCTGCGCCACACGCTGAGGATGCACAGCGAGGCCATCGCCCATCGGGGTTCGACCAACCACGGGACGGGGCCGATCCCGGCCCAGCCCAGCATGATGTTGAGCAATCCGTTGTCGGTGTTGAAGACGAACTGCCAGACGACCGCCATGACGACCGACGAGATGGCCAACGGCAGAAAGACGATGGTGCGGAAAAAGCCGATGCCCCTGACCTTTCGGTTCAGCACGCCGGCCACCACGAGGCTCACGCCGATGGTCGGCACAACCGTTCCCACGGTGAAGACGACGGTGTTGCGAATGGCGATGAGGAAGAGCGGGTCCGAGGTGAAGAGCTCTTGGAAGTTCCTCAGGCCCACAAACTTTGGCGGGCGGAAGACATCCCACCGCTGAAAGCTCATGTAGAGCGAGAATCCCAGCGGAAACAGCATGAACACCGCAACGGCGGCCAGATTGGGCGCCACGAACAAGCGGCCGGCGCGGGCCCGCCGTCGCCACGGACCGGCGCCCTTGGCGGGTGTGCGCGTGGTGGCGTCGACCGATGTCATGGGCTGCGCAACACCTCGTCGATGGCGGGCGACAAACTGGCCAGCGATGTGGCGGGCCGTGATCCACGCAGCACGGGCCCGAAGCTGCGGTCCATCAAGGCGACGATCTTCTCCCATGACGAGGTGACGGGGAGCCCTTCGGAGTACGCGGGCCCTTGGGTGAGGACGGCGAGGTTGCCGACGTTCTGGTGGGCTTTGGCGAAGCCGGCCGAGTCGAGCGCCGATTGCAAAACCGGTACAAAGAGGCTGGATTCACCGATCAACGCCTGCCCGACGGGCCCGGTCGCGAATTTCACGAATTCCCATGCCTGCTCCTTGCGTTGACTGCTCGCGGAGATGGCCAATCCGGTTGAACCGATGTCGGAATGTGCGGGCTGGCCCTGCCGGCGCGGCCCCACCGGCAACGACGTGACGTCGAAGTCCAGGCCCTCGGCCCGGATGAATGTCTGGTAGCGCCAGTGGCCGCCCATGGCCATCGCCGCCCTGCCCGCCGCGAACAGGTCGGGCGTGGACATCGATTGCACCTCGGACGCATTGGGCGCGACCTCGTGCTTGTTGGCCAGGTCGGCATAGAACTGCACCGCCTCGATGAAGGCGTCGTGGTCGAAGTTGAAGTGGGTCGGGTTTTTGAGCGGGGTGGACCACGGCACCCCATTGTTCATGGCGAACAGCCCGGCCGAATAGTAGGAGAACCACATGTTCACGAAGCCCCACTGGGTCACCCGCCCGGAGCGATCTCGCCTGGTGAGTGCGGTGGCGGTGTTCAAGAAGTCGGTGAAACTCCACGGGTTTTGCCACGTTTTGGGCGGGGGCGGCACCCCGGACTCGGCGAAGAGCCGCTTGTTGTAGAACAGGTAGTTTCCGGACCATTGCTCCGGGAGTGCGTATTGGCCCCCGCTGAACGTGAAGCTGTCGTAGAGCGCCCCGATGCCGTCCGACTTCAGCTCGGCGGCGAAGGCCTGGTCGCGGGACAGCATGGTGTTGAGGTCGAGCAGCACGCCACGGGCGGCCAGCTCGGCGTAGGTGAGGTCCCACGCCATCAAAACGTCCGGGCATCTTCCGCCGGCGCAGAACGTCGACAGCTGCTGCATCACGCCCGGAGCCGAAAGCACCGGGCGGACCTTGATATCGGGGTGGCGGCGCGCGAACTCGTCGACGATGCGGATCCTGGCATCGCGTTCGTCGGGGTTGGCCGCGAAGAAGAACGTCAAGGCGTCTTCTTCCGGTGCGCAGCCGGCCGCCCACGGCGCCAGGGATGCCGCGGTGAGCGCGCCGGCACCGCGCAGCAGCCCGCGCCGCCCGAACGGCTTATCGAGCATGGTGCTCCCGTTCTCGCCCCGTTGCCGGCCGCCCGGCCGTTTGTTTCTCCTGTCCTTGGTACCCGATGCGGCTGTGGTGTTGCTGGATCGGCCAACTCGGCAGGGCCAGCACGGCCCGGCGAATGCGGCCGGCGTCCCCGGTGATGTCAATCGCGTGGATGCGGTCATCGGTTCCGACGGCGATCAGCAGCAGCGCCTCAGCGCGCCCGTTTGGCGCGATGGCGATCCCCGGGGCCCCGTCGATGAGCACGACCGCGCCGGCCCGTGCCCGGAGAGCGAATCGACGGGTCTCCTCCGCGACCCGCTTGGCGCCGCGCAGCTCGGTCGGCACGTCGTCGGGGACCAGTGCCCGATCGACCCTGCGCACCACGTCCGGGGCCAGCAGTGCGAGCAGACCGGCGATATCACCGCCGCGGGACGCCGCGAGAAACGCCTCGACGACCTCGAGGTGCTTCGCCATGCGCTCGGGCTCGCCGCCCGGGTGGGCCACCCGCGCACGCGCCCGGCTTGCCAGCTTCTTCGCGGCTTCCGGCGACCGGTCCAGCAGACCTGCGATTCTCTCGAACGGCACCGCGAATACGTCATGCAGGACGAATGCGACTCGCTGCGCCGGTGAGAGCCGGTCGAGCACCACGAGCAGCGCGCTGCTCACCGACTCCGTCAAGAGCGCTTGCTCGTCCGCCGGCGGCGACGCGGTCGCGGCGATCCGGTCCAGTTCTTCGGGGGTGGCCAGCGGCTGTTCCGCACGTCGCTTGCGCGCCCGGAGCTGGTCGACGGCCTCGCGCGCGGTGATCGTGGTGAACCAGCCGGTGAGGTTGTCGACCGCGGCGAAATCAGCACGGCTGGCCTTCAGCCACGCCGACTGAACCGCGTCGTCGGCATCGGCCGCCGATCCCAGCAGTTGTAATGCGACAGACCTCAGGTGTCGCCGGTCGGCGTCGAAACGCTGGGCGAGATCCGTCAAATTTTTCGGGGCGCTCACGGGGTCACCTTTTCCGCACAGGAGCCGTCAAGAAGATGACTGCGTCCATCAAGCTCTCTGTTGCAAAGGAGGCCAGCACCATGACCTTATCGATTGTGCGCCGTAGCGCGTGCGGCGACCATCCGGCTCGCCGCCGCAAAAACGGCTGTCTGACAAGGGTTTGCCGCAGATGAACACCGCGTACGTTGCGATCACGCTGTTTACCGCCGCCATCACCGCCGGGATCGCCGTTGCCGATCTCATCCCGGCGGGTTTCGTCCTGGCGAACTCCGCCGAAGTCGGGGTGCCGCGTTCGTGGTTGCCGGCGCTGGGGGCGGTCAAGCTGGCCGGCGCGGCGGGGCTGATCGTGGGCCTGGTGGGCCTTCCCGCCTTGGGAATCGCTGCCGCAACCGGCCTGGTGCTGTTCTTCGTCGGCGCAGTCGTGACCCACCTGCGCGCCCGCGTCCTGTACAACATCGCGTTTCCCGGCGCGTACCTGTGCATGTCGGTGGCATCGCTTGCGTTGATGGTGCTGCGTTGACCGGGGTCGCGATCAGCCGGGAAAGTACCGGATCCGGTTGATGGCGTCGCCCCGCCAGGCCATGTCGGCGAACAGTATTCCCCGTCCACGGCCGGAGCGGACCGACATCGTCACCGTTGGGCCCGCGCCGATCATCTTGGTCGACCCGCCGCCGTCCAGCTGCTCGACCAGTTCAGCGAGGTCGAGGACGTCGTGGTCGCCGAGAGTGATTGTGGCGCGCGGTGATAACGCGCGCGCGGCCGCGATCCGATCTTGGCGCGAGGCGGCACCGAGGAATGCCTCGGCGAGCTTCTTGTGCCGCGCACCCACCCGCCGGAACCCCGTCATGAAGCCGGTGGTGCCGCGCAACCGCTGATTGCTCAACAAGCCCCGCGACAGTTGCAGGGCGGGTCCGACCGCACGTGATCCGGTCCGCAGGAATTGCAGCATCATCGCGGGAAGTTCCCAATAGGCCCGCAGTTCGCCAATGCGCCACTCGCCGTTGACGTCTCGCAGGTCGTAGCGAAGGAACGCGGGAATGTACATCGTGATCGCCGAGCCCATCGCAACCTCGAGCTCGATGTCGCGCAGCACCACGGTGTCGACGACGATGTCGAGGTCGCGGTGGAATTTGATGTCGCGCGGACCGATGAAGGTGTCATAAAAGTGGCCGATCTGCTCCTGCCCGGCGTGCGGCCGCGACCCCACCGGGTCCTCGACCCGGCCGTCGTCGGTGAACAACGCCACCCATCCGGCGCGGTCGTGCGCGGCGGCCGCCTGTGGCGAGCGCTCGACGGCGGCCAGGAGACGCTCCCGATCCGGCGCCAACCCCATCACGGACCCCCGACCATTTCGACGCCCGCGGTCCGCATCGCCTGGAGCGCCTCGGCGGCCGAGTCCGGCGAGACGGCCGCGGTCAGGTTGAGCAGCACCCTGGTGGACAGGCCCGCACGCGCGGCATCCTCGGCGGTCCGCCGGACGCACTGGTCGGTGGCGATGCCGACCACATCGACCTCGTCGACACCACGCTCCCGCAGCCAGTCCAACAGCGGGGTCCCGTTCTGGTCCAGGCCCTCGAAACCGCTGTATGCCGCGGCATGGGCGCCCTTGCGGAAGACCGCCTCGATCCGGCTGGTGTCGAGGTCGGGCCGCAGCTCCGCACCGGCACTTCCGGCGACGCAGTGCGGTGGCCATGACGATGAATAGTCCGGTCGGTCGGAGAAATGGTCGCCCGGCCGGACGTGGAAATCCTGGGTTGCTACGACGTGCCGGTAGCCCGACTCGCCGGCGAGGTAGTCGTTGATGGCGGGCGCCACGGCGGCACCGCCGGTCACCGGCAGCGAGCCGCCCTCGCAGAAATCGTTTTGCACGTCGACGATGATCAACGCCCTCACGCGTTTCACCCTATCGGTGTCGCCCACCACGGCGCTTCAGCTGGGCGTATGGGTGGGACGGTTTGTTCGCCAACCAGTCGGGTAATCCACCGGCCATGTTGATCCGGAGAATCGCGCGCCCGTTGCTTTCAGTGGCTTTCGTCGGCCAAGGAGTCAATTCCCTGCTCAACCCCAAATCGGCGGCCGCAGCCGCCGCCCCCGCGGTGGATGGTTTGCAGGCTTTGCCGAATTCGGTGAGCGGCAACATCCCGAGTGACCCCGAGACGGTCGCACAAATCACGGCGGCCGTTCAGATCGGCGGCGGCCTGCTGCTGGCCACCGGCAAACTGCCGCGCGTCGCCTCGGCCGCGCTCGCGTTCACGGTGCTACCGGCCAACCTCGGGGCGCACTCGTTCTGGAACGAGAGCGATCCGGAGGCGAAGGCGCAGAAGCGCCAGCAGTTCCTCACCGACCTCAGCCTGGTCGGCGGGTTGCTCATCGCGTCCGCCGACACGGCAGGCAAGCCGTCGCTCGGGTGGCGCGGTCGCCGGGCGGCGGAGCGGCTCTCCGAGCGAGTGTCGTCGGCGCTGCCCGGCTCCGACGACGCCCACTTCGATACCGACTTTTCGGAATTGGGCGAAAAGATCGTGCACGGCCTGCAGATCGGCGCCGAACGCGGTCGCGAACTGGCCAGCACGGCGGCCGAACGGGGCGCGCCGTACGCGGAGGCCGCGCTGGAACGCGGTCGTGAATTCGCCAGCACGGCCGCCGAGCGGAGCAAGCCGCTGGCCCAGAAGGCCCGCAAACGGGGCGAGCAGCTGGCCGACGAGGCGGCCGAGCGAGCCGCGCCGTTGGCGAAGAAGGCACGCAAGCGCAGCGAAGAACTCGCCGACGAAGCCGCCGACTGGGCGGCGCCGTTGGCGAAGAAGGCCCGCAAGCGCAGCGAGAAATTGGCCAAGAAGGCACGCAAGCGCGGTGAGGACCTGGCGAGCACGGCATTGGATCGCGGCGAGGACCTCGCCGACACCGCCCGCGCGCGCGGCATCTACCTCGCCGACACGGCCCGGGCTCGGGGCGGCTACCTGGCCGACACCGCACGCGAACGACTCGGTGAACAGGTCAAGACCGGCCGCCGCAAGCTTTCCTGACGGCTCACGCGTCGCCGCGCAGGTAGGCGTCGACGATGGCATCGACGCCCGGGCCGACATCAACGGTCGCGCCGGCCTCGTCGGCGCCGAGCGGCTCGAGCGCGTCGAATTGGGAGCGCAGCAGCCCGGCCGGCATGAAATGACCGGTCCGGGCGGCCAGCCGGCCGCTGATGAGTGCCGGTGAACCGGCGAGGTGCAGGAATTCGACCTGCGGGCAGTGCGTGCGCAACTGGTCGCGGTATTTGCGCTTGAGCGCCGAACAACTCGCCACGCCTCCGTCGCGGTGGCCGGCCAACCACTCCCCGACCTTGTCCAGCCAGGGGTAGCGGTCGTCGTCGTCGAGCGGTTCACCGGCCGCCATCTTGGCGATGTTGGCCGGCGGGTGCAGGGAGTCGGCGTCCACGAACGGCACCCGCAAGCGTCGTGCGAGCGCCGCTCCGACGGTCGACTTACCCGATCCGGAAACACCCATCACCACGACGGGGGCCCGTCCGCTCACTCTGACGCGAGGTTGCGGTTCCATTCCAGCCAGCCGACGCCGTTGCGTCCGTCGGCCGTCTGGATGGTCGCCCAGACTCGCGGGAACTGGCTCACCCGGCCGTCCGCGGCGATCAGACGCACCGGCGCCTGGCCGCGGACCTCGACGTCCGCAGTGATCTCGCCGGGATTGAGTGCCAAGGTGGCCCCCAGCGGTAACCCGTTGGAGCCGAACGACTCTCGTGATTCTACCGTTTCCAGCTCGGTGACCGTTCCCCGCGCGTCTTGGGAGTAGCCGATGCTGAAGGCCGGCGCGCCGGGAATCCGGATGTTGACGCCGTGCAGGTGGGTGCCGTCGTCGAGGTGCAGCGCGCTCCAAATCCAGTCCATGCTCCACCAGTCACGCACGCCCCACGAGTGATCGCGCTGGCCGGGGACCGACTCGACGCGGTAGCTGGCGTCACCGATGGTGACCGTGCCCGAGACCCGGCACGGGATCTCGTAGCGCGTCGTCAACCGGTATTTGTACGGGACGCCGTCGGTGTCCCACACCAAGCTCATCGTCATTTCGACGGGCGTGCCGGGCTCCCCGCGCAACAACGCCGACGGATCGGGGTAAGCCTGAGCGCGCGCGTGCAGGTGGACGCGGTAGGTCTGCAGCGGGGTGGGCGCGGCGTGGCCGAGCTCGAAGGATTCGGTGCGCACGTCCCACGGGTTCGCCGGCAGCGGTACTTGCGCGTCGACGGCCACGGTGGGCATGCCGGGCCCGCAGAGCAGCGCATGCACCCACGCCGTCTGCTCGTTGGCGATCAGGCCGAGGCGGAACCAGCCGCCCAATCCCTGTGCCGCATCGGCGAAGTCGGCATACCAGCTCTCGCTCCACAGCGGTTCGGCGGTCGGCGCGTGCGCACCTTCGTCCTCCTCCGTGGGCCGCAGGGGTTCGGGCATCTGGGCGGCGGGCAGGGTCGTCGGCGCGTCGGTGTCGAGCACGTGATCACAGTGCCGTTGCAGCATCGTCATGAACATCCGGTCGCCGCGCTCGGTGCGTTCCACCAGCATTGACGAGACGATCGCCATCATCACGCCGAAAAAGCTTTGCCTGCGAACACCTTCGGCTACGTCGGCGAGCGACAGCGGCGCCGCGGGCCCCAGCGCCTCGTGATAGGCCCGCAACAACGCGTCGTACTGCTCCCGGCGATCCGGGGTGGGCAGCGCGCAGCCGAGGAAGTAGGACAGGTCGGTCAGGGCCGGACCCCAGGAAACCGTCTGCCAATCGACGACCGTCAGCGGCCGGTCGGCCCCCGCGGTGCCGAACAACAGGTTGTCCAGGCGGTAGTCGCCGTGCATCAGCCCACAGATCCGGTCGGGCGCCGACTCGGCGGCCAGGTAGCCGTCGAAGGACGCGATCAGGCGTTCGCACACCATGCGGTGCTCCGGCGCGATCTGGTCGCCGTAGCGGTCGATGAACCCGGCGTACAGCGGGGCGATCATCGCCTGGTTGAGCGGCGATTCCCGATTCAGCCACGGGGCCTCGGCCAAGGTGGTGTCGCCGAGCAGCGGCCCGTGCAGCCGCCCGAGCTCGACGACACAGAGGTGCGCCTGTTCGGCTGTCGCACCGGCGATTTCGTCCCCGACGACGGCCGGTCCGGCATCGCCCAGCAACAGATCGAACGCGCCCGTCGCGGTATCGACGGCGGCGTGGTAGCAGGGCGCTATCGGGCCGCCCAGGCGCGGCGCTATGTCGGCGTAGAAACGCACCTCGCGCTCATAGAGGCCCAGCGCCAGCCCCGTTTGCCGACTCACCGGGTCGGTCGCCGCGACCTTGAGGACCACCGACTCGGGCCTGCCGGGCGTCGCGGCGCCATCGGCATAGCTGAGCCGGACGCGGTAGCACTCGCTCATCTGTCCGGTGCCGATGCGTTCCGCCGCGAAATCGGCGATGGGCCCGGCGCCGACCATCGATTCCAGCCATGCGGCGGTGAGGTCGCCGGGTCTTTCGATGACTTGTGCGGTGTCGGCATGCATGAGGGTCAGCGTGCCAGGTCACCGCGCCAGGGAGAAGCCGTCCCAGGCAATCCGGCGGTGCGGATGTGGATCGAACTCGACGCGGCTCTTGCGGTCGAAGACCATGACGGCACGGTCGGCGGTGGTGTAGGTGGGCCAGTCGTCGCCCGGGGCGCCGTGGCGGCTGAAGGACCGCCACCGCCGCTGCACCTGGTTACTGACCCGTAGCGCGGCGCGCCGATCGGCAGCGGCGGTCAGCAGCGCGCCGAATCGGGTGCGATAGACGTCGAAAACGGCCAGCAACTCAGTGGCATGGGTGGCGCCCAGCCCCGACCAGCGCAGCGTGCGGGGGGCGTAGTCGTAGCGGTAGAGATAGGTGGGCGCGTGCGCGCTATGCGCCTCGGCGATCTGCCAGGCCGCCGACCCGAAGGCGAAGTCGCCACCGAGCTGGACGCATGCCGACGGCGCGGGGTAGTCCGGGTATGCGGACGTAATGCGTTCGCGCGCAGCCGGTTCCGTGTCGGCCAACAGTTCCTCGATCATCTCTTGATTGGTCGGCAGCATTTTGAGGAAGCGGGTGAACAGGCGCCCCTCTTCCGCATTGGTGCCTACGATGAGCGGCACCCGGTGCGCGTGCCCTCCGCGCATCGCCTCGACCGGGTCGATGGGCACAACGTCGTCGCCGGCGACCGGGCCGATCGGAAAAGCGCCCAGCCTGTCCTCCATGCCCTGGTCGATCAGCCGGTGCTGGGCGTCGACCAGTTGCGCCGGGGACGCCTGCATCAGCACCTCGGCGGCATTCTCCGGCCGCGCCCCCAGCAGCGCGGCGAAGCGCGTCGCGAATTCCGCCGCGGTCTCTTGCGACCGGACCATGCCGGCGGCCGGGCTCTCCGAGATGGCCCGGGCGAACAGCCCTTCGGCGGCGGGCACCGCCAGCAGGGTGGCGGTGATGTGCGCGCCCGCGCTCTCCCCGAAGATGGTGACGTTGTCCAGGTCGCCACCGAACGCGGAGATGTTGTCCTTCACCCAGCGCAACGCCATCACCAGGTCGCGCAGGAACAGGTTGCTGTCGATGGCGATGTCCGGGGTCGAGAGGGACGACAGGTCCAGGCAGCCCAACGCGCCCAGCCGGTAGTTCACCGATACGTACACGCAACCGCGGCGCGCCAGCGCGGCGCCGTCGTACAGCGGCGTGGCCGAGCTGCCCAGGATGTAGCCGCCGCCGTGAATGAAGACCATGACGGGCAGCGGTTCTTCGGCGGGGCCCTCGGGGGTGACGACGTTGAGGGTGAGGCAGTCCTCCCCCATCGGCTGGTAGCGGCCGACCCCGACCATCGTGTAGCGGCGCTGTTGGGGCGCGCAGTTGGCGAAGCCGTGGCAGTGCCGCACCCCCGACCACGGTTGCGCCGGCCGCGGCGCCCGCAATCGCAGGGGCCCGACCGGCGGTCGGGCGTACGGAATGGATCGCCAGCGGTGGACGCCGTCGCGGGTGAAACCTTCCACGGTGCCGACGGTGGTGCGTGCGCGGACGGTGCGCTGATGCATAACCCGACGTTAGCGGACATGCCGGGCGTAACGCGCGCGCAGCGCCTTATTTTGCGAGCATGGCGGTTTAGCCTGACTAGATGCGGATTGCCGCGCTGCTGGCAGTGTCGTTACTCGTCGCCGGGTGCTCCCACACCGTCGCCGGCCAGTCCCAGCAAACCCATGCCCCCACGACCGCTGCGACCACCCCGTCGGGAGGCAAACCACCGGCCCCGAACGCCGCGCCGGCGGCCGGGGCCTCGATCTCCGACGTCATCGCGTGGATCGAGGCCGGCCATCCCGCGGACCCCGGTCGCTATCACGACGCGATCCGGGACGGTGCGACCACGCCGCTCGGCAACGACATCGCGTTCACGGCCGCCGCCGGCAAAGCATCCTGCACGACCGATTCCAAGCACACGGGCGCCGCCCTGCTCTGCCTGGTGAGCCTGACCAACCCACCACCCGCTCCCCCGACGTCCTACGGCGGCTGGCAGGGCGGCTGGGTGACCTTCGACGGTGCGAACCTGCAGGTGGGTGCTTCGCGCGCCGATCCCGGCCCGTTCATCAACGGCAATGGCTCGGAGTTGGCGAACGGTGACTCGCTGTCATTCGGCGACTATCGTTGCCGCGCCGATCAAACCGGACTGTATTGCGTGAACTACGCCCACCAGTCGGCCGCCCGATTGAGCCCAGCGGGCAGCCAGCCGTACGGCTGCCTGCGGCCGGCGCCCGCACCGGACGGCGTCGGCACGGCGTTCAGCTGTTCGTGATGGTCGCGAACAGCTCCGCCATCTCGTCGGCGGGCCCACCGGGGACCGTGTAGCCGGCTTCGTCGCGAATCTCATCGAGATGGTCGCGCACATCCTCGATCGACAGGTCGGGGTCGTAGAAACCCTTTGTCCGGCCGATGAAGAAGCGCGCGACATGTCCGGCACCGACCGTGTAGATCTCTCCGGAAACGGGGCATTCCCGGTGCGTCAGGAAGGCCGCCACCGGCGCGACTTGCGCCGGGTCCAGCTTTTGAAGGTATTGGCCCACAAGGTCATTCAGCACCGCTTTCGCCGCCGGGTCATCCTGCGGTCCGGCGGCGTCGATCGAGTGCGTCAGCATCCGGGTGTAGGCGATCGGCGCGATGGCGTTGACCTTGATGCCGTGCTCGGCCCCCTCGGCCGCCAGCACGCGGGTCAAGCCGACCAGCCCGGTCTTCGCCGCGCCGTAGTTGCTCATGCGTTCGGCGCCGAGGATTCCGGCGGCCGAGCAGGTGTTGAGCACCCTGCCGTAGCGCTGCTCGCGCATCGCGCGCCACGCGGGCCGCGTCATGTTGAACGCACCGTTCAAGTGGACGTCGATGAGGGGTTGGAGCCGGTCGGCGGTCATGTCTTCGAAAGGCACGTCACCCACGATGCCCGCGTTGTTGATCAGGATGTCCACGCGTCCCCAGGTACGCAGGGCGGTGTCGATAATCGCCTCCGCACCTTCGGGACTCGTAACACTGTGGTCGTCGGCCACGGCCTCGCCGCCTTGCCGGCGGATCTCGTCTGCGGCGACGTGGGCGGCCTCGGCGTTGGAGCCATTCCCGGTCACCGATCCACCGGTGTCGTTGACCACGACTCGGGCGCCGCGCGAGGCGAGGAGGAGTGCGTATTGTCTGCCCAAACCTCTGGCGGCACCGGTGATTACGACGACCTGATTGTCGAATCGCATGGTCGTTGTCACCAGGTGACCGGAAGCTCTTTCATGCCGTAGATGTGAGCCTCTTTGAATCTCAGTCTCTCCGGCGGCACCGCCAGCTTCAGCCCGGGTAGTCGGCGCGCCAGCGTGGCGAACGCGACCTGCATCTCGACGCGGGCCAGGTTCGCGCCGATGCATTGGTGCACGCCGTACCCGAAGCCCAAGTGTCCGCGGGTGTTTCGGTCGGCATCGAAGGATTCAGGATTATCGACGAATTCGGCGTCCCAGTTTCCGGCAAGCAGGCTCATCATGACGACCTCGCCCTCGCGAATCAGCTCACCACCGATCATCAGATCTTCAGTCGCCACGCGATCGACCTGGCTGTGCACGATGGTGAGGTAGCGCATGAGTTCTTCGACGATGTTCGCGATGGCGGCACGGTCGTCGGTTTGTCCGAGTCGCTCGAAGACTTCCGGATGTTCCAGCAGCGCAATGGTTCCCAAGGAAATCATATTGGCGGTGGTTTCGTGGCCCGCCTGCATCATGATCACCCCGTTCATGGCCGTGGTGGCACGGTCGAGTTGGCCCGTCGCCACGTATTCGGTGACCAGGCGGCTGATCAGGTCGTCTCCGGGTTCGCGTTCTTTGCGTTTCACCAGCTCCTCGATATAGGCGTACATGGCGCCGAAGGCCTGGCCCTTTTCCGCGTCGGTGGACTTCTGGTCGAGGCCGGTCGTGGTGTTGCGTTGGAAGAGTTCGAGGTCTTCGGGCGGCACTCCCAGCAACAGCGCGATCACCATAGACGGCACCGGCAAGGCGAATTCGCGCACCAGATCCGCAGGCGCACCGTTGGCGATCATTTGGCCGAGATTGTGGTCGACCACTTCCTGGATGTGCGGCCGCATCGATTCGCAACGCCGGAAGGTGAAGTTGCTGGTCATCATGCGCCGGATCCGATGGTGTTCGGGGTCGTCGGTCCGAGCGAACATCACGGGGACTTTGTTGTCAGCGTCCGTAGGCATTATGGAGTCCGGGATGGTCTTCGCGGACAAGCGCGGATCGACCAGTGCCGCCCTGATGTCCCGGTATCGGCTGACCACCCATACCGGTTTGCCCTGGAAGATCGCACGTCGCAGCCCGGGTTGTTCGCGCCAGTCCGCGAACTCGGGTGGCGGCGCGAGCGGGCAGTGTCCAGGCCGGGGCACCGGTAGCACCGGTAGTTCGGCGTCAGGGCTGGCGTCGGCGGTTCCGAAAGATTTGGAAGCTGTTGACATAAGCCGCGTTTCCCATTAACTGTCAGTTGTCTGCCAGTTGTAGAGCGTAAAGCTCCCCTTGTTGGCAGTCAACTGTCAGTTAGGCTGTCACCATGACCGCGGTTGCAGACCGGCCGTTGCGGGCGGACGCGGCTCGCAACGTCGAGCGCATCCTGCGCGCGGCGCGCGAGGTCTACGGCGACTTGGGCCCCGACGCCCCGGTGGAGGCGGTCGCTCGCCGCGCGGGGGTGGGTGAGCGAACCCTGTACCGCAGGTTCCCGGCGAAGGCCGACCTGGTCCGCGCCGCCCTGGATCAGAGCATCGCGGAGGACCTCACGCCGATGATCGACGCCGCCCGCCACGCGAAGGATCCGCTACGCGGTCTCACTCAGCTGATCGAAACGGCTATTTCATTGGGGGCGCGCGAACACAACCTGCTGACTGCCGCGCGCCGGGCCGGGGCGCTCACATCCGACATCTCGGTTTCGCTTAACGAGGCGCTCGGCGAGCTTGCCCGAGAAGGCCAGCGCGTAGGCAGCATCCGCGCCGACCTGGTCGCCGATGACCTCCCGCGCCTGATCGCGATGCTCTTCAGCGTGCTGTCGACGATGGAGTCGGGCAGCGACGGATGGCGACGCTATGTCGCACTCGTCGTCGATGCGATTTCGGTCAACGATCGACAGCCGTTGCCGCCGGCCGCTGCGCTGCGTTACGAGATCGGGCCGAATAGCTGGCCGCTCTGAGCGATTTAGTTGATGGTCACCCCGGCGTCGACTTTGAACTCGAGCCCCGTCACATATCGGGATTCATCGGATAGCAGGAACAGCACCGCGTTGCTGACGTCGACGGGTTCCACGGCCGGAGTGGGCATCGCGTTGACGAAGATGGGAATCAGGTCGGACCGTTGCTCACCCAGGAGGGGCCCGAACGACGGCGGGACCATCCCCGTGGGGACACCGGTCGGCAGCAGGGTATTGACGCGAACGCTTTGTGCCGCCAGTTCGTTGGCCAAGGCCAGCGTCAGCCCGACCACACCATGCTTGGCCGCCGTGTAGGGCGTCTGCAGCGGAAAGCCCTTGATCGCACCGGCGGAGCTGACATTGACCAGGCTGCCGCCGCCCTGGTCGAGCAAGTGCGGTATCGCGGCCGCGCAGGTGTTCCACACCCCGATGAGATTGACATCGACCACCGTGCGCCACTGATCGGCGGTTGTCTTGTCCCAGGACGCCACAGTCAGCACACCGGCGTTTGCCACAGCGCCGTCGAGCCCGCCAAGCTCGCTCACGCCGTCATCAACGGCCGCGCGCAACTGCGCCTCGTCGCGAACATCGACGACGTAGCTCGTACAGCCATGGCCGAAATCCCGTACCAGGCGAACTGTTTCGGCCAGGTCGTCCTCTGTTGCCAGCGGATACTCGACCTGGGGCAAGGATTGGCAGACGTCGACCAGGATGAGGTCCGCACCCTCCTCGGCGAGCCGCAGGGCGTGGCCTCGGCCCATCCCGCGGGCGGCGCCGGTGATCAGAATGCGTTTACCGGCAACACGCCCCTCATGTGGTGTCACCCGGCTACCGCTCGTTCCACATCAGGCCGCGCATCGTCGCCGACAGCGGGATGTCCTCGACCCCGAGCAGTCCTTGAGGTGCGCGGCACACCCAGTCGATCGCATTGACGGCCCGCCCCGCCGTCGAAATACAGCCGGCGTCAGTGGAATCCAGTACCGGATGGGACACGTGGGTGTTGATTTCCACCCGCGGCTCACCCTCCACGACGACGCGGTGTACGCCGGTATACCCGTCGGGTGGGTATTGCCAGTCGGGCGCCGCGGCCTGAGTGAGCCGGGTGACGTGCTCGAGGGTGATCACCGGCTCGCCGTCACGTACGCCCTCGGTGGCAAAGCGCACCGCGGCCATTTGTCCGGGCTCCACCGTCATCATTGTGCATTCGATTCGTTCCGGCGTGTACCAGGGTTCGACGCGCTGGCGCACCTCGTCCAGTTTGATGTCGAGATTGTCCGCCAGGCTGCGGACCTGACCGCCCCACATCGACACGATCACCCCGGGCAGAAACATCATCGGCGAGTCATCGTCCGGCTTCGACCCGAATCCCATTGCAGCACCAGTGAACTCGGCGTCGTCGTAGTTTCCGTAATCGAAGATCTCCTGCACGGTGATCGAGGAGATGCGGGTGGTCAGGCTGGCCGCCGAATGCACCAGCGTATCGCCGGAGAAACCGGGGTCGATGCCGTTGACATAGAGCGAGGCGTCGCCGGCCGCACAAGCACGCTCCAGGGGCTCCCGCAGCCAATCGTCGGCGTGGCGCGGTGTGACCAGCCAGACCATCGACGTGCCGACGACATTGGTGCCTGCCGCGAGGAACTTGGCCATCTGTTCGATGGCTTCCATCGGCCGAGTTTCGCCCTGCGACGTGTAAACCACGCAGTCGGCGCCCAGGGCCACCAGCGCGTCGATGTCGTCGGTGGCGATGACACCGGTCGGTTCGTCCAGTCCGCACAACCGCGCCGCATCCTGACCGATCTTCTCGGCGCTGGCGGCGTGCACGCCGACCAGTTCGAGATCCGGTCTGCCGATGATGGCTCGCAACGAGTGCCGGCCCACGTTTCCGGTGGAGAATTGGATGACTCTGCGCACGGTTACCTTCGTCCTTCCAGCGGCGGATGATGCACCATCATGGCGCGTCCAATCGCGGCGCGGGGTCAGTAGTCGGGTATCGGCAGCGGCGAATTGTTGGAGTCGATGCCGCCGTCGACGTGGAAGGTCGCGTTTGTTGCGTAACAATCGCGGGTGCAGAGATATACCGCGAGCCGCCCCAGGTCCTCGACGTCGCCCAGCCGGTGCAGCGGCGTGGCCTCCTGCATCTTCTCCAGCGAACCGGGCATCAGATCCAGGCTGCCCTTCAGGCCGTCGGTGGCGAACGAACCCAGGGCGATGGCGTTGACGCGAATTTTTGGGGCGAGTTCCTGTGCCATAGCGCGGGTTAGCGCTTCCAGGCCGCCCTTCGCGACGCAATATGCGGTCAGTGCGCGGATGCCGAACCGGGCCGAGCCCGACGAGATGTTGATGATGGAACCGTGTCCGGCGCTGAGCATGTGTGGGGCAGCGAGCTGACTCATGATGAACGCCGACGTCACGCACCAGTCGAACGTGTGCCGGAAGTCCTCGTCGGTGATGTCCAAGAACCGCGCGTAGGTCGACCCACCGACATTGTTGACCAGAATGTCGATGCGGCCGAACCGCTCCATCGCGGCGTTCACGACCCGCTCCCCGTCGGGACGACTCATCGCGTCGGCCACGAGCGCCAGCCCCTTGCCGCCCGCGGCCTCGATGCCTCGAATCGTGCCGACGATGTCCGCCTCGGTGCGTGCGGTCCCGACGACCGTGGCGCCCGCCTCCGCCAAGACCCGCGCTATGCCCGCGCCGACGCCCTTCCCGGCGCCAGTGACGATTGCGACCTGTCCATCGAGGCGGAACTGCTCCAATGCCATGCCGGGGCTCCTTTGACCATGCGTGGTAAGTGCGAGTTCAATCTAGGGAGTATTGCTGACTAAAGTCAACGATATTGTGCGATCGGGATCTGTGGCGGTCGGTGCGATCCGACAATAGTCAAGTTATGCAAGCCTTTTTGGCGATAACACGGCATAATGGCTTAGTTATCCTTGGAACTCTTGCCGGAGTCGGGTCAACTGTGAGGAATTGAGATGGCTGTGACGGACCGGGTGTCGGCACGCGAAGCGAAGCGCCTGCAGACGAGGGAGCGATTGATGGGCGCCGCGATCGCCGAGTTCGCCCGCGCCGGTATGGCCGAGGCCGACGTCAGTGCCATCGTGGCCGCGGCAGGGGTTGCCCACGGCACCTTCTTTTTCCACTTCCCCACCAAAGAGCACGTGCTGCTGGAGTTGGAGCGTCGCGAAGAAGACCGGATAGCCAAGCAGTTCGCTCAATTCTTGAAGTCCAAGCACGATCTTGTTTCTTCGTTGAACGAGGCGGTCCGCTTGGTGGTCGGCTTGGAACGTCGGCTAGGCGATCTGCTCTTCAATGACTTTCTCGCACTGCATTTCTCCCAAACTCGTCCCCCTACCGAAGACGGCAGGGATCACCCTCTGATCGTATTGGTCGCCCAGGAGATCGCGCGGGCTCAAGAATGCGGTGAGACCGATCCGGACGTCAATCCCATGAACAGTGCGGTGTTCTTTCTGCTGGGCCTCTACGCCCTGTTGATTACGACCAACCACTGGCCGACCGGCCACGCCCTGCTGGAAGACTACGTCGCGAGGACATTGCGCAGCCTGAAGCCTTAACGCGCGGCGGCACTAAGGCCGTATGACGCCTCGCAGCGGCATGAGCCCGAGTTCCTTGTGGGACATGAACCCCGGTGGAGCGTCGCAAACCGCGGGAATCGCGTTCGCGGGCCCCATCGCGGTCCAGGTATAGCCGGGCAGGGCGTAGCCGCCATTCGGGTCCCGCGCCCCCTGCAAGATCAGCTCGGTGGATGAATCGCCCTCGATCACTATGCGGTAGTGGTAATGCTGGGGCCAATCCTCTTGCGGTTCAATGGCATCGAAGGTATCCATTGTGTATATCTCATGAAAAATGATGAGAGGTCTCCCCTCGACCCACGCCGTCCATTTGTGATGCTGGCGAGCGACGGTGCCCTTCTTGATCACGCCCTTGAAGCCCGGCATGTCGCTGGTCTCCCCGCCTTCGAAGGGGATGTCCCGAGTGGCGACGCCGAGCTCCACCTCGGTCGTGTACTTGTCAACCGTTTTACCCATTCCCTCCACGACCATTGCCATCGACTGCGCGAACAATGGCCATGCTTGCCCCAGCAGATTCGGGCCATCCTCAAACCCGGCCGGATCGCTCCCCATGCCCATCTCGAACAAGTACTTCAGCGTGTCCCGCCCGAAATTCACCACCTCGTAGATATGAATAGTGTCGATCTGACTGACGATCCGCGCCAGTGTCAGGACGAGCAGGTCGCCGGCAAAACCCGGATTCACACCACCGGCATGAAACGACGTGCCGCCCTCGTGGCAGGCGGCGTCGATCTTGTCGATGTCCGCCCGGCTGTGCTCGGTTCGATACCACCACGCGCCACCTGACGCGACGACGTTCTTGCCGCCGCGCAGCAAGCGGCACACCTCATCTGGGTCCGACCATAAGGGCGCATAGAACACGCAATCGGCATCGAGTGCCTCGACGACAGCCTTGTCGTTGGTCGCGTACACACCGGTCGGTGCTTTTCCGCACAGTTCGCCGGCGTCCTTGCCCACCTTCTCCGGACGATTGCACAGCACTCCGACCAGTTCGTAGGCAGGGTTGTGAACAAAATGACGGAGCGCGATCGTCCCGACATTGCCGACGCCCCACTGGATTACGCGATACTTCTTCTCGGGCGGCGACTTGGGTGTCATCGCTACTCCTCTTGCAGGGCCGGAACGGCTGAGTGCTCGCTGAGCGTAGGCGCGCCTTGAATGGTGTGTCAACGATTCAGGGCTGACTTTCGTCAGTAATAGCCCGCCGGAGCTGCAGCTTCAGCGGCGGCAGTTCGCTCGGATCTAGCCGCTGAACCGGCTAATGGCACTGTGCAGCAGTCGGGACCAAAAGATCAACTTCAGCTTTCATGCGGCGGTGTCGCGGCCTTCTGCTGACTGTAGTCAGCCTGTTATAGTGCGGAAGCCGATCCAATCGGATGGAGGGTTCGTGAATCTGCCGAAGCTGCGACAGCGTGATGCCGGCACTGGCACGGGAGCCGGGCCAGGTGGCGCTGCCTCACCGGGGCTGACAATCGACGAACACATGGAGCGGTCGCAATACGCGCAGCGTCAGGCCGACAAGTGGCTTATCTCCGGCAGTCTCCTGATCGGCACCGCCGCCCTCGGCGTCTTCGGCCTGCCACTGTTCCTCTGGGGAGTGCGGTTACTGCGCAGAGCCCAACGGGATGGGCTTTCCGTCCGTCCAATGCTGGTCACGTTGCTCGGCTACCTGGTCATCATCGACGCCGCGATCAACACTGTCGGATGGGCACTCGACCTGGTGGCAAGCCATACTCTGCTGGCCCGTGTGCTGCTGAACGGGTGGGGCAACATGTTCGACGCCGGTTACTTCTGGCACTACAACGAACTCTGGGTCGGCGGCGCGGCCGGTCCTGGCGAAAAAGCCATGGAGGTTGGTCTCATCCTGACGGTCTTCACCATGCGAATCGCGGCGGCGATCGGCTTCCTGCAGATGAAGCGATGGGGCCATCAGTGGATGGTCGTCACCTGCTGGATGGGCGTGGTGATTTGGATTACCTACGTCTTCAACATGACCATGTTCGCCGACGTGCGCTTCGCCGGCGTCGTACTGCCGGTCGTCGGCTGGTGGCTCTACGACATCTTCTACATCACCCCGTTCCTGGCAATCCCCTATCTGCACACCGTCAACCGCGAACTCTTCTCCGACTGACATGCGCGACGTGGAATCCAGTCGACAAGCCGATCGCCGGGGAGTCTCGCTGTACCGAGAAAGTTTTCGAGATCTCAGCACGCATCGCATGACTACGTCACCGAGGAGGTCAAATCGTGGGCTATGTGTGGGAAATCCTTCGCTACGTCGCCGCGTGGGGCGGCACCGGCCTGATCATCTGGTTCTGGTATTGGCTGTTCTCCAACATCGGTACTTTCTGAACGGTGGACCGGGCCGCCGGAACGCATGGGATGCCCCTGATGGCTGAAGATTCCGCGGCGATGGCCCTGGAACGGAGCTGCTCCGTGACGGCCGTCGCGCTCAGTGAGCAACGTCGCGAGGGCGTCCGGCTCGTCACCGGTGATCGGCGTTGCTTCGGTCTGAATGCCGCGCTCACGTTCGTTCATGTTCCCTACCCCGCGACCGGCCTGTCGAACCCCGGCTGGACACGCAGAACCCTGACATGCGGTGTGGCCCTTCAATGTTCGCCGTCGAAAGAACGAATCACCGAATATCGTCTGAATGAGTTGTCCGCTCGCGAGCTGCGTGCGCTCACGCTTGTCGAAGCCGGCGTCGCGCTTGGCTGGATAGCATCGCGATGGCCGGGCCTGCTGCCCGAGCTGCAGCGGCTGCTTCCGGAGATCGATCCCGAAGCCGGCGATATGGCCGCGGAACACATGCTCAACAGGGCAATTGCGTTGGCGGCCAAAGAGCAGGCATTGACGGTTCATCCACTGCTGGGCAATCTGCCGCTGGCTTACACGATGCCGCAGGGTGTGACCGACCGGTTGCGTCGCAGCTTCGGCAGGATGCCATGGACGACAACGCAAAAGCGCCTTCCGCGGCCGTACTCGGTTCCCGTCGGCGGCGACGGCGGCGTCCGCAATCCCAACCTGCCACCGCCGAGCCGGCCCCAGGACAACGATTTCGACGTCACGCCAGAACACCGGCCCGGTATCCCCTATCCCGAATGGAACATGTGGACAAAGCGGTTCATGCACGACCACGTCGCCGTGATCGAGCGTGCAGACGCCCGGCGCAGTCGCCGTCCTGTGCCAGTAGCCGTCGACGTACGGAAGTGGTTCGAAGAACACACCCATCGTGCGATGACAAATCGCCTCGAGGACGGCTCCGACCTCGACGTCGACCAATACGTCAACCACTACATCGACCTGACCACCGGCGAAGCCAAGGAGCCGAAGATATTCCGTGAGTTGCTGCCCAGCACCCGTGACGTCACGACGGCAGTACTGCTTGACGGCAGTTCCTCGCTCGGGGTGCACGGCGGGCGAATCTTTCGACTGGAATTGGCCTGTGCCGACGCGCTTTCGCGCGCCATGACACTGGCGCGCGAGCGACACGGCGTCTTTGTATTCACCGGCAATACCCGCCATCGGGTCGAGGTCCATTGCCTCAAGGACTTCGAAGACCGCCGGCTGGTGGCTCCAAGCGGGCTTGGCCTGTCCACCCGCGGATACACCAGGCTCGGCGCGCCGCTGCGCCATTTGACGAGCCGACTCCTGGCGCACGCCTCCGAGCGTCGGCTGCTGATCGTCATCGGCGACGGCCTGATCTCCGATGAAGGCTATGAAGGCCGGTACGCCTGGGCGGATGCCGCGCACGCCGTCGAGGAGGCTAACGACGCCGGCGTGTCGACGTACTACCTCGGGGTCGGACCGACCCGGGTTGATCCCCTTCCCGAGGTGTTCGGTCCCCGACGGTCGCAACGAATCCAACGTGTAGAGGAGCTCCCGAGGGTGTTGGCCCATGTCCATCGTGAACTGGTCGCCGCATGAACGCTGCCACCGATCTCTATTTCGCCAACGGCAACGAAGTTCAGCTGTTCGAGCAGGCCTTCCGCCAGCGCATGCCCGTGATGCTGACCGGCCCAACGGGATGCGGCAAGACACGTTTCGTCGAGCACATGGGCCTGCTGTTGCAACGACCGGTCGTCACCATCAGTTGCCACGACGACCTCACCAGCTCCGACCTCGTCGGCCGCTTCATGGTGACCGGTGGCGACGTGGTGTGGACCGATGGCCCGCTGACCCGGGCCGTGAAAGCCGGCGCGATCTGCTATCTCGACGAAGTCGTCGAAGCTCGCCACGACTCGCTGGCCATCCTGCATTCGCTCACCGATCACCGGCGTGCGCTGTACCTCGACCGCGCCGGCGAAGTCGTGACGGCACCGGACACCTTCATGCTGGTGTGTTCCTACAACCCGGCGTATCGCAGCTCGCTCAAGGAGCTCAAACCGTCGTTCCGCCAGCGGTTTGTCACACTCGCGATGAGGTATCTGTCCCCCGAGCGCGAGGCCGAAGTGATTGTCGCCGAGGCCGGAATTCCCCTCACGACGGCGCGGCGGTTGGTCGAATGCGCGGTTGCCATCCGCACGGCCGACGAAGCCTTTCACTTCGAGCCGCCGTCGACCAGGGTGTTGGTCACGACCGCGCACCTGATCGCCGCCGGCGCAACCGAATTGGATGCGGCCGATGCGTGCATACTCGCGCCACTGAGCACCGACGGCGCAGTCACCGACGGACTTCGTGAAGTCGCGGCAGCCAGCCTGGCCGCCACCGACGCCCCGAGCGCGACCCCATGAGAAAGGAGCCCGGCATGGACCAACAGGAACAGAAGCGCAAGAGGGCGCTCATCGTCTTCCAGATCTTCATCTACGGCTACCTGCTGGCGATGTTCGGCATCCAGCTGTACATGTCATTCGCCCGAGGGTGGTGGGACCTGTGAAACCTGTTGCCGCGCAGGCAACCGGCTCGGTCAGCTTCGAGGATCACCACGACGAGTCCCGCCAGGCACAGCGCCGCGCCGACAAGTGGATGATCGTCGGCGCGGCATTGATGGGCATGTGGGCGCCGGGCCTGATCGGATTCCCCATCTTCATGCGCGGGGTGTGGCTGCAGCGCCAAGCGCTGCGCGCCGGCCTGTCGGTGCGGCCCATGATCGTGACGCTGATCGGTTATCTGGTCCTCATCGACGGAATGCTTAACAGCCTGGGCTGGGCCCTGGACCTGGTCGCCAACCACACGTTGATCAACCGGGTCCTGATGGTGGGCTGGGGCAACATGTTTGATGCGGGCTACTTCTGGCACTACAACGAGCTCTGCGTCGGCGGCGCGGCGGGACCGGGCGAGAAGGCCTACGTGGCCGGGCTGATCCTCACGGTGTTCTCCATGCGGGTCGCCGCGGCGATCGGGTTCCTACAGATGAAGCGGTGGGGCCATCAGTGGATGGTCGTCACCTGCTGGATGGGCGTGGTGATCTGGTCCGCCTACGTCTTCAACATGACCATGTTCGCCGACGTGCGGTACGCCGGCGTCGTATTCCCGGTCATCGGCTGGTGGCTCTACGACATCTTCTACATCACCCCGTTCCTCGCCATCCCCTACCTGCACACCGTCAACCGCGAAATCTTCACCGACTAGGCCTCAAGGAGCTGTGCCATGACCGCACCGTCGCCCACCGAAGAACAAGAACCGACCACGGATCTCGAGCCGGGTACCACGCCGTACTACGCACGCATGCACAAATGGATCAAGCGGGCCGTCTTGGTATGCCTGGTGGCACTCGTGCTCGAAGGTGCGTTCACGTTGCCCTTCATGGCCGTCTATTACGGCTACCCCACGCTTAGCCTCACCCAAATCTGCAGCGAGCTGCTCAAGATTCGCTACTCCAACGACACCCTGGAGTGCAAGTATCCGTACCCGCCCTTCGGGCCGCCGGAGGGCGCCGAGGGCAAGGCCACCGCGCAGGACGTGTGGGGCATCCAGCCGATACCGAAATACCACAGGCTCGGGTTCCGCGAACTCGTCAAGATCCACAACGATAGGCTCGCCCGCCAGGCCGCCCAACAGCACGCAGGGTCACACCCTTGACGTACCGCGTCGTCCAGTGGACGACGGGAAACGTCGGCAAGAGTTCGGTGCGGGCGATAGCCGCCAATCCCACACTGGAGCTCGTCGGGTGTTACGCCTGGTCGCCGGAGAAGGCCGGGCGCGATGTCGGCGAGCTGTGCGGAATCGAAACCCTCGGCGTGAAGGCCACCAACGACGTCGAGGCGCTGCTCGCGCTGAAGCCGGATTGCATTATCTACAACCCGATGTTCGCGAATGTGAACGAGCTGGTTCGCATCCTCGAAGCAGGTATCAACGTGGTGGGCACGGCCGGGTTCGTCACCGGCCATTTCCTCGGCGAGGGCCGCGAGCGGATCGCGCGGGCGTGCGAAGCGGGCGGATCGAGCATCTTCGGCACTGGCATCAACCCCGGCTTCATCCAACTGTTGACCATCGTGTCCGCGGGGCTCTCCGACCGGGTGGATAAGGTTTCGGTGCTGGAATCCTTTGATACCACGATCTATAACTCTCCGGCGACCGAGATACCCATGGGCTTCGGCTATCCGATCGATCAGCAGGACCTCCCGGCCGTCACCGAGAAAGGATCCGGCATCTTCCGCGACGGCGTGTTACTGCTCGCCGACGCCCTCGGCGTCGAGCTCGACGAGGTCCGTTGTCAAGCCGAGTACGCCCAGACCACGGAGGATCTGCACCTGCCCGGAGACTGGACCATCGCGAAGGGTTGCGTCGCCGGCATCCACGTTCGCTGGACAGGGATACTGGCTGGTCGAGAGGTCATCGAAATCGGCGGCCAATGGCGAAAAGGACAGACGCTGGAACCGGATTGGCCGCTGGACATGGGTTACACGGTCGAGGTGCAGGGCCGCCCGACCATCAGAACCACGCTGAGTTTCCTCCCACCGCCGGACTTTGACGGTACGACGTTGGACGACTACATCATGCTGGGCCTCACCATCACCGCAATGCCGGCGATCACCGCGATACCCGCCGTCATCGCCGCGCCGCCCGGCATCACCACCTACACCGACCTACCGCTGCTCCTTCCGCGCGGAGTCTTGACAACCAGTTGAACAGAAAGCCGGGCCATGACCGCAAAGCAAGAACCGTCGCTGCATCATGTCGTCTTCGCCGTGGCCCCGGAACGACATGCCGACGCGACGCAGATGTTCAGCGATCTGGGATTCGCCTTCGAGCCCCTTCAGCTGACCGAGCTCGGCTTGGACATCGACCTCGACTGGAGTCGGGGTATCGAGCTGATCAGCCCGATACCCGGGTCGACCGGGCAGGTGGCCGGCGCGGTGGCTGAGTTCCTGCAACGTCACGGCGACGGCGTGTACACCGTGGTGATCGGAGTGCCGGACGCCTCTTCTGCTGACGCTGTGGCCGAGCGCTACGGTGCGACAGCTCGATTCCGGCAGCACTTCGAGGGCGAGGGCTCCTACCTCGACGAAAACGACGTATCGATCCTGGGCCTGCCCCTGACGTTCCTGGCGACCAACATTCCGTGATTGGAGTAGCACCGTGACCGTCAACACCGCACCAGCGAGCGTCTTCGACGCCGATCTACCGACGCTGCGCTACGACGTTACCGACACGCCCCAGGAGATCTATCCACAATTTCGGGCCGCCCAGCAGGTGGCACCGATCGCGCTGGGTCCCGTGGGCCCGGAGGTGCTCTCCTATGAACTTGCCCGAACCGTCCTCGGCGACCCGCGATTCGTGATCCCGCCGGGTATTCACCTCACCGCCCACGGTGTGACATCGGGTGAGCTCTGGGATCGTGTCGTTGCCAGCATCCTGTGCATGAACGGCGCCGCGCATCGCCGGTTGCGCAGCCTGGTGTCGAGGGCATTCACACCCCGGGCAACCGCCCGCATGGACGAAACGATCCATGCGGTCATCAATGAGCTCGCCGACGCGGTTGTCGCGGAAGGAAGTTGCGAGTTCGTGGAGCAGATCGCGCGCCCATATCCGATTCCAGTCATTTGCGCTCTGCTGGGTGCGCCACGGGAAGATTGGCAGCTGTTCTCGAAATGGGCAGAGGACATCTTCAAAGTGGTCAGCTTCGACTGCAATCTCGCCGAGGAGGAGCCTAAGGTTCTGAAGGCCTGGGACGCTTTCGATGAATACGTCGACGCGATGATCGCCAATCGACGCGGGGCGCTGACCCACGACCTACTCTCGGAACTCATCCGGGCAGAAGATCAAGGCGATCGCCTCGACGCCGGTGAAGTCAAGATGCTGGCGTTCAGCATCCTGCTGGCCGGAACCGACACCACCCGAACGCAGTTGGGCGCCTCGATGCAAGTATTGTGCGAGCACCCAGAGCAGTGGGCGTTGCTCCGCGACAAGCCCGAGCTCGGAATGAGAGCCGTCGAAGAAACGATGCGCCACTCCCCGTCGATGTGCAGCACCCTGCGCAGTGTCACCGATGACGTCACAGTCGGTGACTACACCTTCCCGGCCGGCACCTTCATCATCGTGAACACCTATGCCGCCAACCGTGATCCGTCGATCTACGAGGACCCCACCCGCTTCGACATCACTCGCAACGATCCGCCGCCCATCTTGACCTTCGGTGGTGGAGCTCACTACTGCCTGGGCGCAAATCTTGCCCGGCGGGAACTCTCTGAAGCGCTCAAGATTCTTTCCCGCCGCCTGACGCATCCGCGGTGCACCGAAAAGCCGCCGTGGCGGCCACTTCTCGGCATGAGTGGGCCCACGCGCCTACCGCTCGAGTTCGATACCTGAAGCGCGATAGGTGGGGTGCCAGAAGCTCAGTTGTGCGGCGAGATGCCGCACATCAGTGTGTCTATCAGTCCGTAGTAGCGTTCGGTGGTTTCATGGGCTGATGTCGTAACGCTGAGCATCCGGTAGAGCGTGGCTCCGATTAATGCGTCGGCGGCGGCTTCGACGTCCGCATCCCCCCGAACCTGGCCCACCGAGATTCCGACGCGTAACCGATCTGACACTGCATCGTGGAAACGGCTGGTGAGTTGGCGGTATAGGGTGTCGCGGTCGCTCAAGTCTTCAGCAGCGGCAGCAGCGAGAGCGCGGATGAGGGCGACGTTCTCGGCAGCCGAACCGATTTCGGCATACGCGCGCATCCATGTTCTCAAGTCCTCGACCGTGTTTCCCGTGTCCGGAAGCGCGAAGTCGGTCTGGTCGTAGGCCTGCATGACCGCCTCGGCCACCAGGGGACCTTTCGACGGCCAACGTCGATACACCGTTTGGGTACCCACGCCGGCGATAGCGGCGACCTTGTCCATCGAGACTCCGCTGTAGCCGGCTTTGACGAGAAGCGACCGGGTGGCTTCCAGGATCGCCTCGTGCACAGCCGCGCTCCGTGGTCGTCCCCGCCGGAATTGGCTCACATAGAGAACCTAGAGCAATTGCTCGACGTCGCGCCTAGGCAACGGCACCACGATGTGTCACGATTAACGAGAAAATTTATCTCGTAATTGATACTGGTCGTCGCCGACGGGCGTGCGTCTGATCGTGAAGGTGGATACATGCACGAGCAGCTGTGCGTCATCACCGGAGGCGCGGGTGGCATGGGACTGGCCGCGGCCAAGATCGTCGGGCAAGACCGGCTGGTCGTCGTCAGCGATGTCAGCCCTAGCCGGCTGGAGGCGGCGTCAGCCGAACTTCAGAGCCTCGGCATCGACTGCGTGGCGGTCGACTGCGACGTGACCGACCGCTCTTCGGTCGCCGAGCTGATCGCCACCTCGACATCGTTGGGCTCGGTGACCTCGGTGATCCACACGGCGGGTGTCAGTCCCAGCATGGGCGATGCCGAGCACATCCTGCGCATCAACGCGTTGGGCACGGTCCATGTCAACGAGGCGTTCCTCCCGCTGGCGCGTGAGGGGTTCGCCATCGTCAATGTCGCGTCCATGGCCGCGCACATGTTCCCTCGGCTGCTCATCCCCAAGTGGCGGTTCAAGGACGCTCTGCGCAACGAGGACCGCTTCATGGCGAAGGTGACCTCGGCCTGCAACATCATGCCGACCGGAATGCGCCCCGGTTTGGCGTACTCCATCAGCAAGAACTTCGTGACGTGGTACTGCGCCTCTCAAGCGGCCCGATTCGGCAGCCGCGGTGCCCGGATCGTCTCGGTTTCTCCGGGCAGCATCGACACCGAGATGGGCAGGTTGGAGGAGCAAGCCGGATCGGGTGCGATGGTGAAACTGGCCGCGTTGAAGCGCTTTGGAAAGCCCGAGGAGGTCGCCGAAGTGCTGGCTTTTTGCGCTTCGACCAAAGCCGGCTACCTCACCGGTGTGGACATCGCCTGCGACGGTGGCGTTCTGGCGGCGTTCACGCTCAAGAACATGATCGCGACCGCGCGCAACGCGTAGCCCCGCGAAGAAGGACAACATCGCCATGGCGGACATTGACACTCGCGGCGAACGCGCACGCCGAGCGCTTGGCCTACTGGGCGGCCTGATCGGCGTGGCGCACTTCCTCGTTCCGTGGATCTTCGATCCCTTCAATCGCCTCGGTTTCCCCCACCACGCTCGCACTTTCACATACGTCAACGGCGCGATCGAAACGGCGCTCGGCGTTCTCATGCTGCGCCCGCACACGCGTCGACCAACGCCGATATTGTCCGTTTGCTACATCACCTACTTGACGATCAGCATCCTTCGTACCCAACTCCGCACGCGACGCGGCGACGGTCGCCCAGTTCAGCGATCAGAATAGGAACGACGGTGTCGATCACAGAGACCGCCCAGAAGGCGACCAAAACCCTCAGACCAGTCGCTGGTCTCGTGCGGATGAATGTCGCCGCCGCCGTCCGGACCCGCCGACGCGGCTACAACGGTTGGACCGGCGCGATCAACACCGACTACGACCCGCAGGACCCTGCCACTGCCGCGGACCCGTTCGACGCGTACCGCACCCTGCACCGAAGCGGCCGCGTGCACTACAACCCGAGGCGGGCCGCCTTTATCATCAGCCGCCTTGACGACGTGCGGGCCGCGTTGCGCGACACCGAACAGGTCACCAGCACCCAAGGGGTAACGCGCCTGCGGATGTCCGGCTCATTGGCGGTGCTCACCGATGGTGAGGAACACACCCGGCTGCGCAAGCAAGTCCAGCCCGGATTCAGCAAGGGCGCCATGAAGTCATGGCAGGAGATGACCGAGAAGCTAGCCATCGAATTGGTCACCGATGTGCTGAATGACCAAGGCTGCGATGTCGTGCAGCGCTTGGCCATACCGATGCCAATACGCTTGATCGCCCAGATCCTGGGCGTACCCGACACCGACGTCGGCGACTTTCGTCGTTGGTCCGAACGCGCCGTTGGAGTCATGGAACTGAAGCCCACGCTCTCCGGTGTCGTCGACGCGGCCAAGTCGATATTAGCGATGGTGGCGTTACAACGTTATTTCACAAGCCAATTCGCAACCGGCGGACTCAAAGGGTCCAACACCGTGCTCGGGCGGCTCATCGAGCACAACAACGACGGCAGCCTCACCGACACTCAGCTTCTGCTGATCGCCATCCACCTACTGATCGCAGGCAACGAGACCACGACCAACCTCCTGGGCGGAATGTTCGACACGCTCGCCCGCCATCCTGACCAGTACGACCTGATCCGCAACAACCCCGACCTCATCCCCCTCGCCGTCGAAGAGCAGTTACGGGTCACCACACCCATCCAAAACCTCTACCGCTACACCCGGGCCGACTACCGGATCGGCGACGTCACCATCCCCACCGGATCACGTGTGCTGCTGTCCTTCGGCGCGGCCAACCGCGACCCCACCGCGTTCGACGATCCCGACGAGTACCGCGCCGACCGCGACCCGCGTGCGCACGTCGCCTTCGGCTACGGCGCGCACATGTGCCTGGGAGCACCGCTGGCCCGAATGGAAGCCCAAGCCGTACTACGGCAACTCGTCACTCGCGTCGCCCGAATCACTCCAGCGGGTCCGACGCAATGGTCGAGCCACAGCTCGCTACGCGGACCGACCCGCTTGCCGATCCGCCTCACCCCCGCCTGACGTAGACCATTGCTGGTACGCCGAGGAGAGCCAGCCTCCTAAGTGGTCACTTCGAGCACTTGTATTTCGCCGGTCGTGCCGTCGACCTCGACAAGCGCGCCGGGCGGCAAAGTCTTGGTGGCGCCCGCAACGTCCACTACACACGGGAATCCGAACTCGCGGGCCACCACCGCGGCGTGTGACATCGGGCCGCCGAGTTCGGTCACCACGGCGGCGGCGTAGCAGAATGCCGCGGTGTATCCGACGTCGGTGACCTCCGCGACAAGGATCTCGCCGGGCTGCAGGTCGTCGATCGTTTCGGGCCGCACGATACGCACCCGGCCACGCACCTTCCCCCCGCACACGCCGACACCGCGCAGCGTTTCCCCGCTGGTGAGAGCCGCCGACGTCGTTGTGGTGGGTTGCCAGGTCCCACTGAACACGGTCGGCGGAACCACGGCGGCCAGCCGGCGTTGTTCGGCCCGGCGCCGGGCCACCAGCTCGCCCACATCCGGCGGCAGCGCATCGAGCTCGTCGACGAGCAGATAGAACACATCGTCGGCGGTATCGAATGTCCCGGCCTCGACCAACCTGCGCCCGTACTCGCGCATTAGGTTCCGTAACACCCAGTTGGCCCGCACCACCTTGTCGCGGCGTACCTCGCGGTCGCGGAGCTGTCGCGCTGCCAGCTGTGCGATCGGCTTGGCGTGCAGTGGAATCGGGGCTCGTTGCGGCTGGGGCGGCGGCGGGACACTCATGGCTCTGGTCACCATCCGGACCAGCAACTCGGGATCATCGGCGTAGCTGATCGACAGCATCTCGAGTTCGGCGGGGCCACGATGCCCGATCAGCGCAAGCTCGGCCAGTACGGCGGCGTGAAACTCCGGCGCCTCGACGGCCAGCTTGCCCAGCCGCTCACCCGGTTCGGCCAGCAGCGCTGTCACTTTCGGGTCGCGCTGTGCGGCAACCACCAACCTCCGCATTGCCTCGACCGAACGCGCGCTGACCAGTTCTGGGCCCGCCGGCGCAGCGGTGTCTCGACCACACAGACCGCGCAGCAGGACGTTGAACGCGGCGCACAACATGAACGACGCGGATGCCAGCACCCAGCCGTGCACCACGTCGTCGCGCGCCAACGAGATCAGGCTGAGCAGCCGGCCTTCATCCAGCCGGGTGACGTCGTCGGCCAGGCGTTCCAGGTGATCAACATCGGCAACGAACTCGTGGGTGTCTTTGGACGAACCGCCGGACAGGCCGATGAGGTTGACGCCGAATACCCCGATGTTACGAACGGTCCGCAGTTGCTTTCGGATGCGGCTGATTTCGGAGCGTGGGCGCTCCGCACCGAAGATCGGCAACGATGCCATGCTGGGGCCGAAGAATCCGCTGTTGCTGACGATCATCGCGGGCTTGGCAAACGGTACGGTTTCGGCCATGTAATGCGCCGAGGTGATGGCACCGTAGAGCCGGTGGGCGAAAACGGCGACGGTCCGGGTGGCGATTTCGCGCTGGACGATGCCGCCGGGCCGCAGCCGCTCGGCGATGGCCACGCCGCCGGCGCGCAGCCCGCGCACGGTCACCGATGCTGACGCCGGCGAAAACGGGCCCGGTAGCGCCTCCGACAAATTGGTGGCCAGGAAGGTCGGAAAGCGCGGGTCGATCGGGGTATCGAACTCGCCGTTATCTCCCACTGGGCCAGCCCAATTGGGTTTCACCCCGTCCTCGGTCGGTGCGTCAACGGAGGGGAGATCGCCGATGTGGGCCATCCGCCAGGGCACCGACACCACCCGCTTGCCCACCGTTACCCGGCCGCGCACCGCGAGCGCCAAATCTTCGACACATTCACCGGAGTTCCACGCCGGCCGGAATCCCCACTGCTCACGCAACCGCGCGGTATCCATGAACGCCGCGCCGTGCACCAGTTGCAGCTCGGCCAGCTCGAAGCCGAACCGCACGACCGGGCGTCCAAGCGCCGCGGCGAGGCGCTGGAACGTCAGCTCGCCCGAGGCCGCGAGATTAACGGGGCCAGTGCCGATTTCGGTGTCCACGATCGCCCGGTTGAATAGCCTGAGGGCGTCGTCGAGGTGCACGATCTGCATGAGACGGTCGGCCGACCCGTCGGGGAACACCGGCAGGGCCAGCAGCCGACGCACCCAGTTATCGACGTTTCGGCCGACAATCAGCGCGGAGCGGACCGCGACCCATTCCAGTCCCGACTCCTCGAGCATCTGCTCGACCCGGGCCTTGCATTGGCCCTCTGCGCTCACCGGCGTTCTCGCATCGTGCTCGGTCTTCGGCGCGTCTCCCCCACCGTAAACATGTGGCGACGATGCGAAAACGATCCTGCTGGCCCCGGTTTCGGCCATCGCCCGCAGAACGTTGCGGGTGCCTTCGACGTTGACCTGGTGGCTGATCCGGGCGTCGGCGCCCGGGCTGTTCGCCCACGCGCAGTGGGCGACGACGTCCGCGCCGGCGATCGCGCGGTTGACCGTATCAGCGTCCCGGACGTCGGCTGCGACGAATTCGGCTGCACTGAGCCAGCTTTCGGGCCGATGACGAGCGAATCCGGTGACGTCATGGCCCTGGCTGAGCAAGCGGGAGGTCAGGCCCCGGCCGAGCACGCCGCCGGCGCCGGTGACGGCGACTCTCACTGATTGGCCCTGTGCAAATTCATGGCTATTCGTCGTCGTCCATCAGCGCCGCGTTGACCAGATCCTCGAGGTCCATGTCCGCGATGTCCTTCTCCGAGGTCACCGGGGCGGCCGGCGACTGTCCGTCAGCTCGGCCGCCGTCGGCCTCATTCGCCAACGCGAGCAACAGCTCCAGCACCCCGGCCTGTCGCAGGCGCTTGACCGGGATCGACCCCACGGCGCGCTGGATTTCGGCTTCCCCGGGCGCGGCGGCGGGACTCTGTTGCTCGGCCGCACCGACGAGTTCCCGATGCATGTAACCGGCCAGCGCGGCGGAGTTGGGATAGTCGAAGATCAGCGTCGGCGACAGCGCCAAGCCGGTGGCTGATTTCAGCCGGTTGCGCATCTCCACCGCGGTCAGCGAGTCGAAACCCAGCTCCTGGAATGCGCGGTCCGGATCGATAGACTCTGGGCTGGAGTTGCCGAGGACGGTGGCGATGTTGGCACGCACCAAGTCCAGCAGAACCGCCTGTTGCTCGTCCCCGGGCAGCCCTTCGAGGCGCTGCAGCAGAGCCGATTTCGACTTCGCCGCGGCCAGCGAGTCGTCGACCTGCCGCCGGGTCGGCGCGTTGATCAGATCGACGAACATCGGCGGTAGCGTCCCGCCGTCGAACTTGACCCGCAAGGCGGCAAGGTCGATGTGGGCGGGCAACAGGAACGGCTCGTCCACGATGAGCGCGGTGTCTATCAGTTCGAGCGCCTCGTCGGAGGACATCGCGACGATTCCGTCGCGGCCGAACCGGGCACGATCGGCGGCACCGAGCGCTCCGGTCATCGCGCTGGCCTGATCCCACAGACCCCAGGCCAGCGACATCGCGGGCAGCCCGTGCGTGCGCCGGTGCACGGCCAACCCATCGAGGAACGAGTTCGCCGCCGCGTAGTTGGCCTGACCCGACGCTCCCGCCAGTCCCGCCATCGACGAAAACATCACGAACGCAGACACATCGAGGTCACGGGTCAGCTCGTGCAGGTTCCATGCGGCATCGACCTTGGCCCGCAACACCGCCTCCACCCGCTCGGGAGTGAGCGATGAGATCACCGCGTCGTCGACTACGCCGGCTGCGTGGATCACACCCGACAGCGGCCGTTGCACCGGAATATCGGCGATCACCTTGGCCAGTGCCTCGCGGTCGGCGGCGTCACACGCCACCACCTGCACCTGCGCGCCGGCGGCGTTGAGTTCCGTCACCAGTTCGGCGGCGCCCGGCGCGTCGAGACCGCGCCGGCTCACCAACACCAGGTTCCGTGCGTCGTGGCGCGTGACCACGTGGCGGGCCAATGCCGAACCCGCCATCCCGGTGGCGCCGGTGATCAATACAGTGCCGGCCGCCCAGGCGTCCGGCATGGTCATGACGACCTTGCCCACGTGGCGGGCCTGACTCAGATATCTCAGCGCAGCCGGCGCGCGGCGCACGTCGAACCTGGTCACCGGCAACGGCCGCAGCACGTCGTCACCGAACAATGTGGCCAGCTCGTCGAGTATCTGCGCGATCCGGTCCGGCCCGGCCTCGAACAGATCGAAGGCGCGGTAGCGAACACCGGGGTGTCCCTGAGCCACCGCTTCCGGCTCGCGCATGTCGGTCTTGCCCATCTCCAGGAACACGCCGCCGGGGGCGACCAGTCGAAGGGAAGCGTCGACGAAGTCGCCGGACAGCGAGTCCAGCACCAGGTCCATGCCGCGCCCACCGGTGACCGACCGGAACTTGTCCTCGAAATCCAGGCTGCGGGAATCCGAGATGTGATTCTCGTCAAAACCCATGGCCCGCAATGTGTCCCACTTACCGCGGCTGGCGGTGGCGAACACTTCCAGGCCCAGGTGGCGGGCCAGCTGCACCGCGGCCATTCCCACCCCACCGGTGGCGGCATGCACGAGCACCCGCTGGCCCCGCTTGGCGGTGGCCAGGTCCACCAGCGCGTAGAAGGCGGTGGCGAACACCACCGTCGTGGTGGCGGCCGCGGTGTGCGACCATCCAACCGGCACCTTGGCGAGCAGGCGCTGGTCGGTCCTGCCGATCGTGCCCGTGCCATCGGGGAACAGGCCCATCACGCGGTCGCCGACCGCGAAACGTCCACTGTCCGGACCTGTTTCGATGACAACGCCGGATGCCTCGATGCCCATGACGGCGTCCGGGTCCGGGTAGAGCCCCAGCGCGATCATCACGTCGCGGAAGTTGGCGGCCAGGGCCGAGAGGGCGACCCGAACCTGCCCGGGCGCCAGCGGGGCGTCGGCGTCCGGGATGCGTTCCAACCGCAGATTCTCGAACGTGCCGTAACTGCTCATACCGAGTCGCCACGGCCCATCGGCCGGGGGGACCAGCAGGCCACCGACGGCGCGACTGCCATGCACCCGCGCGGTGTACACCGCGCCGCCGCGCAGCAATACCTGCGGCTCGCCCACCGACAACGCCGCTCCGACGGACTCGTCGTCCAACCGGCCATCGGTGTCGACGAGCACGATGCGGCCGGGGTGCTCGGTCTGCGCCGAGCGCACCAGTCCCCACACCGCCGCGCCCGCAAGATCGGTGACGTCCTCCCCCGGCAACGCCATCGCGCCGCGGGTCGCCACGACCAGGGTGCCCGCGCCGTCGCGAGCCAGCCAGGATTGCAGCACCGGCAGGACCGCGCGCGTGGCCGCGTAGACGTCGGCCACGACATCGTCAACCACCGGCACCGATTCGAAGACCACCGCCGACGGCTGCGTCGTGGAGTCACCTGATTCCGTTGCGCCCCAAGGCGATACCGCGACAGGCTGCACCGACGTCGACCGCTGCGCCGACCAGATGACCTCGAAGAGCCGGTCCGGTCCCGAACTCGAGACCGCCGCCAGCAGCTGCTGGTCGGTCACCGGCCGGGCCACCATCGACGCCACCGAGAGCACCGGCAGCCCCAACCCGTCCGCAAGTTCGATCGACACCGCCGAATCACTCACCGGCACGATCCGCGCCCGCACCGCCGTCGCGCCCGCGGCGTGCAACGAGACCTGCTGCCAGGAGAACGGCACCAACATCGAACCTTCGGGCAGTTCGTCGCCATCGGACGACAAGATCACCGCGTGCAGTGCCGCGTCGAGCATCACCGGGTGGACGCCGAACCCGACCGCCGAAACCCCCGTGTCCGCGGGCAGGGTCACCTCCGCGAACACTTCGTCACCGCGACGCCACATCGAGGTGAGGCCGCGGAACGCGGGGCCGTAGCCGTATCCGCGCTGGGCCAGGCGTTCATAGCCGTCGCCGACGTCGACCGCGGTGGCACCCATCGGTGGCCACACCGACAGGTCCGCGCTCGGCTGCACCTCGCCCGCACGCAGGACGCCCTCGGCGTGCAACGACCAGCCTGAACCCGCGTCGGCACGCGAAAAGACCGACACCGCACGGGCACCCGATTCGTCGACGCCGCCGACGACGACCTGCACCGCGACCGACCCGGAGCCCGGCAATACCAGCGGCGCCGCCAGATTCAGCTCATCGACAACGCCGCAGCCCACTTCGTCACCGGCGCGGATCGCAAGCTCCACGAATCCGGCACCGGGAAACAGCACCACGCCACCCACGGCGTGGTCGGCCAACCAGCCCTGCGCACTGGGCGACAACCGGCCCGTCAAGACCACCCCGCCGGACGCCGGCAGTTCCACCACCGCACCGAGCAGGGCGTGCTCGCCGGGCGCGAGCCCCAACCCCGCGGCGTCGACCGTGGCACCGTCGCCGGAGAGCCAGAACCGCCGGCGCTCGAACGCGTAGGTGGGCAGTTCCACGAAATTGGCTTTGCCGATGGCGCCGCGCCAGTCCACGTCCATGCCGGCGACGAATCCCTGCGCGACCGCGGTGGTCAGGGCCACCGGTTCCGGGCGGTCCTTACGTAGCGCCGACATGGTTGTCACCGCAGCGTCGGGGAGCGATTCTTCGATCGATGCCGTCAGCCCGCTGCTGGGGCCGACCTCGAGGAAGCGGTTTGCGCCGGCCGAATGCACGAAGCGCACGCTGTCGGCAAACCGCACGGCTTCGCGAATGTGCCGTTTCCAGTAGGCCGCCGAAGCGAAGTCGTCCGCCGCAAGCTGGCCGGTCAAGTTCGACACGATCGGTATCGTCGGGCTGCCGATGGCCAGCCCGGCCGCGACCGTACCGAATTCGTCGACCATCGGATCCATCAACGGTGAGTGGAACGCGTGGGACACCGCCAACTGGTGGACACGGCGCCCGTCGGCGCGAAGTTGGCCCGCAATCGCGGATACCGTGTCCTCGACGCCTGAAATGACCACCGACGTCGGCCCGTTGACGGCGGCGATGCCGACGCCGGGAACCAGCAGCGGGCGCACTTCCTCCTCCGTGGCCTGCACGGCGATCATCGCCCCACCCTCGGGCAGGGCCTGCATGAAGCGGCCGCGAGCGGCGACCAGTACCGCCGCGTTCTCCAGCGACAAGACACCGGCGACGTGCGCGGCCGACAGCTCACCGATCGAGTGCCCCAGCACGAAGTCGGGGTGGACGCCCCAGGATTCGAGCAACCGGAACAGGGCGACTTCCACCGCGAACAACGCGGGCTGGGCGAATTCGGTGGTGTTCAAGATCTTTTCGTCGTGGCCCCACATGACTTCGCGCAACGGCCGCAGCAGATGCCGATCCAATTCGGCCACGACGGTGTTGAACGCCTCGGCGAACACCGGGTAGGCGGCGTGCAAACCCATGCCCATGCCGAGCAGTTGGGCGCCCTGGCCGGGGAAGACGAAGACCGTCTTACCGCCGGGCGTGACCGTGCCCTGGACGACCGATCCGAGTTCACCGCCGGCCAACTCGTCGAGGCCGGCCAGCAACCGCTCGCGATCACCACCGACGACGACGGCACGATGCTCGAAGTTCGACCGGCCCGCCAACGACCACGCCACATCACCGGCGTCGAGGTCACCGCGCTGGCGTAGGTACTCGGCGAGCCGCGCGGCCTGAGAGCCCAACGCCGGCAACGATTTCGTCGACACCACCCACGGCAACACCGGCGCCGTGGCGCGTTCCACCACGGCCGCGGCCTCGACGGGCGCGGCCTCGATGATCACGTGCGCGTTGGTGCCGCTGATCCCGAATGACGACACGCCGGCGCGGCGCGGACGTTTCGCGCTCCAGGGCTGCGGCTCGGTCAGCAACGCCACCGATCCCATCGACCAGTCGACGTGCGGGCTGGGTTCGTCGACGTGCAGCGTCGCCGGCAGCAGGTCGTGACGCATCGCCAGCACCATCTTGATCACCCCGGCCACACCGGCAGCGGCCTGCGTGTGTCCCATGTTCGACTTGATCGACCCCAACAGCAGCGGCTCGCCGCGGTCCTGCCCGTAGGTGGCCAGCAGCGCTTGTGCCTCGATGGGATCGCCCAACGTGGTTCCCGTGCCGTGGCCTTCGACCACGTCGACCTCGGCCGCGGACAATCCGGCATTGGCCAGCGCGGCGCGCACCACTCGCTGCTGGGACGGACCGTTGGGCGCGGTCAAGCCGTTGGAGGCGCCGTCCTGGTTGATCGCCGAACCCCGCACCACCGCCAGCACGGGGTGACCCAGTCGCTGCGCATCCGACAAGCGCTCGAGGACGAGCATGCCGCCGCCTTCGGAGAACCCGGTGCCGTCGGCTGCCCCCGCGTAGGCCTTGCACCGGCCATCCGCGGACAACCCGCGCATGCGGCTGAACTCCACGAAGATGTCGGGTGTGGCGTTCACTGTGACGCCGCCGGCCAGCGCCAGGTCGCACTCGCCGGAGCGCAGCGACTGCGCCGCCATGTGCAACGCCACCAACGACGACGAACAAGCCGTGTCCACCGACACCGCCGGCCCCTCCAGCCCCAGCACATACGACACTCGGCCCGACGCGACACTCGACGACTGCCCGGTCAGGCGGAAGCCCTCCGCGGCCGGGGCGGCGCCCATGCCGTAGCCCTGCGTGTAGACCCCGGCAAACATGCCCGTCGCGCTGCCCCGCAACGCACCGGGCTCAATCCCGGCCCGCTCCAAGGCTTCCCATGACAGCTCGAGGAACATCCGCTGCTGGGGATCCATGGCCAACGCCTCACTCGGCGCGATGCCGAAGAAGGCGGGGTCGAAGTCCGCGACTCCGTCTACGAAGCCTCCGGTGCGGGTATAGCAGGTGCCCGGAACATCGGGATCCGGGCTGTAAATGCCGGCCAGATCCCAACCGCGGTCGGAGGGGAACTCCGAGAGCACGTCGCGGCGCTCGATGAGCATCTGCCACAAATCGTCGGGAGAATTCACCCCGCCCGGATAGCGGCACGACATGCCGACGATCACAATCGGGTCGTCGCCGACGGCGCGAACGACCGGGGCGGAAGTGATTTCTTGTGGCACCCCGGCAAGTTCGCTGCGGATGTAGCCCGCCAGCCCGTTCGGTGTCGGGTAGTCGAAGATGAGGGTGGGTGAAAGCGCCAGCCCGGTAGCCGTTTTCAGCCGGTTACGCATTTCGACCGCGGTCAGTGAGTCGAAGCCCAGATCCTGGAACGCCTTGTCCGGGTCGATCGCTTCGGGCGTGGTGTTACCCAGCACCGTGGCGATGTGTGAGCGGACCAGGTCCAGGAGTACCGCGTGCTGTTCCGGTTCTGGCAACCCGTGCAGACGGTGCGCCAGAGCCGATTTCGATTTCGCGGCAGCCAGCGAGTCGTCGACCTGACGCCGCGCCGGCGCGTTGACCAGGTCGGCGAACATCGGCGGCACCGCGGCAGCGTGAGCACGCAACGCGTTCAGGTCGATGCGGGCGGGCGCCATGAACGGCTCGTCGACAATCAGTGCGGTGTCGAACAATTCCATCGCCTCGTCCGAAGACAGGGCCAGGATCCCGTCGCGACCGAGGCGGGCGAGGTCGGCCGCGTCCAGCCCACCGGTCATGGCGCTGGCCTGATCCCACAGCCCCCATCCCAGTGAGACCGCGGGCAGCCCAAGGGCCCGCCGATGCGCGGCCAACCCGTCCAGGAAAGAGTTGGCCGCCGCATAATTACCCTGCCCCGACGATCCGACCAGGCCGGCCATGGACGAGAACATGACGAACGCCGAAACGTCGAGATCACGAGTGAGCTCGTGCAGGTTCCATGCTGCATCCACCTTTGCGCGCAACACCGCATCGACTCGGTCCGGAGTCAACGACGTGACGACCGCGTCGTCGAGCACACCGGCGGCGTGGATCACCCCGGTCAGCGGTTCGCTCGCCGGAATATCGGCGATCGCCGCGGCCAGCGCCTCCCGGTCGGCCGCGTCGCACGCGACCGCGCGCACCCGGCAACCGGCTTCTTCCAATTCCGCGATCAACTCGGCGGATCCCGGCGCATCAGGGCCACTGCGACTCAGCAACACCACGTTCCGCACACCGTGTCGCGTGACCAAGTGGCGGGCCAGCGTCGAACCCGCCATTCCGGTGCCACCGGTGATCAGCACGGTGCCGGCCGCCCAGGTGTCGGGAACCGTCATGACTACCTTGCCGACGTGGCGGGCCTGGCTCAGGTACCGCAACGCCGCGCGGGCGCGTCGAATGTCGAAGGTGGTCACCGGCAATGGTCGCAGCACACCGGCGTCGAACAGCCCGGCCAACTCGATCATCCACTGATGCATGCGGGGACGGCCGGGCTCGAAGAGGTCGAAGGCGCGGTAGCGCACGCCCGGATATTCCTGGGCGATCACGCCCGGATCGCGGATGTCGGTCTTGCCCATCTCCAAGAACACGCCGCCGGGGGCGACCAGCCGCAGGGAGGCATCGACGAAGTCGCCGGCCAGTGAATCCAGCACCACATCCATCCCGCGGCCACCGGTCACCGCCCGGAACTTGTCCTCGAACTCCAGGCTGCGGGAGTCCGAGATGTGGTCGTCGTCGAAGCCCATGGCCCGCAACGTGTCCCACTTACCCCGGCTGGCAGTCGCGAATATCTCGAGACCCAGATGCCGGCCCAACTGGACCGCGGCCATGCCGACCCCGCCGGCGGCCGCATGCACCAATACCCGCTGGCCCGGCTTGACATCGGCCAGGTGGACAAAGGCCATGTAAGCGGTGGTGAAGACGGCCGAGATGGCGGCGGCCTCGGCGTATGACCAGTCCGCAGGCATAGGCTGCAGCAGGCGTACGTCGCCGGCGACCAACGTGCCGCTTCCGTCGGGGAAGAAACCGTAAACCGAGTCGCCGACGGCGAATTCGGTGACACCCGGGCCGACCTCGACCACCACGCCGGCGCCTTCGCCGCCGAGTAGCGCGTCGTGGGTGAACATGCCCAGGGTGATCATGATGTCGCGGAAGTTGGCGGCGATAGCGCGCAAGGCCACCCGAACCTGACCCGGCTCCAATGGCGCGTCGGCGTTGGGAACCGGCTCCAGCCGCAGGTTTTCGAACGTGCCGGCGTTGCTGATACCCAGGCGCCAGGGTCCCTCGTCCGGGGGAACCAAGAGATCGTCGACCGCGCGGCTGGGCCGCACCCGCCCCGTATGGACCTGACCGTTGCGCAGCAATACCTGCGGCTCCCCGACCGCGAGCACTGAAGCGACCGCCTGAGCATCCAGCGGCACATCGGAATCCACCAGGACAATGCGACCCGGATGCTCGGTTTGCGCCGAGCGCACCAGACCCCATACCGCCGCGCCGGGCAGATCGGTGACGTCCTCCCCCGCCAATCCCACGGCGCCGCGGGTCACCACGACCAACACACCGGCGTCGCGCTCGGTCAGCCACGACTGCACGGCGGCCAGCGCCCGGTGGGTACGCTCATACGTTGCGGTGACCGGATCCTGTTCGGTGCCAACCGATTCCAGAATCTCGTAGGCCGCTGCCGGGTTCGCCGTGGCCGGCACGGTTGCCGGCGACCACGCCAGTTCGAACAGTCGCTCGGGCCCCGAGCTCGACACCGCCGCGCGCAGTTGCCGCTCACTGACCGGGCGGGCAACCATCGCGCCCACGGACAACACCGGCAGGCCCAGCCCGTCGGCGAGCTCGATCGAGATGGAGGCGCCCCCACCGGTCTGTGTGCCCCGGCTGGTGGGCGCAATCCGGGCGCGGACCGCGGTCGCACCCGCGGCGTGCAGCGAGACGTCCTGCCACGAGAACGGCAACATCACATCGACGGGCTGGCCCGCCGCCTGCTGGGCCATGATGACGGCGTGCATCGCCGCGTCGAGCAGGGCCGGGTGCACGCCGAACCCGCTGGCGCCTCCGGCCGCGTCCGGCAGTCGCACCTCGGCGAACACCTCGTCGCCGCGGACCCACGTCGCGGTCAATCCCCGGAACGCCGGGCCGTAGCCGTACCCATGCGCTGCCAGGTGGTCGTAGCCGTCGGCCACGTCCACCGCGACCGAGCCCTCGGGCGGCCACACTGACAGATCGGCGCCGGGCTCGATCGATCGGGAGCTCAAGACCCCCTCCGCGTGACAAATCCATCCCGAACCGGCGTCGGCGCGGGAAAACACCGAGACTGCGCGCCGTCCCGAATCGTCACTGGGACCGACGACGACCTGCAGGGCAACCGAACTGGAGGCAGGCAGCATCAGGGGCGCCTGCATCGTCAATTCGTCGACCACCGAACAGCCGACTTCGTCGCCGGCCCGGATCGCCAACTCGACAAACCCCGCGCCCGGGAACACGGCCGCGCCGGAGACCGCGTGATCGGCCAGCCACCCCTGCAGGCTGGGCGACATACGGCCCGTCAGCAGCACCCCGTCGGAAGCCGGCAGCTCGACGACCGCGCTGAGCAACGCATGCTTGCTGGTCTCGAGCCCCAAGCCCGCGGCGTCGGCTCCGATGCCCTCGCCGGACAGCCAAAACCTGCGCCGGTCAAAGGCGTACGTCGGCAGCTCCACGAAGCCCGCCCCGGACAACACACCACGCCAGTGCACGCTCACACCGGCCACGAATGCGGCGGCGGCCGACGTGACGAACCGCTCGAGGCCGCCGTCATCGCGGCCCAGGGTGGGAACCACGATGACCTCGGGGTCGCCGACCGAGTTTTTCAGGCAGTCGTTCACGGTGTCTTCTATGCCGGCGATGAGCGCGGGATGCGGACTGGATTCGATGAACGTGCGATACCCGTGCTCGCATGTGGCCCGCACCGCTTGGTCGAACTGCACGGTTTGCCGGATGTTGCGGTACCAGTACGCTGCATCCAAACCGGCGGTGTCCAAACGGTTTCCGGTCACCGTGGAAAAGAAGGCAATGCGGGAGGAACTCGGCTCGATGCCGGCCAGTGCCTCGGCCAGCTCATCCCGGATGGCCTCGACCTCGACCGAATGCGACGCATAGTCCACGTCGATCCTGCGAGTGCGCAGCTCCAGGTCGGCGCAGAACCCGACGAGTTCGTCAAGCGCGGCCACCTCGCCCGATACCACTACCGCCGAGCGGCCGTTGACGGCGGCGATGCTGACGCGATTGCCATAGGGCGCCAACAGTTCCCGTGCGCGTTCGGTGCTGCAAGCAATGGAGAGCATGCCACCGGAGTGGGCCAGCGACCGCAACAACTTGCTGCGCAGCGTGACCACCCGAGCGGCATCGCGCAGCGACAGCGCGCCCGCGACATACGCCGCGGCGATCTCCCCCTGCGAATGGCCGATCACCGCGTCCGGGTTGACTCCGACCGATTTCCACAGTTCTGCCAGCGACACCATCACCGCGAACAGCACCGGCTGCACCACGTCCACGCGATCCATGCCGGGGGCGCCCGGGACGCCACGCAGGACATCGACCAGCGACCAGTCGACGAATTCCGCGAACGCCTCCGCGCACGCGTCGATCTGCTGCGCGAATACCGGTGCGGTGTCCAGCAATTCGATGCCCATGCCCAGCCATTGGGAACCTTGGCCGGGGAACACGAAGACGTTCTTGCCCGCCGGCACCGCGCTGCCCTGAATGACCGTGCCGGCCGGGTCGTCACCGGCCAGCTCGTCCAGCCCGGCGAGCAACCGCTCCCGGTCGCCACCGACCACGACGGCCCGATGCTCGAAGGTCGCGCGCCCCGCCAGCGTCCAGGCCACGTCGGCGACGTCCAGCTCGCCATGGCCGCGCAGATGTCCGGCGAGCCGGGCCGCCTGAGACCTCAACGCCGGCAACGATTTTGCCGACACCACCCACGGCACCGCAACGGGCTGCGGGCGGTCCGCCAGCGGCTCGGGCGACGGGACCGCCTCGATGATCACGTGTGCATTCGTGCCGCTGATCCCGAACGACGACACGCCCGCCCGTTGCACGCGCCGACTCGCCGGCCACGGCTGCGCCTCGGTCAGCAACGAGACCGCTCCCGCCGACCAATCGACATGCGGGCTGGGCATGTCCACATGCAATGTCGCCGGCAACATTTCGTGCCGCATGGCCTGCACCATCTTGATCACACCGGCCACGCCCGCCGCGGCCTGCGTGTGACCCATGTTCGACTTGATCGACCCCAGCCACAGCGGCTCGGACCGGTCCTGGCCGTACGTGGCCAACAACGCCTGGGCCTCGATGGGGTCGCCCAACGTGGTTCCGGTTCCGTGGCCTTCCACCACGTCGACGTCGGCCGCCGACAAACCGGCATTGGCCAGCGCCGCACGCACCACCCGCTGCTGCGACGGACCGTTCGGCGCGGTCAGCCCGTTGGATGCACCGTCCTGATTGACCGCCGAGCCGCGCACCAGCGCCAGCACCGGATGACCCAACCGCCGGGCATCCGAGAGCCGCTCGACGACGAGCATCGCGCCGCCCTCCGACCAGCCGACGCCGTCGGCCGCTCCGGCGTAAGCCTTGGACCGTCCGTCGGGGGCCAACCCCCGGTGGCGGCTGAATTCGACGAAGACCGTCGGGGTCGCGTTGACGGTCGCGCCGCCGGCCAGCGCCAGATCGCACTCCCCCGAACGCAAGGACTGCACCGCCATGTGCAACGCCACCAACGACGACGAACACGCAGTGTCCACCGACACCGCCGGGCCCTCGAGCCCCAGCACATACGACACCCGACCGGAAGCGACGCTGGATGTCATGCCGGTCAGCCGGTAGCCCTCGATCTCCTCGGCGAGCATGCCGTAGCCCTGGACGATGAGCCCGGCGAACACGCCGGTCGCGCTGCCCCGCAGCCCGCTGGGGTCGATGCCGCCCCTTTCCAATGCCTCCCACGACAGTTCCAGCAACATCCGATGTTGCGGGTCCATCGCGAGCGCCTCGCTCGGCGCGATGCCGAAGAACGCCGGATCGAAGTCGGCGACACCGTCCACGAAACCGCCGGTCCGCGCGTATGTCTTGTGGCGGGCGTCGGGGTCGGGGTCGTACAGGCTCGCCAGGTCCCAGCCGCGATCGTTGGGGAACTCCGTGATCACATCGCGGCCGTCGGCCACCATCTGCCACAGCTCTTCCGGTGTCTCGACTCCGCCCGGGAAGCGGCAGGACATACCGACGATCGCGATCGGCTCGCTCGACCGCTCCAGCAGCGCACGATTGGTGCGTTTCAGGCGCTCGACCTGGACCAGCGCTTTGCGCAGCGCTTCGGTCGCATGCTGGAGTTGATCCACCATCACTACCTCTCGCCTAACTTGGCCGTCAGCTGCCTCGATGCGACTCTCGCCGAGTCACGGAATTTGCTGCACGATGCGATGCCGTGCCGCTCTCCGGCCCAAGAATGTCGCTGGTGAGTATGGCCAACTCTGACGGTATTTCAAAACGTCCGATGCTCCCGGCTGCTACAGGAGAACCGGCTTCGGCGTGAGGCACGCCTTGTCCCAGGGGATCCGGAACGCGCCGTTGCGCCCGCGGGTGTCGAGGCATCTCGTGACCCCGGTACGCCGGGATACAACTGACGCGCCATCCATGGCGCGACTGTACCCGGCTATGCATCGACAGTGGTCAGGACGGCTCAGACGCCCACCCGGCGCCAGCCGTCTGCCGCCCGGGCGGCCCTGATCAGCTGGTCGCACAATTCGCGCAGTTCGGTCGCCTGCGCTCCCTCGTCGAGGGCTGTGGCGACATCCTCGGCCGCGCACCGCACCTGGTAGACCCGGTCGGACAGGTCGGCGGCGTCGTCGGCCGAGAGAACCACCGCGTCGGGAGGCAAGGCCAGTGAGGCCCCCGCGCCGCCCCGGGTCAACGAGGCACGTTGTTCGTATGCCCGTTGCCGGCACGACTGGCGGCAGTACTGGCGTCGCCGTCCCATCCCGGCGTCGGAGACGTCTCGACCGCACCAACGACACGGCTGCGGGCGGGGACGGCGGCTCACGCCTGCCGACTTTAGTCGGGATTGCCCGGCCATCCCGGTATCATTGAAGGTCGCGTCGCGTACGCCGCCCCGCCGACCGGGGAACTACACGGACCGCCGCAACGTTTGCCAAGCGGACAGAATTGCATTACAGCAGCCCGAAAATTCAAAAGACCTAGAGGAGTAGCAACATGGCTGATCGCGTCCTTAGGGGCAGCCGCCTCGGAGCCGTGAGCTACGAGACCGACCGCAACCACGACCTGGCGCCGCGTCAGATCGCGCGGTACCGCACGGACAACGGCGAGGAATTCGAGGTTCCGTTCGCCGACGACGCCGAGATTCCCGGCACCTGGCCCTGCAAGAACGGCCTGGACGGCACGCTGATCGACGGCGACCTGCCCGAGCCGAAGAAGGTCAAGCCGCCGCGTACGCACTGGGACATGCTGCTGGAGCGCCGTTCGGTCGAGGAGCTCGAAGAGCTGCTCAAGGAGCGGCTCGAAATCATCCGGTCACGCCGCCGCGGCTGACCCCCGACCGCTTTAGCTGCGGTTGTCGGCGCGCTGGGTGCCGGCGCGGGCCTTGCGGCCCTCTATGCCCCATCGGGTGACCTTCATCAGCGCCTCGCGGATGTTGGATCCGCTCATCTTGGAGACGCCGAGTTCACGCTCGGTGAAGGTGATCGGCACCTCGACGATGACGAACCCGTTGCACACGGTGCGCCAGGTCAGGTCGATCTGGAAGCAGTAGCCCTTGGAGTCCACCGCCTCGAGGCCGATCGCCTCGAGGACCTCTCGGCGGTAGGCGCGGTAGCCGGCGGTGATGTCATGGACGCCGATTCCCAGGGCAAGCCGCGCATAGGTGTTGGCCGTCCACGACAGCGCCCAGCGCCGCCACGGCCAATTTCGCACCGACCCGCCCTCGACGTAGCGGGATCCGATGGCCAGGTCGGCTCCGGCGTCGACCGCGTCCAGCAGACGGTGGAGCTGCTCGGGCGCGTGGCTGCCGTCGGCATCCATCTCCACCAGCACCGAGTAGTCGCGGCTCAGACCCCAGGCGAAGCCCGCCAGGTACGCCGCGCCCAGGCCGTCCTTGGCGGTGCGGTGCATCACGTGGGTGCGACCCGCATCGGCGGCGGCCAGTTCCTCGGCGAGATCGCCGGTGCCGTCGGGGCTGCTGTCGTCGACGATGAGTAGGTGCACGTGCGGGCAGGCGTCCTTCAGCCGCCGGTGGATCACCGGCAGGTTCTCCCGCTCGTTGTAGGTCGGGATGATCACCAGGACGCGCTCGCTGGGACGATTCCCCGGGTTCCGGGGCGCCGGCTGGCCGGTGGTCATGTAGCTCCTCTGTGTCGCCCGATGTGTCGCGATGGTCGTTCGCCCCCCTCGTGGAGCGGAGTGTAGTCACCGCCGTCCTCCGGCGGCGCCTGGTCGCCGCCCTCGTCAGGCGGGGTTTCGCCCGGGGGCGTACCGGCGTTCGGGGATTCGTCCGGGGGCTCGGACCTCCGACGAATCGGACGCGGGAACCATCCATTGTGCCGTATCCCGGCCAGGATTGCCGCTCCGGCCGCCGCGACCAGGAGCCATTGCAGGATGGGACCCCAACGTGTCGCCGGTGTCAGTTTCGTCTTCAGGCGCACCTGGATGTCCAGGTAATCGGGCTGAAAGAAGTCGGTGCGAACCAGCTCGGCGCCGTCCGGCGCGATCACCGCGCTGATCCCGGTGGTGCCCGCGACCACCACGTATCGGTCATGCTCAACGGCGCGCACCTTGGCGAATCCCAGCTGCTGTTCGCTCATCGTCTTGTTGAAGGTGGCGTTGTTGCTCGGCACGGCGAGCAACTGGGCACCGTTGAGGACCGCTTTGCGCGGGACGCGGTTGAAGATCACTTCCCAGCACGTGGCCACCCCGACCGGCACCCCGGCGATGTGCACGACGTCCGTGCCCGGCCGGGGCACCATGTTCCCGGCGCGGTTGGCGTACGAGGAGAGATGGCTGAACAACCACGGCATTGGCAGGTATTCGCCGAAGGGCTGCACGATTTCCTTGTCGTGCCGGTCGGCCGGTCCGGTCGACGGGTTCCACACGATCATGGTGTTGGTGTACTGCGGATTCTCCGGCGGGCTGCCGGGCAGTTCCGACACGGTGCCGATCAGGATCGGTGCGCCGATCGCGGTCGCGGCCTGCGATATCACCAGCGCGGCGTCGACATTGACCAGTGGATCGATGTCCGAGGAGTCCTCTGGCCAAATGACGAATTGGGGTTGCGGCGCCTGTCCCGCTCGCACGTCCTCCGCCAGCCGCAGGGTCTCGCGGACATGGTTGTCGAGCACGGCCCGACGTTGCGCGTTGAAGTCGAGACCCAGCCGCGGCACATTCCCCTGCACCACCGCGACGGTGACCGACGGTTCGCCGCCCGATCCTGTGCCGGCGTGCCGAACCTGCGGCCAGACGACGACGGACGCGAACAGCACGAGGCAGATGCAGACGCCCGGCAGCACCACCGCGGGCGGTTCAGCACCGGCGTTCGCCGATTCGTCGGCGCCGCGGTGCGCCCGCTTACCGGCGTGCAACCACTTCACGATCTCCAGCTCGATGGCGGTCGCGCTGAACCCAACCAGCACGATCGCCATCGAGAGCAACGCGGCGCCGCCGAGCTGGACCAACGGCAAGAAGGGGCCCTGCGCCTGGCCGAATGCCACCGACCCCCATGGGAAGCCGCCGAACGGGACGATCGATTTCAGCCACTCCTGGGCCGTCCACACCAGCGCGAACCACACCGGCCAGCCCGGCAGCTGCCGCACGAGCACGGCGCCAAGGCCGAAGAGGGCGGGAAACAGCGCACACGTCATGGCCAGCACCATCCAGGGCACGGCACCGACGAGCATGCTGATCCAGGGCAGCAGCGGCAGATAGAACGCCAGCCCGAAAAGGAACCCGTAGCCCAAACCGCCCGCCGGCGTCGTCGCCGGATGCTTGAGCACCCAAGCCAGCAGCGCGGCCGCGACGACCGCGCCCCACCACCAGTTCAGCGACGGGAAGCTGGTGAAGAGCAGGACACCGCCGGCTATGGCGCAGGCCAAGCGGGTCAGCCGCGGCAGCATCGCGGCCCGGACGGCAGGCAGCCGCGCGAGCGCTCCGGCGCCCACCCGGCGTGCTGCGGCCGCGATGCGGCTCGTCAGCGGTGGCGCGCCGGGTTCCGAGGGGTCGACATCTTCTCCGGGCTTGTCATCGCGCTCCGAAGCCGCGTCGCCACTGGCCGGTTCGGTATCGGGGCGCGCCGCAAGATCATCGTCCGTCGGGTCGGCCTCAGCGGCTTCCTCAGCGCGGTCCTTTCGGCCGGGCCAGTCCTCAGCCATGGATGACAGCGCCCCGATGCACCGTTCGCCGGCACCGCGGCAGGGCGTCGTTCGGGCCCAGGCGCGGCAAGGCCGGCACCCGGGCGCGCGGGTCGGTCGACCAGCGCTGCACGGCGTCGCGAGGTGCGTGGACGTCGAGGGGCCCGGCGTCCCACACGGCGTAGGAGGCCGGCGCACCGGGCACCAGTGTCCCCATCTTGCCGTCGTGGACGCCTGCGGCCCGCCAGCCACCACGGGTTGCTGCGGCGAACGCGGCGCGCGCGGAGACCGCGCTGCCAGGGGTCCAATGGTTGACCGCCGCGCGCACGCTCGCCCAGGGGTCGAGGCCTGTTACCGGTGCGTCGGAACCAAGCGCGAGGGGCACGCCTTGGGATGCTAACAGCGCTAACGGATTGAGCCGACTGCCTCGTTCGGCGCCGAGGCGGCGCGCGTACATGCCCTCGGGGCCACCCCACAACGCATCGAAGTTGGGCTGCACGCTGGCGATGACGCCCCAGTGCCCCAGCTGGGCGGCCTGCTCGGCGGTGACCATTTCGACGTGCTCCAGGCGGTGCCCGCACCGGGCGACGGCGACGGCTCCGAGTTGCGCGACGACCCGCTCGAAGGCAGTGACCACCGCGGAGACGGCGGCGTCGCCGATGACATGGAAGCCCGCGGTCACCGTCGCCTCGGTGCACGCCCGCACGTGCGCCTCGATGGCGTCGGGGTCCAGGTAGCAGGTGCCGAGCCGGTCCTCGGCGTCGGCGTACGGCGCGTGCAGCCAGGCGGTGCGCGACCCGAGCGCGCCGTCCACGAAGAGATCGCCGGCCAGCCCGCGGGCTCCGGTCTCCTCGATGAGCGCGCGCGCCCGTGCGGGCGTGGTCACCGCCTCGCCCCAGTAGCCGGTCACCTCGACGCCTCGAACACCCGCAACGAGGGAACGCAGCCGCAGCCAGTCGTCCAGCCCGCCGATCTCGGGCCCCGCGCATTCGTGCGCCGCGACGATGCCGGCCGCCGCGGCGGCCCGCAGGGCGGCCGCGCGGGCCTCGGCCAGCTGCTCGGGCGTCAACAGGCCGCGGGCTAGGGCGCGGACCAAGTGGTGGGCGTCGCCGGTAAGCGGCCGGTCGGCGGCGAAGCCGACCGCCGCCGGTAGGTCCGCGACCAGCCGGCGCAACCCCGTCGAGGCGAGCGCCGAGTGCACGTCGACCCGGGACAGGTAGGCGGCGCGGTCGCCGAGGACGGCATCGAGGTCGGCGGTGCTCGGCGGGGAGTTCTCGGGCCACGACGTCTCGTCCCAGCCATGCCCCCACACCGGACGGCCGGGGTGGGCTGCCGCGTACTCGGCGAGCATCTGGATGCACTGCGCGCGCGAGCTCGCCGCGCGTAGATCGAGCCCGCTGAGCGTCAGGCCCGTCGCGGTCAGATGAATGTGGCTGTCCACGAAGCCGGGCGCCACGAAACCGCCGTTCAAGTCCTCGACGTCCGCGCCCGGAAACGTGCTGCGGCCGACGTCATCGCTGCCCAGCCAGGCGACCACGCCGTCGCGCACCGCCATGGCGGTGGCGTCTGGATGGGTCGGGCTGTGCACCCGGCCGTTGACCAGCAACGTGTCGCTCACAGGGCAAAACTACGTGTGGTGGCGGGCCGGTGGTTAGTCCCAGGCGGGCCGGCCCGGGTATCCGCCCCGCACCGGCTCGTTCGGTAGGGCGGGCGGCCTGATGTCGTGGACGTCCACGACCTCGCCGTCGATGTAGTCGTCCGCCGCAGCACCGCCGCGCTGACGCACGCCTGCGGCGAACAACGTCGTGTCGGCGAACAGCGGCACCCGCCGTCGTAGGCCACGCATCGCGACCGCGGCCAGACCGGGGCCGACCGCAGCGCGGACGGGCCGCATCAGCAGCAGGAGCCCCAGGGCCGTGGTGACCAGTCCGGGCACCAGGACCAGCAGGGTGGCCAGCGTGACCAACGTCCCGTCTCGCACCGCGGTGCGCGGTTCGGCCAGGCCGGAGCGCAGGTGCCCGATCTGACGGGCCAGGTGCGAGCCCATCACCGGCACCAGAAGGCTCCATCCGAGCAGGAAGGTGCCCGCCAGCGCCAGCAGCGTCCAACCCCAACCGATCGTCGCAACCAGGGCGATGGTCGCCGCCAGCTCGACGGCGGCGTAGACGAGAAACAGCCGTGACAGCATGTACAGCCAACGTCCGCCAACTGCGTCGAAGTTCCCATGGTGGTGTCCGGGGCGATTGCAGTTAGATGACGCTATGACCACGATTGAGATCGACACGCCCGCCGGACCGATCGACGCGCTGCTGGACCTTCCCAGCGGTGAAGGCCCGTGGCCCGGCGTGGTCGTGATTCACGACGCGTTCGGATACGGCAGGGACAAGGAGTCGACGAACAAGCGCATCGCGCAGGCCGGCTACGTGGCGATCACCCCGAACATGTACGCGCGGGGCGGCCGCATCCGCTGCATCACCCGGGTGATGAAGGAGCTGCAGACACAGCGCGGCCGTGCCCTGGACGACATCCTCGCGGCCCGCGACCACGTGAAAGCCATGCCCGAATGTTCCGGTCAGGTCGGCATCGCGGGTTTCTGCATGGGCGGCCAGTTCGCTTTGGTCATGTCGCCCAAGGGTTTCGGCGCCTCGGCGCCGTTCTACGGCGCTCCCCTGCCCCGCAACCTCGACAGGACGCTCGATGGGGCGTGCCCCATAGTGGCCAGCTTCGGCGCCCGTGACCCGCTGGGACGGGGCGCGCCCGAGAAGCTGCGCGAGACCATCGCCGACAAGAACATCACCGCCGACGTGAAGGTCTACCCCGGTGTCGGCCACAGCTTCGCCAACGAACTGCCCGCCCAGCCACTACTGCGGATTACCGGTTTCGGCTACGACGCGGACGCCACCGAGGACGCCTGGCGCCGGGTCTTCGCGTTCTTCGGCGAACATTTGGCATCGGGCGCGACGACGTAATTGCGTCACACCAGCTTTCGCGACAAAACCGTCGCGAACGTGTGCGTATCTCCCGGCCAACGCGCCGACACGTAGCTGCCGTCGTCGACGACGAACGCAGGCCGCGAGTCGGTCGCGGTGTCGCGTGACATCCCGGAGGATTTGCGCCGCCAGCCCGGCGAACCGCGCACGACGTCGCAGAAATCCGTCGGATTTTCAAGTGCGCGAGTCACTTCCGACTGCACGGACATGTAGCCGCGGGGCTGGCCGGGCTGCTCGGTGTAGGTGCGGTAGTAGTTTCGATCCCAGAATCGGGTGAACCGCGTCAATCGCCACGCCAGGCCCTCCATCGCCCATGTCAACGCGGTGGTCTTGTGTCCGTAGAGCACCGAATGACCCGTCGCGGGGTCGACGCTGCGCGCGGCTAGGAGCACGCCGTGACATATGGCGGCGACGACGACCCCCCGCTTGAAGGCGTCGACGACGAGCCGGTGCAGGACGTCGCTGTCGACATAGCTGCGCATGCCGCGGGCGCGATGCCCGCCGGGCAGCAGCAGGGCGTCGACTCCGTCGAGACCGGCTTGCGCCCACGCGATTGGGTGCTGAAACTCGTTTGACGCCAACATGTCCCGGTATGCGCTACGCGCGTCCTTGTTCGCGCGCAGCATCAGCCCGACCGCCGGGATGGCGCCCAGCACCGGCAGGGCGGACCACACGTCCAAACCGCGGCCGCTCACCATGATGTCGTCCGCCGCACCGGGCGATCCGCTTTCGGTGGCGAACACCACCCGATGACCGTTGCGGATCAAGACGCGCCAGCTGACGGCGACCTCGGTCGGGTCGAAATCGCGGTCCGGGATCGGAACGAGAACGGTGCCCATGAGGCGCCCTAGGCCTGCGCCACCCTCAGCTCGAGACCGACATTGTTCTCCATGCCGCCGCGCAGCTTGCTGAAGAGATTGAACACCTTGCCGACGATGCCGTAACGCTTTCCGATCGCGTCGTACACCACGGCGGTTTGCGACTTGTCCAGTATCGCGGCGGTGCCTTCGACGGCCTCACTGGTCGGGCGGCCCTGCATGGTGCAGGTGGCCAGCGTGACCCTCGGAGTGTTGCGAATCCGCTTGACCTTCCAGGACTTTTCCTGAGTGATGACCAGGAGCCGGTCTTGGTCGGCGGCCGCCCAAATCGGCGTCGGCTTGGCCTTGCCGTCTTTGGTGAAGGTGGTCAACAGGATGTACTGCGCCTTGGCGAGATCGGCGAATGCGGGCGTCACGGTAACAACCTACGCTGCACGACCCGTCATTGACATCGTGAGCGGTCACTGCGATAGTCATGGCACCCTTAACCGAAAATATTATTTTCAGTTAAGACTGCCGGCACGACGGAAGCGGAGAACGTGAGCGAGCCGAGAACACCGCTGGCGTGGCTGCCGTTCTCAATCGCAGAGGCGGCGTTGTCGGAAGAAGTCGGCAATGTAGACCTTTCTCAGGCGTGGTCCCATCTGCTGGTCCGGCTACGGGCAGCCGCACAGACCGTCGAATCCGACCCGGCAAGTCGAAACCGAATCGACGTCGCTGCCGGCATCCGGCATCTGTTGGTGTTGCTTGCCGCCGGAATCGACGAGGTGCTGCGGTTCGATCCGCACCCGGTTCTGAGCGTGCGCCGTACCAGCACTGACGACCTGGTGACCTGGGGCATGGAGTGCCCCGACTGCCTCTACACCCGTGCGGTGTTGCGCGGCGGCGAGAGTTATCGGCTGTTCGGGAATCGAGGGACCGCGAGGTACGTCGGGCTGCAGACAATGAACGGCGTCGCCGCGACAGCGAACGAACTGGTGGATGAGCTCGACGTGGATGCGGATGGCAACTTCGAGGTCGTGCTGTCAGCCGATGACCGACCAGGCAATTGGATGCGCATCGAGGGAGACCATCCCACGTTGACGGTGCGGCACTTCTTCTACGACTGGGACACCGAGGTGGCCTCGTCGCTGCGCATCGAGCGAATCGGCGACGCGGTGCAAACCGACGGCCCATCAGTTGATCCGGACATGGTGGTGTCGCGGCAGATCACTGCGCTCGGTGACTTCGTCGGCGACAATCTGGCGTTCTTCCTGCAATTCGGCGCCGCGGCACCGCCCAACGGATTCCTGCCGCCGATCGACCGCACAGATATAGGTGCGGCGGCGGAGAACAGGCCGGTAATCGGCCGGTGGGAGCTGGGCCCGAATGAGGCGCTCATCGTGGAAGTGAAGCCGCCCCAAGGTATTTACTGGAGCTTCTCCATCGGCAATCCGTGGTGGGAGACGATCCATTACGGGCGCCACCAGTCCAGCCTCAATGCCCATCAGGCCGTAGTGGACGACGATGGCATCGTGCGCTTGGTGCTGTGCTCTGACGATCCGGGCGTCGCCAATTGGCTCGACACCGCCGGCCACAGCAACGGCCCGATCATCCTGCGCTGTGTGCGCACCGAGACGGCGCCGACGCCGACCACCCGCGTCGTGCCCTTCGGCGAGATTGATTCGGAGTTACCTCCGAATACCGCAAAAGTCACTCCAGAAGAGCGCCGGTCCGTCCTCGCGGCGCGTCGCCAAGCCGTGCACAAGAGGTTTGCACAATGATGTTCGATGCCGACAAGTTGGAAGACGGCGCCCGCGCCGCAACGGGTCTCGAGGATTTCGGTTCGCCCTACTATCGCGAGGGGCTCGAACGCATCGTCGATGCGCTGAACACCGAGGCCGACCTCAACGACATGGGCCGGATCATCCAGCACGCCACCATCAGTAACGCCTTGATTCAGCGCCTCAAGATCGAGGACACCTACGCCCGCCACCCCGAGCTCGACGACGAGGTGGTCGACGGCCCCGTATTCGTGATCGGGTTACCCCGCACCGGGACCACCGCTTTGAGTCAGCTGGTGGCCGCCGACCCGCAATTCCGGTCGCTACGGATGTGGGAATCGCAAGCCCCCACCCCGCCGCCGGAGGCCGCGACCCAACACACCGATCCGCGGATCGCACAGGCCGAGGCCGGCCTGAAGATGCTCGATGACATGTTCCCGCTCATGAAGACGCTGTACAACTCCGAGCCAACGGCACCGACCGAATGCCAGGACCTGATGGGAATGAGCTTTCGCACCTTTCACTTCGACGGCGCCGTTCGCGCGCCCGGTTATCTCGCGTGGTTGATGGACTGCGACATGCGCGGGACCTACACCTTTCACCGGCGAGTGCTCAAGCTGTTGCAATGGCATTGTCCGCCGGTGCTATGGCACCTCAAGACGCCCGTGCACATGTTCGCACTCGACGCGCTCGTCGAGGCCTACCCGAACGCGAAATTCCTTTGGAGCCACCGTGACCCGGCGAAGGTGATGGGGTCGGTATGCAGCCTCATTCAGTACGTGCGCAGCTGGAGCAGCGACCGCAACGACGCTAACGAACTCGGTGCCGAACAAGTCAACAGCTGGGTTGAAGCCGTCCGGCGGGCAATGGATTTCCGCGGCCGCGCCGGTGACGACCGATTCGCAGACGTCTCGTTCGCCGATCTGCAGACCGATCCCGTGCGCACCCTGCGAACCAGCTACGAGGCCTTGGGTTTGAGCTTCACCGACGCCACGATGGCTTCCGTAGAGCAATGGGCCAAAGGGCACAGACCCGGCTCCCGTGGCGCGCATGACTATGAGCTGACCGACTACGGCTTGACACCCGACGGCGTTCGCGAACGGTTCGCCGACTACCTCGCCAGCTACGATGCGACCGGCTGACGACATGACCGCTCCCCGCACGCGGCGACGCGACAAGCTGGGCCCCGACCCGGCCGTACGCCGCGAGATCCTGCAGGCCGCGTCGATCGCTTTGCGCGAGGATGGAGTTCGCGGGCTCGGTATCACCGCCGTGCTGGAACGGGCAGGATTGAGCACACGCGCGTTCTATCGGCATTTCGCCTCCAAAGACGAATTGATTGCCGCCGTCTTCCTGGAGAACGCGCGCGTCGAGAAACGGCGCCTACGGCGCCGAATGAGCCGTGCCACCACGGACATCGAGGCGGTGGCGGCGTGGATTGACGGCCGACTCGACCTGGCGTTCGACGAAACCATCGGTGCTGACTTGCGCCGCCTGTCGATGGAGGCTCAATCCCAGATGTTCGCCTCCCCCATTCTCGTTCGGCCCGCATACGCCGAGATCCTCGAACCACTCAGCGACACACTTCAGCGCGGCATGGACAACGGAATGTTTCACCACATCGATCCGGCGACCGACGCCCAATTCATTCACGGGGTGGTCTGGGCGGGCATTCACCAACAGTGGGCGGCCGGCGATTGTGACCGCGACGATCTCCGCCGGCGCAGTGTGCGCTTCTGCCTGAGCGGGCTGGGCGTGACGGCGGAAGCGATCGAGCGGATTTGCTCCAAAAACTCGTAGCGAAGGAGTCGATGATGGATCTCGGTTTCGTGGGGTCGACCGCCGTGGTCACCGGCGGGAGCAAAGGGATGGGTCTGGCCATTGCCGAAACCCTTGCGGCCGAGGGAGCCAGCGTGGCCGTGATGGCCAGGGGCCGCGGTGCGCTCGACACCGCGGTCACAGCACTGCGCGCGGCCGGCGCCCCGGACGCCGTGGGAATCAGCGTCGACATGGCTGATGCCCAGTCCATCAGTGATGCCTTTGCGACGATCTCGGAGCGTTGGGGTCGACTGAATTGTCTGGTCCACACCATTGGACCCGGCGACGGCTATTTCGAGCAGATGGACGACGCGGAGTGGGACGAGGCGTTTGCGCTCGGCACCATGTCGGGCGTCAGATCGATCCGAGCATCGTTGCCGCTGCTGCGGACCGCGGATTGGGCCCGCATCGTGACGCTGGCCGCACATTCGATTCAGCGCCAGAACCCGCGCATCGTCGCCTATACGGCGTCGAAGGCGGCACTTGCCAGCGTCACCAAGAACTTGTCGAAAAGCCTTGCCAAGGACGGCATTCTAGTCAACTGCATATGTCCTGGGACGATCGTGACGGCCAGCTTCACCGAGGCGCTCAAAGACATCCTTGCCGCCGAGGGCCTCGACGCCACCGACCCGGTCGACGTCATGAGCTGGATCGACAACAACTTTCACCAGCCCTGCGATCTCGGCCGCGCCGGACTTCCCGAAGAGGTCGCTTCGATTACCGCCTACCTCGTGTCGCGGCGAAACGGCTATGTCACCGGGGCCACCGTCAACGTCGACGGCGGATCGGACTTCATCTGAGGTTTCAGCCGTGCCGAGTGTGCGGCCAGCCGCACGTTCGATGCCGAAGGTGCGGCCAACCGCACGTTCGGTGGCGACGCAGATTGGCGTCGGCTTCGGCAGGCCGTTCTTGGTGAAGGTGGCATGGGTGGACATTGCCGACGACACCGCTGCCGCCGGTCCCGGTCACCTCGCTGCCGACTCGCGCAAACTCCTGACTGAGCGCCAGCCCTCGAGGTCACCCTCGGTCTCCAGCAGCGCCTGCCGCAGCCCGTCGAGGGTCTCCGGTTGCGGCTGTTCCCACATACCGCGGCCGGCTGCCTCCAGCAGGCGTTCGGCCATGCCGTGCAGCGCCCACGGGTTGGACTCGGCCATGAACTTTCGGTTCTCGGGATCCAGCACGTAACTCTCGGTGAGCTGCTCGTACATCCAGTCGGCCATCACCCCGGCGGTGGCGTCGTAGCCGAACAGGTAGTCAACGGTCGCCGCCATTTCGAACGCGCCCTTATAACCATGCCGCCGCATCGCGGCCATCCAGCGCGGATTGATGACGCGGGCCCGGAACACCCGGGTGGTCTCCTCGGACAGCGTGCGGGTGCGGATCGCGTCCGGTCTGGTGTTGTCGCCGATATAAGCGGCGGGCGCCTGCCCCGTCAGCGCGCGGACCGTGGCCACCATGCCGCCGTGGTACTGGAAGTAGTCGTCGGAGTCGGCGATGTCGTGTTCGCGGGTGTCGGTGTTCTTGGCGGCCACGGCGATCCGACGGTATTGGCGGTTCATGTCGTCGACCGCCTCGCGGCCGTCCAGGTTGCGGCCGTAGGCGAACCCTCCCCACGCCGTGTACACCTGCGCCAGGTCGGCGTCGTCGCGCCAGTTGCGGCTGTCGATCAGCTGCAGCAGCCCGGCGCCGTAGGTGCCCGGCTTGGATCCGAAAATTCTTGTGGTGGAGCGACGTTGATCGCCGTGCTGGGCTAGGTCGGCCTGTGCGTGCGCGCGGACGTAGTTGTCGTCGGCGGGCTCTTCAAGACCGGCGGCCAGCTGTACCGCGTCGTCGAGCATCGTCACGACGTGCGGGAAGGCGTCCCGGAAGAACCCGGAGATCCGCACGGTTACGTCGATGCGGGGCCGGCCCAGCTCCGCCAGTGGGATCGGCGTCAGGTCGACGACTCGACGCGACGCGTCGTCCCAGACCGGTCGGACACCCAGCAGCGCAAGCACTTCGGCGATGTCGTCGCCGGAGGTGCGCATCGCCGAGGTGCCCCACACCGAGAGTCCCACCGATTGCGGCCATCGCCCGTGGTCGTTGCGGTAGCGACTCAGCAACGAATCCGCCAGGGCCACACCGGCTTCCCAGGCCAGCCGCGACGGAACCGCCTTGGGATCGACGGAGTAGAAGTTGCGGCCGGTGGGCAGCACGTTGATCAGGCCGCGCAACGGGGAGCCGGAGGGGCCGGCCGGGATGAACCGGCCGTCCAACGCGTTGAGCACCTGCTCGATCTCGGCGGCCGTTCCGGCGAGCCGGGGCACCACCTCGGTGGCCGCGAACCGCAACACGGCCGCCACCTCGGTCTCCTCGGTGATGCGTTCGGCGGCTTCGGGATCCCAGCCGCTGGCCTGCAGCTCGGCAACGAGTTCGCGCGCCGTGGCTTCGGCCTGGTCGACCGAGGTGCGTTCGTCGGTGCCGTCCTCCGCGAGGCCCAGTGCCTGCCGCAACCCGGGGAGGGTCTGCTCGCCACCGAACAGTTGGCGGGCCCGCAGTATTGCCAGCACGAGGTCGAGTTCGACTTCCCCGGAGGGCTTTTGGCCCAGGATGTGCAGGCCGTCGCGGATCTGGACGTCCTTGATCTCGCAGAGCCAGCCGTCGACATGCAGCAGCATGTCGTCGAACGAGTCCTCCGGGGGCCGCTCGGTCAGCCCGAGATCGTGGTCCATTTTGGCGGCCCGGATCAGCGTCCAGATCTGCTGGCGGATGGCGGGCAGCTTGCCGGGGTCCAGCGCGGCGACGTTCGCGTGCTCGTCGAGCAGCTGTTCCAAACGGGCGATGTCGCCGTAGGTTTCGGCACGCGCCATCGGCGGGATGAGGTGGTCGACGAGCACCGCGTGCGCCCGTCGCTTGGCCTGGGTGCCCTCTCCTGGGTCGTTGACCAGGAAGGGGTAGATCAGGGGCAGGTTGCCCAACGCGGCATCGGACCCGCAGGCCGCCGACATGCCCAGTGTCTTGCCGGGTAGCCATTCCAGGTTACCGTGCTTGCCCAGGTGCACCACGGCGTGCGAGCCGAATCCGGTGTCCAGCCAGTGATAGGCGGCCAGATAGTGGTGGCTGGGCGGCAGGTCCGGGTCGTGGTAGATCGCCACCGGGTTCTCCCCGAAGCCGCGGGGCGGCTGCACCATCAGCACCAGGTTGCCCGCTTGCATTGCGGCGATGACGATTTCACCGTCGGGGTCGCCGGTACGGTCCACGAACAGGTCGCCGGGCGGCGGGCCCCAATGCTGTGTCACCGCGTCCGTCAGCGCGGCGGGCAGGGTGGCGAACCAATCGCGATAATCCTTGGCGGACAACCGGATCGGGTTGCCGGCGAGCTGCCCTTCGGTGAGCCAGTCGGGGTCCTGGCCGCCACGCTCGATCAAGGCGTGGATCAGCGCGTCCCCGTCGTTGGCATCGACCCCGGGCAGTTCACCCACCTGGTACCCACGCTCGCGCATGGCCCGCAGCAGCGCGACCGCACTGGCGGGCGTGTCCAGGCCGACCGCGTTGCCGATCCGCGCGTGCTTGGTGGGGTAGGCCGAAAACACCAGGGCCACCCGCTTGTCGGCCGGGGCGACGTCGCGCAGCCGCGCATGCCGGACGGCCAGGCCTGCGACCCGCGCGCATCGCTCCGGGTCGGCGACATAGGAGATCAGCCCGTCGTCGTCGATCTCTTTGAAGGAGAACGGGACGGTGATGATGCGGCCGTCGAACTCGGGCACCGCCACCTGGGTGGCGACGTCGAGTGGGCTGAGCCCGTCGTCGTTTTCGCTCCACTGTGCGCGGGAGCTGGTCAGGCAGAGTCCCTGCAGGATCGGAATGTCCAGGGCCGCAAGGTGTTCGACGTTCCAGCTGTCGTCGTCGCCGCCGGCCGACACCGCGGCCGGCTTCAGTCCCCCGGCGGCCAGCACCGTGACCACCATGGCGTCGGCGTCGCCCAGCCGTTGCAGCAGTTCGGGTTCGGCGGTGCGCAGCGATGCGCAGTAAACCGGCATCGGGCGCCCGCCGGCGTCCTCGATGGCCCGGCACAGCGCCTCGACGTAGCCGGTGTTGCCGGCCAGTTGCTGCGCGCGGTAGTACAGCACGGCGATCGTGGGACCGTCGCCGTCGCCCGCGGCCCGCTCCAGCTCGCCCCAGGTCGGCGTGACCACCGGCGGGCTGAACCCGAAACCCGTCATCAGCACGGTGTCGGACAGGAAGGCGTGCAGCTGGCGCAGGTTTTCCACGCCGCCGTGCGCCAGGTAGATGTGCGCCTGCACCGCGATGCCGGCGGCCAGCGTGGACAGGCCGGTCAATTCTGCGTCCGCAGCCTGCTCGCCGCTGACCAACACCGTCGGCACCCCGCTGGCGATGACCGCGTCGATGCCGCTCTGCCAGGCGCGGTAACCGCCGAGGATCCGGACCACCACGATCGAGGCGTCGACCAGCAGCGCCGGGAGCTCGCTCTCGTCCAGGCGTGACGGGTTGGCCCACCGATAGTTCTTGCCGCTGGCACGGGCGCTGATCAGGTCCGTATCGGATGTCGACAGCAGCAGGACGGTCGGCTCAGCCACCCCTCATTCGTACAGCAGCGTCGCCGCGATGCGGGCGGCGACCTCTCCGGCCACCCGCAATGCCTCGTCGCTGGTGCCGGGCTCATAGCGGTCGGCGACCGGGTCGTAGTCGGCGCCGGCGATAGAGCCGTGGTCGGCCGCCAGCTCCACCAACTCGACCGGCCACCCGACCCGTTGCAGGCTTTCGGCGAACTCCCTGCTGGCCGTCACGGGAACCACGTCATCAGCCAGGCCGTGCAGCAACGTGAACGGTGCGCCGACAGGGCCGGCCGACAGGTCGTCGTCGACGCGCCGACCGAAGATCGGGTCGGGGACCATGAATGCGCCCGCCAGGCACACGGTGTGCGCCAATTGCGCGTCGCCCCGCAGCGTCAGGGCCGCCGCGGCGACACCTCCCATCGACCACCCGACGAGGACGATGTTGTCGGGGGCGTCGGCGAAGTTGCGGGCGAAGTCGAGCGATCGGAGCAGATCCCCGCGCCCGCCGTCGTCGGCGTGCGAGTTCCAGTCCGGCGCAACCACCGCCGCGCCGCGGTCGGCAAGCATGCCGGCCAGAGGGCCGAATGCGGCGCGGGCGTCGGTCTGCATGCCGTGCCACAACAGGACGGTGGGCCGGGTCGAGTCGCCGTAGACATCCGCGAAACGTGTTGGTGCGTACTCCACTGTCTGCACGGGCACGAGGGTGCCCAGGTCGGCGAGGCTTCAATCTCGAACGTGCACTCAGGGCGAAAAACCGCCGAAATCTCGCCGTGAGTGCACGTTCGGCGCGAGATCGGGACCCCTCGGTACCGTGGGCACATGGCCAGAGCCCGCGACGCCGACGCTTGCCCAGGTGCGCTGCAGGTGCACCGGGCGGCCGACGGTGCCTTGGCGCGGATCCGGCTGCCCGGCGGCATGCTGACGGCCGCTCAGCTGGCGGCGCTGGCACACGTGGCGAGGGCATATGGCTCGTCGACGCTGGAGCTCACCGCGCGCGGCAACGTGCAGGTGCGCGGCATCACCGACGTGGCGGCGGCCGCCGAGGCGATCGCCCACGCCGGGCTGTTGCCGTCGGAGACCCACGAGCGGGTCCGCAATATCGTCGCGTCGCCGCTGTCCGGCCGCGCCGGCGGGAATCTCGACGTCCGGCCGTGGGTGGCCGAGCTGGACGCGGCCATCCGCGCCGAGCCCGGCCTTGCCGAGATGGGCGGCCGATTCTGGTTCAGCTTCGATGACGGGCGCGCCGACGTATCGGGCCTGTGCGCCGATGTCGGCGTGCACGCCCTCCCCGACGGCTGCGCGCTGCTGCTTACCGGACGCGACACGGGTGTCCGGCTCGCGGCCAGCGAGGTGGTCGAGACGCTGATCGTCATCGCGAACCGCTTTGCAACCACGCGCGGAACCGCTTGGCGCATCAAGGAATTGGAAGATACCGAAGCCTTGCTGCCCGGAGTCGAGCTCGGTGCCGCCCGCTTTCCCGCGGTCACCAGACCCCCGGTTGGCTGGATCAACCAGGATGACGGCCGGGTGGCGCTCGGCGCCGCGGTGCCGCTGGGAGTGCTGTCCGCGAGCGTCGCGGAATACCTGGCGGCGATCGAGGCCCCGCTGGTGATCACGCCGTGGCGATCGGTGTTCGTGTGCGATCTCGACGAGGCCGTCGCCGACGTCGCGCTGAGGGTGTTGGCGCCATTGGGTCTGGTCTTCGACGAGAACTCCCCCTGGCTGAACGTCAGCGCCTGCACCGGCAGTCCCGGGTGCGCGCATTCGGTCGCCGATGTGCGGGCCGACGCCGCCCAGGCGCTGGACGCGGACTCGGGGGTACATCGCCACTTCGTCGGCTGCGACCGCGCCTGCGGCAGTCCGTTGACCGGCGAGGTGTTGCTGGCGACTGGCGACGGATACCGCCAGCTACGGTAATCGGGTGCTCGACTACATCCGCGACGCTGCTGAGATCTACCGCCAGTCGTTCGCGGCCATTCGCGCCGAAGCCGACCTGACCCCGTTCCCCGATGACATCGCGCGGGTGGTGGTCCGGTTGATCCACACCTGCGGACAGGTCGATGTCGCTGAGCATGTCGCCTATACGGACGACGTCGTCGCGCGCGTCGGTGCCGCCCTGCGCGGCGGCGCCCCGGTGCTGTGCGATTCGTCGATGGTGGCGGCTGGAGTCACCGGTGCGCGGCTGCCGGCCGGCAACGAGGTGGTGTCGCTGGTGGCCGATCCGCGCGCAGCCGAGCTGGCGGCGCGCCGGAACACCACTCGATCGGCGGCCGGGGTGGAGCTGTGGGCCGACCGGCTACCCGGCGCCGTGCTCGCGATCGGCAACGCACCGACCGCGCTGTTCCGGCTGCTCGAGCTGATCGACGAAGGGGTTTCCCCGCCGGCCGGGGTGCTGGGCGGTCCGGTCGGATTCGTCGGGTCGGCCCAATCCAAGCAGGAGCTCATCAACCATCCGCGCGGGATGTCCTATCTGGTGGTGCGGGGCCGCCGCGGCGGCAGCGCCATGGCCGCCGCGGCCGTCAACGCGATCGCGAGCGACCGCGAATGACCGCCCGGGGAACGCTATGGGGAGTCGGGCTGGGTCCCGGCGACCCGGAACTGGTGACCGTCAAGGCGGCGCGGGTGATCGGCGAGGCCGATGTGGTGGCCTACCACAGCGCCCGGCACGGCCGCAGCATCGCGCGCGGCATCGCCGAACCGTACCTGCGGCCCGGCCAGATCGAGGAGCACCTGGTCTACCCGGTGACCACCGAGGTGACCGACCACCCCGGCGGCTACGCGGGGGCGCTGGAGGACTTCTACGTCGAAGCGACCGCCCGCATCGCCGCCCACCTCGACGCGGGCCGCAATGTGGCGCTGCTCGCCGAGGGCGATCCGCTCTTTTACAGCTCGTACATGCACTTGCACACCCGGCTGACGCAGCGGTTCGACGCCATCATCGTGCCGGGAGTGACGTCGGTGAGCGCCGCCTCGGCGGCCATCGCGACGCCGTTGGTGGCCGGTGACGAGGTGCTCTCAGTGTTGCCGGGCACCCTGCCCGTCGCCGACCTGACCCGCCGCCTGGCCGACGCCGACGCCGCCGTGGTGCTAAAGCTGGGTCGTTCGTATCATGCTGTGCGCGAAGCGCTTTCGGCGTCTGGGCAGCTTGACGACGCCTATTACGTCGAGCGCGCCAGCACCGGCGGGCAGCGCATCATGCCCGCCGCCGACGTCGACGAGGCGGGCGTGCCGTACTTCTCGCTGGCCATGTTGCCGGGTGGGCGCCGCGGACGGCGGTCGCCCCATGCCGGCACCGTCGCGGTGGTGGGTCTGGGGCCCGGCGACAGCGACTGGATGACGCCGCAGAGCCGGCGCGAGCTGGCCACCGCCACCGACCTGATCGGCTACGGCGGCTACCTGGACCGCGTCCCGGTGCGCGACGGCCAGCGGCGGCACCCCAGCGACAACACCGACGAACCGGAGCGCGCCCGGCTGGCGTGCACGTTGGCCGAGCAAGGGCGGGCCGTGGCGGTGGTGTCGTCCGGCGATCCGGGAGTCTTCGCGATGGCCACCGCCGTGCTCGAAGAGGCCAAAGAGTGGCCGGGAGTGCGGGTCCGGGTCATTCCGGCGATGACGGCCGCACAGGCCGTCGCCAGCCGCGTCGGCGCTCCGTTAGGCCACGACTACGCGGTGATCTCGCTGTCCGACCGGCTCAAGCCGTGGGAAATCATCTCGCAGCGCCTGGCCGCCGCGGCCGCCGCCGATCTCGTGCTGGCCATCTACAACCCGGCGTCCAAGACGCGAACCTGGCAGGTCGGCGCGATGCGCGACCTGCTGCTGGAACATCGCGAGCCCGGGACGCCGGTAGTGATCGGCCGCAGTGTTTCTGGGCCCGACGAGGACGTCCGCGTGGTGCGGCTGGCCGATCTCGACCCCGGCGAGGTGGACATGCGCTGTCTGCTGATCGTCGGTTCCTCGCAAACCCAGTGGCACGCAAGCGATTCCGGCGACCGGGTGTTCACACCAAGGCGCTATCCGGTCGGTTAATCCTTGCTGCCCCAGCTGCTGGGCAGCATCGGTACGGTGGGGCCATCGCTGAACCCGTCGCGGGTCAGCGTCGCCAACCCGGCGGGCTGGGTGACACCGGATTTCGTTGCCGCCCCGGCGAATCCGAGCGGTCCCGCGCCCTGACCCGAGTCGCGCACAGTGTCCGCGTCTTCGCCCTCCACGCCCGAGTCCTCGTCGAGGTCCATGAATTCGTAGCGGTACGCGCGGTCCGTGGCGGTCCCGGCGCGGCGCCGACGCGCCCTTGCCTTCTTCTTGGCCGCTGCCGCCGCCGCGGCGGCGGCGGGCGCGTCGACGTCGTCGGGCACGGGCTCCTCGGACTTGCGGCGCGCCCGCCCGCTCGCGCTGCCGCGCGCCGCAAGCCCCGACAGTCCCACCGCGTACAAGGCATCGGACATGCCCGCGCCGATGCCGTCCGTGGCCGTGGGACTGAAACCGGCGCCCGGCCCGCCGCCGACGGGTCCGGCGCCGGCCGGCGAGGCCACCGTCGGTGCCGGCGAGCTGGACATCGTCGGAGCGTTGCTCACGCTTGCCGGCGCGGTGCTGATGGTCGGACTCGCCGCGGACGCCATCGGCGCCGGTGCCGGCCCGGAAGCGGGCAGCGGCGGGGCGACCGAGAGCGGGGCCGCGACACTGACCGCGGTGACCGCCGCCGCCGCTCCCCCTGCCGCGGCGGCGCCCAGGACGGAGACGACCATTGGGGCCAGCACCACGGCCATCTGGATCGCGGCCTGCATGAAGGGCCAGAAGATCATCAGCGTGTGGAAAATCGCCCAGCCGAGCGCGCTGGAGAGGGCCGGCGAGAAACCCAACTGACCGAAGAAGGAGGCGAGACCGTTGACGAAAGGCATCGGCGGGAACGGCCAGCCACCGGGATTGAGGTCTTTGGACACCGGCCAGGCGAAATTCTTGGTGTACTGCTGCAGCCACGCCGTGAGCTGGTCCTGCCAGGACGGATAGGTCTGCGTCGCCTGCTGCTGGGTGTCGGCCGCCTGCAGACTCGCGACGCTCGCCTCCGCTCCCGGGATGACGATCGCCGGCGCCGGCGCGGTGGCAGGAACCGCCGCGAGGGCCGATTCACTGACGGCCTGGTAGGTGGTCATGGTCGCGGCGGCTTGCACCCACATGCGCGCATATTCGGCTTCGTTCACGGCGATGGGGATGGTGTTGATGCCGAAGAAATTCGTCGCCACCAACGCCGCGTGGGTCGCATGGTTAGCGGCGAGCTCAGGCATCGTCGGCATGGCGGCCAGGGCCGCGGTGTAAGCGTCGGCCGCCGTCTCGTGCAGCGCTGCCGCGGTCGCGCTCTTGGCGGAGCTTTCAAGCAGCCAGCCCAGGTACGGGGCGTGGGCCGCGACGTACTGTTCGGCGCTGGGGCCCTCCCATGCACCGCCCTGCACGGCGCCCAGTAAGCCGGTGAGTTCGTCTGCCGCCTCGCCGTATTGAGTGCCCATCTCCGACCATGTCGCGGCGGCGGCGAGCAGCGGCCCGGGTCCGGGGCCGCTGCTGAGCAACGTCGAGTGCACCTCAGGCGGGAAGGCGATCCAGATCGGGGCGGTCATCGTCGGTGGCCTTCGGGCACGAACACGAATACCTCTTCGGTGAATGTCGGGGCTGTTGACGTTCAGTGGTCGGTTTGCCGGACGGTTTAGTTCCCGCCGTCTGATTTCCCTGGTCTTTGCGCGCGGACCGGGCATGCGCAACGATGCAGGGATGCGGTGTGACGCGGTGCGTGAGGCGCTTTCGGCTCGACTGGACGGCGAACGTCCCCAGGTGCTCGCGCAGCAGGTCGACGCCCATCTCGAATCGTGCCGACGTTGCCGCTCCTGGCTCATCGGCGCCGCGGCCCAGACTCGCCGGCTGGCCACGGTCGAGCCGGCCGACGGGCCCGACCTGGTCACGAAGATCATGGCGAGCATCGGCGAGGAGTCGTCCGGGCGCCAGCGCCGGATGCGCTGGCTTCGCTCGCACTACCGGCGATGGGGCCTGATCGGTGTCGGCGTGTTCCAGGTGGCGATCGCTGCCGCCCAGATCAGCGGCATCGATTTCGGGATGGTGTCTAGCCACATGCACGGCGCGATGTCCGGTGAGCACCTGATGCACGAGTCCACCGCCTGGTTGCTGGCCCTGGGCCTGGCGATGGTTGCCGCGGGTGTCTGGCCCGTCACCGCGATTGGCGTGGCGGCGATTACGGGGGTCTATTCCGTCGCACTGTTGGGATACGTAATCGTCGACGCCTTCGCGGGCGACGTCACGGCAACGCGGATCGCCAGCCACATGCCCTTGCTCCTGGGCCTCGCGTTCGCGCTGCTGGTGGCGCGGGAACGGGTCCGATCAGACCGAGCCGGCGCCTCCGACACGGCGGACGACGCCGACTGGTCGGCGGACTCCCCGGTCGCCCGGCGACGCGGTCACCTCTGGCCCATCAACCGGGCGGCCCTCGACCCCACCGCAGCCCCTACGACAGGCCGTCGTAGACTCAGTCCGCCCGCGAAACAAAGGTGGTTCGCCATGGTCGCGCCCAGCGATGACGAGGCCGTTACCGAACTCGCGTTGGCCGCCGCGCGTGGGAATGACCGGGCGCTAGAGAGTTTCATCAAAGCCACCCAGCAAGACGTGTGGCGGTTTGTCACATATCTGTCCGACGCGGGCAGCGCCGACGACCTCACCCAGGAGACGTTCCTGCGCGCGATTGGCGCCATCGAACGGTTCTCCGGGCGCTCGAGCGCCCGGACCTGGCTGCTCTCCATTGCGCGCCGCGTCGTGGCCGACCACATCCGCCACGTGCAGTCGCGGCCGCGCGCCGCCCTCGGCGCCGACCCGGAACACGTTCTGCGCGGTGACCGCCACGCCCGGGGGTTCGAAGACCTGGTCGAGGTGACGACGATGATCGCGAGCCTCACCCCCGAGCAACGAGAAGCTTTGTTGCTCACCCAATTGCTCGGACTGCCCTACGCCGACGCCGCCGCGGTGTGCGGCTGCCCGGTGGGCACCATCCGGTCCCGCGTCGCGCGCGCCCGCGACGCGCTGCTGGCCGCCGACGCCGAGCGCGACGATCTGACGGGCTAGTTGTGCAGCGCCGCTAGCCATTTCGCGGCTTCGTCGACGCTGCCGACCGCCGTCACCCCTGCCGGTAGCGGCGGGCGCGCCACCACCACCAGCGGAATGCCCAGTGCCGCAGCGGCATCCAATTTCGCCCGCGTCATCTGCCCGCCGCTGTTCTTGGTGACCAGGGCGTCGATGCGGTGTTCGCGCAACAGCGCGAGCTCGTCGTCGTAACGATACGGGCCGCGGGAGAGCACCAACTGGTGGCGGCGCGGCAGCGACGCGGGGTCGGGTTCGGTGACCGCCCGGATCAGAAACCATGCGTCGCTGCCCGCGAATGCCCTCGTCCCGGAGCGTCCCGTGGTGAGAAACACCCGCGAGAAGTCATGCTTTGCAACGGCTTCCGCCGCTTTGGTGTCCGAGTCGACGACTATTGCGTCGCCGGGATCCCACGCCGGTCGGGCCAGCACCAGATGCGGGATCTGCAGCTCAGCGCAGGCTTGTGCAGCGTGTGCGGTCATGGTGGCCGCGAACGGGTGGGTTGCATCGATGACGGCGCCGACGCGTTCATCGAGCAGCCATCGCCGTAGCCCGTCGACGCCGCCGAAGCCGCCGACGCGGACCGGGCCGACCGGCAGCGCGGGGTCGGGCACCCGGCCGGCGAGGGAACTGACGATGTCGACGCGTGGGTGCAGGACCTTCGCCAGCGCACGCCCTTCGGCCGTGCCGCCGAGCAGCAGTACCCGCATCAGTGCCCGCTCCCCCGCGATCGCCCAGTCGAATACAGATAGCTGTCGGTGAATCCCTCGGCGGCCAGCACATCGCCGACGACGATCACCGCCGTCTTGGTGACGCCGGCCCCCCGCATCTGCCCGGCGATGTCGGCGAGCGTGCCGCGCAGCACCACTTGCTGCGGCCAGCTGGCGAAAGCCACAACGGCAGCCGGTGTTTCGGGTCGGTAGCCGCCTTCAAGGAGTTGCGGGACGATGGCATCGATCTGGGCCGCGGCCAGATGCAGGACCAGCGTGGCGCCGGATTGGGCGAGCGCGATCAGGTCTTCACCGGGCGGCATGGCGGTCGACAGGGTGGCGACCCGGCTCAGGGTTACGGTCTGCGCGACACCGGGAACGGTGAGCTCGCGCTTGAGCGCGGCCGCCGCCGCGGCGAACGCCGGTACACCGGGCACGATTTCGTAGTCGATGCCCAGCGCGTCGAGCCGGCGGCATTGCTCGGCCAGCGCGCTGTAGAGCGACGGGTCACCGGAGTGCAGCCGCGCCACGTCATGGCCGTCGGCGTCGGCGTCGGCCAGTTCGGCGATGATCTGCTCCAGCGTCAGCGGGCCGGTGTCAATGACTTTCGCCCCGGGTGCGCACAGGGCCAACAGGTCGTCGGGCATGATCGAACCCGCATACAGGCACACCGGGCATCGCTGAAGGAGCCGCTGGCCGCGGACGGTGATCAGGTCGGCCGCGCCCGGACCCGCACCGATGAAATACACGGTCATGTCGTCACCGCCCACTGGGTGACCGGCATCTGCGGGCGCCATCCGGTGAAGTCCCCGAGCGGCTCGCCCTGATAGTGCTGGAAGCGCCGCAGCCGACCCCCCAGACGCGAATATGACTGCGCTAGAGCCGCTTCGGATTCCGCGGTGACCGCATTGGCGACGAGGCGACCACCGGTGCGCAAGTGGTCGAGGCATGCATCGAGCAGACCGGGCTGGGTGAGGCCGCCGCCGATGAAGATGGCCGCCGGTGGCTCGAGCCCGTCAAACGCTCCCGGGGCGTCGCCGCGGACTTCGATGTCGACGCCGAACGCCGCTGCGTTGTAACCGATGTTGCGGCGCCGCTGTTCGTCACGTTCGAATGCGACCGCGCTACAACCGCTCCAACTCAAACACCACTCGACGCCGACGCTGCCCGAGCCCGCACCGACGTCCCAGAGCCGTTCGCCCGGACGTGGGGCCAGCGCCGCGAGCGTCACCGCGCGGATTCCGTGCTTGGTGATCTGCCCGTCGTGGGCGAACGCGTCGTCTGGCAGCGGCGACAGGCGATCGTCGGGCAGGTAGCGGATGGCGACGACGTTGAGGTCGTCGACGTCCGCCGACGCGCTGTCTGCCCAGTGGCGTGCGGTGCCGTCACGACGGTGTTCCGTTGGGCCGCCGAGGTTTTCCAGAACGGTGAACTCGGAGTCGCCGCGGCCATGCACGTCGAGGAGTGCGGCGAGTTCTTGGGGTGTGGCCGCGTTTTTCGACAGCACGATGGCCTGGCCGCCGCGGCGAACCGCGGTGTGCGGCTGCGCGGTGACCAAACTGATCACCTCCGTGTCGTGAAGGTTCCAGCCCATCCGCGCGCAGGCCAGCGTCACCGAGGACACATGCGGCAACACCCTGACTTGTTGCGGTCCGTACAGCCGGATCAACGTGCCCCCGATGCCGTGCAGGAGCGGGTCGCCGCTGGCCACCACGTGGATGTCTTCGGCGTGGCGGTCTCGCAGGGTCTGCAGGGCGGGCAGCATCGGGGAGGGCCACTGCCGGCGCGGCGCGGTGATGGTGTCGTCGAGCAGGTCGAGTTGCCGCTTGGACCCGTAAATGACTGTGGCCCTTCGTAATTCACGACACGACGTTTCAGCGAGCCCAGCCATGCCGTCGGCTCCGATGCCGACCACGATGATCATCGCGGCATCCTGCGCCAGATGAACTGCGGCAGCAGCCGCATCACGGCGGCGGCCGGCCCCAGCGCCCACGGGATCCATACGGTCCGCCGGCCCTTCGCCAGCGCTCGCGCCGTGGCCTTGGCCACCTGCGCGGGGGTGCTGGACAGCGGCGCCGGATCCATACCGTGCGTCATGCGTCCGATCACGAAGCCCGGACGGGCGATCAGCAGTTTGACCCCGGTGCCATGCAGGGCGTCGGCCAGGCCGTTGGCGAAGCCGTCCAGGCCGGCCTTGGCCGAGCCGTAGACGTAGTTGGCGCGACGCACGCGCGCGCCGGCGATCGAGGAGAACACCACCAGTTCGCCTTTGTCGGCTTTGCGCATGGCAGTGGCCAAGTGGGTGAGCATGCTGACCTGGGCGACGTAATCGGTGTGCACGATGGCCACCGCGTGCGCGGCGTCAGTCTCGGCGCGGAACTGGTCGCCGAGGATTCCGAACGCCAGCACGGCCGTGGCGATGGGTCCGTGATCGGCGACGACGGAGGCGACCAGCGGCCCGTGCGACCCCAGGTCGTCTGCGTCGAACTCCTCGGTGTGCACCGCCGTCGCGCCGGCGGCTTTGAGCGCAGCGACCTGCTCGTCGAGTTGATCGGCCTTGCGGGCGGCCAGCACCACGGTCGCCCCGGGCGCCAGTAACCGCGCCAGCTCGATGCCGATCTCGCTGCGTCCGCCCAGGATTAGTACTGGTCCTGCGCCCGTGTCGTCCACGGGTGCGATTATCGCCTGCGCTAGCGTGGGCGGTGATGGCGAATACCACTACCCGGCTCACCGACGATGCGCTGGCGTTTCTGTCCGAACGGCATCTGGCCATGCTGACCACGCTGCGAGCCGACAATTCGCCCCATGTGGTGGCGGTGGGCTTCACGTTCGATCCCAAGACGCACATCGCGCGGGTCATCACCACCGGCGGTTCGCAGAAGGCGGTAAACGCCGATCGTGGCGGGGTGGCGGTACTCAGTCAGGTCGACGGCGCGCGGTGGCTGTCGCTCGAGGGCCGGTCCAAGGTGAACAGCGATGGCGACGCCGTCCGCGATGCCGAACTGCGGTACGCCCAGCGGTATCGCACCCCGCGTCCCAACCCGCGGCGGGTGGTTATCGAGGTGCGGGTGGAGCGGGTGTTGGGATCGTCGGGATTGCTGGACCGGGGCGAGCAGTAGCGGCCGAGTCGGGCAGGCCGCAAGCCGCTACTGAATGACGGCATCAGCGCAGGTTCCATCCGACGCAACGTCCAATCTCATGCAGCGCCTCCCGAGTCAAATCCGGATGCTTGTCGTGAAATCGACGGAGAATTTCGTTCACTCCTTCCTGCAAGGTCACATCTCCCCATACGATAGGCGTGCTGGCCGCCTCGTGAACCAAATCAGAAACTCGTGCTGCGATGAGCTCAGCCTCAGCAGCTCCGAAGATTTCCGACACTTTTTCTTTGTCGACATGCGGTACAACCGTATCTTTGATGGCCGCTACAATTGCGGCATTAAGCGTGTCCGCATCCATTTCTTCCTCGCTGTGCCGCCTGACGACCAATATTTCGTCTCAACCTCTCGCACCGGGGACCAGGAACCCGTGATGAACTATGATCAGACCTCTGATGAACGATGCCTCACCTGCTTGACAGAAGATGGAGCATCGATACCGTTTATCACCATCAATCCCTATGCCCAAACAGAGGTTCGCCGTCGGCGGACAAAAAAGATTCTTCTATCGCCTTTCCCGTAGCATCGATGTAATGAGACAGCTCGACGAGATCCTCTACTCCTGCGATAGCGACATAGATACCCCGGTCATCAATCAGCGCGTGGCGCTCTCGTCCGGCGAATGTCTGTTTACCGATGCTATAGCCTGCACGTAACTGGCTACGCTGAAAAGGGATTCTTACGATAGGTAATTCTTCACCTCGGGCAGATAAACCGAACAGTCCGTAGAGATACTTTTCTACTGTCGCCATTGTTCGCCCGGCAAACTCGAATGCCTCAGGTCCCATGCGATCAGATGAAGTCACGACAAACCATTCGTCGACACCTCCGATGAAGTAACGTGACTCCCCACCGGTGTTCCAGATAATGGTTCGACCGTCATTCGTCTGACTGCCCTGAAGCATGTCTAATCCGGCGACACGGACCCACCGTTGTAAATCAGGAGAAAGATCGACGACGCTTGCCATTACTTAAGCACTCCTCGGACCTTGAGCTTGTCAATTATCTGCGCTTTGCCATCAGCATCGAATATTCGGACTTGGATCGATCCACCCGGTTGACCGACTCCGGGCGCCACCTCCGATACTTCGATAGTCCAGCCTTCCGGGAGTTCTCCTAAGGCATAACTGTGGTAGGGATCGCGGAGATTCATGACGTGGAGCGCACGCTCCTGCCATGAAGCTGGTAGGCCATCTTCCATCACGGCTAAGTACTTACCATTGGTCTTGCCGACCCGATCAAGAAGCGAGCCATAGTCGCGTACGAAGGATCTGAGATTTTCATAGGAAACCCGTGTTCCCGGAACCGCGCCGTCATTCAGCGGGAAGTTAGCCCAATGTTGTCCGTCCTTGCCTAGCTGATTGAAGCGTTCTGCATACTCTTGCTCGGTATACGGGCGCCCTTCTGGATCACGACCATATGGTGCTCGAGGGTCATGAACCAGCTTGGCGACGGCATCGTCGATCTTCGTGGGATCGACCGGATCGTCACCGAAATCCCAGTGGTCGTCCAGCGGATTTCCGTAGTTGGGGTCAAGCGCCTCGTCCGATAACCGATGCCATCCATCACCAGCGGGCTCATGTGGATGTACGGGGTCCTGACGTTCGCCACCCGGAGAATCTCCACTCTCCGGTCCTGCTGGACCCTCGCCGTCCGGCGGGTGCCCTTCTCTGCGGCCACCAGGTGCATCCCCGTCGCCATGCCCTCGCCGACCGCCGCCGTCGTGTGGCTGCCCATCTGTCTTACCGCCGGCCGGATGGCCGTCGCCGGGACCGCTCGGTCTTCCGTCATGCGGCGGCTCACCGATTGGCGGCTCCCCGTCGCCAGGACTATGCCATGCGCGACCCGGCGCTGGCATCTCGACCGGGCGGCCTGCCGGTGCGCTGAAATGTGGTGTAGAAGCCGCGGGGGCGGCAGCAAGCGCGGGTCTTGGCGCGCTGGCGCTGACCGGCGCGGACTCCACTGGCGGTCCCCACGGCGCTACCGGCGCACGCGCGGGTGAATGTTCGGCCAGTTGCGCCACGTTCGCTGGCACTCGATCGCCCGCTGCAGCGGGTACGGCGGCCGTAGCTGAGCCGGCCGGTACCGGTTCCCGCGGATCACTCACCGGCGCCGGCACTGGCTCATGGGGACGACTCTGCGGCGCCGACGTCGGGTCATGGGGGCCGCCGGCAGGAACCGATCCTGGTTCATGCGGACCGCCCATAGGCGCAGCATCAGCTGAATGAACGCGAGCCTCAGCCGGTACCGATACCCCTTCGTGCGAACTATCCGCGCCCGTTGGCTGAGCCGGCGCAGCTTCCATCGGCGGCAGATCGTGGGGACCACCCGCCGCCGGAGCCGGCGCAGACTCCGCCGGCGCGAACAACGGCTCGTGGAGGTCGCCAGGCGGAGGAGCTGACGCTGGCGCCGCAGCGGGTGCCGGCTCACCGGGCGAATCGGGAACACCACCCGCCGGCGCTGGTGCTGCTGGTGGAGCCACTGCGGGATCGTGTGGTCCACCCCCCGCCGGATCATGCGGACCAGTCCCCGGTCCCGGAGCATCCGAGGGCGTTGGCTCGGGCGCGGCAGTTGGTCCTGGCGCACCCGCTGCGACGTCGGGCGGCCGTGGCGCCGACTCGACCGGCGGCTCAAACGGTTTGCCGGATGGCAGACCCACCGGCGTACCACCAGCGGGCGGTTTGATTTCCGGCAGATCACCCGCAACGCCTTCGAGGTTCTTGGTCACGTCGCCGCCGGCCTTGGTGATGTCAGTCAGCGCGGCGCGCGCTCCCGCTGCGCCTTCCCCACCGGCGCGCCCAGCAGCGCCACCCGCGGCCTCGGCCTCTTCCCCTGCGCCACGTGCAGCCGCTCCCGCACCATCGGCCGCTGCACCTGCCTCGCCGAGGCCTGGGGCGATCAGCGTGAAGCCGTCGAATGCGACTTCACCGGCGGCCAATCCCGGCCGAGCCGTACTCCAATCCTTCGCATGCACAAGGCCTTTCAGCTCCTGCAGCCTCGCTTCTGCGAATTCGTTGGGATTGACCGCGGCATTGATCAAACTTTCTTTCCAGGCGTTTTTCACCAAGCCGGTCCACGTGGCGGCCGCACCCTGGGGATCGGCGGCGATCCAATGCGGGCTCAGGTCGACGAGGCCCAACCCCATGCCGACCACACCTTTGAGGACGCCCTCCGGGGCATTGATCCAGGTGTCGGCTATCGTCGCGATGGGGTTACCGACGTCGTCCCCGAGGAATTGGACGAGCCCGCGGCGCGCGTACTTCTCGCATGTGGTGACCGCGCGATCGGCCTCTTGCATGACGAACCTGATCGCGTCCTCGCAGGCCCTGGCTTCCTGCCCAAGATGCTGCAGCACTGCATTGATGTCCTTGACGATCTGTTTGATCTCGTCCCACGCGTCGCCGTCGATGATGAGCATCACGTCGTGACCGAGGTCGCCCAGGGACTCGATGCGACGCAACAGATCCCGGATCGCGGTTTGGGCGTGGTCGACCTTATTCGCGAACGTGTCGATGGTGCGGGCCAATGCGTCGCACAGGTCGCCGATAGTCGCTGTCGACGAGCCGATTTCGGTCAACGCGTGGTCGATCTTCTCGCCTTCAGGAATGTGTTGGCCGTCGAACAGCATCTTGGACGCGTTGAGGGTCCCCTTCACACCGGTGGCTGCCGCACCGAAGGCGCGCCAACGAGATGCAGCCGCACGCAGACCCGCCACGTCGCCGTCGGGCCATGCCTCGAGGACAAACGATTGCACGAGCGCCCACAGCGGAGGAGGCGGCTGGCCGGGCCCCCACGTCCCAGGCGGCCCTGGCGCGGCAAGCTCGGCCGGCGGGGACGGTGGCGTCAAAGCACCACGTCCGCCGCCCAGCGTCGACGCCGCGTCGACGTGGGAGTAGTTCGACGCGCCTTGCTGTATGACGGCCCCGCTTTTCCGGCAGGCGTTGACGGCGGCAGCGGCCGCCTTCAGCACCGACTCGGCCTTCTCCTGATACGTCAAGCCGAACACCTCGCCGGCTCGGTCAACACCGGTGTGGGCCGAAAAGCCGGCCGTCAAGATCGACAGGTTCGCCGCCAGAGAGTCGCCAGCGGCTGCCACCGCGCTACCCGCGGCGTACAACGCCTCGGGATCCACCGCTAACGGAGCCACGCGCGAAATTCTCGTCCAGCCCGCACGCAGGCGCTATTCACCCAGTGATGGCTTTGCCAAGCTAGCCGCGCTCACAACGGAGCCACAACTCATTCGTCAACAACCCGTGCGGCCAACGTGATGCGGTGCCGTCCCGCCGGCACCGCGAAGGCCGGTCCGGCTGGCCGACCGTCAAATTGCACACTGAGCCCGCCAGGCAGCCCATGCAGGGTGATCCGGGCGGCGGTGTCGGTGGCCACCGTGATCGTCGATGCCGGCAAGGCGGCCAGTCCGGCCCGCTGGACATCAACCGTGATCCCGGCTACGCCGGTGAGCCGCAGCGTGAGATACGGCAACGGACCGACCGGCGGGCCCACCCGCCAGTCCAGTTCGCTGTACACACCCGGGGTCGGGTCGAAGTTCAGGATGAACCCGCGATGATGCCGAACGGTGTGGGTGGGGTCCGGGCGCGCATACGAACGTGCGTCGACTTCGGCGACGGCCCCGCGCCGCGCCGTCACAGCGGGGTCCGCCGTCAGATCCGACAGCCACCACACCCGATGCGGCCCGATACCCAGGTCATCGCGCACCAATTGCGGATGCCACGCAAACGTGATGTGTCCCGGATCCGCTTGGCGTAAGCCGGTTTCCATGTGGGCGATCGGGTCTTCGAACTTGTCCTGCAACACCCAGGCGATGTGATCCTCGAGCGGATACACGGTGAATCGGTGCCGGTAGCCCAGCCTGTCGAGTTCGAGCACCTGTTCGGCGGCCGACGGGAACGGCACCAGCTCGTCGACCAGCCCGTGCGCGATGACATAGGGCAGCCAGCGGGCGTTCACCAGCAGCTTCCAGGTATCGCCCTCGCGGGCACACGGCGAGTCCGGGTCGAGATCGGCCGGGATGTCGACGTCGGGAAGCAGCCGCACCCCGCACGCCGGCGGACCGGCCAGCACGACCGCCTGCGAAAACACTTGCGGATAAGTCAATCCCAACTTGTAGGCCGCATAACCACCCATCGAGTAGCCCGAGATCACGGTGCGATTGGGATCGGTGCCCAGTTGTTCGGCGACGCGCGCCCACACTTCCCATACGTCGAGTTCTCCGGTGTCGAAATACCACGTCGACGGGCCTCGGGCCAGCGGCGTGACCACCACCGAGTCGCGGCCCTCGCACACTTGATGCAGCAAACGGGGGTCGATGGCGGCGAACTGGCTCTGTCCCAGGGCGAGCGAATGCAGCAACAGGGTCAAGGGCAGCGTGCGGCCCGGCTTGAAAGTCGAGGGCAGGCATACCGAATACGGCTGCACCCGGCCGAGGAACTGCGGCTTGGTGCTCAAGATGTCGTCCGCGGCGACACCCTGGCCCAACTCGACCGAGGACACGTACCACCGCGTCGACGGGCCGGTGATCACCGGCTCGGCGGCGGTCTCGCCGACCGCCAGCCGATCCCACGCCACCTTAACGGCGAACTTCGACACGTCGCCGCCGGTCAAGGCCTCGGCCTGGGCGGAATCCGACCAGAAGTTCAGGTGCGGCGGCTCCTGTTCGTCGGTGCGGAACGCGACGTTGTAGACGTTGGGCTGCCCGGGCAGCGCACCATGCTCGGCGGGCACGTCGACGAACGCGTCACCCGACCCATTGGCCAGCCCCGATGCCAGCCGCACCGTCCAGGTGCCGGCCGGCTCCAGCAAGGTCCGCGGCACCTGCGCCAGAAACGATCGCGAGCCCATGTCGACGCTGTGCTGTACGGGCGTGGCGGACTGGGTGGTCAGGTCGATCAGCGCGGCGCCACTGCCCGAAATCAGCAGGGCCATGTCGATTCCGGCCGAGCGCACCCCGGCCCCGGCGGGCCACTGCTGGGGCGCGTTTCGGGCTGGGTCGGTGTCGAGGGTGAACAGCGCGATGGGAACCGACGCGTCGAGCAAGGTGTTCCAGTCGATCCGCCACCACGTGTGGGTCGCGGTGAGCCCGATCGCGACCCGGAAGATGTCGGCGCCGTTGCGGGCAGCGGGACCATCGGGATAGATGTAGGTGCCGCGCGGCGGCGCCTGCACTTTCAGGTCGCCGATCGGCAGGCCGGTCGCCCCGTGGTCGTCGTACAGGAAATCGGTCCAAAAGAGGGCACCGCCGGCCATGCGGCCGGTGCCACAGGTCCGCGGAAACTCCTCGCCGAACGGCCATCCCGACGGCACCGGAAGTTGCGGCTCGGGGCGTAGGGCCGCCGGCGGCACCCCCTCGGGCATCCCGCCGACCGCGACGAGCTCACCCGGTGGCGCGGGTGCCGGTGCGGCGGGATGCACCAGTGTGTCGGCGATGTGGCGTGCGATGCGAATCGGAAGCAGAGTCAAATCGAGAAGTGACATCAAGCCCAAACGTACGCGCCGCAGAGGCCCGGATGCTAAGCCGCCGGCACCACGATCAAGTCGTGCGGCCGGTTGTTGACGGCCAGGCCGCCGTCGTCGGTCACGACGACGATGTCCTCGATGCGGGCACCCCATAGGCCCGGGAAGTAAATGCCGGGCTCGATAGAGAAGGCCATGCCCGCGGCCAGCGGCAGGTCATTACCCGCGACGATGTAAGGCTCCTCGTGAACGGACAGCCCGATGCCGTGGCCGGTGCGGTGCACAAAAGCCTCCGCAAGCCCGGCGTCGGCCAGCACGTCGCGTGCGGCCGCGTCGACCTGCTCGGCCGTCACGCCCGGACGCACCGCGTCGACGGCCGCGCGTTGGGCGCGCTGTAGCACCGAATAGCGCTGCGCCACCTCGGGTTTCGGCTCGCCGATGCTGTAGGTGCGGGTCGAGTCGGAGTGATACCCGGGCTCGTACGCCCCGCCGATGTCGACGACGACGATGTCACCGACTTGCAGTTCGCGATCCGAGTAGCCGTGGTGCGGGTCGGCGCTGTGCGGTCCGGAGCCAACGATGATGAAAGATACCTCTGAATGCCCTTCGGCGACAATCGCTTCCGCGATGTCGGCGGCCACGTCGGTCTCGGTGCGGCCGGGGACCAGAAACTCCGGCACCCGGGCATGCACGCGATCGATGGCCGCGCCTGCTTTGCGCAGCGCGTCTATTTCGCCTTCCTCCTTGACCATCCGCAGCGTGCGCATCACGTCGGTGGCCAGGACGGGCAGCACTCCGAGCACGCCGGCCAGCGGCAGCAGGTGCAGGGCCGGCATGGAATCGGTGACGGCTGCGGCCGCGGGACCGCCGCCGAACGCCGCTCCGACCAGTTGGTAAGGGTCGTCCCCGTCCACCCAATCCCGCACCGCCAGCCCCAGTTCCGCGATGGCCGACCCCTTGAGCGAGGCCAGCTCGAGCCGCGGGACGACCACCGTCGGGTCACCGGACGCCGGCAGAACCAGTGCCGTGAAACGCTCGTGGGTCTGGGCGCGCGAACCGACGAGGTAACGCAGGTCGTACCCAGGCGTGATTACCAGCCCGGACAACCCCGCGTCTGCGGTCGCCGCGGCCGCCGCCGCCAGCCGGCGGGCATACACCCCGGCGCCGAACCGATGAGATTCCATGGCAGCCAGGCTAACCGGTTGGCGTCGGCGCTGGCAGGATAGCCAGCATGCCTGCGGCCTCAGCTACGAGCGGCGACCCGCTACGCCCGGCTTCGCCGCGCTTGCGATCGCCGCTACTGCTACTCGACGGGGCCAGCATGTGGTTCCGGTCGTATTTCGGGGTGCCGTCCTCGATCACCGCCCCAGATGGCCGGCCCGTCAACGCCGTGCGCGGATTCATCGACTCGATGGCCGTGGTGATCAACCAACAACGCCCCAGTCGGCTGGTGGTGTGCCTGGACCTGGATTGGCGACCGCAGTTCCGGGTGGACCTCGTCCCCTCCTACAAGGCGCATCGTGTCGCGCAGCCAGAGCCCGCAGGTGAGCCGGACGTCGAGGAGGTCCCCGACGACCTGACACCGCAGATCGACATGATCATGGACCTGTTGGACGCCTTCGGGATCCCGACCGCGGGCGCCGAAGGATTCGAGGCCGACGATGTGCTCGGCACGCTCGCCGCCCGAGAACGCCGTGACCCGGTGGTGGTGGTCAGTGGCGACCGCGACCTGTTGCAGGTGGTGTCGGACGATCCCGTTCCGGTCCGGGTGCTCTACCTGGGCCGCGGGCTGACCAAAGCCACCCTGTTCGGGCCGCCTGAGGTCGCCGAACACTACGGTGTGCCGGAGGATCGGGCGGGGCCGGCCTACGCCGAATTCGCGCTGATGCGCGGCGATCCGTCCGACGGCCTGCCGGGCGTCCCGGGCGTCGGCGAGAAGACGGCGGCGACCCTGCTGGCTCAGCACGGATCGCTGGAACAAATCCTGGCGGCCGCCTACGATCCGAAATCGAAGATGGCCAAGGGTTTGCGCTCGAAACTGCTGGGCGCGACCGACTACATCGAGGCCGCGGGGCAGGTGGTGCGGGTGGCCACCGACGCGCCCGTCAGCTTGTCGACGCCGACCGACGCGCTACCACTGGTGGCCGACGACCCGCAACGCACGGCGAAGCTGGCGACCAAACTGGGCGTCGGGTCCTCGATAGCCCGGTTGCAGAAAGCGCTCGACGCGCTGCCGACGTAGCCGGCTATTGCGGGCGGCCGACCTCGTAGGTGCCCTTGTTGTCCTGGAAGGTCACCGTCACGTGCTTGGGGGCGCCGTCAATGCTGACGTCGCAGTCGAAGGTGGCACCCTTCTTGACGGTGGGGTTCTGGCCGTGGTTGCACTTGACGTTCTGGACGTTCTTGGCCCCATAGCCGTTGGTCTCGTCGGACAGGACTTGCTGCACACCGGTCTGCGCCTTGTTGACGTCCAGCTTGGTGGTGACGAAGAACCCGGGCTGCCAGAAGCCGAGTATCAGTACGACCGCAATGAGCAGGAACGCGATCACCCCGCCCACGCCGGCGATTACGCCGACCGACCGCTTCTTGGCCGGCTGCTGCTCGTACGGCGGGTACTGCTGCGGGTACTGGCCCGGCTGACCGTATTGTCCGGGCTGACCGTACTGTCCCGGCTGACCGTATTGCCCCGGCTGCTGGTACTGACCCGGCTGGCCGTATTGCCCCGGCTGCCCGTACTGGCCGGGCTGCGCATATTGACCGGGCTGCCCGTATTGCCCGGGCTGCTGATATCCGGGCTGCTGCGGGTATTGCTGAGGGTAGGCCTGCTCGGCCGGCTGTTGGTACTGCGGGTAATCGGCGGGCGGCGTGTAAGCCGGGGCCTGCCAGGTCGCCTCCTGGCCCGGCTGCTGCTGCCAGGGCGAGCCGACCTGGGTCGGCTCGGAGGAGTGATCGCCCTGGCCGGGCGGTTGCCACTGCTGTTCCGGTCCCTGCGGTCCGCTCATCGTCTCTCCTCAGCCCCTTGTGTCTCGGCACGAATCATCGGCGTTGTGATTTCCGCATCTACGGTAGCTTCGGCTCAGCCTACCCGGCGTCAACAGCGACGACGCCGCGCCGAACGTCGTTGATGGCGCGCTTGGCGGTGGCGCGCAGCTCGGGGTCCGGGGCGGCGTTGCGAATCTGGTCCAACAGATCGAGCACCTGCCGGCACCAGCGCACGAAATCCCCCGCCAGCAGCGGCGAGCCGGTGCCGGCCGGGTCGACGGCCGCCAGCGCGGCGGCCAGGTCGCCGGTCTTGGCCCAGCGATACATGACGTTGACGAAACCGTCGTCGGGCTCCCGACTGGGTGCGATCCGGTGTGTCTGCTCGTCGGTGCGCAACGCATACGACAACCGCGACGTTTGCTGCAGCGCCTGCCGCACGTGCTGGGTGGGCGCCTCGGCGGCGAAGGCCGCCCGCGGGCCCTCAGAGCCCCTGCTCTCGTACAGCACCGCCGAGACCACCGCGGCCAGCTCGGCGGGCTTCAGATCGGCCCACGCGCCGGTGCGCAGGCATTCGGCGACCAGGAGGTCGCTCTCGCTGTAGATGCGAGCCAGCAGCCGGCCGTCGTCGGTGACGTGGGGATCGGTTTCCGGGCCTCGAATGAAGCCACGCTCGGTGAGCAGGCCGACGATCCGGTCGAACGTCCGCGCCAGCGAATTGGTCGCGGCGGCAACCTTTTTCTCCAATTGGGCGTTGTCGCGTTCGATGCGCAGGTAGCGCTCGGCCTGCCGGACCTGGGCCTCCACGCCGGGTTCGTTGTGCGACGGGTGCCGACGAAGCTCCTCGCGCAACGACGCCAGCTCGGGGTCGTGGAAGCCGTCGTCGTCGCCGCGACCGCTGCGCCGCCTCGCCGGAACGGCCAACCCGGCGGCCGCCGACCGCAGCGCGGACGCCAGGTCACGACGGACCCGCGGTTGCCGGTGCTCGACCCTCTTGGGCAACGGCATCGAACCGACCGGGGCCGCCGCTCCCGAGTAGTCGGCCGTCGAAATCCGGCCGGCCCAGCGGTTTTCGGTGAGCACCAGCGGGCGCGGATCGTCGCCGTCGCGGGCGGATTCCAATACCACCGCCAGCCCGCCGCGCCGGCCGTGGGTGATGTTGATGATGTCCCCGCGCCGCAGCGCGGCCAGCGCGTCACTGGCCGCCTGCCGCCGCTGCAGCCGCGACGCGCGGGACTGCGCGCGCTCCATCTCGGTGATGCGCGCACGCATCCGGGCATAGTCCAGGATCGGCGCCTTCGGCCCGCCGAGCTCGGCGGCGATCTCGCCGAGCATCGCCGTGCCGCGCTCGATGCCGCGGACCAGGCCGACCACCGAGCGGTCGGCCTGATACTGGGCGAACGACTGCTCCAGCAGCCGATGGGCCTGCTCGGGACCCATCTGTTGCACGAGGTTGATCGTCATGTTGTACGACGGGGCGAACGAGCTGCGCAGCGGGAAGGTGCGGGTGGACGCCAGGCCCGCCACGGCGGCCGGCTCGGTGTTCTCGTCGGTGGGATTCCACAGCACCACCGCGTGGCCCTCGACGTCGATGCCGCGCCGCCCGGCGCGCCCGGTCAGCTGCGTGTACTCCCCCGGCGTCAGCGGCATGTGCTGCTCGCCGTTGAACTTCACCAGACGTTCGAGCACCACCGTGCGGGCGGGCATGTTGATGCCGAGCGCCAAGGTCTCGGTAGCGAAGACCGCCTTGACCAGCCCGGCGGTGAACAGCTCCTCGACGGTGTGCCGGAAAACAGGCAACATCCCGGCGTGGTGGGCCGCCAGACCGCGCAACAGCCCCTCGCGCCACTCGTAGTAGCCGAGCACCGCCAGGTCGGCGTCGGCAAGATCACCGCACCGGTGCTCGATCACCTCGGCGATCTGCGCGCGCTCCTCCTCGGTGGTCAGCCGCAGCGGCGAGCGCAGGCACTGCTGGACGGCGGCGTCGCAGCCGGCGCGGGAGAACACGAACGTGATCGCCGGCAGCAGCCCCTCGGAGTCCAGCGTCGCGATCACGTCCGCCCGGCCGGGCGGACGATAGAACCGCGGCCGGCCAGGCGCACCGCGCCCGCCCCGCGACCTGCGCGGCTGCCAGTCCGACATCCGGTCCGCCTCCCGGCGATGCGCGATGTGGCGCACCAGGTCCGGGCTCACGCGCGACTCGTGGCCGGCGATCGGCTGTCCGCCGGCTTCGGAGCCGCGGTAGTCGAACAGGTCGAAGAGGCGCTTGCCCACCAAGACGTGTTGCCACAGCGGCACCGGCCGATGCTCGTCGACCACTACGGTCGTATCGCCCCGCACCGTCTGGATCCAGCCGCCGAATTCCTCGGCGTTGCTCACCGTCGCCGACAGGCTGACCACTCGCACCTCGTCGGGCAGGTGCAGGATCACTTCCTCCCATACCGGGCCGCGCATCCGGTCGGCCAGGAAATGCACCTCATCCATCACCACGTAGGAAAGCCCTTGCAGCGCAGGCGAATCGGCGTAGAGCATGTTGCGCAGCACCTCAGTGGTCATCACCACCACGGGAGCGTCGGCGTTCACCGACATGTCACCGGTCAGCAGGCCGATCCGGTCGCGCCCGTAGCGCGCGGTCAGGTCGGTGTGCTTCTGATTGCTCAGCGCCTTGAGTGGCGTGGTGTAGAAGCACTTGCCGCCCGCGGCCAGCGCCAGGTGCACGGCGAATTCGCCCACCACCGTCTTGCCCGCCCCCGTCGGCGCGCAGACCAGCACGCCGTGACCGCGCTCGAGCGCGGCGCACGCCCGCTGCTGAAAGCCGTCAAGCGCAAAGGGCAGTTCCGCGGTGAATCGGGTCAGCTCGACGAGCTCCGTCACGTCCTGTGGCACCGACGGGTTAGGTGACATCGTCATGCTGGCCGGTGAACGACGGCTCCCAGACCGGGTCCTGTACCGGTGCGGGCGGCTCGATGACCGATGCCTCGTCGTCCGGGATCACCGCCTGGGCTTCGCGCTTGGCCTTCCGCCTGTCGTGCAGGCGGGCGATCTGGATGGCGAACTCGAGGAGCACCGACAGCGCCACGCCGAGGGCGGTCATCGAGAACGGGTCGGACCCGGGGGTGAAGACGGCCGCGAACACGAACATCGCGAAAATCAGGCCGCGCCGCCACGACTTGAGCCGCTCGTAGGGCAGCATGCCCGTCATGTTGAGCATGACGATCAGCAGCGGAAATTCGAAGCTGACCCCAAACACGACCAACAGGTTGATCAGGAATCCGAAATACCGGTCCCCGGACAGCGCGGTCACCTGCACGTCGCTGCCGACGGTCAGCAAGAAGCCCAGCGCCTTGGACAGCACGAAGTACGCCAGCACCGCGCCAGCGACGAACAGCACGGCCGCGGGGACGACGAACCCGACCGCGAAGCGCCGCTCCTTCTGGTAGAGCCCCGGCGTGATGAACGCCCACAGCTCGTAGAACCACACAGGGCAGGCCAGCACGACCCCGGCGGTCAGCCCGACCTTGAGCCGCAACATGAACTGGTCGAACGGGGCCGTGGCCAGCAGCCGGCATTGACCGTCGGCACTGATGCTCGCGCGTGCGGATTGAGGCAGCGAGCAGTACGGATGGCGCAGCCACTCGCCGAGGCTTTCCAGCCCGAAGATCGAATGCGAGTACCAGACGAACCCGAAGATCGTGGTGACCAGGATGGCGGCCAGCGAGAGCAGCAGACGCGTGCGCAGCTCCGTCAGGTGGTCGACGAGCGACATCGTCGCGTCGGGATTGGTGCGGCTGCGCCTGTTACGCGGATTGAGGCGCCTCAGCACGCCGGCAGTGCGCGCTGAAACCTTGAAAACTTTCACGACGCTCGTTCAGTGGCGTTCGGGCACCGCGACGACGATGGCCGGCTACGCCGGGCGAGCTTCGGAGTGCCCCTGCTCGGGAGCCGCCGCCGGGGCGTCGACCCGCTGCGACTGCACGGGAGTGGGGTTCGCGGCGGAGGGGGCACTGTTGGTCGCGCTGTTCGTCTCCAGGGCCGACGACTCCGCTTTGTTCTCGCTCTGCATTTCGCGCAGCTCAGACTTGAAGATGCGCATCGACTTGCCCAACGAACGTGCTGCATCGGGGAGCTTCTTGGCACCAAAAAGCAGGATCACCACCACGGCGAGGATCGCCCAGTGCCACGGACTAAGACTGCCCACTTTGATTACCTCCAGACGTCTACCCGATGCTACCGCAGTGCGACGGTCCCCCGGGGCGCCCGCGCCGTGACCTCAGTGGGTAAGCGCCTGATAGGACTCGCACGCCGCGGCCGCCGCATCCCGGACACGTCTCGCGAGTGATTCCGGTTCAAGCACCCGCACGTCCGACCCAAAGCCCAGCACGAGGCGCGTCATCCAGTCCTCGGAGGCGTAGGTCATCACCGCGTCGCAGGATCCGTCCGGCAACTCCCGCACCTCACGCATCGGGTAGTACTCGAACATCCACGACGCCGAGGGCGCGACCCGCAGTTTGGCCGACGGCAGTGACGGATCTCCGTCGAACAACGACGTGTCCGGCGGGGCCTGCAGCGCCAGTTCGGGCGGGGCCGCCGGCTCGTCCAACTCGGTGGCATCGACGATCCGGTCGAAGCGGAACAGCCGCACACCGTCCGATTCCCGCGACCAGGCCTCCAGGTAGCTGTGGCCACCGATCAGCAGTACCCGGACGGGGTCGACGATCCGGCTGGTAAGGGTGTCATGCGACGCGGAGTAATAGTCGATGGCCAGCGCGCGTTTGTGCTGGACGGCCGTGCGGACCGCGGCCGCCGCGCGGCTTTCCGCGGGCGCGGGCTCGTCGACCGCTGCCACCGAGCCGGTGGCGTCGTGCCCGATGGCGCCGGCCGCGGCCTCGATCTTGGCGATCGCGCTGCGTGCCGCCTCCGGGTCGACGACGCCCGGGATATCGGCGAGTGCCCGCAACGCCACCAACAGACCGGTGGCCTCCGGTGAGGTGAGCTTGAGCGGCCGGTCGATGCCCGCGGAGAACGTCACCTCGATGGTGTCGCCGGAGAATTGGAAGTCGATCAGGTCACCCGGGTAGTAACCGGGCAGGCCGCACATCCACAGCTGGTTGAGGTCCTCTTCCAGTTGCTTGGCGGATACCCCGAGGTCGGCGGCCGCCTTGGCCCGAGTGACCCGCGGGTTGGCCTGGAAATACGGCACCATGTTGAGCAGCCGGATCAATCGCGTGGATATGGGGGTCATGGCTGGTTCGCCTCCTCCACGTGGGCGCGCAGCCGCGCCAGCACGTCGTCGCGCAGGGACTGCGGCTCGAGCACTATGGCGTCGGCCCCATAGCCGGCGATGTCGCGGGCCAACCGGTCGCTGGATCCGATGTCGATTTCGACCACGTCGCCGTCGCGGCCGCCCAGCTGCCGCGTGCCGGTCGACGTCCCGGCGCGCCGCAACGCGGTGGCCCGCCCGTCGGCGACCCACACCCGCGCCTGCCCACCGGTCGGGATCTCGGCCACCGTGCGGGCGACGATCTGGCGCAGGTCCACGTCCTCGGGCACGACGACCACCCCGGGTGGGCCGATCGGCCTGACCTCGGCGCCGATTCGCGACAGCCGAAAGGTGCGAGTGGCGTCGCGGTCGCGGTCGTGGCCCACCAGATACCAGCGACCCTTCTGGGTCACGACGCCCCACGGTTCCACGGTGCGCATGCTGTACGGCTCGGCCCGCGACGGCCGGTGCGGGAACTGCACCGCCTGCCGGGAATCGATGGCCGACAACAGGACTCCGAGAACCTCCTCCGACCCGCGCAGCCCGGGCACGCCGGCCGGGGAGGCGATGGCCACCGGCGCGTCGGGGTCGACGTCCACCCCGGCAGCACGCAGCTTGAGCAACGCGCCCTGGGTGGCGGTGATCAGCTCGGGCGACTCCCACAATTGCGTCGCGACGGCTACCGCGGCCGCCTCGTCCGAAGTCAGCTCGACTGCCGGCAGCGAGTAGGCGTCGCGGTTGATGCGGTAGCCCTCGGTGGGATCCTGGGCCGACGCCCTGCCGACCTCCAGCGGTATGCCCAGATCGCGCAGCTCGTTCTTGTCGCGCTCGAACATGCGGGAGAACGCCTCGGCGCTGGGACTGTCCGCGTACCCGGCCACGCTGGACCTGATCTTCTCCGCGCTGATGTAGCCGCGGGTGGACAGCAGGGCGATGACGAGATTGACCAACCGCTCGACTTTCGAGGTCGCCATTCGCACCAGGTTATAGCTGGCGCTCGCGCCGCGCCTGCACCGGCTGGCGAGTCGCACCATTAACAATCGCCACACCAGTCACGAGCCGGCGAGCACCACAGCCTTCGAGAATTTGATAGCGCCGGCGCTATCACGTTTCCGGCGGGAGCATGGGCCGCCCTGGCGGGACTGGTGTGACTGGTGCGACCAATGGTGAGCGGTGGAGCTACATGCTGGCGATCAGCCGCTTGACCCGCTCGTCGACCGCCCGGAAGGGGTCTTTGCACAGCACGGTGCGTTGGGCCTGGTCGTTGAGCTTGAGGTGCACCCAGTCGACGGTGAAGTCGCGGCCCGCGGCCTGGGCGGCGCTGATGAACTCGCCACGCAGCCGGGCGCGGGTGGTCTGGGGCGGATGGTCGACCGCCTCCGTGATTTCCTCGTCGGTGGTCACGCGCGCCGCAAGGCCCTTGCGCTGCAGCAGGTCGAACACGCCGCGCCCGCGCTTGATGTCGTGATAGGCCAGGTCCAGCTGGGCGATCTTGGGGTCGGACAGCTCCATGTTGTAGCGGTCCTGGTAGCGCTGGAACAGCTTGCGCTTGATCACCCAGTCGATTTCGGTGTCGACCTTGGCGAAGTCCTGGCTCTCGACAGCGTCGAGCTGACGCCCCCACAGGTCCACGACCTGCTCGATCTGGGCGTTGGGCTCGCGGGTCTGCAGGTGTTCGACGGCGCGGGTGTAGTACTCGCGCTGGATGTCCAGCGCGCTGGCCTGACGCCCGCCGGCCAGCCGCACCGGCCGGCGGCCGGTGACATCGTGGCTGACCTCCCGGATGGCGCGGATGGGGTTGTCCAGCGAGAAGTCGCGGAAGGGAACGCCGGCCTCGATCATTTCCAGCACCAGCGCCGCGGTCCCCACCTTGAGCATGGTGGTGGTCTCGCACATGTTGGAGTCGCCGACGATCACGTGCAACCGCCGGTACTTCTCGGCGTCGGCGTGCGGCTCGTCGCGGGTGTTGATGATCGGACGGCTGCGGGTGGTGGCCGAGGAGACACCCTCCCAGATGTGCTCGGCACGTTGGGAAAGGCAGAACGTCGCCGCCTTGGGGGTTTGCAGCACCTTGCCGGCCCCGCAGATCAGCTGGCGGGTGACCAGGAACGGCAGCAACACATCGGAGATCCGGGAGAACTCGCCGGCCCGCACGATCAGGTAGTTCTCGTGGCAGCCGTAGGAGTTGCCCGCCGAATCGGTGTTGTTCTTGAACAGGTAGATGTCGCCGCCGATGCCCTCGTCGGCGAGCCGCTGTTCGGCGTCGATGAGCAGGTCTTCCAGCACCCATTCGCCGGCCCGGTCGTGGGTGACCAGCTGTACCAGGCTGTCGCACTCGGCCGTCGCGTACTCGGGGTGGCTGCCCACGTCGAGATACAGGCGGGCACCGTTGCGGAGGAAAACGTTGGAGCTGCGCCCCCAGGACACGACGCGCCGGAAGAGATAACGGGCGACCTCGTCCGGGGACAGGCGGCGATGGCCGTGGAAGGTGCAGGTGACACCGAACTCGGTCTCGATGCCCATAATTCGTCGCTGCACGTAATCGAGGGTACTGGTTGTCCGACCGGGAGGGCGCGGAAGCCGCGCCTACGGGTCCCGACGACTTTCCCGCGGCCCGCTAGCGCCTCCGGCGACGGCTCACCAGCACCCTGGGTACCAGCGGTCCCAGAACCGCACCCGTGCGCTCGGTGTTCTGCCGATAGCGAACACGCGCGGACACGCCCGATTCAGCCCGCGGAGTCGCCGTTGGAATCCGGCGCTTCGCCGTTGCTTTCCGGCTGCTTCGAATCTCCCTCGTGCAACAGGTTTTCCAGGGCGGCCCGGTTGATCCGCCGGAACGCCCGCCGCGGCCGGCTGACGTCCAGGATGGCAACCTCCAGGCTGCCCACATCCGGAGAAAGATCCCCGTTGGAACCGTCGGCACTGCCGGCCCGCAACGCCTTCACAGCGATCTGCGTCGCGTCGCGCAGGTCGGCGTTCTCGGCGTAGGACTCCTTGAGCGCGGTGGTGATCGGCTCCGTCGTACCGCCCATCACCACGAAATGCGGCTCATCGGCGATCGACCCGTCGTAGGTGATGCGGTACAACTCAGGCGGTTTCGTCTCGCCGTAGTGCGCCACCTCGGCGACGCACAACTCCACCTCGTACGGCTTGGCCTGCTCGGTGAAGATGGTGCCCAAAGTCTGGGCGTAGACGTTGGCCAGCTGGCGGCCGGTGACGTCGCGGCGGTCGTACGCGTAGCCCCGGGTGTCGGCGAACTGGATTCCGCCGCGCCGCAGATTATCGAACTCGTTGAACTTGCCCGCGGCTGCGAAGCCCACGCGATCGTAGAGCTCGCTGATCTTCTGCAGGGACCGCGACGGGTTCTCCGCCACAAACAGCACACCACCGGCGTAGACCAGCGCGACCACGCTCTTGCCGCGCGCGATGCCTTTGCGTGCGAGCTCGCTGCGCTCGCGCATCGCCTGCTCGGGCGATATGAAATAAGGAAAGCTCACTTCTCACCGCCATCGGGGCCGAAAGTATCGGCGCGCGAGCGACTTTCGATAACTTCGCGGGCCAGCTCGGCGATCCGCCGCTCGGGCACCTCGGCCGCCCCTTCGGCACCGATGGTGACCGCCGTCGGGTAAATACCGCGCACCAAGTCGGGTCCGCCGGTGGCGGAATCGTCATCGGCGGCGTCGTACAGCGCCTCGACGGCCACCCGCACCGCGGAATCGGCGTCGACGACGCGCGAGTACAACTTCTTGATCGACGACTTGGCGAAGATCGACCCCGACCCCACCGACTGGTAGCCCTCTTCTTCCACGTTCCAGCCGCCGGCGGCGTCGAACGAGACGATCCGGCCGGCTCCCTCGGGGTCGGCCGCGTGGATGTCGTAGCCCGCCAGCAGCGGCAGCGCCACCAGTCCCTGCATCGCGGCGGCCAGGTTTCCGCGCACCATGATCGCGAGCCGGTTCACCTTGCCGGCGAACGTGAGCGGCACACCTTCGAGCTTCTCGTAGTGCTCGAGTTCCACCGCGTAGAGGCGGGCGAACTCGACGGCGATGGCCGCGGTGCCCGCGATGCCCGTGGCGGTGTAGTCGTCGGTGACGTATACCTTTTTCACGTCACGCCCGGCGATCATGTTGCCCTGGGTAGAGCGACGGTCGCCGGCGATGACAACGCCACCGGGATATTTCAGGGCCACGATGGTCGTGCCGTGCGGCAGCTGCGAGCCGGCCCCGCCGGCTTGCGCGCCGCCGAGAGTCGCCGGCAGCAGCTCCGGCGCTTGACGGCGCAGGAAGTCAGCAAACGACGACAGGTCTACGGCGGGATTTGCCGGGAGGGGGGAGTTAGCGGAGAGACGGTCAGAGAAGGGCCAGGTCACTGTCCGCCCTTTTGGACGTATGCCCGGACGAAGTCTTCAGCGTTCTCTTCGAGGACGTCATCGATCTCGTCGAGCAGATCGTCGGTGTCCTCGGCTAGCTTCTCGCGGCGCTCCTGGCCCGCGGCCGTGCTGTCGGCGAAATCGTCGTCGTCGCCACCACCACCGCCACGCTTGGTCTGCTCCTGAGCCATCGCCGGCCTCCTGCTTCATGTGAACTTGTTCAGCGGCTTGCTTGGTTCGTCAGCCACACTGCCCCGCTGGTATCTCTACCCTACCGGTCAACCCCGACGTTCCCCGGTTTAACCGGCTCAGCTGGTGAGTTGTTCCACCAGTTCGGCGGCGCTATCCACCGAATCCAGCAGTGCTCCGACGTGCGCCTTACTGCCGCGCAGCGGCTCAAGCGTCGGAATCCGAACCAGCGAGTCGCCACCCAGGTCGAAGATCACCGAGTCCCAACTGGCCGCGGCGATGTCGGCGCCGAACCTGCGCAGGCATTCACCCCGGAAGTACGCGCGCGTGTCCGTCGGCGGGTTGTCCACGGCCTCCAGCACCTGGTGTTCGGTGACCAGACGCTTCATCGAGCCACGCGCGACGAGCCGGTTGTACAGGCCCTTGTCCAGCCGGACATCGGAATACTGCAGATCGACCAGGTGTAGCCGCGGCGCCGACCAGCTGAGATTCTCCCGCTGCCGGAAGCCCTCCAGCAGCCGCAGCTTGGCCGGCCAGTCGAGCACCTCGGCGCATTCCATCGGGTCCCGCTCGAGTTGGTCGAGCACCTGGGCCCAGGTCTGGACGATGTCGGCGGCGCGGGGGTCGGGGTCGCGGCTGTCGACCAGCTTCGCCACCCGGTCCAGGTAAATCCGTTGCAACGCAAGGGCCGTCAATTCGCGACCGTCGGCCAGCGCCACGACGGCCCGCAGGGACGGATCGCGGCTGATCGCGTGGACCGCGTGCACCGGCCTGGCCAGCACCAAGTCGCTCAGGTCGATCCCGTGCTCCGGGCCGACTTCGATCAGGTCCAGCACCAGCGCCGTGGTGCCCAGCTTCAGATAGGTCGACGTCTCGGCCAGGTTGGCGTCGCCGATGATGACGTGCAACCTGCGGTACCGGTCGGCGTCGGCGTGCGGTTCGTCGCGGGTGTTGATGATGCCCCGCTTGAGCGTGGTTTCGAGGCCGACCTCGACCTCGATGTAATCGGAGCGCTGCGACAGCTGGAAGCCGGGCTCGTCACCGGACGGCCCGATGCCGACCCGGCCGGAGCCGGTCACCACCTGCCGGGACACCAGAAAGGGGGTCAGTCCGGCGATGATCGACGAAAACGGCGTCTGCCGCGACATCAGGTAGTTTTCGTGCGCGCCGTAGGAGGCGCCTTTGCCGTCCACATTGTTCTTGTAGAGCTGCAGCTTGGCGGCCCCGGGCACGCTGGCGACGTGCCGGGCGGCGGCCTCCATCACCCGCTCGCCGGCCTTGTCCCAGACGACCGCGTCGAGCGGGTCGGTGCACTCGGGCGCCGAGTACTCGGGATGGGCGTGGTCGACGTAGAGCCGCGCCCCGTTGGTCAGGATCATGTTGGCGGCGCCGACCTCGTCGGCGTCGACCACCGGGGGCGGACCCGCCGAGCGGCTCAGGTCGAAACCGCGGGCGTCGCGCAGTGGCGATTCCACCTCGTAGTCCCATCGGGTGCGCTTGGCGCGTTGAATGCCGGCGGCGGCCGCATAGGCCAACACCGCTTGGGTCGAGGTGAGGATCGGGTTGGCGGTCGGGTCGGACGGCGACGAAATGCCGTACTCGACCTCCGTCCCGATAATCCGTTGCATGCGTTCAGCGTAGGCCGGGCGACGATCCGTCCTCGCGCAGGGGGAAAACGCCCGGCACGAGGTTGCCGCGCCACTAGGGTGACCGGATGTGGACCCAACTCCGCGCCGCACGCCGGACCGCAGGCAGGCGGCCGCGGCTGAACAGTGGTTCTTAGAGCGTGGGTTGCCGTCGGTGCTGACCCGGCGCGGCCGGTGGCGGCGGCTGTGGCCGCGGTGCGCTCCCGCGCTGGCGGCCTGGGCGGCGGTGGAGGTCTGCCTGCTGGGCGTCTATTTCGTCAGCGACGGCAAAGAGGTCTTCATCAGCGGAACGCCGACGACTCACCAGTGGGTGATTCTGGCGCTGCTCGCGGTCGCTCTCCCGCTGGCCGCCCTGGCCGGTTGGCTGGTATCGCGGACGTCGAGCGGGCGCAACCGCGCGACCGTCGCGACCGTGGCACTGGGCCTCGCGATCGCGTGCGGTGTCATCGAATCCGGCCCCATGCAGTTGACCCGGCACGCCGTCATCCTGGTCCTGGTGTTGGTGCTGACCGGCAGCGGCGTTGGGTCGGTGTTCGCGTGGGCGGTGCGCATGACGATGGAGCACCTGTCCACGGTTGGCACGCTGGCGGTCCGCGCCCTGCCCATCGTGCTGCTGACCGCGTTGGTGTTCTTCAACACCTACGTCTGGCTGATGGCGGCGAACATCAACGGCGAAAGACTTTCGCTGGCAATCGTTTTCCTGCTCGGCATTGCGGGGACCTTCGTCGTGTCCAAGACCGTGGAACGAGTGCGACCCCTGTTGAAGTCGACGGCGTCGCTGCCCCAAGGTAGTGAGAACCTCGACGGCACACCGTTTGCGACGATGCATGACCCCGCGGCCGGCACCCCCCTGAAACGCGCAGAACGCCTCAACGTGGTGTTCCTGCTTGCGACCTCACAACTCATCGAGATCCTGGTGGTGGCCGCCGTCGGCGCGACGATGTATCTGGTGCTGGGCCTGATTATCTTGACGCCACCACTACTCAAGGAATGGGCGCACAACACGGCCACCACCTCGACGGTATTCGGCTTCACGTTCCCGGCGCCAGATTCGCTGATCCACATGTGCCTGTTCCTGGGCGCGCTGACGTTCATGTACATCAGCGCCCGCGCGGTCGACGACGCCGAGTATCGGGGGATGTTCCTCGACCCGCTGATCGACGATCTACACACCGCCCTGGCGGCCCGCAACCGCTACCGCGGCGCGGTCGCGCCGTCCGCGCTTGCTGTTGACGGCACCGACGGTAGTGACTAACTTCACCGTGTGTCCGCCCCCGAATCCGACCACGTCGGTAAACACTCGCTCGACCTGGCCGGAAAACGCTACGGCGAAGTGCTACTGGTAACTTCCGGCGAGGCCGGCCCGCAGGCAACGGTCTACAACAGCTTTCCGCTCAACGACTGCCCCGCCGAACTGTGGTCCGCGCTCGACCCGCACGCCATCGCCGCCGAAAACGGCGTGGCCGCAGCGCTGCTCAACGGTCCGCGGTACTGGCTGATGAACGCCATCGAGAAACAAGCCCAAGGTCCGCAGGTGACCAAGACCTTCGGCGGCATCGAGATGATCCAGCAGGCGACGGTCCTGTTGTCCTCGATGAATCCCGCGCCCTATGTCCCCAACAAGGTCAATCGCCACACCGTCTTCGTCTTCAACGCCGGACAACAGATCTACGAACTCATCGACCCCCAGGGACAGCACTGGGTGATGCAGACCCTGAGCCAAGTCGCCGACCCCAACCTGTCGCAAGCCGATTTGCCGCGACTCGCCGACCGGCTCGACCTGCCGGCGGGGTGGACCTACCAGCCCCGTGTCCTCACCGACGAGCTGCGCGTGGACACCCGGACCCGGGCGGCCCAAGTGCTGCAGGACAATCTGACCAACAGCTACTCGTTGGTGACCGACTGACGCTGAACCGCACCGCGCCGGCGCGCCGCCTTACAGGTATTGGCCGAGGTTGGATTCGGTGTCGATGGCCCGCGATGCGCTCGAGCTCTTGCCGGTGACCAGCGTGCGGATGTAGACGATCCGCTCGCCCTTCTTACCCGAAATCCGTGCCCAGTCATCGGGGTTGGTGGTGTTGGGCAGGTCCTCGTTCTCGGCGAACTCGTCCACGATCGAGTCGAGCAGATGCTGGATGCGCAGACCCGGTTGCCCGGTTTCCAGCACCGACTTGATCGCGTTCTTCTTCGCCCGGTCGACGACGTTCTGGATCATGGCTCCGGAGTTGAAGTCCTTGAAGTACATGACTTCCTTGTCACCGTTGGCGTAGGTGACCTCCAGGAACCGGTTGTCGTCGATCTCGGCGTACATCCGCTCGACGACCTTTTCGATCATCGCCCGGATGCAGGCCGAACGGTCGCCCCCGAACTCGGCGAGATCGTCGGCATGCACCGGCAGCGTCTCGACCAGGTACTTCGAGAAGATGTCTTGCGCCGCTTCGGCATCGGGCCGCTCGATCTTGATCTTCACGTCCAGACGGCCGGGCCGCAGGATCGCGGGGTCGATCATGTCCTCACGGTTGGAGGCGCCGATCACGATGACGTTCTCGAGCCCCTCCACCCCGTCGATCTCACTCAGCAGCTGCGGGACCACGGTGGTCTCGACATCGGAGGAGACGCCGGTGCCGCGGGTGCGGAATATCGAGTCCATCTCGTCGAAGAACACGATCACCGGTGTTCCCTCGGACGCCTTCTCGCGGGCCCGCTGGAAGATCAGCCGGATGTGCCGCTCGGTCTCGCCGACGAACTTGTTCAGCAGCTCCGGGCCCTTGATGTTGAGGAAGTAGGACTTCGCCTCGCGCGCGTCGTCCCCACGCACCTCGGCCATCTTCTTCGCCAGCGAGTTCGCCACCGCCTTGGCGATCAACGTCTTCCCACAGCCGGGCGGGCCGTACAGCAACACACCCTTGGGCGGGCGCAGCGCGTACTCCCGGTACAGCTCCTTGTGCAGGAAGGGCAGCTCCACCGCATCGCGGATCTGCTCGATCTGGCGAGTCAGGCCACCGATGTCCTGGTAGCTGACGTCGGGCACCTCTTCCAGCACCAGGTCTTCGACCTCGGCCTTGGGGATGCGCTCGAACGCGTAGCCCGCCTTGGTGTCGACCAGCAACGAGTCGCCCGGCCGCAGCTTGCGCGGCCTGGTGTCGTCGTTGAGGGCGTCGGGGTGTCCCTCCGGCAGGTCCTCGGCCACCAGCGGCTCCGCCAGCCAGACGATGCGCTCCTCGTCGGCGTGACCGACGACCAACGCGCGGTGCCCGTCGGCCAACAGCTCACGCAACGTGGAGATCTCGCCGACCGATTCGTAGGTGCCGGCCTCGACGACCGTCAGCGCCTCGTTGAGGCGAACCGTCTGGCCCTTGCGCAGCGACGCGACCTCGATGTTCGGCGAGCAGGTCAGGCGCATCTTGCGGCCCGAGGTGAACACATCGACGGTGTCGTCCTCGTGCGCGCCCAACAATACGCCGTAACCACTCGGCGGCTGCCCGAGCCGATCGACTTCCTCCCGCAACGCCAGTAGTTGCTGGCGCGCCTCTTTGAGCGTCTCCATCAACTTCGAGTTGCGGGCCGCAAGCGAGTCGATGCGGGCTTCCAGTTGATGCACATCGCGCGCGGAGCGGGCGCCGCCTTGCCCGGCCGCATGCTCGAGTTGCTCGCGCAGCAGCGCTGCCTCGCGGCGTAATTCTTCCAATTCGGCAGCATCGCCGGGGGACATGCCTGACTCACGGGGGGTACCGAATGATTCAGAACGCTCTGAGCCACCCATGTTGCGCTCCTTTCCCACACCGAATTGGCGCGGTGGATACTTCAAAGCTACCGGCGATTGACCAATGATGTGCGGAGTCAAATACCCACGAAAAGTTAAGATTTTCGTCTCGCTGGTAATCTCGGCCACTAATCTCGCTGATCGAAAGGGCCGCTGTGACCGCAAAAAGCCTCGCCACCGGCCTAGTCGGCTCAGCCGACGTCGGCGCGGCGAGCGCGGGTGTGAGTTCAGTTGCACCCGTTGGCCCGACCGCGCGCCGGGTGCCCCCTCCGCACAGCGTCCCGACCCCGCAGCCGGCCTGATCGACGGGATGCACCGACACCTGTCCGCAACGTTGAGCGCCGCCACCATCCTGGCGGCGGTCGGACTCTCGGGATGTTCGTCGCATCAGCAACCCCGAATTGCCTCCTCCGTGCCCGCGGCGGCCCCAGCCACGTCGAGCACGGTCGCTAGTTTTCCGACTACCCCGCTGCCGACGCCTGAAGCCCTTACCGACATCTTGACCCGGCTCGTCGACCCGAACGTATCCGGTATCAACAAGGTGGGTCTGGTCGAAGGCGCGACCCCCGAAAGCGCGGACACCCTGGGCAAGTTTTCCAACGCGTTGCGCGACAACGGCTACCTACCCATGAACTTCGTCGCGCACGACATCGCCTGGTCGGACAAGACCCCCGCCGACGTGGTGGCGACCATCGACGTCAACACCGCCCAGCCGGCAAACGCCAGCTTTCACTTCCCCATGGAATTCACGCCCTTCCAAGGGGGTTGGCAGTTGTCCCGGCGAACCGGCGAAATGCTGTTGGCGATGGGCAAGTCGCCGGCGGTGACCCCGCCCCCCAGCCCGGCACCGGCGCCGCCTCCGGTGCCTGTGGCTTATACACATCTCCCAGCCCACGAGACTACGCTGCATCGCGGAAGGCGGATTGTGCATGTAAAAAAAAAGAGGGGGGGGGG
>NZ_LZIL01000031.1 GCF_001667075.1 Mycobacterium sp. 852014-52450_SCH5900713 | reverse complement strand
CGCACCCGCACCCGCGCCCCGCGCCCCAGCTCCGGCGGCCCCGGCACCCGCTCCCGAGGCCCAGGTGCCCGCCCCGGCCCCGGCGGCGCCCGCTCCCGTTCCGGTTCCCGAGGCCCCGGCGCCTGCCCCGATTCCGGTCGCGCCGGCTCCCGCACCGCCACCCGCGGTGGCGCCCATTCCTGTGCCGATTCCGCTGCCGATACCGGGCATCGGTGGACCGGTCATCGGCGGGCCGCCCGGCGGCGGCTTCGGTGGCGGTCATGGCGGCGGTGAGGACGGGCCGCGCGGCGGCGGTGGCGGCGGGATCCCCGGCATTCCGGGGTTCGGCGGCGGCCACGGCGGTTTCGGCGGTGGTCACGGCGGGTTCGGCCGTCACTAGTCGGTTCGGGGCCACCTGTCACCTGTCGTTTGCCTCCCGCTTAGCGCGGCGATGCAGTTAGCTCATCGCGGCGACGTATACCGGTTACATGCGATGCACCGTCTTCGGCACCGGTTACCTGGGTGCCACCCACGCGGTCGGAATGGCGGAACTGGGACACGAGGTCGTCGGGGTCGACATCGACCCCGGCAAGGTCGCCAAGCTCGCCGGCGGTGACATTCCCTTCTACGAGCCCGGCCTGCGCAAGCTGCTGACGAAGAACCTGGCGACGGGGCGACTGCGGTTCACCACCGACTACGACATGGCGGCCGAGTTCGCCGACGTGCATTTCCTCGGGGTCGGTACGCCACAGAAGAAGGGCGAGTACGGCGCCGACCTGCGCCACGTCTACGCCGTCATCGACGCGCTGGTGCCGCGGCTGACGACATCGTCGGTACTTGTGGGGAAATCAACCGTTCCGGTGGGAACCGCGGCCGAGCTGAACAACCGGGCGGCCGCGTTGGCGCCACGCGGGGTCGACGTCGAGATCGCCTGGAACCCCGAGTTCCTGCGCGAGGGCTACGCGGTGCACGACACCCTGCATCCGGACCGCATCGTGCTTGGCGTGCAACAGCATTCGACGCGGGCCGAGGCGGCGGTCCGCGAACTCTACGGCCCCCTGCTCGCCGAGGGCGTGCCGTTCCTGGTGACGGACCTGCAGACCGCGGAGCTGGTCAAGGTCTCCGCCAACGCCTTTCTGGCGACCAAGATTTCGTTCATCAACGCCATCTCCGAGGTATGCGAGGCCGCGGGCGCCGACGTCAGCGTGCTGGCCGACGCGCTCGGCTACGACCCGCGCATCGGCCGCCAATTCCTCAACGCCGGACTGGGTTTCGGCGGGGGCTGCCTGCCCAAAGACATCCGCGCCTTCATGGCCCGCGCCGGCGAACTGGGAGCCGACCAGGCGCTGACCTTCCTGCGCGAGGTCGACAGCATCAACATGCGCCGGCGCACCCGGATGGTGGAGCTCGCCAGCGCGGCCTGCGGCGGGTCGCTGCTTGGCGCGAATATCGCCGTGCTCGGCGCGGCGTTCAAGCCCGAATCCGACGACGTGCGCGACTCGCCCGCGCTCAACGTCGCGGGCCAGCTGCAGCTCAACGGCGCCGCGGTCAACGTGTACGACCCCAAGGCGCTGGACAACGCGCAGCGGCTGTTCCCGACGTTGAATTACGCGGTCTCGGTCGAGGAGGCGTGTGATCGCGCCGACGCGGTGCTCGTCCTCACCGAGTGGCGCCAATTCATCGACCTCGACCCCGCCGACCTGGCCGACCGCGTGCGGGCCAGGGTCATCGTCGACGGCCGCAATTGCCTCGATGCCGCCCGCTGGAAGCAGGCGGGCTGGCGGCTGTTCCGGCTGGGGGCGCCGCGGCCCTGAGGGGTCCTGCCGCGAGCGTCACGCCAGCGTGGCGCTGACCGGCGAACGCCACGCCAGCGTGACGTTCGGCGCGCAGCGGAGGCGTAGCCTGACCCGCGTGGACTTCGCCGGTGCATTCCTGGAAGAAAACCGCGCATTTTCGGAGCTTTTCCGCGATGCCGACCAGTCCAGGCCCGTGCCGACCTGCCCGGGGTGGACCCTGGGCCAGCTCCTGCGCCACGTGGGCCGGGGCGACCGCTGGGCGGCGCAGATCGTGCGCGACCGGCTCGAGGAGTTCCTCGACCCCCGTTCCGTCGAGGGCGGCAAGCCGCCACCCGAACCGGCCGACGCGATCTCCTGGCTGCACGGGGGCGCGCAGCGGCTGGTCGACGCAGTCGAGCTGACGGGGGTGGAAACGCCGGTGTGGACCTTTCTCGGCGCCCGGCCCACGAACTGGTGGATCCGCCGCCGCCTGCACGAGGTGGCGGTGCATCGGGCCGACGCGGCCATCGCGCTGGGCGCGGAATTCACCCTGAACGCCGACGTAGCCGCCGACGCGATCACCGAATGGCTCGAGCGCGTCGCGATCCAGGCCGGCGGCGAAGGGGCGGCGCTCCCGCTCGAGGCCGGTAACACCCTGCATCTGCATGCCACCGACCCCGGGCTCGGCGAAGCCGGCGAGTGGACCATCGGTGTCGACGGGAGCCGGATCACCTGGTCACACGAGCACGGCAAGGGCACCGCGGCCTTGCGGGGCGGCGCGACCGAGCTGCTGCTGGCCATCCTGCGCCGGGTGCCGCTCGCCGACACGGGCATTGAGTTGTTCGGCGACGAGGGTGTGTGGCAGAACTGGCTGGACCGCACCCCGCTCTAGCCACGGCGGCGGGGCACACACGGTAACTTGCAACACATGACCACTTCGGAGATCGCCACCGTCCTGGCATGGCACGACGCGCTCGACTCCGCCGACCTGGAAACGCTGGTCGCGTTGTCCAGCGACGACATCGAGATCGGCGACGCGCACGGGGCCGCGCAGGGGCACGAGGCGCTGCGCGGGTGGGCCGCCTCCCGCCACGCGACGGCCGAACTCGGCCGGATGTACGTGCACGACGGGGTCGTCGTCGTCGAACAGAAGGTCAGCGCCCCGGACAATCCCGGGGCCGTGACCACCGCCGCGTCAGCGTTCCGCGTGGTCCACGACCACGTCACGTCCGTGTTCCGGCACGACGACCTGGCGTCGGCGCTGGCGGCGACCGAACTCACCGAAAACGACCTCGTCAACTAAGCGTGGAATAGGGGAGCCACTCATGCGCGGGATCATCTTGGCCGGCGGCTCGGGCACTCGCCTGCATCCGATCACCGTGGGCATCAGCAAGCAGCTGCTTCCGGTGTACGACAAACCGATGATCTACTACCCGCTGTCCACCCTGATGATGGCCGGGATCCGGGACATTCTGGTGATCACCACCCCGCACGACGCGGCGGGCTTTCAGCGGCTCCTGGGAGACGGCTCGCAATTCGGGATCAACATCAGCTACGTGACGCAGCAAAGTCCCGATGGTCTGGCCCAGGCCTTTGTCCTGGGCGCCGACCACATCGGCAACGACTCGGTGTCGTTGGTGTTGGGCGACAACATCTTCTACGGGCCGGGCCTGGGCACGAGCCTGAGCCGTTTCCAAAACATCAGCGGCGGAGCGGTTTTCGCGTACTGGGTGGCCAACCCGTCGGAGTATGGGGTCGTCGAGTTCAGTGACGACGGCACGGCGCTGTCACTGGAGGAGAAACCCAAGACACCGAAGTCCAATTACGCGGTGCCGGGCTTGTACTTCTACGACAACGACGTGATCGAGATCGCCAAAGGCCTGAAGAAATCGGCGCGCGGTGAATACGAGATCACCGAGGTCAACCAGATCTATCTCAACCGAGGCCAGCTCTCGGTCGAGGTGATGGCCCGCGGAACGGCGTGGCTCGACACCGGCACGTTCGACTCCCTGCTGGACGCCAGCGACTTCGTGCGGACGCTGGAACGGCGGCAGGGCCTGAAGGTCAGCGTCCCCGAGGAAGTGGCATGGCAGCGGGGCTGGATCACCGACGAGCAGTTGGCCGAGCGCGCCCACACGCTGCTCAAGTCCGGATACGGCGGCTATCTGCTGGATCTGTTGGAGCGGAGCCGATTTCACTAGGCTTTGCCAGCGCCGCGGCAATCGCCGTCGTCAGCGGCACCGACAGCGCCAGCGCGATGCCGCCTACCGCCGACCGCGCGATCTCGATGGCCACACTTTCGCTGGTCAGCACGTCGGTCAATGAGCGGTTGGCCACGCTGAACAGCAGCAGCAACGGCAGCGAGCTGCCGGCGTAGGCCAGCACCAGCGTGTACACCGTGCTGGCGATGTGGTCGCGTCCAACTCGGATGGCGCCCAAGAAGATAGCGCGCCGCGAGCCACCGAGGTGGGCGAGCTCGAACACCGTCGACGCCTGCGTCACCGTCACATCGTTGAGCACGCCGAGCGACCCGATGATGAAGCCGGCGAGCAGCAGGCCGCTGATCGACACGTTGCCCAGGTACGCACTGACGGTGGCGTTCTGGTCATCCGACAACCCGGTCAAATGCGCCAATTGTATTGCCGCCCAGGACAATCCCGCGGCCAGCAGCAGCGAAGTCAGAGTGCCCAGCAGCGCGGCGCTGGTCCGTAGACTCACGCCGTGCGCCAGATAGATGACCGCGTACAGAATGGCCGCGGCGGCCACCAGGGCCACCGGAACCGCGGGCGCGCCGTCGCGCAACGCAGGCAGCAAGAACGCCACCAGGACCACGAACGCGACCCCGATGCCCACCAGCGCCAGCAGTCCCCGCCACCGCGCCACGGCGACGATCACCACCGCGAACGCGATGGCCAGCGCGACCAGCGACCAGCCGCGTTCGAAGTCGTAGAAGGCGTAGCTGGTGGCGCCTTGATCGTCGACCTGCCGGACGAGGCGAATGCGGTCTCCCACCGCGAATTTCGGCTGGCCCGGACCGGGGGAGGACTCCAGCAACGTGTTCGCGCCCGCGTTGGGCCCGGAATCGATGGCCACCTGGGTCAGCACGCAGCGGCCCGCGCCCGGCGGCGCCGGCTGGGGCGCGGTGGTGAGCACCTGGCTGACCGACGGGCTGCCGCAGTCACCCACGGCGCTGGACAGCACGTGCCCGGCCTGCGTGCTCACGGCGCCGCCGGCCGCGTTCTGGAAGGGCATGGGGATGGCGACGTGCTGCCGGCTGGGCCACAGCGCGATGGCGCCACCCAGGACCGCCACCCCGATCGCCACCAGCAGCCCGACGACGATCCTGGCGGGCAGCGACTCAACCGGGGCGGGGCCGGACAGGCTGTGTGAATGCGAGTGCGAGTGCGTCACCCGGTCCACCGTAGAGGCGCCGGCTGCGAAGATGCTTACTGGCGATAGCCGACCAGGAAGTTGCCCAGCCGCTCGATCGCCGCGGCCAGGTCGCGGGCCCACGGCAGCGTCACGATGCGCAGGTGATCCGGTGCCGGCCAATTGAATCCGGTGCCCTGGGTGACCAGGATCTTCTCCTGCAGCAGCAGGTCGAGGACGAGCTGTTCGTCGTCGGTGATGTCGTAGACCTCGGGGTCCAGCCGGGGGAAGGCGTACAGCGCTCCCTCGGGTTTGACGCAGGACACACCGGGAATCTCGTTGAGTTTCTCCCAGGCGACGTCGCGCTGCTCGAGCAGCCGCCCGCCGGGCAGCACCAGGTCTTCGATGCTCTGGTGGCCACCGAGGGCCACCTGGATCCCGTGCTGGGCCGGGACGTTGGGGCATAGCCGCATGTTGGCCAGCAGGTTGATGCCCTCGATGAAGCTCTCCGCATGGTCCTTGGGGCCGGTGATCGCCAGCCAGCCCGCGCGGTAGCCGGCAACCCGGTAGGCCTTGGACAGCCCGTTGAACGTGAGGCACAACACGTCGTGGGCCAGCGAGGCCACGTTGATGTGCTTGGCGTCGTCGTAGAGGATCTTGTCGTAGATCTCGTCGGCGAGCAGCAGCAGTTCGTGCTTGCGCGCCAGTTCCACCATCTGGGTGAGGACCTCGCGGCTGTAGACCGCGCCGGTCGGGTTGTTCGGGTTGATGATGACCAGCGCCTTGGTGCGCTCGGTGATCTTGGATTCCAGGTCGGCGATGTCGGGCTGCCACGCCTGCGTCTCGTCGCACAGGTAGTGCACGGGCGTGCCGCCGGCCAACGACGTCGACGCCGTCCACAGCGGGTAGTCCGGCGACGGGATCAATACCTCGTCGCCGTTGTCGAGCAGGGCCTGCAGCGTCATCGTGATCAGCTCGGAGCACCCGTTGCCCAGGTAGACGTCGTCGACGTCGAAGCGGGGGAAGCCTTCGACCAACTCATAACGGGTGACCACCGCCCGGCGCGCGGGCAGGATGCCCTGCGAGTCGGAGTAGCCCTGCGCGTACGGCAGCGCCTGGATCATGTCGCGCATGATCACGTCGGGTGCCTCGAAGCCGAACGGCGCCGGGTTGCCGATGTTGAGCTTGAGGATGCGGTGCCCTTCGGCCTCCAGCCGCGCGGCGTGCTGGTGCACCGGGCCGCGGATCTCGTATAGGACGCCCTGGAGCTTGGACGACTGCGCGAAGACACGCTGCCGGTGGTGCGCGGACGCGTTCAGGGGCAGCTGGTGAGTGGTCACGTCATCAATGGTGCCACTTGTGTCCACCGAAATTTGCTGTCAAGCCGCAAAATCCCAGGTCAGCGCTTACCCGGTGGACGGGCCCCGCGCGCGATACCCAGCCCCTTCACCGGCGGGCCGGACGGTGCGTCTTCGCCGTCGGCCTCCTTTGCCGGCTCCGCTTTCGGCGCCGGCTCGGGCTCGGCTGCTTCGGGCTGGGCCTCGGCCTTGGGCGCCTCGGCGGCCGGCGCGGCCTTCTTGGCGCCGGGTCGTTTCGCGCCCGCGGCGATGCCCAGGCCCTTGACCGGCGCCGCGGGCGCCTTGTCCTCGGCCTTGCCTTCGTCGGCGGCCGCCTTGGGCTCGGCTTGTTCGGGCTGAGCCTCGGCCTTGGGTGCCTCGGCGGCCGGCGCGGCTTTCTTGGCGCCGGGTCGTTTGGCCCCGGCGGCGATGCCCAATCCCTTGGCTGGGGCGGCAGGCGCAGCAGGCGCCTCCGTCTTGGCTTCGGCCTGGGCCGGCGCCGCCTTCTTGGCGCCGGGCTTCTTGGCGCCGCCGGCGATGCCCAGCCCCTTGGCGGGCGCGGCGGGCGCTGCGGACGCGGAGGCCTCGGCCTTGCCGTCGGCGGCGGGCTCGGCCGCCTTCTTACCGGGCTTCTTGGCACCGCCGGCGATGCCCAGCCCCTTGACGGGCGCCGCGGGCGCGGCCTCGGACTTGGGGGCCGCCTCGGCGGGTGCCTCCTCGGATTCCTTGGCCGGTGCCTCGACGGTGGCGGTGGCCTTGGGCGCCTGAGCCGCCCGCTTCTCGGCCTCCTTGGCGGCCGTGCCCTTCTCCGGCAGCGTCGCCTTGTCGTACTCGAGGGACCCGAGCAGCACCTGGGCGACGTCGAGCACCTCGACCCCGCTGCGGCCGGCCTCTTCCTGCCGGTCGTTGACGCCGTCGGTGACCATCACCCGGCAGAACGGGCAGCCGGTCGCGATGGTGGCGGCCCCGGTGGCCAGTGCCTCGTCGACGCGTTCGTGGTTGATCCGCTTGCCGATGTGCTCTTCCATCCACATCCGCGCGCCGCCGGCGCCGCAGCAGAAGCTGCGCTCGGCGTGGCGCGGCATCTCGGTGAGCGTCGCACCCGCGGCCCCGATCAGCTCGCGCGGCGCCTCGTAGACCTTGTTGTGCCGGCCCAGGTAGCAGGGGTCGTGGTAGGTGATGTCTTGGGAGACGGGGGTCACCGGCACCAGCTTGTTGTCGCGGATCAGCCGGTTCAGCAGCTGGGTGTGGTGCAGCACCGAGTAGTTCGAACCCAGCTGCCGGTATTCGCGGCCCAGGGTGTTGAAGCAGTGCGGGCAGGTGACGACGATCTTGCGGTCGACGGTCTCCACGCCCTCGAACACCCCGTCCAGGGTCTCGACGGCCTGGGCGGCCAGCTGCTGGAAGAGGAACTCGTTGCCCGAGCGGCGCGCGGAGTCGCCGTTGCAGGTTTCGCCGGTGCCCAGCACCAGGTACTTCACCCCGGCGACGGCCAGCAGTTCCGCGACGGCCTTGGTGGTCTTCTTGGCCTTGTCGTCGTAGGCGCCGGCGCAGCCGACCCAGAACAGATACTCGAAGCCGTCGAAGCTGTCCACGTCCTCGCCGTAGACGGGAACGTCGAAGTCCACCTCGTCGATCCAGTTGGTCCGGTCGGACGCGTTCTGGCCCCACGGGTTGGACTTGGTTTCCAGGTTCTTGAACAGCACCGACAGTTCCGAGGGAAACTCCGATTCCATCATCACCTGGTAGCGGCGCATATCGATGATGTGGTCGACGTGCTCGATGTCCACCGGGCACTGCTCGACGCACGCGCCGCAGGACACGCAGGACCACAGCACGTCGGGGTCGATGACGCCGCCCTGCTCGGCGGTGCCGACCAGCGGCCGGGTGGCCTGCTCCGGGCCGGAGCCCATGACGCGGCCGAAGCCCGACTCGGGGACGTGGTGCGCCTCGGCGTGCTTCTCGCCGGCCAGTTCCTCGCCGATCCCGCCTTCCGGCGTGTTCTCGGCGGGCGATTCCTTATCTCCGAGGATGTAGGGCGCCTTGGCCATCCAGTGGTCGCGCAGGTCCATGATGACGAGCTTGGGAGACAGCGGCTTGCCGGTGTTCCAGGCCGGGCACTGCGACTGGCAGCGACCGCATTCGGTGCAGGTGGCGAAGTCCAGCATGGCCTTCCAGCTGAAGTCCTCGATCTTGCCGCGGCCGAACTCGGCGTCGTCGGGCGGGTTTTCGAAGTCGATCGGCTTGCCGTCGGCCTCGATCGGCAGCAGCGGGCCAAGCCCGTCGGGCAGCCGCTTGAAGATGACGTTGATCGGCGCCGTGAAGATGTGCAGGTGCTTGGAGTGCAGCACGATGATGAGGAAGCCCAGCATGACGGCGATGTGCAGCAGCAGGGCCGTGGTCTCGATGATCTCGTTGGCCGGCTGGCCGAGCGGGCGCAGGATCGCCCCGAAGAGCTGCGACAGGAAGGCGCCGTTGCCGTAGGGCAGCGTGCCGTTGTTGACCGCCGACCCGCGGACCAGGACGTAGGTCCAGATGACGTTGAAGATCATGAACAGCACCAGCCACGCGCCGCCGGTGTGTGAGCCGTAGAACCGTGACGAGCGGCCGATCTCGCGCGGGCTGCGCATGAGCCGGATGATGGCGAAGGTGGTGATGCCGAGGAAGACGGCGGTCGCGAAGAAGTCCTGCAGGAAGCCGAGCGCGTCCCAGCGCCCGATGATCGGGATGTGGAAGTTGTCCTGGAACAGCAGACCGTAGGCCTCGATGTAGACCGTGAGCAGGATGAAGAAGCCCCACATGGTGAAGAAGTGGGCCAGGCCGGGGATCGACCACTTGAGCAGGCGACGCTGCCCGAAGACCTCGGAGAGCTCGGCCCAGATTCGCTTGCCGGGCTCGTCGGTGTGCCCCGGAGCGGGCTTCCCGGACGTGATCAGCTTGAACAGCCACAGGACCCGTCGTCCGGCGAGCGCGGCCACGACCAGCGTCATGCCCATGCCCACGATGAGTCTGATCAGCATCTGCGTGGTCACAGAAGGTCTCCCCAATGCATCTTTGATTCAGCCTGCGAATTGTTTGCCTGCTTAGCCCTGCTCATAGTTACATCTCCGCAGCTTTCGCCGCGAGAAAGGCTGCCCTAACTTAGAAGTCCGCCGGCGTCCGTGGCCTGCGTTGTTGGCGAGCCCGGTGTGACCCTCATCGCCGTGACCGGCCGCGTCAGCCCCGCGGTACGAAGGGCGGCAGCAGCGGCCGGAACCGGGTCGTCGTGGGGGGTGCGGCCGTGGTGGTCGCCTGCGACGTCGTGGGCGGCGCGGTGGTAGTCGTCGGCGGGGCCGGCGTCGTCGTGGTGGTCGGCGGCGGCGTCGTGGTGGTGGTTGTCGTCGGTGGCTCGGTTGTCGTGGTGGTCGGCGGCTGCTCGGACGACGACGACGACGGCGGTGGCGGTGGCGGTGGGAGGACCGTCTCGGTGGTGCTGCCGTTCGGCTGGGTGATGGTCACGGTTTGCGACGTTTGCGGGGGAGCCGGCGTGTTCGGCGGGGTGGTGTTGACCGGGTGGGATTTGGGGCGGCCGAGGGTCAGGGCCAACACGATGGCTACCAGCACCGCCGCGGCTGCCCCCGCCACCAGCAGGACCAGCGCGGTGCGTTTGTACCAGGGCAGCGGGCCCTCTTCCGCGGCGTAGCGATCGCCGTCCGCGTAGCCCGAATCCGTTGCCTCCCGGGAGTACTCGCCCGTGGCGTCGCGCCCGGTGTAGGGCACCGGCTCGTCGCCGCCGTCGACGTCCTGGGACCAGGCCAGGGCGCCGTCCACATCGGTGGCCTGGGCGGCCGACGCGGCCTGGGTCATGTCGATCCCGGCGTTGCCGACCATCTCGGTCGGCGTTTCCACGACGGCGCCCGCGGCGGTCGGGACCCCGGCCGACGTCTGCTGTTCACCGAGCGCCGACGCTCCGATGGCCGCGCTGACCGCGGGCTGCGGTGGGGTGTGCACCGGCACCTGAAAACGCTCCGACAGCCGCGCGGCGAGCAGCGGGATGCCGGCGCCGCCGCCGACCGCCGCCACGGCGGCCAGCCTGCCCCTCGCAATCCCGTTGCGGCGCAGGGCTTCTTCCAGGGTGCCCAGGAACCGGTCCAGCGGTTCGGAGATCAGTTGCTCCAGCTCGGCGCGGGACAGCTGCGCGGTCGATCCCGGAGCAATCGCGACGGAGGCCGTCGCGGCGGTCGACAGTTGCTCCTTGGCGCGCCGGCATTCACCGAGCAGCCGGCTCTGCGAGCCGATCCGCACGGTGCTGCCCAGGTCGGCCATGGTGTCGTCGGAGGCTCGCAGGCTGCCGAGCACGAGCTGATCGATCGCGTCGCCGGACAAATCGGCGGATCGCACGGTCGGGCCGACGCGGGTGAAGTTGGACCCGGCGTCCATCAGGGTGACGCTGGTGCCGCTGGCGCCGAAATCGCACAGCGCGACGACCCCGGCGGACGGGAATCCCGGTCTGCCGCGCAGCGCCGCGAGCGCGGCGGTGGCGTCGGACACCAGCACCGGCGCCACGCCACCGCGGGCGAGATCGGGCTGGGCGAAGAATTCCTCCCGCAACGCGGTGAACTGGGCGTCGGACCAGTACGCGGGGACGGCAATGGTGATCGGGGTGCCGTAGCCGACGGTCCGCGCCATGGCCTCGATCGCCTCGACCGTCAGCACCTCCCCGAGGTACTTCGTCCCGTCGGCAGCCACCAGCGGGGACCGGTCGCCGACGCGCTCGACGAATCCGCGCAGCACCATCCCGTTTTCGGTCAGATTCGGGTTTTCCTCCGGCAGGCCAACTTCGGTCGGCCGGCGCTCGAAGAGCGTCAAAACGGCACTGCGGACCACCGGCGGCCTGCCCGCGCGGGCAGCCACCAGGTTGGCCGCCCCAATCGACAGCCCGAGCGACTCGCTCATGCCCCGCACCCCACTTCCGATCGCCCGGTGGTCCTCACCATAGCGGCCGACGGGGTCAGCGCAGGCCGGGCGGGACCGTGATCGCCGTGGGCACCCCCGGAATCGTGATCACCGAGGGCACCTGCGGCAGGTGATGCTTATGCGTTGGTTCCTGCTGACTCGGCTGGCGCGTGGGCTGCTGCGTCGGCTGCTGTGCCGGCGCCTCGCCGGCGCTGCTGGTGGTCGGCGTCGTGGTGGTGGTCGGCGCGGTCGTCGCCGTGGTGGTGGTCGTCGTGCTCGTGCGGCTGGTGCTCGGGGACGGGCTGGTGCCTTGTCCACCCTGCAGCAGCTCGGTGATGCCGTAGACGATCAGCGCGATCAGGATCGCGACGAACACCAGCCAGGCGATGAGCAGCGGGGGCTTGCGGTACCAGGGGGTGGGTTCGGCCTCCAGGCCGTCGAACGCTTCGGGCTGCTCGAACCCCCCGGGCGGGTTCGCCGGGGGTTCGCCGGTGGTCGGCTGCTCAGCGACGCCGTAGTCGGCATGCCGGGTCGCCTGTTCGTGGAAGTCGTCGGGTGGGCCGTTGCGTGCCACGGCACCGATGGTACTGACACCACCTGCCAGCCTCCTGAGCGCGCCTTCAGAACGTGTCGACCTTGCCGAGCGCGGCCCGGACGCGTCCCCGCGCCCGGTCGAGCCGGGCGGCGGCCTCGGCCGCGTCGACGCCGGCGAGCAACGCGACGATCGCGGTCTTGGCATGACCGCCCGCGGCGGCCAGTGCGGCGGCCGCGGTCTCCTCGTCGACGCCGGCCGCGTCGCGCACGATGCGCACCGCACGGCGGCGCAGCTTCGCGCTGGTCGGCCGCACGTCCACCATCCGCGGTCCGTACGCCTTGCCGAGCGCGATCATCACGCTCGTCGAGAGCGCGTTGAGCACGACCTTCTGCGCCGTTCCCGCGGTCAGCCGGGTGGACCCGGCGAGAACCTCAGGGCCGGTGAGCAATTCGATCACCACATCGGCAGATGCCGCGCCGCCGGGGTTGTTGACGATCGCGACGGTCAGCGCGCCCGCCGCGCGCGCGTGCTCGAGGGCCCCCAGCACATACGGCGTGCGGCCCGACGCCGTGATCCCAACGAGCGCGTCGGCGGCGGTCAGGTCGGCGAGATCGGTTGGCTCAAAGGCGTCTTCGGCACCCTCGATCGCCTCGGTCAGCGCCGCCGGGCCGCCGGCGATCACACCGCGCACGAGGTCGGTGTCGAACGTCGGCGCGCACTCGGCCGCGTCGAGCACACCGAGCCGCCCGGGAGTTCCGGCACCGGCGTAGACAAGGCGGCCCCCGTGCTCGAGCCGCGCGGCGATCGCTTCGGCCGCCGCCGCGATCCGCGGGACCGCCGCCGCCACGGCGGCGTGCGCCTCGCCTTCGGCGGCGACGAGCAGCGCGACGACCTCCCCGATGGGCCGCGCGTCCAGGTCATGCAGGTCCGGTCGCACGGCTTCGGTTACGAGCGCGTCGAGTCCTTGCACGCCAGCGGTTTTCGGTGCCGCCTGCACGCGGATCACCTGCGGTTCGTGGATCACCCCGAGCCGCAGCGCCCCGTCGAGCGCGTCGCCGACGGCGGGTACGAGGTCGAGCTTCTCCCGCAGCGCTTTGTACCCGGCCAGGCCGCCGACCATCGCGACCGGGAAGTCCCCGGCCGCGCGAGCGGTCGCGGCGAGCGCCTCGGCGGCCGCGCCGACGATCGCCAGCGCGGCGGCGTCGCCCTGCGCGGCAAGCACGTCGGGTGCGAAGGACGCGAGCGCGGCGGCGCCGGTGAGCTGCGCGGGCCAGGTCCGCGGCGCGCCGAAGCGGGCGCGGGCGGCGTCGAGCAGCGTGGTGGACGGGCCGCGGCCGTCGTGCGCGCGCAGCGCCGCGCGCAGCCCGGCGGCGCCGATCCACGCGCCGCCGCCCTCGTCGCCCAGCCACGGGCCCCAGCCGTCGGCGCGCCGCCACCGACCCTCCGCATCGATCGCGAGCGCCACGACGCCGGTGCCCGCGATCAGCACGACGCCCGGCTGTCCGTTCAGGGCGCCGGCGTGCGCGGTCACGGCGTCGCTGGTCACCGCGACGCGCTCCGCCCGAAGCGAGGTCAGCAGCGCGTCGCCCAGCGCGCGCGCCGCATCCGGAGCCGCCTCCGCCCCGGCGGCGCCGACGATCACCTCGTCAACTGCGCCGAACTGGCGTGCGACGTTCAGGATCGCCGCCTCCGCGGCCCGCACACCGCCCGGCGCCGCGAGCCCCGGCGCGCCCGGCCCCTCCGCCCTGCGGCCGCATGCCGAAGCCCGGCACGACGTCTTACCCAAGTCGACGGCGAGGATCACCGCACCCATCCTTTATCGGCCCGGGCCGGGTGTCGACTGCCGGGCAGACTGGTGTGGTGGAGCGGGCGTTGCTGACCGTGGGGCACGGGACAGCCGACCGTGAGCGGCTAGCGGAGTTGCTTGCCGGCGCCGGAGTTGCGCTGGTGGTGGACGTGCGGCGATATCCGGCCAGTCGGACGAATCCCGACGTGCGTCGGGAGGCCCTGGAAAGCTGGCTGCCCCAACACGGCATCGACTACCGGTGGGAGCCGCGCCTGGGCGGGCGGCGTCACATCGCGGCCGGAGAACCCGAGCCGGACAGCTGGTGGACGGTGGCCGCATTCCGGGCGTACGCCGCATACACCCGTACCCCGGAGTTCGACGCGGCGCTGGACGAGGTCCTGGCCGACGCCACCCGGCGCACCACCGCGGTGATGTGCAGCGAGAGCGTCTGGTGGCGCTGCCACCGGCGGCTGATCGCCGACGTGGCAGAGCTCGGTCGCGCAGTGCCGGTGCAACACCTCATGCCGGACGGCCGCCTGCGCCCTCACCGCCCCGCCGAAGGTGCTCGCCGCCGCCCCGACGGCCACCTGGTATGGGACGGCTGAGTTGCTCCGGCCTTTAGAACGTGTTGACCTTGTCGACGCTGACGAACATGCCGTGCCCGGTGCGGTCATTGGTGAAACGGGTGCCGTCGGCGGTGGCGTTGATCGTCCAGCCCGCGGCGTTGTAGGTCTTGTAGTCGATCTGGACGGCGGGGATGGCGCCCAGGTTTCCCAGCACCCACTGAACCTTGCCGCCGGAGTCCACGCTGACGCCGTTGGCGTGCTCGCCGTCCTGCATGGGCGAGTTGGTGAACGGCGCCTCGCAGCCGACGGTGGCCTTGTTGATCTGGCAGCGCGTGGTGCCCGACTTGGTTTCGATGAACACGTAACCGTTCTGGTCGGGCGGGAGCGGGATGGCGCCAGCCGGTGCGGTCGGGTTCGCCGGTGTCGTCGGCAGGCCGGGGGCCGGGCTGGCGGTGGGCGCCGTCGACGACGCGCTGGGCCTGGGGGTGGGGAACGTGGGCTCGACCGGCCCCGCCCCCGGCGCGGCGACGGGCCGCCCCGCGACGGTGGACGAACAGGCGTCGATCAGCACGGGACTGACCAGCACCGGCGCGATCAGCAGGGATCCACCGGCCAGGCCCCACCGTGCCCTTTGCGAAAACCGCACGCGCCACTCCCGATTATCAGCAATATCGGGAAATCAGATTACGCGCGAAGTGACGAAACCCCCGGTAACCGCGCACCTATCGATGCGGCCCCGATGGTGAAGCTTTACCGCTGCGTGACCGATTGTGTCTCGGCGGCGCGGCGGGCGGCCGCGACGATGCCCTGGTAGCCGGTGCACCGGCAGAAGTTGCCCGACAGGCCTTCCCGGATCTCGTGGTCGCTGGGGTCGGGGTTGTCGCGCAGCAGCGCGGTCAGCGACATCACGAAACCTGGCGTGCAGAAGCCGCATTGCAGCCCGTGGCACTCTCGCAGCGCCGATTGCACGGGCGACAGGGTGCCGTCCGGCGCGGCGACGCCCTCGACCGTCGTCACCTCGGACCCGTCGGCCTGCACCGCGAACATCAGGCACGAGCGCACGGCCTCGCCGTCGACCAGCACCGTGCACGCCCCGCACGCCCCGTGCTCGCAGCCCAGGTGCGTGCCGGTCAGCCCGCACTTGTCCCGCAGGAAGTCCGCCAGCGTCATCCGGGGTTCCACCCCGGCCGTGATTTCAGTTCCGTTGATGGACAGTTCGATTGGGTGTTCACGCATTGCTGGCCCCCAGGGCTTCGGCTATCGCTTTTGTCCACGCGCGCGCGGCCATGGTGGCGCCGACCTTCAACCGGTAGGACGCCGACCCTTGCAGGTCGTTGGGAATGTCGTCGAGCCCGCTCATCGCGGCCTCGCCGATCTCCTCGGGCACCAGCTCGCCGACCGGCCTGCCCACGGCGGCGGCCTCGGCCGCCGTCGCGCGCCGGACCTTGGACCCCATGCCCAGCAGCCCGATCGCGCAGCGCGACACCCGGTCGCGATCGTCGAGCTGGACGGCGACCAGGGCGCCGGCAATCGCGAAATCGCCGTGCCGGCGCGAGAATTCCTCGACGGCGAACCCGGACCTGCCGTCCCACACGGGGAACCGCACCCCGGTCAGCACCTCATCGGAATCCATGGTGGTCTCCCACACCCCGGCGAAGAAATCGGCGGCCGCGATCTCGCGCCGCCCGCGTGGCGACTGAACCTCCATCACCGCATCCAGGGTCAGGGCGACCGCCGGGTATTCGCCCGCGGCGTCGGCATGGGCGATCGACCCGCCGAGGGTGCCCCGGTTGCGGATCTGGAAATGCCCGACGAATGGCGTCACCCGGGTCAACAGCGGAACCGCTTGGCGCACTTGCTCGTCGGCGCCGACGGTGGTCTCGGTGGTGCCCGCGCCGATCCACATTTCTGAGCCCCTGCGCTCGATGCCCTGCAGCTCGGGCAGCCGGGAGATGTCGATCAGATGGTCGAAGTAGGCCAGCCGCATCGCCAGCATCGGCACCAGGCTCTGGCCGCCGGCAAGGATTTTCGCGTCGTCCCCCAACTCAGCCAGCAGTCCCACGGCGTCGTCGATGGTGTCGGGGCGGTGGTATTCGAACGCGGACGGTTTCACCGGTTCCCCCGTTCCAGCTGGGCGGCGATCGACGCCGGGCTGGCCGGCAGCCGGGTGATCGTCACACCCAGCGGTGCGAGCGCGTCGTTGATGGCGTTGATCACCGCCGGCACCGAGCCGATCGCCCCGCCCTCGCCGGCGCCCTTGTAGCCGCCGGGCCCCGGCCCGGGAATCTCGACGTGACCGAATTCGATCGGCGGCACCTCGGTGGCCGTGGGCAGCAGGTAGTCGACGAAAGTCGTTGCCAGCGGGTTGCCGTCGTCGTCGTAGACCATGTCCTCCATCAGTGCACCGCCGATGCCCTGCACCGTTCCGCCCGCGATCTGGCCCTCGACGACCGACGGGTTGATCATCGGCCCGACGTCCTCGCTGACGATGTAGCGCAGCAGCGTCACCTTGCCGGTCGCCACGTCCACCTCACAGGTGCAGGCGTGCGTCGCGTTGGACCAGTGGATGGGGTTGGTCGAATTGAACCGGGCGGTCGCCTCCAGGTTGGCCGACATTCCCGGCGGCAGCTGCTGCGGCGAGTAGTACGCCACGTAGGCCAGCTCGCCGAACGACACCGACTTGGCCGGCTCACCGCGGACGCTCGCCACCGAAAACCCAAGCTCCACTTCCGATTCCGCTACCTTGAGGTGGTGCGCGGCCAGCGCCACGATCTTCTCGCGCAGGATGGCGCCCGCCTCGCTGACCGCCCCCGCGGTCATCGGCGCGCTGCGGCTGCCCTGCGTGCCGGCCCCGTAGGGGGTGACCGCGGTGTCGCCCTGGATGGTGGCCACGTCGTCGATGTCGGCGCCCAGCGCATCGGCGGTCAGCTGAACGACGGTGGTCTCGATGCTGTTCCCGCTCGAGCCGCCGTTGACGTAAACGTTGATCTTGCCGGTCGGCTCCATACGGATGGTGGCGCCTTCGGTGGCCAGGTGGCCGGTAGCGGCGCCGGTCGGCTCGATGTAGGCCGAGAAGCCAAGGCCCAGGTAGCGGCCCCGCGCCAGCGCCTCGGCCTGCTCTTTGCGAAACCCTTCGTGGTCAAGGATTTTCACCGCCTGCTCGAAGGTTTCGATCGGGGCGACGTGGTCGTACGGCATGCCGTTGGGGTTGACGTACGGCATCTCGTCGCGGCGCAACAGGTTTCGGCGGCGCAGCTCCACCGGGTCGATGTTCATCTTGCGGGCGGCGATGTCGAGCAGGATCTCGCGCGCCAGCGTCTCGTACTGCCACGGGCCGCGATAGGCGGCCAGGCCGCTGGTGTTGGAGAACACCGTCTTGTAGTTGAAGCTGGCCTTGGGCACCCGGTAGGGGCCCGGGAAGAACATCCCGATGGCGGCCGTCGTCAGGACCGGATACGGCGTGGGGTAGGCGCCGATGTCCTGGACGAAGTCGATGTCCGCGGCCGCGATGTTGCCCTCGGCGTCGAAAGCCATGCGCGCGGTGCCGTCGACGTGCCGGGCCTGCCCGGCCGACATCAGGTTCTCGCGCCGGTCCTCGATCCACTTCAGCGCCGCCGGCACCTTGCGCGCGGCCAGCATGATGCACATGTCCTCGCGCATCGGGACGACCTTCTGGCCGAAGCCGCCGCCGGTGTCGCGCATGATGACCCGAACACGTTGCGCCGCAATGCCTAACAGGCGGGCGCAGAACGCCCGCAGTTCGTGTGGGGTCTGGGTGGACGCCCACATGGTGAGTTCTCCTGTGGCGGCTGTCCATTCGACGACCAGGCCGCGGGTCTCGATCGGCACCGGCGCGTAGATCTGCTGATAGATGCGCTCTTTGACGACGCACGGCGCGTCGGCGAACAGCTCTTCGTCGGGCGGGGCCCCGCCCATCCCGCCGGCGACGTTGTTCGGGTAGGCGTCGTGCACCAGCACATCGGAGTCCTGGGCCCGGGTGAAGTCGCTGACCGCGGGCAGCGGCTCGTAGTCCACGTCGACGAGTTCCAGCGCGTCCTCGGCGACATACCGGCTCTCGGCGACGATGAGCGCGACGGGGTCGCCGACGAACTTGGCCTCGCCCGCGGCCAGCGGCGGCCGCGGGGTGTCCGGCATGTCCTTGCCGGCGACGGCGTGCCACGCCTCTTTCACGTCCGGGTTGAGGTCGTCGGCGGTGAACACCGCGCGCACGCCGGGCAGCCCCAGCGCGGCCGAGGCGTCGATGCCGTTGATGCGCGCCCGCGCGAACGGGCTGCGCACGAAGCAGGCGTGCAGCATGCCGGGCCGCGCGATGTCGTCGACGAAGCTGCCGCGGCCGGTCAGCAGCCGGCCGTCCTCCACCCGCTGGACGCGGGTGCCGGCGTACCGGGGCGCCGGGGTGACGGCTCGCCCTTGCACGTCCTGACTCATCACGCTCCATCCGATGCCGTGCATAGCGAAGTTATCGCTTTGGGAGAAGTGCAATGTCATCATAGGAGAGTGGGGTTACCGGAGTCGACCTCTCCACCACACAGCGTCGGAGTCCTGCTGGCCGCGGGCGCCGGGCGGCGCTATGGCAAGCCGAAGGTGCTGGTCGAGGGCTGGCTGCAGACCGCGGTCGACGCCTTGCGCGCCGGGGGCTGCGCCGACGTCGTCGTCGTACTGGGCGCCGCCCAGGTCCCCGCCCCGGTCGGGGCTGTCGCGGTCACCGCGCCGCGGTGGCACGACGGGTTGAGCGCCTCGGTGCGCACCGGCCTGGAGCAGGCCGGCCGCGTGGGCGCGGATTACGCCGTGCTGCACGTCGTCGACACCCCCGACGTCGGTTCCACCGTGGTGGCGCGGGTGCTCGGCCGCGCGATCGCGTCCCCCAGCGGGCTGGCGCGCGCCGTGTTCGGTGACCGACCGGGCCACCCGGTGGTGATCGCGCGCCGGCACTGGCCCGAGGTCCTGTCGCACATCTCCGGTGATCGCGGCGCCGGGGCGTACCTGCGCACCCGGCACGACGTCGAGGTCGTCGACTGCGTGGACCTCGCCGGCGGTCAGGACATCGACGAGCCTTAGATCGCGGCGGATGGGTCGGCGGCCGGCAGCGCGGCGTCTTGGGCGGCGGCCCGCACGCGATGGCGGACCAGATACCAGCCGCCGATCAGCCCCGGAATCCCGAGGGCCATCGCGCCGAGCAACCACGGGCCTTGGACCTTGTCCAACAGCATCAGGACCAGGACGCCGGCCAGGAAGGCCAGCGTCAGGTAGCCGCTGTAGGGCGCCAGCGGCATCCGGAAGTGCGGCCGTTGCAATGTTCCGGCGCGCGACAGCCGGTAGAACCGCAGCTGGCTCGCCACGATCGTGCCCCAGGCCACCACCACGCCGACGGCGGCGATGTGAAGCACGATTTCGAACGCCTGGCTCGGTTTGACGGCGTTGAGCACGATGCCCAAGAGGCCGACAACGGCGGTGAGGAGGATTCCGCCGTAGGGCACGCCGTTCTTCGTCATGGGTGCGGTGAACTTCGGGCCGCTGCCGTTGATCGCCATCGACCGCAGGATGCGGCCGGTGGAGTAGAGCCCGGCATTCAGGCTGGACAGCGCCGCGGTCAGGACGACGAGGTTCATCACGCTGCCCGCCCCGCCGAACCCGACCTTCGAGAAGAACGTCACGAACGGGCTCACGTGGTCCCGGTAGGCGGTGTGTGGCAGCAGCAGGGCCAGCAGGATCGTCGACCCGATGTAGAAGATGGCGATGCGAAACACCACCGAGTTGATCGCGCGCGGCATGATCTTGTGCGGGTTCGCGGTCTCGCCGGCCGCGATGCCGACGAGTTCGACGGCGGCGTAGGCGAAGACCACCCCCGAGGTGACGAGCACCAGGGGCAGCAGGCCGGCCGGCAGGAGGCCGCCATGGCTCTCCCACAGCGCCACGCCGGGATCGTGACCGTCGACCTTGAAGCGGCCGACCAGGAAGACGATGCCGACGACGAGGAACGTCACCAGGGCGAGCACCTTGATCAGCGAGGCCCAGAATTCCAGCTCGCCGAACAGCTTGACCGAGATCAGGTTCATCGCCAGCACCATGACCAACGCGATCAACGCCAGCGTCCACTGCGGGACGGCCTGAAACGCCGTCCAGTAGTGGCAGTAATGCGCGATCGCGGTGGTGTCCACGATCCCGGTCATCGCCCAGTTGACGAAGTACAGCCAGCCCGCGGCGAAAGCGGCCTTCTCGCCGAAGAATTCCCGGGCATAGGACACGAAGGATCCCGACGAAGGGCGGTACAGCACGAGTTCGCCGAGGGCGCGCAGGATCAAGAACACGAAGATGCCGCAGATCCCGTACACCAGGAACAGCCCCGGCCCCGCCGACGCGAGCCTTCCGCCGGCGCCCAGGAAAAGACCCGTTCCGATGGCCCCGCCCAGGCCGATCATCTGTACCTGGCGGTTCGTGAGCCCCTTGTGATAGCCCGCGTCTTCGCGGGTGAGCCGCGCGGCGGCGCTGTCGAGCTGTGCCATCAAGCTCCTGCCGGGGGTGGCTCCAGGGAAGCTCAGGTTAACCCATCGGCGAGCCGCCGGCCTCGCTGTGCGGCTGCCGGTCCTTCGAGGGCCGTTGGTCGCCGCGCACTTTTTCGGTGCCCCGGGAACAAGACGGCGAGGTGCGCCGTTAGCATGATCAAGAAGTTGAGCGAACCAGACTCAATGCTGGGTTGACACCGCGGTGTCGCCAAGAGCAGTCTTGAGCGGGGTTCACTCAGCATAGTGGCACCAAGAAGGCTCTACTCAATCAGGAGGAATCACTATGGCTCGTGCGGTCGGTATCGACCTCGGGACCACCAACTCCGTCGTCGCAGTTCTCGAGGGCGGTGACCCCGTCGTCGTCGCCAACTCCGAGGGCTCACGGACGACCCCGTCCATCGTCGCGTTCGCGCGCAACGGCGAGGTGCTCGTCGGCCAGCCCGCCAAGAACCAGGCGGTGACGAACGTCGACCGCACCATCCGTTCGGTCAAGCGGCACATGGGCACCGACTGGTCCATCGAGATCGACGACAAGAAATACACCGCGCAGGAGATCAGCGCGCGTGTGCTGATGAAGTTGAAGCGCGACGCGGAGGCGTACCTCGGTGAGGACATCACCGACGCCGTCATCACCGTTCCGGCGTACTTCAACGATGCCCAGCGCCAGGCGACCAAGGAAGCCGGCCAGATCGCCGGCCTGAACGTGCTGCGCATCGTCAACGAGCCGACCGCGGCCGCGCTGGCCTACGGCCTGGACAAGGGCGAGAAGGAACAGACCATCCTTGTCTTCGACCTCGGTGGCGGCACGTTCGACGTCTCGCTGCTCGAGATCGGCGAGGGCGTGGTCGAGGTCCGTGCCACCAGCGGTGACAACCACCTCGGTGGCGACGACTGGGACGACCGGGTCGTCGAGTGGCTCGTCGACAAGTTCAAGGGCACCAGCGGCATCGACCTGACCAAGGACAAGATGGCGATGCAGCGGCTGCGTGAGGCCGCCGAGAAGGCCAAGATCGAGCTCTCGAGTTCGCAGGGCACCTCGATCAACCTGCCCTACATCACCGTCGACGCGGACAAGAACCCGCTATTCCTCGACGAGCAGCTGACCCGCGCCGAATTCCAGCGCATCACACAGGATCTGCTGGACCGCACCCGTCAGCCGTTCCAGTCGGTGATCAAGGACGCCGGCATCTCGGTCTCCGAGATCGACCACGTGGTGCTGGTGGGTGGTTCCACCCGCATGCCCGCGGTGTCCGAGCTGGTCAAGGAGATGACCGGCGGCAAGGAGCCCAACAAGGGCGTCAACCCCGATGAAGTTGTGGCGGTGGGAGCGGCTCTTCAGGCAGGTGTGTTGAAGGGTGAAGTGAAAGATGTTCTGCTGCTTGACGTTACGCCGCTGAGCCTGGGCATCGAGACCAAGGGTGGCGTGATGACCAAGCTCATCGAGCGCAACACCACGATCCCCACCAAGCGGTCGGAGACCTTCACCACGGCCGACGACAACCAGCCGTCGGTGCAGATCCAGGTCTATCAGGGTGAGCGCGAAATCGCTTCGCACAACAAGCTGCTCGGCTCCTTCGAGCTGACCGGCATCCCGCCGGCTCCGCGCGGCGTCCCGCAGATCGAGGTCACCTTCGACATCGACGCCAACGGCATCGTGCACGTCACGGCCAAGGACAAGGGCACCGGCAAGGAGAACACGATCAAGATCCAGGAGGGCTCCGGCCTGTCCAAGGAGGAGATCGACCGGATGATCAAGGACGCCGAGGCGCACGCCGAGGAGGACCGCCAGCGTCGCGAGGAGGCCGACGTTCGCAACCAGGCCGAATCGCTGGTCTACCAGACGGAGAAGTTCGTCAAGGAGCAGCGCGAAGCCGAGGGCGGGTCGAAGGTTCCCGAGGAGACGCTGTCCAAGGTCGACGGCGCCATCGCCGAGGCCAAGACGGCCCTGGGCGGCACCGACATCGCCGCGATCAAGGCGGCGATGGAGAAGCTGGGCCAGGAGTCCCAGGCGCTCGGACAGGCGATCTACGAGGCCACCCAGGCCGCGGGCGGCGCGGAGGCCGGTGCAACCGGCGGACCGTCGGGCTCGGCCGACGACGTCGTGGACGCGGAGGTGGTCGACGATGACCGGGAGTCCAAGTGACGGACGGAAATCAGGAACCGGTAACGGTCACCGACAAGCGGCGGATCGACCCCGAAACGGGTGAGGTGCGCCACGCCCCTCCCGGCCCAGAGCCGGGAGGGGGCACGTCGTCCTCCGGGGATTTTGCGGGCGAAAGCCCCGAGGAGGCCGGCAAGGCCGCCGAATTGCTGGGCGACCTGCAACGGGTCCAGGCCGACTTCGCCAACTACCGCAAGCGTGCGCTGCGCGACCAGCAGGCCGCCGCGGACCGCGCCAAGGCCGCCGTCGTCAGCCAATTGCTGGGCGTGCTCGACGATCTCGAGCGGGCGCGCAAGCACGGCGACCTGGAGTCCGGCCCGCTGAAGTCGGTGGCCGACAAGCTGGACAGCGCCCTGACCGGACTCGGTCTGGTGGCGTTCGGCGAGGAAGGCGAGGACTTCGACCCGGTGTTGCACGAAGCCGTGCAGCACGAGGGTGACGGCGGCGACGGCTCCAAGCCGGTGATCGGCACGGTCATGCGGCAGGGTTACAAGCTGGGCGAGCAGGTCCTGCGGCACGCTCTGGTGGGTGTCATTGACACAGTCGCAGACACGGTGCCGGACGACGGCGCCGCAGCGGCGGGGCCGGCCGAATCGGACGATAACCCCGGCGCATCCGGTGAATAGACCACACAATCAGCACAACAACAGAACAGAAAGGTGGAAGGGGGTGACGCGACATGGCCCAGCGAGAATGGGTCGAAAAGGACTTCTATAAGGAGCTGGGCGTCTCCTCTGACGCCAGTCCCGAAGAGATCAAACGCGCTTACCGGAAGCTGGCGCGCGACCTGCATCCGGACGCCAACCCCGACAATCCCGCCGCCGGCGAGCGATTCAAGGCGGTGTCGGAAGCGCACAACGTGTTGTCGGATCCGGCGAAGCGCAAGGAGTACGACGAAACCCGCCGCCTGTTCGCAGGCGGCGGATTCGGCGGCCGCCGGTTCGACACCGGTGGTTTCGGCGGCTTCGGTGCTGGCGGTGACGGCGCCGAGTTCAACCTCAACGACCTGTTCGACGCCGCCGGCCGAAGCGGTGGCGCCAACATCGGTGACCTGTTCGGCGGCTTGTTCGGGCGCGGCGCAAGCGCCCGTCCCAGCCGGCCGCGCCGCGGCAACGACTTGGAGACCGAGACGCAGCTGGACTTCGTCGAGGCCGCCAAGGGCGTGGCGATGCCGCTGCGGCTGACCAGCCCGGCGCCGTGCACGAACTGCCATGGCAGCGGCGCACGTCCGGGCACCAGCCCGAAGGTGTGCCCCACCTGCAACGGTTCCGGCGTGATCAACCGAAACCAGGGCGCGTTCGGCTTCTCCGAACCCTGCACCGATTGCCGGGGCAGCGGCTCGATCATCGAGCACCCCTGTGACGAGTGCAAGGGCACCGGGGTCACCACCCGCACCCGCACCATCAACGTGCGCATCCCGCCCGGCGTCGAGGACGGGCAGCGCATCAGGCTGCCGGGGCAGGGCGAGGCCGGGCTGCGCGGGGCCCCGTCGGGCGATCTGTACGTGACCGTACATGTGCGGCCGGACAAGGTATTTGGGCGCGACGGTGACGACCTCACCGTGACCGTTCCCGTCAGCTTCGCCGAATTGGCCTTGGGCTCTACGATTTCGGTGCCCACGCTGGACGGCAAGGTGGGCGTGCGGGTACCCAAGGGGACCTCCGACGGCCGCATCCTTCGGGTGCGTGGGCGTGGTGTCCCCAAGCGCAGCGGCGGTAACGGGGACCTGCTCGTCACGGTGAAGGTCGCCGTGCCGCCGAACCTGGAGGGCGCGGCCGCCGAGGCGCTGGAGGCTTACGCGGCCGCCGAGCGTGCCAGCGGGTTTGACCCACGCGCGGGATGGGCGGGTAATCGCTGATGGCCAAGAATTCACGAGACGAGTCTCGGACGTTCCTGATCTCGGTCGCCGCCGAGCTGGCCGGCATGCACGCCCAGACCCTGCGTACCTACGATCGCCTCGGCCTGGTCAGCCCGCAACGCACTTCCGGTGGGGGACGGCGTTATTCGGAGCACGACGTCAACCTCCTGCGCGAGGTGCAGCGGCTGTCCCAGGACGAGGGCGTCAACCTCGCCGGCATCAAGCGCATCATCGAGCTGACCAATCACGTCGAGGCGCTGCAGGCGCGTGTGCAGGAACTCACCGAGGAGCTGGCACAGCTGCGCGCCGGCCAGCGCCGCGATCTGGCGGTGGTGCCCAAGAGCACCGCGGTGGTGGTGTGGCAGCCGCGCAGAGGGCGTTAGCCGCTCGTCCATGTAACAGTCAAGGAACTCTGGCACATGCTCCGCTTCGCGGTGCTTTTTGATGTCAGAATCGGGTAGTGACGATCGACGCCGACATCATCGCTTGGGCGCTGCAGCGCCCTGCCTGGCAACAGGAAGTGCTGGTAGCGCTCGCAAACGGTCAAAGCTATACCGATCAGGAGATCGAACGGCTCGTAGACGCGATCCTTGGAGGCGACAAGGCCGCGCCGAGCCAAGAGGCGAAGAGCATCGCACCGAAGCCCGATGCCACCGAGCAGGTATCTCTGCGAGCCATCACCGACGTCGCCGGCGTCAACGCCTTGATCCCTGGTCAGACACTGCGGTTCGGAACGACGGGGCTCACGATCATTTACGGAGACAACGGCAGCGGCAAGTCAGGCTATGCGCGGTTGATAAAGGCGCTGGTTGGTGCGCGCCACTCATCTGACGTCCTGCCAGACGTCTTCCGAGCGGGTGCGCCTGAACCGAAGGCGGTCCTCCAGTACACCGTCGGCAATGCCGACATGGCACACGGCTTCCCGTCGCCCTCGCCGCCCGAACTGCGGCGGATGCGCTTCTACGACGAGCACTGCGGTGACGACTACCTGACCAAGGAGTCCACGATCTCGTATCGGCCATCGTCACTTTCGCTACTCGACGGACTCATCGCGGTGTGCGATCGCGTCCGGTCGGTGATCGCCGACCTGATTAAGTCGTTGGAATCGGGCGCGTTAAACCTAGGCATCGCTTCCGATACCGCCGCCGGGGCATTCGCGGCGAAGCTCTCGGCGAAGACAACTGACACCGCCATCGACGACGCCACAGCCGACATACCGGATGCCAAGCGCCTGGCCGCGGCGCTGCAGAAGGAAGCGCAACTCAATGCGAGCAATCCGCAAAAGGAGAAGGCGCGGTTGGAAGGACTCGCCGCGACGTGTGCCGCAGTGGCTAAGACGGCCGGGCAGCTGGTGGCCGCGTTGACTCCCGAGAAAACCGCCGGCCGCGCTGCCCTCGGCACCGCTGCGAGAATGGCGCGCAACGCAGCGACGATCGCCGCGGCGAACACCTTCGAAGATGTACCACTCGACGGCGTCGGGTCGGACACGTGGCGACTGCTCTGGCAATCGGCCCGCAACTACTCGGTCACCGAAGCGTATCCATCGCAAGACTTTCCAGTCACAGCCGACGGCGCGCACTGCGTCCTGTGCCAGCAGACCCTCGACGAACCGGCCCGAGACCGACTTGGTCGCTTTGAGCAGTACATGACCGACACCACCGAACGCGATGCGCGAAGCGCCCAGGCTTCGTTTGCCACCTCAGTCGATGAGGTCCGAGCGCTGGTGTTCGCCTCTGCCGAGCTGGCCGCACAGGTCGGAACGGTCAAGGCTCACGACGCAACGTTGGGCGCCGACGTCGAGACCTTGCTCGGCGCACTCGGCCCGTACCGCGACCGCGTGCTCGACTACCTTACCCAGGCTGGCCCGGACGCTGGACCACTACCGGCCACCGCAGTGATCTCCAGGCTCGACGAAATGGCAGTTCAGCTAAAGGCCCAGGCTGCGGGCACCGATACCGCACAGTTCGCACAGGAACTCGCTGCAGCCACCAAAGAACGAGCCGAGCTCCAAGCCACTACTCGGCTGTGCGAAGCCAAACAGCAGCTAAAAGACGAGGTTGACCGTCTCAAGAAGATCGCAGCTCTCAAGACTGCGCGCAGCGCCGCCGACACCAACGCCATCACCCAGAAAGCCTCAGCGCTCACCCGCCAGTATGCGACAAAAGTCATTCTCGACGAGTTCACACGCGAAACCGAACGCCTGCATCTGCGCCGCGTCACGCTCGACGATCTCGGCGGCCGCAAAGGGCAACTCACCCAGCGTCCAGCACTGCTAGGCGCGGTTCGAAGCGCCGCAGCACACCACGTGCTCAGCGAGGGCGAACAGACCGCGCTCGGCCTGGCCGGCTTCTTCACCGAGGCCAAGTTCGACAATTCGAAATCGGCGATCATCTTCGACGATCCAGTGACCTCCTTAGATCACGTACGGCGGGACAAGGTCGCCCAGCGTCTTGCGCAACTCGCAAAGGACCGGCAAGTCGTCGTATTCACCCACGACGTCGCCTTCGTCGGCGACCTGAGCGCGGCAGCTGACAGCGAGGGTGTGCCGGTGGCTGGAAGGTGCGTCGAACGCCAGGGATTGGAACCGGGCGTCTGCCTGGACTTCCTGCCGTGGAAAGCCAAAGACTTCGCGCAGCGAATCGACCACCTGCGCACCGAGCTGACCAAGCTGACCAAGGAGCGGCCGAGCCTGGTCCAGGACGACTACGAAGAACGCGTTGCTTCCTGGGCCGGCAAGCTCTCGGAGGCGTGGGAGCGCTGCGTCACCAGCGAGATCCTCTACCAAGTCTTCGATCGAGGGCGGGCGCATGTGCAAATGCAGAAATTTCGCGTGCTCGCGCAGGTGACCGAGGTCGACGATCAGCAACTGCAAGAAGGCTACGGAGAGACATCGAAGTGGGCGCGCCGCCACGATAAGGCGGAGGAAACCAACTACGTGGCACCCGAGCCCGGCGACCTCGAAGGCGCACTCAACCGGCTTGTCGATTGGCAGAAGCGAACGAAGAAGTACCGCAACAGCAGCTAAGTTGAGTAGCCGCCCGTTTTGCGCTGTCGACTGCAACGCCGTGGGCGGCAGCTACCGCAGTGACTCGCGTGGTCACTGTGATCAGACCCGGATCGAAAACTGGGTGACCGCGGGCTCGCCCGGCCGCGCGCAGCGATAGCCGCCGCGGCGCAACGCGTCGGTCGGCGCGGTCATCGGCTCGAAGCACACGATGCGTTTCGCGGGGTCGTCCCCGGTGGGCGCGAAGATCTGCGTCGCGGGATACCCCCGTTCGAAGTGGACCTCCACGCGCCGCCCGCCCCCCGAGACCGCGAACACCGCGCCGTCGGGCACCTGGTCGTAGGCGTCGTCAAAAGCCTTGTCCCCCAAGGGCTCCGCGAGCGCTGCCGGGAGCTCGGATTCGCCGGTGGGCAGCCCGAGGTCGTCGAGCCGCAGATGCCGCAGCGGCGGCGTCTCGATCACCCACTCGGCGCGCGGCGCGTCGGGGATTTGTAGGTAGGGGTGAAAACCGAAGCACAGCGGGACGGCGCGGGCGCCGGTGGCGGTCACCGTGGTGCGCACCGTCAGCGTCCGCTCGGCCAGCCGCACCGCCAGCGTCAGCACATGCGGATACGGGAAGCTGGCCAGCAATTGCGGGTCGGCGGCGAAATCCAACTCGGCGGTCAACTCGTTGGCCGACTCGGCGGTCACCCGCCAGCCCGGGTAGGCGGCCAGCACGCCATGGATCGGCAACCCGTTCGGATCGGCACGGACACGGTTTTCACCCGGCGTCAGCGTCGCCGTCACGCCTTCGGCCGTATAGGTGTTCTCGCCCAACCGATTCGCCCACGGGTACAGGATCGGGATGCCCATCGTCTTGCCCGCCGCCACGTAGGCGTCCAGCCCGCGCCGTTGCCCGAGCAGCTCCACGCCGGCATCGCTCAGCGAGGTGCCGATCATGCCCGCCTCGGGCACGAACTCCGCGGCCACCGGCGACGCCGGGTCGCGCAGGGTGACGACGCGCATGCTTACCTCCACAGTGGGTCGTGCTGGATATGTTCCGGCGGAGCGCCTTTGGCGATCAGGGCGGCCTTGGTGGCCCGCACCATCGCCGGCCCGCCGCAGATCAGGATCTGCCGGTCGCCCCACCCGCCGTATTTGGTCACCACGTCGGGGAGCCGGCCGGTCTGCCGCACATGCAGGCCGCGTGGCGGCGTGCAGTCGGGATAGTCGGCGGCCCATGCCGGGTCGGCGCTGTACTCCGACACCGGCGACACCGACAGCCATGGATTGTGGGACGCCACCTGCCACAGGGTGGGCAGGTCATAGAGCTCGCAGCGGTAGCGGGCGCCGAAGAACAGGTGCACCCGCGGGTTCACCGCGTACCGGCTCAGGTCCATGATCAGCGCCCGCAGCGGTGCCAGCCCGGTGCTACCGGCGACCATCAGCACGTCGCCGCCGTCCCGGTCGACCCGCAGACCGCCGTGCGGACTGGACAGCCGCCACCGGTCGCCGGGCCGGGTCTCGTTGACGATGGCGGTACTGACCAAGCCGCCGGGCACCACGCGGATGTGGAACTCGATGCCGCCGCCGGGATCCGCCGGGATGGCGGGCGACAGGTACCGCCAGCGGCGCGGGCACTGCGGGACGTGGACGTTGACGTACTGGCCGGCGTGATAGTCCATCGGGCGGTCGAGCTGCAGCCGGACCACCGCAAGGTCGCGGGAGACTCGCATGTGTTCGATGACCGTGCCGTCCCACCAGGCGGGCCCCTCCTCGGCGTCCGCGGCGCCGCGCATCACCCCGACGATCAGGTTGAGCGACTGGTCGGCCGCCTCGTCGACGGAGTCGGTCCAGGCATCGCCGAGATGGGTGCGCAACGTCGACAACAACGCGCGCTGCAACGTGTCGTAATGCTGGGGCAGCACACCGTATTTGCGGTGGTCCCGACCGAGCTGAGCCAGGAAGGCGACCGGTTCCTGGGCGCGCTGGGCGACGAGTTCGCCGTACACCCAGTGCAGGGCGTGGGCGAAAGCGATCCGCTGCCCGCCCATTTCGGGCGGGAACAGGTCGCGTACCGACACGTCCATGCCGAACCAGTGGGTGTAGAACCGGCGGACGAGTTCGTTGCCGGGGCCCGACTCCTGCTGCGCGAAGGCGTCGCGCAGCACCCGCAACGCTTCGGTGTCCTCGAGCCCCACGGGGCCCGATTCTAGGCGCGCCGGCCGTCGGGATATTTTCAACAATTAATGAAATGATACCGTCGTCGTATGCCGTCACCTGCTGCTTCCCCATCCGATGCGCGAAAGCGCAGGGGCCGCCGCCAGGGCGAGCCCGTGTCGAAGGATGTGGTGCTCCGCGCGGCCAAGCAGCGATTCGCCGCCCAGGGCTACGAGAAGACGACGCTGCGTGAGATCGGCGAGGACGCCCACGTGGACGCCGCGATGGTGCTGTACCTGTTCGGGTCCAAGGCCGAGCTGTTCCGTGAGTCGATGCGGCTGGTCCTGGATGGCGGCGTGCTGGTCGCCGCGATGACCGGCGGCTCGCGCGCCGACATCGGCGCCCGGTTGGTGCGGGCCTACCTGCAGATCTGGGACGAGCCGGAGACCGGGCCGACCATGGTCGCCATGATGCACTCGGCGATGCTGAATTCCGACGCGCACGAGGCCTTCCGCGATTTCATGCGCGGTTACGTGATGGCGGCCATCTCCGGCGTCCTGGGTGAGGGTCCGGACACCTTGCTGCGGGCCAACCTCGCCGGCACCAACCTGGTCGGCACCGCGCTGTTCCGCTATGTGATGAAGGTGGGCCCGCTGGCCGATCTCGGCACCGACGAGGTGGTCGCGCTGATCGCGCCCAGCGTGCAGCGCTATCTGACCGCGGACGTGGACGAGCTGGACCTGCCGGCCGGCTATCGCCCGTGACCGGCTCAGCCCTGCTTGACGGTGTTGGTCGTCCCGGCGTTGACGACGTTCGGTGACCCCCAGTGGAAGGTGACCGCGTTGCCGGTCCCGGAGGTGCTGACCGCGTCCGCGCTGTCGACCGCGACGCGGTTGCCGTGGCCGGAGACACTGACGCTGGTGCAGTGCCCGGTGACGGTGACGGTGTTGGTCTGGCCGCTGACTGACAGGTAGCCGCCCTGGCAGCGGATGGTCTTCGACGTGCCGGTGCCGTTGACCTGCAACGTGCCCGACTCCGGGACGGTCGCCGACGGTCCGGCCCCGCCGAGGTCGGTGCGGAACCCGGCTACGGCGAGTCCCGCCAGCGACAGCCCGGCGACCACGATGGCCAGCCGGAACGCGCCGCGGACGCGGCCCGCCTCGGCCCGCTCCTGGTGCGGTTCGGTCTGCGTCATCGCCAGGTGGGTACCCCGCGCACCATATCGTCCAAAACTCGTTAGACTTGAGCGGAACACACTCAACCTTGACGGCGTTGAACAACGCGACAAGCATTTTCCCTACTTATGCGAACGGAGGCGTCGTGGACTCTTTCAACCCGACAACCAAGACGCAAGCGGCCCTGACCTCGGCGCTTCAGGCGGCCTCGGCCGCCGGCAACCCCGAGATCCGCCCCGCGCACCTGCTGATGGCCCTGCTCACGCAGGCCGACGGCATCGCGGGACCGCTGTTGGAGGCTGTCGGCGTCCAGCCCGCGACAATTCGAACCGAGGCCGAGCACCTGGTCGAACGGCTGCCGCAGGCCAGCGGCGCCAGCTCGCAGCCGCAGCTGTCGCGCGAATCGCTGGCCGCCATCACCACCGCCCAGCACCTGGCCGTGGAGATGGACGACGAGTACGTCTCGACCGAGCACCTGCTGGTCGGTCTGGCCACCGGTGATTCCGACGTCGCGAAGCTGTTGACCGGCCACGGCGCGTCGCCGCAGGCCCTGCGCGACGGCTTCGTCAAGGTCCGCGGCAGCGCCCGCGTCACCAGCCCCGAGCCCGAGGCCACCTATCAGGCGCTGGAGAAGTACTCGACCGACCTGACCGCCCGCGCCCGGGAAGGCAAGCTCGACCCGGTCATCGGGCGGGACAACGAGATCCGCCGCGTGGTGCAGGTGCTGTCGCGGCGCACCAAGAACAACCCGGTGCTCATCGGTGAGCCCGGCGTCGGCAAGACCGCGATCGTCGAGGGCCTGGCCCAGCGGATCGTGGCGGGCGACGTGCCGGAGAGCCTGCGCGACAAGACCGTCATCAGCCTGGACCTCGGCTCGATGGTGGCCGGCGCCAAGTACCGCGGCGAGTTCGAGGAGCGGCTGAAGGCCGTCCTCGACGACATCAAGAACTCCGCCGGGCAGATCATCACGTTCATCGACGAGCTGCACACGATCGTCGGGGCGGGCGCGACCGGCGAGGGCGCCATGGACGCCGGCAACATGATCAAGCCGATGCTGGCCCGGGGCGAGCTGCGGCTGGTCGGCGCCACCACGCTCGACGAGTACCGCAAGTACATCGAAAAGGACGCCGCGCTGGAGCGGCGCTTCCAGCAGGTGCTGGTCGGCGAGCCGTCGGTGGAGGACACCGTCGGCATCCTGCGCGGGCTCAAGGACCGCTACGAGGTGCACCACGGTGTGCGCATCACCGACTCGGCCCTGGTCGCCGCGGCCACTTTGAGCGACCGCTACATCACCGCCCGCTTCCTGCCGGACAAGGCCATCGACCTGGTCGACGAGGCCGCGTCGCGCTTGAAGATGGAGATCGACTCGCGGCCCGTCGAGATCGACGAGGTCGAGCGCCTGGTGCGCCGCCTCGAGATCGAGGAGATGGCGCTGGCCAAGGAAGAGGACGAGGCGTCCAAGGAGCGGCTGGAGAAGCTGCGCTCCGAGCTGGCCGACCAGAAGGAGAAGCTGGCCGAGCTGACCACCCGCTGGCAGAACGAGAAGAGCGCGATCGACGCGGTCCGCGAGCTCAAGGAGCAGTTGGACACGCTGCGCGGGGAGTCCGAGCGCGCCGAGCGCGACGGCGACCTGGCCAAGGCCGCCGAGCTGCGCTACGGGCGGATTCCCGAGGTGGAGAAGAAACTCGACGCCGCACTGCCGCACGCCGAGGCGCGCGAGAACGTGATGCTCAAGGAGGAGGTCGGACCCGACGACATCGCCGACGTGGTGTCGGCGTGGACCGGCATCCCGGCCGGGCGGATGCTCGAGGGCGAGACCGCCAAGCTGCTGCGCATGGAAGACGAGCTGGGCAAGCGCGTCATCGGCCAGAAGAAGGCGGTGACCGCGGTTTCCGACGCGGTGCGCCGCAGCCGGGCCGGCGTCGCCGACCCCAACCGGCCGACCGGGTCGTTCATGTTCCTCGGGCCGACCGGTGTCGGTAAGACCGAGCTGGCCAAGGCGTTGGCGGAGTTCCTGTTCGACGACGAACGCGCGATGGTCCGCATCGACATGAGCGAGTACGGCGAGAAGCACTCGGTCGCACGGCTCGTCGGCGCCCCTCCGGGTTACATCGGCTACGACCAGGGTGGTCAGCTGACCGAGGCGGTGCGGCGGCGGCCGTACACGGTGATCCTGTTCGACGAGATCGAAAAGGCGCACCCGGACGTGTTCGACGTGCTGCTGCAGGTGCTCGACGAGGGCCGGCTCACCGACGGGCAGGGCCGCACGGTCGACTTCCGCAACACCATCCTGATCCTGACGTCCAACCTCGGGTCGGGCGGCAGCGAGGAGCAGGTGATGGCCGCGGTGCGCTCGGCGTTCAAGCCCGAGTTCATCAACCGGCTCGACGACGTGATCATCTTCCACGGCCTCGAGCCCGGCGAGCTGGTGTCGATCGTCGACATCCAACTGGCCCAGCTGCAGAAGCGGCTGGCGCAGCGCCGCCTCACGCTGGAGGTGTCGCTGCCGGCCAAGCAGTGGCTGGCCCAGCGCGGGTTCGACCCGGTCTACGGCGCCCGGCCGCTGCGCCGGTTGGTGCAGCAGGCCATCGGCGACCAGCTGGCCAAGCTGTTGCTGGCCGGCGACGTGCACGACGGCGACACCGTTCCGGTGAACGTCAGCCCGGACGGCGATTCGCTGATCCTGGGCTGACCCCGGGGGGACCGTCCCATTGGTGGCGAGCCGCCACGCTGTAATTGGGTTGTGACCAGCCGGACTTCTTTATTCCGGCGGAAATGCAGATACCCTGTGTGGGATGGTCCCCCTTTGGTTCACGCTGTCCGCGCTGTGCTTCGTCGGCGCGGGGGTGTTGCTGTACGTCGACCTCGATCGACGCCGCGGACGCAGCAGGCGCCGCAGGTCGTGGGCGCGGTCGCACGGGTTCGACTACGAGCGTGAATCGGCCGACATCCTCAAGCGCTGGAAGCGCGGTGTGATCTCGACCGTGGGCGACATCGCCGCCGAGAACGTGGTGCTGGGCCAGATCCGCGGCGAGGCCGTGTACATCTTCGACCTCGAGGAAGTCGCCACCGTGATCGCGCTGCACCGCAAGGTGGGCACCAACGTCGTGGTGGACCTGCGGCTCAAGGGACTGAAAGAGCCCCGGGAGAGCGACATTTGGCTGCTCGGTGCGATCGGCCCGCGGATGGTGTACTCCACCAACCTGGACGCCGCCCGGCGCGCCTGCGACCGCCGCATGGTCACCTTCGCGCACACCGCACCGGATTGCGCCGAGATCATGTGGAACGAGCAGAACTGGACGCTGGTCGCCCTGCCGATCACCAGCACCCGCACCCAGTGGGACGAGGGGCTGCGCACCGTGCGGCAGTTCAACGACCTGCTGCGGGTGTTGCCGCCGCTGCCGGAGGAAACCCAGCAGGAGGCGGGCGTGCCCGCGGGGCCGCGCAACGCGTCGCCGAGCCGCCCGCTGGCCCCGGCCGGCCGCGCGGAGTTGCCGCCCCGGCGCGCGCAGCAGGACGTCACGGGGCTGCTGGGCGACGCTCCCGCTCGCCGGCCGGCCGAGCCGATCCGCCGGGAGCAGCGCGGCTCGGACGCCGTTCGCCGCCCGCCGCCGGCCGGGCGCAACGGCCACCAGGCCACCAACTATCAGCACTGACGGCGCGCCGGGCGCCGGGTGGGCGGCGCGGCCGCCGTCATTAGGATGTCGCTCATGCCTCGTCCTGTCGCCCTGATCACCGGGCCCACGTCTGGGATCGGCGCCGGCTTCGCGCGACGCTATGCGAGCGACGGCTACGACCTGGTCCTGGTCGCCCGCGACGTCGACCGGCTGCACGAACTGGCGCGCGAGCTGGAGGGCCGGGCCGGCAACGTCGAGGTGCTGCCCGCCGACCTGGCCGACGCCGCCGGTCGCGCCAAGGTCTGCGAACGCCTGGCCCAGGGCGTCCGCGTCCTGGTGAACAACGCGGGCTTCGGCACCTCGGGCGACTTCTGGGCCACCGACCCCGCGCTGCTGCAATCGCAGCTCGACGTCAACGTCACCGCGGTCATGCACCTCACCCGCGCGGCCCTGCCGGCCATGCTCGACGCGGGCGCCGGCACCGTCATCAACATCGCCAGCGTCGCCGGCCTGGTGCCGGGACGCGGGTCGACCTACTCGGCGTCCAAGGCGTGGGTGATCTCGTTCAGCGAGGGCCTGTCCGTAGGCCTGCAGGGCACCGGCGTGGGAGTGCACGCCGTGTGTCCGGGCTACGTGCGCACGGAATTTCACGCCCGGGCCGGGATCGAGATGGCCAAGTCGCCGTCATTCATGTGGCTCGAGGTCGACGACGTGGTGAACCAGAGCCTGGCCGATATCGCCCGCGGCAAGGTGATCAGCATCCCTGGCCTGCAATACAAGGCGATCATCGCCGCCGAGCGGATGATCCCGCGGACGCTGATGCGGGCCGTGACCAAGCGGATCGGTGGTGGCAGTGGCCGGACCTGAGTCGTTGCGCGCGGAGCTGGCCGAGCTGGTCCGCCGGCTGTCGGTGGTGCATGGCCGGGTCACCCTGTCGTCCGGCAAGGAGGCCGACTACTACGTCGACCTGCGCCGCGCCACCCTGCACCACCGGGCCTCCGCCCTGATCGGGACGCTGATGCGCGACCTCACCAGCGCCTGGGACTACGACGTGGTCGGCGGGCTGACTCTGGGCGCCGACCCGGTCGCCACGGCCGTCATGCACGCGCCGGGCCGCCCGATCGACGCGTTCGTGGTGCGCAAGTCCGCGAAAACCCATGGGCTGCAACGCCTTATCGAGGGATCCGAGGTCGCCGGTAAGCGGGTGCTGGTCGTCGAGGACACCAGCACCACGGGCGCGTCGGCGCTCACGGCGGTGCGCGCCGTCCAAGAGGCGGGCGGGCAGGTGGTCGGCGTGGCGACGGTCGTGGACCGGTCCACCGGCGCCGCCGAGGCGATCCAGGCCGAGGGCCTGCCCTATCGCAGCGTGCTGGGCCTTGCCGATCTGGGGCTGGGCTAGGTTGCAGCGCCGTGCGCACCTCCTCGCGATAGCGGCCTGCGCGCTGGCCCTGCTGACGGGCTGCTCGGGGTCCAGCCAACCTGTTCGCCCCTACGGCGCCCAGGGCGCGCGGCTCGGGGAGTCGCTTTCGCTGCTGGGCTGGAACATGGCGGTGTCGAACCTGCGCTGGGACGGCGACTACGTGCTCATCGACGTGGACGCCTCCGCGGCCGACCCGCACGCGCCCCGTGCCAAAGCCGAGGACATCCGGTTCGGCCTCTACGGCGCGCTGTCGCATCCGATCGAGTCGACCGGACTGGGCAGCTGCGACCGGGCGACGGCCAAAGTGCCCGACGTCCACTCGCCGCTGTCGGCGCCCGGTGAGCGGCTGACCGGCACGGTTTGCCTTGGGCCACTGAAGGATCGGAGTCAGGTCCGCGGTGTGTACAGCTACTCGCCGCGCGACCGGATCCCGAACACCTCGGCGGCCTACCCGGCCGCCTTCCCGGTGGGGCTGATGCCCACCAACGCCAACGACACCGGCCTGGCGGTCAAGACCACCAGCCTGTCGGCCTGGCGCGCCGACGGCGCCCCGGTGACCAAGGCGCAGCTCGGCGACCCCGCGGCGTTCAACGGCAACGGCTACATGCTGCTGGGCCTGGAGGCCGACGGGCTGGCGGCCCGGTACCGCGACGACTCGGCCAACCGCGGAGGTCCGCTGATGCTGCTCGCTTCGCCGACGCTGCCCGGCGCCGGTCTGAACCCGGCCTGCGCGGCGTACGGGTCGTCGGTGCTGATCCTGCCCGACGCCTCGCTGGACGCGGTGCACGTCAGCGCGTCGCTGTGCACCCAGGGCGAGATCACCGAGGCGTTGCTCTACGCGACGGTGGCCGTCGACGGCACCCACGCCGGTGTGTGGACGCCGCGATGACCGATGCGGGGCCGACCGAGTGGGGCGCGCCGGGCGGCGGGGTCGGGCCCTGGGCGGGCGACCTGCCCGACGACCCGCGTTATGACCCAGTCCTGTTGCGCGAGGGCGACACTCGCAACGTCGTCGACGCGTACCGGTACTGGACGCGGGAGGCGATCATCGCCGACATCGATCGGCGGCGGCACCCGCTGCACGTGGCGATCGAGAACTTCGGGTACGACGCCAACATCGGCTCGGTGGTGCGCACCGCCAACTCCTTCGCGGTGCACACCGTGCACATCGTGGGCCGGCGGCGCTGGAATCGCCGCGGCGCCATGGTGACCGACCGCTATCAGCGGCTGTGCCACCACGACAGCACCGCCGAACTGCTGGACTTCGCCGTGCGGGCGGGGCTGACGGTGGTCGCGGTGGACAACGTGCCGGGGGCGGTCCGTCTGGAGGAGGCCGAGCTGCCGCGGGAGTGCCTGCTGGTGTTCGGTCAGGAGGGGCCGGGCATCACCGACGACATCCGGGCGGGCGCGGCCACGACGGTGTCGATCGCCCAGTTCGGCTCGACCCGCAGCATCAATGCCGGCGTGGCCGCCGGGATCGCGATGCACGCCTGGATTCGACAGCACGCGGACCTGTCCCGGGCTTGGTAGCGGCCGCCCGCGTCGGGTGTGCGCTCACGGCGGGGATTCCTTGGGGGTCGCCGCCTTCCGCGCACCCTCAACGCCAGCGATTTGCACCCGAAGTCAAGCCGGGTCATGGCTGCCCGCCTACGTTGGACGGGTGCGTGACGTGCTTGCCGAGCTGATGTCGATCTGGCGCGCCGGCGACACCGCGGGGCTGGGCACGGTGGTGCGCACCTTCCGGTCCGCGCCGCGGCCGCCGGGAGCCTCGATGGTGGTGGCCCCGGACGGCTCGGTCACCGGGTCGGTGTCGGGTGGCTGCGTGGAGGGCGCGGTGTACGAGCTCGCGACCGAGGCCACGAAAACCGGGGCCGCGCGGCTGGAACGCTACGGCGTCAGCGATGACGACGCCTTCGCGGTCGGCCTGACGTGCGGCGGCGTCATCGACGTCTTCGTCGAGCCGGTCTCGCGCGCGTCGTTTCCCGAACTCGGCGCGGTGGCCGACGACATCGCCGAGCGCCGCGCGGTGGCGACTGCGACCGTGATCGCGCACCCGGACCCGTCCTGGGTGGGCCGGCGGGTGGTCATCCGGCCCGACGGGATGGCGGGGTCGCTGGGTTCGGCCCGCGCCGACTCCGCCGTCGCCGACGACGCGCGCGGCCTGCTCGCGCTGGGGCGCAGCGAGGTCCTCAAGTACGGGCCCGACGGGCAGCGGCTCGGCGACGGCATGGAGGTCTTCGTGGCCAGCTACGCGCCGCCGCCGCGGATGCTGGTGTTCGGCGCGATCGACTTCGCGGCCGCGCTGGCCCGGCAGGGCTCGTTCCTCGGCTACCGCGTCACCGTGTGCGACGCCCGCCCGGTGTTCGCCACCCGGGCGCGCTTCCCGACGGCCGACGAGGTCGTCGTCGACTGGCCCCACCGCTATCTGACCGCCCAGGCCGAGGCGGGCGCCGTCGACCGCCACACGGTGATCTGCGTGCTCACCCACGACCCGAAGTTCGACGTGCCTGTGCTCGAAGTTGCGCTGCGCCTGCCCGAGGTCGGCTACGTCGGGGCGATGGGGTCGCGGCGCACCCACGACGACCGCCTGAACCGGCTCAAAGCCGCCGGCCTGACCGACGCCGAGCTGGGCCGGCTCTCCAGCCCCATAGGGCTGGACCTGGGCGCGCGCACCCCGCAGGAGACCGCGGTCTCGATCGCCGCCGACATCATCGCCAAGCGCTGGGGCGGCGGTGGCCGCCCGCTGGCCCAGATCGCCGGGCGCATCCACCACGATGCCGGGGACCCGACTCTACTTCCGTAGTGTCGCCCGTAGGCTAGTGATCGACGCCGTCGCCGCCGCCCACGAGAGGACCCTCGCATGAAGATCGCCAACCGGTTCACCGTCAGCGCCCCCATCGACCGGGCCTGGGACGTGCTGAGCGACCTCGAACAGGTGATCCCGCTGATGCCCGGGGCGGCGCTGACCGGCCACGAGGCCGACGACTACCTCGGCAAGGTCAAGGTGAAGGTCGGACCGGTCACCAGCGAGTTCAGCGGCAAGGTGCGTTTCGTCGAGCACGACCGCGGCCAGTACCGGGCGGTCATCGACGCCAAGGGCAAGGAGACGCGGGGGACCGGCAACGCGGCCGCGACGGTCACCGCCCAGCTCTACGAGGACGGCGAGCGCACCGGCGTTACCGTCGACACCGACCTCAAGATCGCGGGCAAGCTGGCCCAGTTCGGCAGCGGCATGCTGCAGCAGGTGTCGGAGAAGCTGCTGGGCCAGTTCGTGGAATCGCTCGAAGCCGAACTGGCCGCGCAGAGTGTGGCGGCGCCGGCCACGCCGGAGGGTCCCCCGCAGGTCGGACCCGTCCCCGAGCCGCGGCACGCGGCCCCCGCCGCGGAGCCCGCACCGATCGACCTGCTCGAGCTGGCCGGCGGCGACCAGGTGAAGAAGTACGCCCCGCTGGTGCTGGCCGTGCTCGCCGCGCTGGTGCTGGGTTGGCTGCTCGGCCGCCGGCGTTAGGACGGCCGATCTATTTCTGCCGGCGCGGGCGGCGACTGGGTTAGGCCGGTTGCCGCTCGCGTTGTGTCTTTGAGGGCGACGCCGGAGCGGCCGAGTTCGCGGGCCCCGGCCACCAGCGCGGCGGCGACGGCCGCGGCCGTCGGGTAGTCGAGGCCGTCGGGCGGATGGATGTTGGAGATGCAGTTGCGGTCGGCGTCGGTGAGCCCCGGCCTCGGTCGGTGCGTCAAGTAGATGCCCAGGCTGTCGGCGACCGACAGGCCCGGGCGCTCACCGATGAGCACGAGAACCGTTGCGACGCCGAGGGCTTGACCGATGTGGTCGCCGAGCGCGACGCGCGCCTGGGTCGCGATGACCGGCGGCGCAATCCGGTAGCGGCCGTCGAATTCGCGAACCAGCGCGTCGACCATGCCCGCCGCATGGTCGGTCAGGGCGCGCGGTGAGAGCCCGTCGGCGAGGACAAAACCGATGTCCGCCTTGGTCTTTCGCAGACCCGACAGGTCGGCCGGGCTGCGGCCGAGGTCGGGCCGGCGCAGGTACTCGCCGCGCGAGGTCGCCCGGCTGCACACCCGCAGCGGCTCGTCGATGCCTTTGACGTTCAAGTCGCGCAACCGCGCGACGAGGCCCTCGACGTCGAGTGGCTCGTGGACGGCGTCGCGGGCCGCGGCATGTGCGGCCTGAAATTCCAGCACGCGCCGGGTCGGCAGCGAGTTGCCCGCCCGCCCGAGCCCGATGCGCGCCTGCGTGGTGGCGCGCAGGGGCGCCCAGATGTCGTCCATCAGCCGGCCGCCAGCGCCCGCAGCGGCGACGTCGCGAGGTCGACGGGCAGGATCCGGCCGTCGGCGTCGACCATGCCCAGGCCGGCCAACCAAGCTTCGAATTCGGGTGCGGGCCGCAGCCCCAACGCTTTTCGCACGTACAGCACATCGTGAAAGGACAGGCTTTGGTAGCCGAGCATGACGTCGTCGGCGCCGGGAACCGTGATGACGAACGCGGTGCCCGCCGCGCCGAGCAGGGTCAGCAGCGTGTCCATGTCGTCCTGGTCGGCCTCGGCATGGTTGGTATAGCAGACGTCGACGCCCATCGGCAGGCCGAGCAGTTTCCCGCAGAAGTTGTCTTCCAGCCCGGCGCGGATGATCTGCTTGCCGTCGTAGAGGTACTCGGGTCCGATGAATCCGACGACGGTGTCGATCAACAGCGGCTGCAGTGCCCGGGCCACCGCGTAGGCCCGCGCCTCCAGCGTCTGCTGATCGACCGGCTTGTCACCCACACCCAGGTGGGCACCGGCCGACAGGGCCGCACCTTGCCCCGTCTCCAGATACATGACGTTGTCGCCGAGGGTGCCGCGGCGCAGCGATCGGGCGGCCTCGTTGGCCTCCATGAGCATGCCGATGGAGGTCCCGAACGAGGAATTGGCGCCCTCGGTGCCCGCGATCGACTGGAAAACCAGGTCGACGGGCGCGCCCCGGTCGATCAGCTCCATCGTGGTCGTGACGTGGCACAGGACGCAGGATTGGACGGGGATCGCGAACCGCTGGCGAATGTCGTCGAGCAGGTGCAGCAGCTCCGACGCCGCGTGCGGCGAGTCGGTCGCCGGGTTGATGCCGATCACGGCGTCACCGCAGCCCATCAGCAGGCCGTCGAGCAGCGCCGCCGCGATCCCGCGCGGGTCGTCGGTGGGATGGTTGGGCTGCAACCGGGTCGCGAGCGTGCCCGGCAAACCGATCGTGGTCCGGAAGGCCGCGGTGGTCGTCGCCGCGGCGGCCACCAGGATCAGGTCCTGGTTGCGCATGATCTTCGACACCGCGGCAACCATTTCCGGTGTCAGCCCGGGGGATATCGCCGCGATCCGCGCCGCGCCGTCGTCACGCGACGCCGCATCCAGCAGCCAGTCGCGCAAGCCACCCACGGTCAGGTCCGCGATCGGTCCGAACGCATCGCGGTCGTGGCCGTCGATGATGAGCCGGGTGACCTCGTCGGTCTCATACGGCACGACCACATCGGTGAGGAACGTCGCCAGCGGTATGTCGGCCAGCACCCATGCTGCCGCCGCCCGTTCCGCATCGGAGCCGGCGGCGCAACCCGCGAGCTGGTCGCCGGAGCGCAACGGCGTCGCCTTCGCCATCACGTCGACCAGGCCGGAGAAGGTGTGCGTGGTCCCCGAAATGGTTTGCCGGTAGCGCATATTTCAGTATGAGGCAGGATCGGCGGTATGGATCAGCTATGGGCCAACCGGGCGGCCAGCTCCGAAGCCGCTGTCGCGCAACGACACCTGAAACGGCTGTGGGGGCTGCCCGGGACCCAGCTGGGGGTGGTGGCCTGGCCGGCGACGCGGCGGGACCGGATGTTCGGCACCTGGCACTACTGGTGGCAGGCGCACCTGCTGGATTGCCTGGTCGACGCGCAGCTGCGCGACCCGCAACCCGAACGGCACACCAGGATCAACCGGCAGGTCCGGTCGCACCGGCTGCGCAACAACTTTCGCTGGACCAACAGCTACTACGACGACATGGCCTGGCTGGCGCTGGCGCTGGAACGCGCGGCCCGGATAGCCGGCGTCGAACGCCACCGCGCCCTGCCCAAGCTGGCCGAGCAATTCCTCGACGCGTGGGTGCCCGAGGACGGCGGCGGGATCCCGTGGCGAAAGCAGGACCAGTTCTTCAACGCCCCGGCCAACGGCCCGGCGGGGATCTTCTTGGCCCGCTATTCCGACCGGATGCGGCGCGCCCAGCAGATGGCCGACTGGATCGACGAAACCCTGATCGACCCGGAGACGCACCTGGTGTTCGACGGCGTCAAAGCCGGCTCCCTGGTCCGCGCCCAGTACACCTATTGCCAGGGCGTGGTGCTCGGCCTGGAAACGGAACTCGCGGCACGCACCCATGACGATCGGCACGCGCCCAGGGTGCACCGGCTGGTCGCCGCCGTCACCGAACACATGGCGCCCACGGGCGTGCTGGCCGGCGCCGCGGGCGGGGCCGGCGGCCTGTTCTCCGGCGTCACCGCGCGCTACCTCGCGTTGGTCGCCACCTCCCTGCCGGGTGATTCGGCCGACGACGCCGCGGCCCGCGACACCGCCCGGCGGATCGTGCTGGCCAGCGCGAAGTCGGCTTGGGACTACCGCCAAACGGTGGACGGGCTGCCGCTGTTCGGCCCGTTCTGGGACCGCGACGCGCAGCTGCCCAGCCAGGCCGCCGGGGAGGCGCAGTTCGTGGACGGCGCGGTGAACAGTTCCGACGTGGCCGAACGGGACCTTTCGGTGCAGCTGTCGGGGTGGATGCTGATGGAGGCCGCCTGTAACGTCACCGCCGTGACCGCAGGGAGTGCGACGTGACCGAGCCCGGCAGCTGGATTCCCGACGAGGCCACGCTGGCCCAGGCAAACCTCACCCACTTCATGACGTGGCTCGCCGAGACGGGCCGCGGCCACTACGGCGACTACCACGCGCTGCGGCGCAAGTCCGTCGAGGACATCGAGTGGTTCTGGGACGCCGTCTGGCATTACTTCGACATTGAGGCGGACAGCCCGCCCCGCGCGGTGCTGAGCAACCGTGCCATGCCCGGCGCCGAGTGGTTCCCCGGCGCCACGCTCAACTACGCCACCGAGATCTTCCGGCACGCCACCGACGAGCGGCCCGCCATGATCGTCGTCGGCGAGGACGGCGCGTGCGAATGGTCGTGGGCGCGGCTGCGGCGGGAGACCGGCGCGTTCGCCGCCTACCTGCGCGGCCTCGGGGTGCGGCCCGGGGACGCCGTCGTCGGCTACCTGCCCAACGTCGCCGAGGCCGCCGTCGCCGCCCTGGCCGCCGCCGCCGTGGGCGCGAGCTGGGCGGTGTGCAACCAGGACGTGGCCGTCGACGGCGTGATAGCGCGCCTGGGCCAGGTCGAGCCTGCCGTGCTGGTGGCCACCGACGGGTCGGTGTACGACGGCAAGCGCATCGACCGGCGCGCGGAGCTGGACACGATCCGGGCGGCGATGCCCAGCCTGCGGGCCACCGTGGTGGTGCCGCGGCTCGGGCTCGCGGCCGACGGCGACAGCGTCGCGTGGGCGACGGCGGTGGAATCGGATGCCGAGCTGGACATCACACCGGTGCCGTTCGCGCACCCGCTGTGGGTGATGTTCTCGTCCGGCACCACCGGCAAGCCGAAGGGCATCGTGCACGGTCACGGCGGCGTGGTGCTCGAGCACCTCAAATACCTGAGCCTGCAACTGGAGCTGCACGCCGGCGAGCGCTTCCTGTGGTACTCCTCGACGAGCTGGATGATGTGGAACCTGCAGCTGTCCGGGCTGCTGGCCGACACCACGATCGTGCTCTACGACGGCAGCCCAACGCATTTGGGCACCGACGGCCTCTTTCGGGTCGCCGCCGAGGCGCAAGTCAACGTGCTCGGCGCCGGGGCGGGCTACCTGCTGGCCTGCGCGAAGAAGGAGCTCAAGCCGGGGGCGACGTACCCGCTGGACGGTTTGCGCGCCGTCGGTTCCACCGGTTCACCGCTGCCGGCGTCCGGATTCCGTTGGGTCCAAGAGGGACTCGGCCGGTCGGTGCCGGTGATCTCGATGAGCGGCGGCACCGACGTCTGCACCGCGTTCATCGGCGGCTGCGCGATCCTGCCGGTGGTGGCCGGTGAGCTGTCGTGCATCTGCCTGGGCGCGGCCATCGAATCCTGGGTCGGGCCAAACCATCCGGTCATCGGTGAAGAGGGCGAGCTGGTGATCACCGAGCCGATGCCCTCGATGCCGGTGTTCTTCTGGAACGACGACGACGGCAGCCGGTACCGGGCCGCCTACTTCGAGAAGTACCCCGGGGTGTGGTGTCACGGCGACTGGATCACCATCACCGATCGGGGATCCGTTGTGGTGCATGGCCGTTCGGACGCCACCCTGAACCGGCTGGGCGTGCGGATGGGCAGCGCCGAGATTTACACCGCCGTGGAGGGCATGCCCGAGGTGGGTGACTGCCTGGTGGTCGGGGTCGAGCAGGACGACGGCGGCTACTGGATGCCGCTGTTCGTGACCCTGGCCGACGGCGCCGAACTCGACGACGGGCTTCGGTCGCGGATCGTGGCGGCCATTCGCCAGCACGCCTCCCCGCGCCACGTGCCGGACGACATCCTGGCGGTCCACGGCATACCGCGGACGCTGACCGGCAAACGGCTGGAAATCCCGATCAAGCGGATCCTGCTGGGCGCCGCGCCGGGCGAGGCCGTGCAGCAGAGCTCGATCGACCGACCGGAGCTGCTAGACGCTTTCGTTGCGTACCGCAGGAGTCGGGTGTCCTGAGTCGGGCTCCCCGGCCGTCGGCCCCCGCCGGCGGGCCCGGTAGCTTCGCCAGGCCGCGATGAACGCCGGCGTCAGCGAGATCACCAGGATCACCAGCAGGATCTTCTGCAGGTTGTGGTGCACGAACGGCACGTTGCCCAGGAAGTAGCCCGCCAGCGTCACCCCGCCGCCCCACAGGATGCCGCCGACGATGTCGAAGCCCAGGAACACCGGGTAGCGCATGTAGGACACCCCGGCGACCGGCGGGACGAACGTTCGGACGAATGGCGCGAACCGCGCCAGGATGATCGCCCACGGCCCGTATTTCTCGAAGAAGGCGTGCGACTCCGTCACGTAGTGCTTCTTGAAGAACCGGGAGTCTTCCTTCTTGAACAGGGCCGGCCCGATCCGCCGGCCGATGAAATATCCGGTCTGATCGCCCAGGATCGCCACCAGGGCGACGGCCGGGGCCAGCACCCAGATGCTGGCCGGTGGGTTCGCACCCGCGGCCAACAGGCCGCCGGTGAACAACAGCGATTCGCCGGGCAGCAGCGGAAACAGCAGGCCGGTCTCGATGAAGACGATGACCAGGATGCCGGGCAGCACCGCGGATCCGAAGACTCCGTCGGCGCCCAACCAGTACATCGGGTCGAAGATGTGCGGCAGGGCCGTCACGGTGGTGCTCACGATGCTTCAACATACCGGTGTTGCGATACTGGATGGGTCCAGTCGCCAGGAGGAGCCCATGCCCATCGCCACCCCCGAGGTCTACGCCGAGATGCTGGGACGTGCCAAGGAGAACTCGTACGCCTTCCCGGCCATCAACTGCACCTCCTCCGAGACGGTCAACGCCGCGATCAAGGGCTTCGCCGACGCCGGCAGCGACGGCATCATCCAGTTCTCCACGGGCGGTGCGGAATTCGCCTCCGGGTTGGGGGTCAAGGACATGGTGACCGGCGCGGTGGCGCTGGCCGAGTTCACCCGCGTCGTGGCGGCCAAGTACCCGATCAACGTCGCGCTGCACACCGACCACTGCCCCAAGGACAAGCTGGACAGCTACGTGCGGCCGCTGCTCGCGATATCGGCCGAACGGGTGGCCGCGGGTCAGGACCCGCTGTTTCAGTCGCACATGTGGGACGGCTCGGCCGTGCCGATCGACGAGAACCTGGTCATCGCGCAGGAACTGCTCAAGGAGGCCGCGGCCGCGAAGATCATCCTGGAGATCGAGATCGGCGTGGTGGGCGGCGAGGAGGACGGCGTCGCCCACGAGATCAACGACAAGCTGTACACCACGCCGGACGACTTCGAGAAGACCATCGACGCCCTGGGCCACGGCGAGCACGGCAAGTACCTGCTGGCCGCGACGTTCGGCAATGTGCACGGCGTCTACAAGCCGGGCAACGTCAAGCTGCGCCCCGACATTTTGGCGCAAGGGCAGCAGGTCGCCGCGGCCAAGCTCGGGTTGCCCGACGGCGCCAAGCCCTTCGACTTCGTCTTCCACGGCGGGTCGGGCTCGCTCAAGTCCGAGATCGAGGAGTCGCTGCGCTACGGCGTGGTGAAGATGAACGTCGACACCGACACCCAGTACGCGTTCACCCGCCCGATCGCCGGCCACATGTTCAGCAACTACGACGGCGTGCTGAAGGTCGACGGCGAGGTGGGCGCCAAGAAGGTCTACGACCCGCGCAGCTACCTCAAGAAGGGCGAGGCCTCGATGACCGAGCGCGTGGTGGAGGCCTGCGACGACCTGCACTGCGCCGGAAAGTCCGTGGGCTCGAGCTAGCCCGCCGGCCTCGCGAGTGTGAAGCTAGCCCGCCGGCCTCGCGAGTGTGAAGCTAGCCGCACACTCGGCGGGTACGAACGGGGCTAGCCGCTGGGGGACTGGCAGATCTTCCACTGCTCGTCGCGGTACTGCAGGTCCAGGCTGCGGGTCGACCGCAGCGAGGGCTCATACGCCATGAACGTGGTGACGTTGGCCTCGGCGTGCTGGCCGTTGACCACCACCTGGTCGATGCTGGCGATCACCGGATACTGCTTGGCCGCCGAGACCCGGCGGTAGGTCTCGTCCCACGAGTGCTCGTCGTAGTCCGCGTACCCGTCGCGGGTGGTGCCGCAGGTGATGGTGCGCAGCGTGGTCAGGTCGCCCTTTTGAATCGCGGTGTCGAAGCTCTGGATCGTGGTCCGAACCCGGTCTTCCTGCGACACCTTTGTGTGTTTGCCGCGGGTGAGCAGCACCGTGCCCAGGATCGCGATCGCGGCCAGGGCCAGCACGATCAGGACCAGCGCCAGCACCCAGCCCCAGTTGAACTGCCGGGACGTGCGGAGCCTTCCCCCCAGCCGGGGCGGGATCGATTGCGGCACAGCCGGTTTGGCGGGCTGACCGAACTGTGCCGTCTGGCCTTCCGGCGGTGTGTGGAACACCTCGGTGGCGGGCTCCGGGGTGGTGGCGATCACCGTGGTCTCTTTCGCGTCGAAACCTGGCGCGGTGAAGCGGCGCTCGCGCTGCTGGCCGTCCGCGTCCTCCTGGGGATCCGCCGGGTTGCCGCCGGAATCGGGTCTGATCACCACGGTCTCGGTCTCGGAGTCGCTCGGTACCAGCGGGACGCTCTCGGTCGCGTCCTCGCCTGATTGCGCGGCCCATTCGTGCCCGGGCGGATTCGGCGCGCCGCCGCGGTCGGGCTCGGGTGGCTGGGGCATGAGTACGGCTGTCCTCCGCTATCGGGTGGGGTAGTTGGAGAGCTTAGCGACCCGCCCCCCTCGATGGGGCGATGGTCGAGGTCCGCCACCCCGGTGAAACGGGGCAGCTGCAGAATAGGAGCCATGACACCGCCGCGAGACCTTCTGGGACCTGACCCGACGCTGCTGCCGGGCGATCCCGACGCCGAGGCGGAACTGCTCGCCGGCGAGAAGGCCGGGATCGTCGCCGCCGCGCACCCGTCGGCGTCGGTGGCCTGGGCGGCACTGGCGGAGCAGGCGCTGGCCGACGACCAGGCCATCACCGCCTATGCGTACGCCCGGACCGGCTATCACCGCGGCCTGGACCAGCTGCGGCGCAACGGCTGGAAGGGTTTCGGTCCGGTCCCGTATGCGCACGAGGCGAACCGCGGCTTCCTGCGGTGCGTGGCGGCGCTGGCGCGGGCCGCCGACACGATCGGCGAGCCCGACGAGTACCTGCGCTGCCTGGACCTGCTCGACGATTGCGACCCCGAGGCGCGCCCGGCGCTGGGCCTCTAGAAGGTTTCCGAACACCCCGCGTCGCCCGGGGTGTCGATCTGGACGGTCGCGTGCTGCAGCCCGCGGGCCGACAGCACCGCACGCGCGTCGTGGAGCACCCGGGTGGAGTCGCCGGTGCTTCGCAAGTGCGCGGTGCACATGTCCTTGCCGGGCGACAGCGTCCAGACGTGCAGGTCGTGCACCTCGCACACGCCGTCGACGGCGCCCAGCGCCGAGCGCAGCTCCTCCACGTCGATGTGGGTCGGCGACGATTCGGAGAGGATCCGCAACGCGTCGCGGGCCAGCGAGATCGCCCGCGGCAGCACCCACAGCGCGACCAGCACGGCGACCACCACGTCGGCATACGGCCAGCGCGTCGTCACGGTCACCACACCGGCGATCAGCACGCCCAGGCTGCCGACGCTGTCGGCGACCACCTCCATGTAGGCGCCCTTGACGGCCAGGCTCTGCCCCGAGTGCGACCGCAGGAGCAGCGCGACCACCAGGTTGGCGAGCAGCCCGGCCAGTGCGACCACGATCATCGGCACCCCGGGGACCGACGGGGTTTCCCTGAGCCGCTGGAGGGCTTCCCAGAGGATGAACAGCGCGACCCCCATCAGCAGCCCCGCGTTGGCGACCGCCGTGAACACCTCGGCCCGGTGCCAGCCGTACGTGCGCGACGGTGACGAGCTGCCCCGCCGGGCCAGCGTCACGGCGGCCAGGCCCATGAAGACGGCGACGACGTCGGTCAGCATGTGGCCCGCGTCGGCCAGCAGCGCGATCGAGTTGATCAGCAACGAGGTGGTCAACTCGATGACGAAAAACGCCGCCAGAATTGCGGCGGCGGCGATCATGCGGGGAATCAACCGGGACCCGTCGGTCTCGGCGGGACTGTGATTGTGACCGGCGCCCATGCCGTGCAATATATGCGGATCCACGCATATATGGCAAGTGTCAGAACCAGCGGCTCCAGAAGCGGGTCAGCGCGTTGCCCGCCGACACCAGCCACGTCGGCACGCCGGAGAACTCGAACAGCCAGAGCACCATCTGAAAGAACCAATGGCTGGCGGCCAGGAGCAGGAACAGCAGAATGAAAAAGCCGTACTGCTTGGCCGGCGCCACCGCGCGCTGCGTCTCCGGACTCAGGTGCGGCTCCAGGGCGTCGTAGCCGTCCAGGCCCGGGATGGGCAGCAGGTTGAGCACCACCGCGGTCAGCTGCAGAAAGCCCAGGAACGCCACCCCCGCCCACAGCACCTGGTGGAAGGGGTCGTAAAACAATCGCGTCAGCGCCAGCAGCAGCACCGCCAGCACCAGATTGGCGGCCGGCCCCGCGAGGCTGACCAGGCTGCGCCGGCTCGGCGGCATGAACCAGGTCCGCACGTACACCGCGGCGCCCGGCAGGCCGATCCCGCCCAGCGCGATGACCACCACCGGCAGCAGGAGCGACAGCGCGGGATGGCTGTAGCGCCGCGGATCCAGCGTCAGGTACCCGCGCACGGCTGCGTCGTGGTCGCCGAATCGCCAGGCGGTCACGGCGTGGCCGAATTCGTGCAGGCACAGCGACACCAACCAGCCGGCGATCACGAAGGTGAACACCCCGAAATACGCCAGCGGCCGCACAGTGCTGCCGGCCAGCCAGGCCAGCACGCCGCCGGCCGCCGTCAGGCCGACGAGGGCCAGGAAGATGGGGCTGGGTCGGACCGATTCGCGCCGGGCGGGCAGGCTCACCGGTCGAAACTAGCGGACCGCCAGCCGGCCGTTGCGTTCGGTGATCATCGCGCCCGCCCGGTTCGCGGCCAACAACGCGCCAGCCGCGGTCGCGACGCGAATCACGTTGAGCCGATACCACCTCCCGATGAGCGCGTCCCGTTCGGCCGGTGGAGGTTGCGTATCGGCGAACATCACCCGGAGATTCACCGTCCGGATCAGGTAGCCGCTGATGGCCATACCGGCAAGCGAGCAACTCGCCGTCAGCGCCAGCCAGCACCTGGCGCCTTCGATTTCCCAACCCGTGCTCACGGCCGCGGCAGTCGCTGCCAACGTGATGGGCGCGACGGGGGCGTAGTAACGCAGCGGGCTGCCGGGCGCGAGGACCGATGGTGAGCCCCGCCCGGAACCAGGGGCTGTGTCCCGCCGCTCGGCGGCGAGCCGCTCCGGGATCTTGACGACCGCTTCGTAGATGTTGCCGAACAGCCAGTGCGCGTTGCCGAGCTGGGCCAGATCCAGCAGCCGGGCAGTTCTTTTGAGCCGGCGGCTTGTTGTTGCCATCGGGTTCCCCTTCATTGACCAGAGATCTCACGACATTGACATCCCGCAGGCCCGAAACGTGACCGGGCGCCGAAAACTAGCGGACCGCCAGCCAGCCTTCGACGTTGCGGTAGAACGTCGACCGGCGCGCCGGGCGGGGCGCGAGCACGCCGTCGCGCACCACGGTGACGCCGGTGCTCCCCAGCTGGACGGCGCGGCCGGGGACCCAGCGGCGCCAGCCCGTCGCCACGCGGGCGCGCAGGCCCGGGACGGCCAGCGTCGGCTCGACGTCGACGGCGGGGGCGTCACCGTCGAACAACACGGTGTCGTCGACGACGGCCTCGCCGCGCAGGCGGCGACCCTCGGCCGGCAGCCAGCCGGCCCGCCCGACGATCACCGACCCGGTCTCGTCGCGGACCAGGGTCACGCGCCGCGCGGCCCCCCGCCGGGCGCGCCGCGCCGCGCGCCGCCCGACGGGCAGGCGGTAGATCCGGGTCGCGTGGGTGCGGCGGCGCGGCAGGTAGGCCACCTCGATGTCGAGCCGGCCGGCGCGCAGCAGCCCGGTCAGCACGGCGGCCAGGTCGGCGTCGGCGCCCACCACGACGACCCGCCGGTAGGGGCCGATCGCGGCATCGATGTCGGCCGAGTGAACCGGCACGCCGGTCAGCGGCCGCGGTACGCGCCGATCGCCGAACACCAACACCGCTACCGCAGGATCATCTCGCGTCACGGGCCGTCCAAGTGAGCAGTTCCAATATGCTTGTCGTTCAACGTCTCTCGTCCGATGGGCGCCCAGACCGTCTGTGCACGCAACGATCTCACCATAACGGCGCAGTCACAACATGGTTTCGGACTGCGAAAATCGTTGCGCCACCGCCTGGTAACAACCGGATACTTTACTCCTGCCACGGTGTCAGCCCACGGGTGGCTGGAGAACGGAGAGCTGCCATTCGCCGACTCATCGCCGTCTTCTCAACCGCGCGAACCGCGCTGCTCGTGTCGGTTACCGGCTCCGCGCGCCGACATTGCTGACGAATCAACTCCGCCGTGTCGGTGCCGTAGCGTTCTCGGCTGTCCTGCTGTGCGTCGGGCCGGCGACTGCCTCCGCCGACGAATCGATCGTGATCGACTTGGTGCGGCACGGCCAGTCGCAGGCCAATGCGGCGGGCGTGATCGACACGTCGGTGCCCGGAGCGGTACTCACTGCGCTCGGCCAGCAGCAGGCGCAGAACATCGCCACGGCGCTCGCCGCGAAGGGCTCGGTGGCCGGGATCTTCGCGTCGCAGTTGATCAGGACGCAGCAGACCGCGGCGCCGTTGGCGTCCATGCTGGGAATGAATGTTCAGACATTGCCCGGGCTCAACGAGATCGACGCCGGCGCTTTCAACGGCCTACCCCAGTTCAGCCTCGCGGGGCTGGTCTACCTGCTTGGCCCGGTGGCGTGGCTGCTGGGGCTGCGCATCGTGCCGATGCTGGCTCCGGGCTCCACCGACGCCAACGGGTTCGAATTCGACAAACGCTTCAACGGCGCGCTGCAAACGATGTACGGCAATGCGGTGACCGACGCGAGTCGCTTCAACGACTCCCTGCAATTGATGTACGGCAATGCCATGGCCAACCCGGTTCGATCCGTGGGCGGCAGGATCACCGAAGTGGCCGTCTCCAGCGAGTTTGCGATCGGCGTCGGGACGATGATGAGTGTCAAAAACCCCGATCCGCTGCTCTTGCTCTTCGATCCGCTGCCCAACGCCGGCGTGGTCGAGATCCAGGGCAATCCGCACGATGGCTGGACGCTGGTCAGTTGGAACGGAAAGCCGGTGTGGCCGGGTTGGGCGGCCAAGAGGCCCGGTCGTGACAGAAAGGGCTTGTGCCTGATGTTGGACGCACCGACCCAAGGCGGTGTATGTGCGGCCAAACCGCCCGAGGCGTCAAGTGCTCCGCCTGCCGCCGCACGGGGGGAGATGCCGCTCAGCGAGCGGCTGCCCGCGGCGCAGGGCGGATGAGCAGCGACCCTCCCCGACACGAGTCGGGATCAAATGGGACTTGGCACAAGTCCGTCGTTACCAGACGTTTAGGATCGCCACGTGAACGCGCCAAGCAACGACGCGTCCGGCTACGCGCACGGTCCCGTACGGGTTAACCGAGGCGCTGGTGCAGGTCGGCAGCTCGAGCGAACGGGCGATGCCGAAAACCGCGGCGGCGCTGCGAGATACGGCGCCTTGCCAGTAGAGCCACAGTAAGCAGGCGGGAGCAAGTCATGCCGGCAATCGTCCTCATCGGCGCCCAATGGGGTGACGAGGGCAAAGGTAAAGCCACTGACCTGCTCGGTGGACGCGTGCAGTGGGTGGTGCGCTATCAGGGGGGCAACAACGCCGGGCACACCGTCGTCTTGCCCAGCGGCGAGAACTTCGCGCTGCACCTGATCCCGTCGGGAGTGCTGACCCCCGGCGTCACCAACGTCATCGGCAACGGTGTGGTGGTCGACCCCGGCGTGCTGCTCGACGAGCTCAAAGGCCTCGAGGATCGCGGGGTGGACACCACCAAGCTGTTGATCTCGGCCGACGCGCACCTGCTGTTGCCCTACCACGTGGCCATCGACAAGGTCACCGAGCGCTACATGGGCAACAAGAAGATCGGCACCACGGGCCGCGGCATCGGGCCCTGCTACCAGGACAAGATCGCCCGCCAGGGGATCCGGGTCGCCGACGTGCTCGACCCCGACCAGCTGACCCACAAGATCGAGGCCGCGCTGGAACTGAAGAACCAGATCCTGGTCAAGATCTACAACCGCAAGGCCCTGGACCCGCACCAGGTCGTCGAGGCGCTGCTGGAACAGGCGGAGGGGTTCCGCCATCGCATCCGCGATACCCGCCGGCTGCTCAACGCCGCGCTCGAGACCGGCGAGACGGTCCTGCTGGAGGGCTCCCAGGGCACCCTGCTCGACGTCGACCACGGCACGTATCCCTATGTGACGTCGTCGAACCCGACCGCCGGCGGCGCCGCCGTCGGGTCCGGCATCGGGCCCACCCGCATCACCACCGTGCTGGGGATCCTCAAGGCCTACACCACCCGCGTGGGTTCCGGGCCGTTCCCCACCGAGCTGTTCGACGAGAACGGCGAATACCTGTCCAAGACCGGCGGCGAGTTCGGGGTGACCACCGGGCGGCGGCGGCGCTGCGGCTGGTTCGACGCCGTCATCGCCCGCTACGCCACGCGGGTCAACGGCATCACCGACTTCTTCCTGACCAAACTCGACGTGCTCTCCAGCCTGGAAACGGTGCCGATCTGCGTCGGGTATCGCATCAACGGCGAGCGCACCACCGACATGCCGATGACGCAGACCGACCTGGCCCGCGCCGAGCCGATCTACGAGGAGTTGCCGGGTTGGTGGGAGGACATCTCGGACGCCCGCGAATTCGACGACCTGCCCGCCAAGGCGCGTGACTACGTGCTGCGGCTGGAAGAGCTTGCCGGGGCCCATGTTTCGTGCATCGGCGTGGGTCCGGGCCGCGAACAGACGATCGTGCGCCGCGACGTCCTGGCGGCCCGCCCGTGACGGAGCCGGATCCCAAAGAACTCGATCCCGAATACGAACACCACGGCGGCTTTCCCGAATACGGCCCCGCCAGTCCCGGCCCGGGATTCGGCCGGTTCGTCGCGGCCATGCGCCAGCTGCAGGACCTGGCCGTGTCCGCCGATCCCGGCGATGCCCTGTGGGACGACGCGGCCGACCGCGCCGCGGCCCTGGTGCAGCTGCTGGGCCCGTTCCAGGCCGACGAGGGCAAGGCGCCGGCCGGGCGGACGCCAAACCTGCCCGGCATGGGCAGCCTGCTGCTGCCGCCCTGGACGTTGACGAAATACGCGCCGGACGGGGTCGAGATGACGGGCTACTTCAGCCGGTTTCACGTCGGCGGAAATCACGCCGTGCACGGCGGTGTGCTCCCGCTGCTGTTCGACCACATGTTCGGCATGGTGTCGCACGCCGCGGGGCGGCCGATCAGCCGGACGGCCTTCCTGCATGTCGACTACCGCAAGGTCACCCCAATCGACGCGCCGCTGGTCGTGCGCGGCCGCGTCACGAGCACCGAGGGCCGCAAGGCGTTCGTGGGCGCGGAACTGCTCGACGGCGACGGGGCGGTGCTGGCCGAGGCCAACGGGCTGATGGTGCGGTTGCTTCCCGGTCAGCCCTAGCCTGGCGACGATGCGGCGCGGCATGCGCCGTGGAGGAGCCGGGCAGTCAGCCCTAGCCCCCGCGCGACCGACCTATCCTTGAGCGGTGACTGACGGCCCCACCGAAGGACAAGACGACAGGACCACCGCGCTCGCCGTGCCCTCGCAAGCGCCGACCACGGAAGCCGACGCCAGGCCGCGCGTGGTGGTGCTGGGTTCGGGTGAGCTCAGCCGGGAATTGTCGATCGCGCTGGGGCGCCTCGGCGCGCGGGTGATCGTCGTCGGTGAGCGCGCGGACGGTCTGGCCGATGAGTCGCTGGTGGTCGCGATGACCGACGCAGAGGAGCTAACGAACGCGGTGCGGGGGCTGCACGCGGACGTCGTCGTGGCCGCCACCGACGCCGTCGCGCCCCGGGCGCTCGAGGGCCTCGAGGCCGGGGGCACCCAGCTGGTGCCCAGCGCGCGCGCCGTGGGGCTCGCCGCCGACCGGGAGGGCCTGCGCCGGTCGGCCGCCGACGAGCTGGGGCTGCCCACGGCGCCGTTCTGGTTCGTCGGCTCGGTCGGCGAACTCGAGGCGGTCGGGGCCCACGCCGGTTACCCGCTGCTGGTGAAGCCGGTGCACGCGGCCGCCGGACGGGCACAGTCGGTGGCGTCGGGCCCCGACGACATCGCGGCGGCCTGGCTGCGTGCGACGGGAGGCCAGGGGGACCAGCACCGCGTGCTGGCCGAAACCGTGGTGGAGGTCGAGTTTTACGTCACCCTGCTGGCCGTCCGCAGCGAAGGGCCCGGGGGACCGGCGATCGAATTCTGCTCGCCCATCGGCCATCGCGGTGGACATACCGACGCGCTGGAATCGTGGCAACCGCAGCAGATGAGCGCGGCGGCGATGGATGCCGCCAAATCGATTGCGGCGCGGATCGTCAAGGCGCTCGGCGGCCGCGGCGTGTTCGGCGTCGAGTTGATGATCAACGGCGACGAGGTGTACTTCGCCGACGTCACGCCCTTCCCCGCCACCAGCGCGTGGGCGACGGTGCCCAGCCAGCGGCTCTCGGCGTTCGAGCTGCAGGCCCGCACCGTTCTGGGCCTACCGGTGGACACCATGATGATTTCGCCGGGCGCGGCCCACCGGGTCGAGCCCGCCGACGCGCCGGCCGCCGCGCTGGCCCGGGCGCTGAGCGTGCCGGAGAGCGACCTTCGAATCGTCGGTCGCGGATTCCAGGCGTTGGCGACGGCGCCGGAGGTGGCGACGGCGCGCGACCGCGCCCGCGAGGTTGCCAGCCGACTGGCCGCGCGCAAGCCCGCGCACTGAGTTATCCCGCGCCAAGGTGACCTCGTTACGATTCGAGGTCATGAGCACAGAGCGCGCGGGCTACGCCGGAGACATCACCCCCCAGCAGGCATGGGAACTGCTCAGCGAGAACCCCAACGCTGTGCTGGTCGACGTGCGCACCGACGACGAATGGCGGTTCGTCGGGGTGCCCGACCTGTCCAGCCTGGGCCGCGAGGTGGTGTTCATCGAGTGGAACACCTCTGATGGCAGGTACAACGCCAACTTCGCCGACGAACTGCGCGACCGGGTGCCGGAAACCGACGCCGAACGCCCGGTCGTCTTCCTGTGTCGCTCGGGCAACCGCTCCATCGGCGCCGCCGAGGTCGCCACCCGGACCGGCATCACGCCGGCCTACAACGTGCTGGACGGCTTCGAGGGCCACCCGAACGCCCAGGGGCTGCGCGGCGAATCGGGCTGGCGCGCCATCGGATTGCCCTGGAAGCAGCTATGACCCACCCCGCGGGGGATTCCGTCCGGGCCCCCAAGGCGCTGCCCGACGGCGTCAGCCAGGCCACCATCGGCGTGCGGGGCGGGCTGTTGCGCTCCGGGTTCGACGAGACGGCCGAGGCGATGTTCCTGACATCCGGCTACGTCTATGAATCGGCGGCCGTCGCGGAGAAGTCGTTCACCGGCGAGGTGGACCACTTCGTGTACTCGCGGTACGGGAACCCAACCGTGACGATGTTCGAGGAGCGGTTGCGCCTGATCGAGGGCGCCCCCGCGGCGTTCGCCACCGCGAGCGGAATGGCGGCGGTGTTCACCTCGCTGGGCGCGCTGCTGGGCGCCGGGGACCGGCTGGTCGCAGCGCGCAGCCTGTTCGGGTCGTGTTTCGTGGTGTGCAACGAGATCCTGCCGCGCTGGGGCGTCGAGACCGTCTTCGTGGACGGCGACGACCTCGCGCAGTGGGAGGAGGCGCTGTCCGTCCCCACCGCGGCGGTGTTCTTCGAGACGCCGTCGAACCCGATGCAGTCGCTGGTGGACATCGCCGCGGTGGTCGAGCTCGCCCATGCCGCGGGGGCAAAAGTGGTGTTGGACAATGTCTTTGCCACGCCGCTGCTGCAGCAGGGCATTCCCCTCGGGGTTGACGTGGTGGTGTACTCGGGCACCAAGCACATCGACGGTCAGGGCCGGGTGCTGGGCGGCGCCATCCTCGGCGACAAGGAGTACATCGACGGCCCGGTGCAGAAGCTGATGCGACACACCGGACCGGCGCTGAGCGCGTTCAACGCCTGGGTGTTGATGAAAGGCCTTGAGACGCTGGCGATCCGGGTCGAGCACTGCAACTCGTCGGCGCATCGGATCGCGGAGTTTCTGGAGACCCATCCGGCGGTGAGCTGGGTTCGCTACCCGTATCTGCCGTCGCACCCGCAGTACGACCTGGCCAAGCGCCAGATGTCGGGCGGCGGCACGGTGATCACCTTCGCGCTCGACTGCCCCGAAAGCGCCGCCAAGCAACGGGCCTTCGAGGTGCTGGACAAGCTGCGCTTGATCGACATCTCCAACAACCTGGGCGACGCCAAATCCCTTGTCACACACCCCGCCACCACCACCCACCGGGCGATGGGCCCGGAGGGCCGTGCCGCGATCGGCCTGGGCGACGGCGTGGTCCGGATCTCGGTCGGGCTGGAGGGCACCGACGACCTGATCGCCGACATCGACCAGGCTTTGAGCTAGTTGAAGAGCTAACCGGCTTGTTTCTCGGCGGCGTCGATGCGTTCGGCCGCCGCCAGTGTCCCCTCTTGCGCCTGCCGCTCCACCCAGTCCACCACCGGCCGGGCGTACATCATCTGGCTGGTGATGGCCATCTGGCCACGGGTGCGGCCCAGGAAGGAGATCCCCCAGGCGAACATGGCGGCGATGCGGTTGCGGTGGCCGATCAGGTAGTAGAGGTGCAGCAGTAGCCACGCCAACCAGGCGATGAAGCCGCCGAACTCCAGCTTGCCCACCTTCGCGACGGCGCTGTACCGCGAGATCAGGGCCATGCTGCCCTTGTCGAAGTACTTGAAGGGCTTGCGGTTGGCCGGATCGTCGTGGCCCTTCACCGCCTGCTTGATCAGATTGGTGACGTAGTGCGCGCCCTGGATCGCGCCCTGGGCCATGCCCGGTACGCCGGGGACGGACATCAGGTCGCCGACGACGAACACGTACGGATGCCCCTTGACGGTGAGGTCGGGCTCGACGATGACCCGTCCGGCGCGGTCGGTCTCGGTTCCGTCGGACTGCTCGGCGACCATTTTGCCCAGCGCGCTGGCCTGCACGCCCGCAGCCCACACCTTGCACGCGCATTCGATGCGGCGCTCGCTGCCGTCGGCGTCTTTGACGGTGATGCCCATGTAGTCCACCGCGGTCACCATCGCGTTGAGCTGGATCTCGACGTCCATCTTCTGCAGCCGGCGTTGCGCCTTGAGGCCCAGGTTCTCACCCATCGGCGGCAACACCGCGGGCGCCGCGTCGAGCAGGATGACCCGGCATTCGCTGGGCGTGATCGTCCGGAAAGCCCCGGCCAGGGTGCGCTCGGCGAGCTGGACGATCTCGCCGGCCAGCTCCACTCCGGTCGGCCCGGCGCCGACCACCACGAATGTCAGGCGGCGTTGCCGCTCGTCCGGATCGGTGGCGACTTCGGCGGCCTCGAACGCGCCGAGGATGCGGGCCCGCAGCTCGAGGGCGTCGTCGACGCTCTTCATGCCGGGCGCGAACGCGGCGTACTCGTCGTGGCCGAAATAGGACTGCTGCGCGCCGGCGGCCACGATGAGGCTGTCGAAGGGCGTCACCGTCTCCATGCCCATCAGGTGCGACGTCACGGTCTTGGCCGTCAGGTCGATGCCGCTGACCTCGCCCCACAGCACCCGGACGTTCTTCTGGCGGCGCAGGATGAGCCGGGTGGTCGGGGCGATGTCGCCTTCGGACAGGATGCCGGTGGCCACCTGGTAGAGCAGCGGCTGGAACAGGTGAGTGGTCGTCCTCGAGATCAACGTGACGTCAACGTCAGCCCGTTTGAGGGCCTTGGCCGCGTTCAAACCGCCGAATCCGCTTCCGATGATGACGACGTGATGACGCGACATGCTCACCCCTTATTGGCCTCGTCGTTCTGGTCGCACGCTGCTGCCAGCGCATGTCCACCGTACGACTAGGACCCCTCGGACGTCACGGCAAGGCACAGATCGGGACGGGAGCCCGCAGATCCGGCTGTGGCACAGCACAATCCGGATGAACTCACCCGCTACGGCAAGGGACCGCCCGCCGCCGGGGTGGACGATCCCTTGCCGAGGTCGCGGATAGGGCCTGCGGTTACTGGCAGGTCAGGCCCGGACCGCAATCGATGGTTATCGGCGTCGTGCAAGCCGAAGCCGCGCAGACGGTGACCCCGAGCATCGCTGCGAGAATGATTTTGCCGGTCAATCGTGACATAACACCAACCCCGTTCATGGATGGACAATTTCTTGTTTGCCCGATTGCCCGATCACCCGATGGCGGAAGTCTACGGCGTCTTCGCCGTTGCGACAGTCGATTTCGAAAACCCGGCGCGCCGACCTTTTCGGCGGGAACTCGCCATTCGGGTGAAATGTATTGAATTCATTCGGCGGAAACTTATGACGGGATTAATGGCCGCGGAGATATCCGAGAATGGTAACCCTAGCCTTAGTCCGGCCGGGGTCGGCCGGGCCTGCGGCCGAAACCGCCACTCGTACAACCTATTCGCCCAGCCGGCTAGAACGGCCATCCGTTGGAGTTGTCCTTGAATTTCCCGTTGACCGCGGTGCAGAAGTCGTCGGCGGTGCCGGCGAGCAGGATGTAATACGTCTCGCCGCGGCGGCTCTCGTAGGTGTTGGGGGTGCTCCAGCCGCTGTTGCAGAGCGAGCTCTGCGTGCCGGCCGTGGCCCTGCGCCAATTCGTCTTGGCGCAGCCATCCACGTTGGGCGTCGCGCTCTTGGCCGCGACCACCATCGCCCCTCCCCATTGCCCATCGCTGCGCCGGAAGGCGCGCGCCCCGAACCCGGCGTTGTTCGCCTGGCATGCCAGCGCGCGGCGCATCAGCGAGAAGGGAGCGGCCAGTTGAGGATTGGCGCTCCCGGCGGCGGCCGTGATGAATTGCACCGCGTCCGAGCCGTCGACCTCCTGCACGTTGGGAGTGCCGAAGCTGAACAGCTGCTGCGCGATCCCGGCGTTGCCGCCGCCACCGATGATCGGGGCGGCGCCGCTCGACGTCATCGGGGGCAGCGCGACCGTGGGGTCGGCGCCGGCCGTCGGCGCCACGACGACGGCGCCCAGCGCGAACGCGGCGGCCATGTTCCGGAGCGCGGTGAGTCTCATGGCTTCATTCCAGCACGTGTGCGTAATCGGCGCGACGGTCGTCGCGCACCAATGCGCGGAGCAGGTGGCGGGTCTGCAGCCGGATGTACTCGTCGCGGGTGTAGGCATGGCCGAAATGCCAGTGCTTGAGCGCCCAGCCGTGGGCGAGCAGCATGATGTCGAACACCGTGAGGTCGACGTCGACATCGCGGAAGACGCCCGCGGCGATACCGGTTTCGATGACCGCGCGCAGCGGTGCGGCGGTCGCGATTTCGAGTTCCTTGATCCTGGCCCGGTCGGCCGGCGCCAGCGTCCGGCTCTCCCGATACGTCAGCACCACGCCGTCGAGGTTGTCGTCCACGATCTGGATGTAGCGGCCGATCCCCGCGGCCAGTTGGTCCACGACGTCGTCGCCGGCGGCGGCCATCACGGGCGCCAGCTGGTCGCGGAACCCGTCGAGGATCCGCACGATCGTGGCCAGCAGCAGGTCCTCCTTGCCGCCGAAATATGTGTAGATGAGGCCGACGCTGACCTTGGCCTCGGCGGCCAGATCCTGCATGGACATCCGGTGGAAGCCGCGTGTTCCCATGACCTTGACCGCGGCGTCGAGCAGCTGGCGGCGCCGCGCGCTGGCCCGGGCCGCGCGGACGGCCTCCTCGACGGGCAGGGCGCCGTAGTCGACCGCCATCAGATGCCGAGATCCTTGGCGACGATCGTCTTCATGATCTCGTTGGTGCCGCCGTAGATGGTCTGGATGCGGGCGTCGACGAACGCGCGCGCCACGGCGTACTCGCGCATGTAGCCGTAACCGCCGTGCAGCTGCAGGCAGCGGTCGGCCGTGCGCACCTGCAGGTCGGTGGTCCACCATTTCAGCCGGGCGGCCCGCGCGGCCGTCAGCTCGCCGGTCAGGTGCTGGGCCAGGCAGTCGTCGAGATAGGTTCGGGCGACGTCGATTTCGGTCGCCACCTCGGCGAGCACGAATTGGCTGTGCTGGAAGCCGGCGATCGGCGTGCCGAACGCCTTGCGCCCGCGCACGTACTCCAGCGTCTCGGCCAGGATGCTTTCCGCGGCGGCCACCGCCCCCACCCCCAGCGCGAGCCGCTCCTGCGGCAGGTTCTGCATCAGCTGATAGAAGCCGGCGCCCTCCTCGCCGAGCAGGTTGGCCACCGGCACCCGCATATCGGTGAACGTCAGCTCGCTGGTGTCCTGGGCGTGCAGGCCGATCTTGTCCAGGTTGCGGCCGCGGGAGAAACCCGGGGTGTCCGCGTCGACCACCAGCAGCGACAGGCCGTTGTGCCGATCGGGGGACGTCCGCACCGCGACGACGAACAGGTCTCCGCACTGGCCGTTGGAGATGAACGTCTTGGCGCCGTTGACGACGTAGTGGTCGCCATCCCGGACCGCCGCGGTGCGGATCCCGGCCAGGTCGCTGCCGGTGCCGGGCTCGGTCATCGCGATGCCGAGCACCGTCTCGCCGGTGACCACGCCGGGCAGCCAGCGCCGTTGTTGCTCGGGCGTGGTCAGGTCGGTGAGATAGGGCAGCACCACGTCGTTCTGCAGGGTGAACGCGATGGCCTCTGCCGCCGCGCCGGCCCGCTGCAGTTCGTCGATGACGATCGCGTTGTAGCGAAAGTCGTCGACCCCCGGGCCGCCGAGCTGCTCTGGCACCGAAAAGCCAAGCAGTCCAAGCTTTCCCGCTTCAATGAACAGCGAGCGGTCCCACTGTCCCCGCGTTTCGGCCCGCTCGTGCGCCGGGACCACCACCCGCTGCACGAACTCACCGACGAGCGCCCGGAACTGCCGGTGTTCTTCGGTGTACTCCAGACGTGCGGCCATGTCTTCCCTTGTTACCGGAAGGCGTCGCTACCGGTGAACGCCTGGCCCAGGACAAGCTGATGCATCTCGGGGGTGCCTTCGTAGGTAAGCACCGACTCCAGGTTGACCATGTGCCGGATCACCGGGTACTCGAGCGATATGCCGTTGCCGCCCAGAATCGTTCGAGCGGTCCGGCAGATCTTGATGGCCTCCCGGGTGTTGTTCAGCTTGCCGAAGCTGACCTGCTCGGGACGCAGCCCGACGCTGTCCTTGAGTCGGCCCAATTGCAGCGACAACAGCTGACCCTTGTGCAACTCGACCGCCATGTCGACGAGCTTTGCCTGGGTCAACTGGAATCCGGCGATCGGCCGCCCGAATTGGGTGCGCTGCGTGGCGTAGTCCAGCGCGGCCTGCCAGGCCGACCGCGCCGCGCCCATGGCACCCCAGATGATTCCGTAGCGCGCCTCGGACAAGCAGGACAGCGGCCCCCGCAGGCCTTTCGCCTCGGGCAGCATCGCCTCGGCCGGCACCCGCACGTCGTCGAGCACCAGCTCGCTGGTGATCGATGCCCGCAGCGACAGCTTGTGGTGGATGGTGTTGGCGGTGAATCCCGCTGTCCTGGTGGGCACTAGGAAGCCACGGATTCCCTCGTCGGTGACCGCCCACACCACAGCGACGTCGGCGACCGAGCCGTTGGTGATCCACAGCTTTCGGCCATTGAGCACCCAATCCGAACCGTCGCGTCGCGCACGGGTTTTCATCGCGGCCGGATCGGATCCCACGTCGGGTTCGGTCAGCCCGAAACACCCCAGCAGTTCGCCGGTCGCCATACCGGGCAGCCACTCGTGCTTTTGCTCCTCGGACCCGAAGTTCCAGATCGCGAACATTGCCAGCGATCCCTGCACCGAGACCATCGACCGCAGGCCGGAGTCGGCGGCCTCCAGCTCCACGCACGCCAGGCCGTAGTGCACGGCGGAGGCGCCGCCGCACCCGTACCCCTCCAGGTGCATCCCCAGCAGGCCGAGCTGCCCGAATCCTTTGGCGAGTTCGCGCACCGGCAGGTCGCCGATCTCGAACCACTCCGCGACGTAGGGAAGGACATGCTCGGCGCAGAACTCTCTGACGGTGGCGCGCACCGCGAGCTCGTCGTCGGACAGTGAGGCGTCCAGGCCCAGCGGATCGTCTCGGTCGAAGGCCGGCGGCTTCTTGTTAGTCATGAACCCACCCTGCCACTAACCGGCCATCGTCAGGCCGCCGCTGACGCTGATCACCTGTCCGGTGATGAACGACGCGGCGGGCGACGCGAAGAACAGCGCGGCCGCGGCGACCTCCTCGGGTCGCGCCAGGCGGCGAAACGGGATGGCCTTGACCAGCGCTTCTTTCAGCTTCTCGGGCTGAGCGTGGAATAGGGGTGTGTCGGTAGGGCCCGGGCACACGCAGTTGACCGTGATCTGATGGCGGGCCATCTCCCGGGCCAGCGACTTGGTCAGCGCGATCACCCCGCCCTTGGCGCCGGCGTAGATGGATTCCCCGGCGCTGCCGACCCGGCCCGCGTCGCTGGCCACGTTGACGACGCGCCCGCGGGCGTGCGTCTCGATCATTCCCGGCAGGAACGCGGCGCACACGTGCACCGGTCCCAGGTAGTTGATCGCCACCACCTTGGCCGCGAATTCCGGTGTGGCGTTGAGGAATTGATCGGTGCGATCCCATCCCGCGGCGTTGATGACGATATCGGGCACGCCGGCTTCGCCGTGTGTCGCGTCCCGCAGCGCGTCCACCTGGGCCGGGTCGGCGACGTCCACCGGCAGCGCCGTGATCAGCCTGGGGTCTTGCTTCGCGGTGGCCGCGCCGGCGGCCTCGTCGAGGTCGGCGGCGATCACCCGGTCGCCCTGCGCGGCGAACGCCAGCGCGATCGCCTTGCCGATGCCCGAACCGGCGCCCGTCACCACGGCCAGGCGCCGCTGTGAATGTGCATTCATTTGCGACGAATCTAGGTTCAGCGCGGCGGCAGGGTCAAGGGGCGGCGGCCTGCCCGGTACTCTCGCTGCATGCGACGGCTCCTGTGGCTGGCCATGGATGTCATCGGTGTGCTGGCGTTCTGCGCCGCCGGGCGTCGCAGCCACGACGAAGGACTCAACCTCGCCGGCGTCGCGACGACCGCCTGGCCGTTTCTCACCGGAACCGTCGTGGGCTGGCTGGCATCCCGCGCCTGGCGGCGCCCGACCGAGGTGGTGCCGACCGGGGTGGTCGTCTGGCTGTGCACCGTCGTCGTCGGCATGGTGTTGCGCAAGGCCAGTTCCGCCGGCGTTGCGGTGAGTTTCGTGGTGGTGGCGGCGTCGGTCACCGCGTTGTTGTTGCTCGGCTGGCGGGCGGTCGTCGGGCTGACGCTGCGGCGCCGGTCCGGCGGGTAAAGGCCATGGCAGCGACAGCGGGCGTGGCGGTGACCGCGGCATTCGGTGCCGCCGCGCGGGCCGTCGCCACCAACAAGGGGACGCTGGACGATCCGTTTGCCGAACCGTTGGTGCGGGCCGCCGGCGTCGACCACTTCGTGCGGGTGATCGACGACGACCTGTTCGGCGCGGACGACGCCGACGGTTCGAGATTCCTGGACGTCTGTGCGGCGCACACCCGGTTCGTCGACGAGTTCGTCGCCGACGCGGGGAGGGCTGGCCTTCGCCAGGTGGTGATCCTGGCATCGGGTCTCGACACCCGCCCATACCGGCTGTGGTGGCCGCCGGGGACAACCGTTTACGAGATCGACCGGCCCGAGGTGCTCGACTTCAAATCCGAAGCGCTGCGCGGATTGGGCGCCGAACTGACGGCGAGCCGGCGCGCCGTGGGCGTCGCTCTGCACCAGGATTGGCCGGCCGCGCTGCGGCGGGTCGGCTTTGACGCCACCGCACCCGCGGTGTGGATCGCCGAGCAGCTGCTGATCGGGTATCTGACTCCCGCCGTGCAGGACCGCGTGCTGCAGGGCGTCACCGCGATGAGCGCCGCCGGCAGCCGGTTCGCCGCCGACCACATGCCCATCTGGACACCGTTACAGCTGGAGGCGGAAAGGACGTTCGTCGATGGCTTGCGCCAGAACGGGGTGAACGTCGACCTGGCCAGCCTGACCCATCCGGGGCAATACCATTACGTCCCGGAGTATTTGACCGCCCACGGTTGGGAGACGGTGCAGCGCAACGTCACCGAGCTGCTGGGGGTGGTGGGACGGCCGGTAAGGCGGCGCCACCGACCCGGGGACACGGAGTTCGTACCCGAATACCTCACCGCCACGCGGGCATAACCACAGGTCGCCTGCTCTTTAAGTCAGTTAACGTTTAATTAACTTAAATTGGTGGGTCGAATCCTTGAACCCGATGCGCCCTAACGTCGTACCCGCTTTATGAGCTGCGATGAGAGGGGCATGAAACGTTGAGCTTGCGTGTTTCGAACCGTCTTCCTGGCGTGCTTTCGCAACCGACGGTCCGCGCCGAACCGCACGCCCCCGCGCTGGTGCCCGCGAGCGGCGCTCCGGGAGGCGAAGAGTGGCGCGCGGGGTTGCGGACCGCAGTGCTGGGCACCGTCGCGGAGTTTGTCTCGGCCCGCCGCGCCACCGACCTCGCCGGCGCGGGCCTCGACACGGTCGGCGACATACTGGCGCAGTTCCTGTCGAACGGAAAATGTCTACGGTCGACCTTCATGTATCTCGGGTGGCTGTGTGGCGCCCCGCCGAGCGGAGCCGCGCTGACGGCCGCGGCGAGTCTGGAGTTACTGCACGCCTTCGCGCTGATCCAGGACGACGTCATGGACCGTTCGGCGCGACGACGGGGCCGTCCGGCGGCGCACGTGCAACTGGCCCAGTGGCACCGCGAACGCGAACCAGCCTCGTGCGCGGAGAAATTCGGCGAGTCGGCGGCCGTTCTACTGGGCGATATCTGCCTCATTTGGGCGGAGCAGATGCTGCGCGAAAGCGGTATCCAAGCCCGCCGCCTGCAGCGCGTGTGGCCACGCTACGACGCCATGCGGACCGAATTGGCGATAGGTCAATTCGCCGATCTCGCGGCCGATCTCCGCAGCTTCCCGACGCTCGATGCGGTGCTGGACGTGGCGCGGCGCAAATCGGGCAACTACACGGTGCGCCGTCCGCTGGAATTGGGCGCGGCCATGGCCGGCTGCGGCGACCGAACGCTGGCCCGGCTTGGCCGCTACGGCGGCGCCGTCGGCGAGGCGTTTCAACTCCGCGACGACGTATTGGGCGTCTTCGGCTCGCCGGCGGCGACTGGGAAGCCAAGCGGGGGAGACCTGCTCGAGCGCAAAGCGACCAGCCTCATCGTGGCCGCTTACCAGCTGGCCGACGCACCTACCCGCCGCCTTCTCGTCGAGCTCATGAACCTCGACGAACTCGATGACGCCGCGCTGCGGCGTTGGAAGCGATTGATCGCCGCAACGGGGGCCGTGGAAATGATCGAACAGATGATCAGCCGGCGGGTTGCATCCGCACTCGATGACGTTTACGGCATGGAGATCAACGAAGCCGTTTGCAGCGCTTTGGCCGAGATGGCGGTCGCGTGCGTGCAGCGCCGCGAATAGCGAACCACGCCGGGGGCCAGAGGAGTTGACCCAGAACGATCGGGGGGATCGACAGCTAATCATCCCGGAGGACGCGCATGCTATCGCGACTGGCCCTGATCGCCATCACCGCTCCGCGACGAGTGATCGCAAGCGCGATGTTCCTGGCGGTCCTCGCCGCCGTCTTCGGTATCCCGGCCGCTGCGACTCTGCCCGGCGGTGGATTTCTGGACCAGACGGCCGAATCCGCGCGCGCCACAGCGGTTCTGGCCGAGAAGTTCCATCAAGGCGACATGGAGATGACGCTGCTGGTGCACTCGCAGAGCGGCGTCACCCAAGGACCCGCTCGGACGGTGGGCGTGGACATCGTCCGGCAGCTGGCCCAGTCGCCGTTCGTCGCGCAGGTGGCGTCGCCGTGGAATGCGCCCCAGCCGGGGTTGGTCAGCGGCGACGGCAAGTCCGCGCTGATCGTGGCCGCCCTCACCGGCGGGGAAAGCAGCGCGCCCAAGCATGCCCGGGAGCTCGCGGAGCGGCTGGTGCGCGATCGCGACGGCGTGATCGTGCAGGCCGGAGGCATGGCGATCATCTATGAAGAGCTCAACCGGCAGACCCAAAATGACCTGTTGCGAATGGAATCCGTTGCGATCCCGTTGAGTTTCGCCGCGCTGGTATGGGTATTCGGCGGCCTGCTGGCCGCGGCCCTGCCGATTCTCGTCGGCGGCTTCGCAATCCTGGGTTCCCTCGCGGTGTTGCGCGCGGTCGCTTTGGTCGCCGACGTTTCCATCTTCGCGGTGAACGTGGCGGTGGCATTGGCTCTGGCGTTGGGCATCGACTACACGCTGCTGATCATCAGCCGTTATCGCGACGAACTGGCCGGCGGGCTCCCCCCCGCCGAAGCCCTCCCGCGCACCATGGCCACGGCAGGACGCACCGTGCTGTTCTCCGCCCTGACGGTGGCCCTCGCACTGGCCGCATTGGTGATATTCCCGATGTATTTCCTGAGGTCGTTCGCCTACGCCGGCGTCGCGGTGGTGGCGTTCGCGGCCCTTGCCGCGATGGTGATCGCGCCCGCGGTGATCGTGTTACTCGGCGACCGGCTTGACGCACTCAATGTTTGGCACCTGGGCCGCAAACTCTTTCGGCGCCCCCAAGCACCGCCGGCGACCATCGAGCACACCTTTTGGTACCGGACGGCCAAGCTGGCCATGCGTCACGCGGTCCCGATCGGCTTGGCGATCATCGCCCTTCTGCTCGCCTTGGGCGCGCCGTTCCTCGGCATCAAATGGGGCTATCCCGACGATCGGGTGCTCCCGGCGTCATCGTCGGCGCGCGCCGTCAGCGACCGGATCCGGCACGACTTCGGTGCCGATTCCGAGATCAGGGTCGTCATCCCCCGCACGGACGGCCTGACGACGCGAGAGCTTGACGAGTACGCCGCACGGCTGTCGCTTGTACCCGACGTCTCGGCGGTGTCGGCACCCACCGGAACCTTCATCGCCGGTGAGCGCAACGGGCCGCCGTCGGCACCCGCCGGAATGGCAGACGGCAGTGCCTATTTGACGGTGGCCAGCAGCGCGCCGTTGTATTCGCCGGCGTCCGGCGCGCAGTTGGATCGCTTGCATGCGATCCCGTTGGCCGGCGCCCGTCACGTCGAGCTGGCCGGGATGGCACAGATGAATCGCGACTCGGTCAACGCGATTACGTCGCGATTGCCCTTGCTGTTCGGTTTCGTCGCTTGCGTCATGCTGGTGTTGCTCTTCCTGCTCACGGGCAGCGTGGTGCTACCCGTCAAAGCCGTGCTGCTCAACATGCTGTCGTTGACGGCCGGATTCGGCGCGTTGGTGTGGATCTTCCAGGACGGGCATCTGGGTGCGTTGGGCACCACCCCGACCGGCACGCTGGTGGCCAACATCCCGGTGTTGATGTTCTGCATCGCATTTGGATTGTCCATGGACTACGAGGTTTTCCTGCTGTCCCGCATCCGCGAGTACTGGATGGCCTCGGACCGCACGCGTGTCGACAACGACGAGAGCATCGCGCTGGGCGTCGCGCGAACGGGCCGGATCATCACGGCGGCAGCCCTGTTGATGTCGATCTCGTTCGCAGCCCTCACCTCCGCGGAGGTTTCCTTCATGCGGATGTTCGGCGTCGGTCTGACTCTTGCCGTCTTGGTCGACGCAACCTTGGTGCGCATGCTGCTCGTCCCGGCCTTCATGCACGTGTTCGGCGGTCTGAACTGGTGGGCGCCCGCGCCGCTGGCGCGGCTCCGCCGGCGGGAGGATGCCCGAGTGGAATGTGTCGCGGTCAGAGGCGTTGGATGATCACGTGGTGCACGAATCAAGCCCGCCGGCCGGTCGTCACCAGTTGCGGTTCGTGTCGGCGACCCACGACGAACCGCTGGCGCGGCCCCTGCTGGCCGAGCTGGCCGACGAGTACGCGCAGCGTTACGGCGGCACGCCCAGCACGCACCTGTCCTGGTTGCCGGTGCCGAAGGCCGAGCTGGCCTCGCCGGACGGCGGATTGCTGATCGGGGTGCTCGACGGCGTGCCCGTCACCGGCGGGGCATTCCGGCGTTATGACGCCGAAACCGCCGAGCTGAAGCGGATCTGGACCGACCGCGCTCATCGGCGCCGCGGGTACGCGCGAGTGTTGTTGGCGGCGCTGGAGGCGGAGACCGCCGCGCGCGGGTACCGGCGGCTCTACCTGATCACCGGCAACCGCCAACCCGAGGCCGAGGCGCTGTACGAGGCGACCGGGTACACCCGGGTGCCCGCCGACCCGCTGCCGTCCTGGGGGCCGTTCGTCCCGATCGCATTCGAGAAGTGGCTGGTTCCCGACGGTCAGTGAGGCCGCAGAATATCTTTGCGTCTCGGCTGTTATTGGGCGCGCGCCTAATTGCAAGGACCGTATTCGGTCATTGGGTTCTCAGTCACATTTCCCCGCCCGATCGCGCGCCCGCGAATTTGCCGCTTGAGCGCCCCTGAACTGCGGGTATCGCTCAACTACATCGAATCCGGGCCGCCATAAAAGCGGGGCGTAGGTCCGTCCGATCAAGGCCCTTCGGCTCTACGCGACTTGCCTCGTCCCGGGCGACGCTTGGTGGGAAAGAAAAGGGAGGTCAAGCCGTGTGGGCTATTGGTGGCTTGCAAGAGCGGTTGCGCGCGCCGATGTTGATCACCGCCATACGGGACATGCAATGGCGGCAGCGACGCTTCATCATCGCGGCCGTCGGCACCGGAATGGTGTTCGCGATGACCCTCATCATCACGGGGCTGATGATCGGGACCCGGGTCGAGGCCCAGCGCCTGGCCGACTCGATAGGCATCGACCACTACCTCATCAAGGCGGGCGCGGTCGGACCTTTCATTGGTTCATCGAGGTTCCCGCAGGCCGAACTCGAGGACGTCGCCCAGCTTCCCGGCGTCGAATCGGCGATCCCGGTGGTCTACGGCAACACGATCCTGCAAGACCGGCGCCTACCGGAAAACCTGAACGTCTACGGCCTGCCCGAACAGGGGATGCCGCCGATCGTGGCGGGGCGGGCACCGTCGAATCCTGACGAGGTCGCCATGTCGACCACACTGAAGCGATCCATCGGGGACAAGGTCGAGGTGGGATCGCAGGTGCTGCGGATCGTCGGGCTGGTCAACAAGTCCACCACGCTCGCAGGTCAACCCAATGCGTTTGTGACCGTCGCGACGGCGCAGCGGTTGATGTTTTCCGCGCAGCACGTGATTTCGGCTATCGGCTTGCGCGGCGTACCCGCGCAAGTGCCCGCCGGCTATCGCGTCGTGGACCGCGCCGCCGCGGTCGATGACATGATTCGCCCGCTGCATATGGCTCGGCTGGCGATGTCGTACCTGGTGATCCTGCTGTGGGCGGTGGCCGCGTCGATCGTGGGATCGCTGATCTACCTGTCCGCATTGGAGCGCACCCGAGACTTCGCGGTGTTCAAAGCCCTCGGTGTCACCACCCAGTCGGTGCTCGCCGGGCTCATGCTGCAGGCGGTGCTCGTCGCGTTGGTTGCGGCGATGCTGGGCGGGCTGCTGGCCGTGCTCCTCGGCCCGCTGTTTCCGATGCTCGTGGTGGTGACCCCCTCGGCCTTCCTGTCGCTGGTGGGGACCGCGGTGGGGGTCGGCCTGTTGGCGAGTTTGGTGGGATTGCGGCGCGCGGTCGCGATCGACCCGGTAATGGCGTTTGGGGCCGGATAGTCATGGGTGATTTGCGCATCAAGGATCTCGTCGTCGAATACTCGAACGGCGGGGAGCCGAACCGCGTCATCGACGGTCTGAATCTGGAGGTTGCGTCGGGATCGCTGGTGATTCTGTTGGGCCCCAGCGGATGTGGGAAGACCACGCTGCTGTCGTGCATCGGCGGCATCCTCAGCCCGACCAGCGGACGCGTCCAGGTCGGTGACACCGACGTCACGACGCTGGACCGCCGCAGGCTGACCACGTACCGGCGCCGCACCGTGGGCATCGTCTTTCAGTCGTTCAACCTGGTGGCAAGCCTTTCCGCGGTGGAGAACGTCGCGGTGCCACTCTGGGCGGCGGGCTGGTCGCGGCGGGCGGCGCGCGAGCGCGCCAAGGAATTGCTGGCCCGCGCCGGGCTGCAGGACCGCATGACGCACCGGCCCGGTGACCTCAGCGGCGGCGAGCGCGAACGGGTGGCGGTGGCCCGCGCGATCGCGCTGGACCCACCGCTGATCCTGGCCGACGAACCCACGGCCCACCTGGACTATGCCCGCGCGGAAGGGGTCCTGCGGCTGCTGAGGGAGTTGGCGAGCGGCGAGCGCATTGTCGTGGTCGCCACCCATGACACCCGGATCCTGCCGTTCGCCGACCGCGTGGTCAGGCTGATGCCGGATGTGCAACTGACCGACTCCGAGCCCGAAACGCTGCATCTGGCAAGCGGTTCGGTGCTGTTCGAGCAGGGCAGCATGGGGGACCTGATCTACGTCGTCACCGACGGCGAACTGGAAGTCATGCGCGAATCGGGTGACGGGACCGGGGAACTGGTCAAGGTCGCCTCGCCCGGCGAGTACGTCGGCGAGCTCGGGCCGTTGTTCCGGATGGCCCGCTCGGCGACGGTACGCGCACGCACCGACGCGGTCGTCACCGGCTACACGGTGGAGCAATTCCGCGTACTACTCGAGACCTACACCGAGGGCACCCTTGCCCGATCGAAAATGGCTCCGGGCCAAGGAAATACCAACCACAACCACTCACTCCTTGATGGAGCGACGCAGATGTCACGGTTCGGCGAAGAAGTAGCAGCCCCGGGACCGACAGAGGGAACGAGATGAGCACCGCCGACAGGCAGCACGCCGAGCACGCAGACGACCACGCCGAATCAGCCTCGGAAACAGGGCATGACGCGTCGTCACTCATGGCGCCGACGCTGGTCGGACAGTTGCGGTACCGGGCCGAAAGCTATCGGGACAGGGTCGCGTTCACCTACTCTCGCGATGGCGAGGAGACCGAAGTCAGCCAGCTGACCTATGCCGAGCTGGATGCCAGGGCAAAGCGGATCGCAGCCAACCTGCAGCGCCACGGCGCCGCGGGCGAGCGCGTCCTGGTCCTGTGCCCCCCGGGTCTGGATTTCATCGCCGGCCTGTTCGGGTGCCTCTACGCGGGGGCGATCGCCGTACCGGTGCATCCGCCGGCGCGCGAGCACCTGGTTCCGCGCGTCGCCTCGATCGTCGCGGATGCCAAACCGCGCTTCGCTCTGTCGAACTCAGAGATGCAAGCGCGAATCAAGGCGACGGTGGACGGTCTGGTCAAGGGACGTCCGCTGCAGTGGTTCGTCACCGACACGGGGGGCGACGAGGCGCAGTGGGTTCCACCCGGGATCGACTCCAGCACAATCGCGATGATCCAGTACACCTCGGGCTCCACGGCCGCACCGAAAGGCGTTGTGCTGTCGCATGGCAACCTCGCCCACAATCTGGAGACCATCCGCCAGTCGTGGAAGTCGGGATTCGACCGGGAGGCAACCGGTGTGTTCTGGCTGCCGCCCTACCACGACATGGGCCTCATCGGCGGCGTCCTCGAGACCATTTATGTCGGCGGTACCTCCGTCCTCATGCCGCCGAACGCGTTCATCAAGCGCCCGATGCGGTGGTTGGAAGCGATATCCCGGCACCGCGCCAAGATCACCGCCGCCCCCAACTTCGCCTATGACCTGTGCATCGAACTCAGTACCCCTGAGGAGCGTGCCGCCCTCGACCTGTCCAACTGGTCGACGGCCATGTGCGGTGCCGAGCCGGTGCGTCCCTCGACCATGCAGGGCTTCGCGGAGGCGTTCGCCCCGGCGGGTTTTCGGCCCGAGGCGTTCGCGCCGGTCTATGGGCTGGCGGAGGCGACGCTGCTGGTGTCCGGCGGGTCGGACTCCCCGGTCCCGGTGGTTCTGCACATAGATCGCGCGGCGCTGGGTGAACGCCGGGTCGTCGAGATCGCGACGGAAGACCCGAGCGCGTTGACGTTGGTCGGTTGCGGCCGGCCGCCGGGCGGTCAGGAGGTCATCATCGTCGATCCCGAGACCCGGCGGCCCTGCGGGGCCGACGAGGTCGGCGAGATCTGGGTCGCCGGGCCGAGCGTGGCGCAGGGTTACTGGGGGAAGCCCGAAGTGACGGAAGAGGCGTTGCGCGCGCATCTTTCGGACAGCGGCCGGGGCCCGTTCCTTCGCACCGGGGACCTCGGGTTCTTCCGCTCCGGTGAGTTGTTCGTGACGGGTCGCGTCAAGGATCTCATCATCATTCGCGGCACCAACCACTATCCCGAGGACATCGAGCTCACCGTGCAGGCCTGTCACCCGGCACTGATGCGCGGCCGGGGCGCGGTCTTTTCGGTCGCGGCCGGACCGGACGCCCCCGAACGGGTTGTGGTCGTGCAGGAGGTGAGCGGCTATCATCTCGGCGACGCCGACCTCAACCAGATCGTCGACACCATCCGGACGGCGATCACCGAACACCATGAGATTCAGGCGGACGCCGTTGTTCTGGTGGACCCGTTGCGGATTCCCACCACGTCCAGCGGCAAGATCCAGCGGTCCGCATGCCGGCAGCAATTCCTCGACGGCCAGTTCGAGCCGGTCGCCGAATGGCGCGCACCGCTGCCCGACACCCACCCCGCGGCCGCCGCGCCGGAACACGCCGGGCGCACCGTCGCGGAGATCCAGGAATGGTTGATCGCCCAGCTCGCTCGTGAACTCGGCATTCCCGCGACGGATATCGACCCATCCCGGCCGTTCGCCTACTACGGCCTCGATTCGGTCCGTGCCATCAGGCTGACCGGCGCTCTGGAAACCTGGCTCGGATGCGAACTTTCGCCCACCATCGCCTACGAACACCCGACGATCGAGCTGCTCGCCCGCCATCTGGGCGGCAAGGGCACCGCGGTCGACCGCACCGCCGAAACCGTCGGTGAGACCAGCCCGCCCGCCGCGGACGAGCCGATCGCCATCATCGGCATCGGGTGCCGTTTTCCGGGCGCCGACGGGCCGGCGGCATTCTGGCGCGAGTTGTCGGAAGGCGTGGACGCGATCAGCGAGGTCCCGTCGGACCGCTGGGACGCCGATGCCTTCTACGACCCCGATCCGTCCGTGCCGGGCACCTCGGTCACTCGACGGGCCGGCTTCCTGCCCGAGGTCGACGAGTTCGACTTCGGATTCTTCGGCATCTCGCCTCGGGAATCGGCGCAGATGGATCCGCAGCAGCGGCTGATCCTCGAGGTGGCTTGGGAGGCATTGGAAGACGCCGGGCAGGTGCCGGAGCGGCTTGCCGGCAGTGACACCGGCGTGTTCGTCGGCATCGCGACCACCGACTACGCGAACCTCCGCGGCAACCAGATGCAGCTCGTCGACGCCTACACGGGCACCGGAAACGCGTTGAGCATCGCCGCCAACCGGCTCTCCTACTTCTACGACTTCCACGGGCCGAGCATGGCGATCGACACCGCCTGCTCGTCGTCGTTGGTCGCGGTCCACCTCGCGTGCCGCAGCCTGCGCGACGGCGAGTGCGGGGTGGCGCTGGCCGGAGGAGTGAACGTCATCCTGTCGCCGGCGCTGATGATCAACTTCAGCAAGGCCAAGGTGATGGCGCCCGACGGCCGCTGCAAGACCTTCGATGCCGGCGCGGACGGGTACGTACGGGGTGAAGGCGCCGGAATGGTCGTCCTGAAACCGCTCAGCCGGGCGCTGGCCGACAACGACCCGATCTATGCCGTGATCCGGGGCACCGCCATCAACCAGGACGGCCGGACCAACGGGCTGATCGCACCCAACCGGCGAGCGCAGGAAGCCGTGGTGGCCGCGGCCTACCGCCGCGCCGGCCTTTCTCCGGGCACCGCCCAGTACGTCGAGGCGCACGGCACCGGAACATTCCTGGGCGACGCGATGGAGGCGAACGCGCTGGGCACGGTACTGGCGGACGGCCGTCCGCCGGGCAGCCAGTGCCTGGTCGGCTCGGTCAAGACCAACATCGGGCACCTGGAGGCGGCGGCCGGAGTGGCCGGGCTGATCAAGGTGGCATTGGCCTTGCAGCACAAGGAGATTCCGCCGAGCCTGAACTTCGCCGAACCCAACCCGGAGATCCCCTTCGACAGCCTGCCGGTGCGGGTGGCGACAACGCTGACCCCGTGGCCGAAAAACGGTGGGCGGGCGGTCGCAAGTATCAGCTCGTTCGGCATGGGCGGCACCAACGCGCACGCCGTGCTGACCGAGGCCCCGCAGGCGCGGGCCGCCACGGCCGAGCGCGGCACGGCACCGGATCGAGCCGAGTTGCTGCCGATCTCCGCGCGGTCCCCCGAGGCCCTGGTCGCACTGGCCGAACGGTACGAGTCGGCGCTGGCGTCCGGGGTGGCGCTCGCCGACCTCTGCTATACGGCCGGCGTCCGTCGCGGCCACTACGAGCATCGGTTGTCCGTCGTCGCCGACTCGCCCGCCGCGATGTCGGAGGCGCTCGACGCCTACCGGCACGGGCAGTCACGGCAGGGGTTCGCCGTCGGACAGTGCCGTACCGGCCAGCGACCCAGGGTGGTCTTCGCCTTCCCCGGGCAGGGCTCACAGTGGCACGGCATGGGGCGGCGACTGCAGGCCGAGGAGCCCGTGTTCCGCGACGCCTTGGCGGCCTGCGACCGCGCGCTCATGCCCCACCTGGGACATTCCATCGTCGAGCTGCTGGCCAAGGACGAGGAAATCACCGACATCAGCCTGATCCAGCCCGCGATCTTCGCCATGCAGGTCGCGCTGGCCGCCCTATGGCGCTCCTGGGGGGTCGAGCCGACCGCGGTGGTCGGGCACAGCATGGGTGAGGTCGCGGCGGCGCACGTCGCCGGTGCGCTGAGCCTCGAAGACGCCGCACGGGTGATCCGCTTCCGCGCACTGATGCTCCGAACCGTGCGCGGCCGCGGGACCATGATGGCCGCGGAACTCAGCCCCGCCGAAGCGCAGGAGCTCATCGCCGGCCAGGAAAGCAAGGTCTCGATCGCCGCCAGCAACAGCTACCGATCGACGGTCTTGTCCGGGGATCAAAAGGTTTTGGCAAAGCTGATGGAGGTGCTGCAGCAGCGTGACCGGTTCTGCCGATGGGTCGACGTCGATGTGGCCGCCCACAGCCCGCAGATGGATCCGTTGGTTCCCGCTCTGCGCGGCGGGCTCGTCGGACTGCGGCCGACCGCGCCGGCGATACCCATCTACTCGACGGTGACCGGCGACCTGCTCACCGACCGCCTGGCCGACCCCGACTATTGGGCGGAGAACCTACGCTCGCCCGTGCATTTCTCCCCCGCACTGCGCCGGTTGCTGGAGGGCGGCCATGACGCGGTCGTCGAGATCAGCCCGCACCCGGTCCTGCTGAACTCCATCCGGGAGGACGCCCAGGACCTGGGGGTCAGTTGCGCCGCGTTGCCGTCGATGCGGCGTGACGACGGGGGACGGGCAACCGCGCTGACGTCGCTCGGCACCCTCTACACCCTCGGTCAGCCGGTCACCTGGGAGGCGATCTACCCCCCGGGCAGCCACTACGTGACGGCACCGACGTACCCGTGGCAGCGTGTGCATTCCTGGCTGGACGTCGGGGCGATCACCCCGAACGGCACCGGCCCGCTGCCGCAGGCCCCGGGCGCGACCGAGGCCGCGGGCTTGCGCGACCGGATGTATCGGCTGCGCTGGCAGCCCGCCTCCAGTCCGGCGGACCGGGACGGGTCGAGCCGGCCGGACGAGGCCGGCAGTTGGCTCATCCTGAGCGACGGCGCGAACACCGCGGACACCCTGCGGAAGCACCTCGAATCGCATGCTCAGCGGTGCGTGCTCGTCGAGCCGGCACCGAACGGCGACTTCGAGCGTCTCACCCCGGACAGTTACCGCCTTGACCCGACGCATCCCGATCACTTCAAACAGCTGCTGGAAGACGCCTTCACTGACGACCGGCCACCGTGCCGGGGGGTGGTGCACCTGTGGGACCTGCTCGCCGCACCGCCGGCCGAGACCTCACTCGAATCCCTGGATTCGGCAACAACTTTGGGCCCGGTGAGCGTCGTGCATCTGGTGCAGGCACTAGCGCGGGCCGGTTGGTCGCCGTCGCCACGGCTGTGGCTGGTGACGCGGGGAACGCAGGTGACCGATACCTCGGCGCCCGAAGCCGAGCCCGTGTCGATCGCGCAGGCTCCGGTGTGGGGGATGGCCCGCACGATCGACCACGAGCAACCGGAACTCCGTTGCACCTGTGTCGACCTGTCCGCCGGTGGCGGGGCGGAAGAGGCCCAACAAGAGGTCCAAGCCCTGTTCCGCGAGATGTGGGCCGACGACCGCGATGGCGACGTGGCACTGCGGGGCGACCGCCGCTATGTCGAACGACTGACCCGCTACGACGAGCCGGAACCCTCCGAGACCACGTCCTTCAAGCAAGACGCCACCTATCTCGTCACCGGCGGCCTCGGTGCGCTGGGACTCGTGGTGGCCAAGTGGATGGCCGAGCACGGCGCCCGGCACCTGGTCCTGATGGGACGTGGCGGCGCCTCGGAGGAGGCGCAGCAGACGCTGGACGCGCTGCGCGCGGCCGGCACCGAGGTGACCATCGCAAAGGGCGACGTCGCGAAAGCCGACGACGTCACGGCCATGCTGGAATCGATCGCCGAATCGATGCCGCCGCTGCGTGGGGTGGTGCATGCGGCCGGGATCGCCGACGACGCCATCCTGCTATGCCTCGACGAGGCGAAGCTGCGCAAGGTCATGGCGCCCAAGGTTCAGGGCGCCTGGAACCTGCACGCGCTGACCAAAGACGCCGACCTGGACCTCTTCGTGCTGTTCTCGTCGGCCTCGTCCCTGCTGGGTCCCCCCGGGGCGGCCAACTACGCGGCCGCGAACGCCTTCCTGGACGCGCTGGCGTGGCACCGACGTACCGAAGGCCGGCCGGCGTTGAGCGTGAACTGGGGGCCATGGGCCGGGCTCGGCTTCTTCACCCGGTCCGAGCTGCAAGACTACTTCGCCCAATACGGCGTGGCGGCCATGTCCGCGGCCGACAGCCTCCGGGCGCTGTCGTCGTTGCTGGAGCGGTCGGCCACGCAGGCCGTGGTTCTCGACATCGACTGGGCGGTTTGGCAACCCGACCTGCAGCCGCCGCTGCTCGCGGACCTTGGAATCGCGCCCTCGGCCGACAAGCCGGAGGCCGAGCCCGCAACCGGGCCGGGAGCCGGACTCTACGACGCACTGCAGGGCGCGACGCCGGAGGAGCGCCAACGGCTGCTGGAGACCTATCTGTCCGAGCTCGTCGCCGGCAAACTCGGTCTGGCACCGGCGAACCTGGACAAACAGACACCGCTGAACACCCTCGGCGTCGACTCGCTCATCACGCTGGAGCTGCGCATGCAGGTCGAACGCGACCTGGGCCTCGTGGTGCCGGTCACCCGACTGCTGGAGGGTCCCAGCGTGGCCAGCCTCGCCGAGTGGCTGCGCGAACATCTGCCGGAGCAAGCGGCCGGCGCACCCGCGACGCACGAGGTGGTGCCGCGGCTGGCCACTCCGGAGCCAACGGTCCACCGGCAAGCCGACGGCGCGCCGTCGGGCGGCATCGACCTGCTGACCCAGGTGCCGGAGCTTTCCGACGACGCCGTGGACGAACTGCTCCAAAAGGTCTTGGCCGAAAGAGGGGCCGAGCTTGCCGCGAAGGACGCCGGCGATGACTGACAAGCCCATCAACGTCGCCGGTCTGTCTCCGGAGAAAAAGCGGGCACTGCTCGCTCAGCTGCTGATGCAGAAGGCCGAGGAGTCGGCCTCGGTGCATCCGCAGTCGTACGGCCAGCGATCGATGTGGTTCATTCACAAACTCGCACCGGCCAGCGCCGCCTACAACGTGACGTACGCCGGCCGAATCAGGGGTGAGCTCGACGTCGCGGCGCTGGAACGCGCGGCCCAGGCGCTCGTAGACCGGCATCCGGCGCTACGGACCACGTACGCCGAGCGCGACGGACAACCGGTCCAGCTCGTGCATCCGCAATGGCCGGTGCGCATCGCCCGGCACCGCCTCGGCCCCGGTGAGCCCGACGTCGACGAGTGGATCCGGCGCGAGACCAACCGTCCTTTCGACCTGTACACCGGCCCGGTGCTGCGGCTGACGCTGCTCGAGCGCACACCCGACGAACATGTGTTGCTCTTGGGTTTGCACCACATCGCCGTCGACTTCTGGTCCATCGACATCATTCTCGACGAGCTGCGCTTGCTGTACGCCGCCGAGCACGGCGCGACCCCGCCTCCGCCACCCGCGGAAAGCTTCGTCGAATATGCCGACCAGCAGGCCCTGATGCTCGCGGGCGCCGAGGGCGAGGACCTCTGGGCCTACTGGCGTGACCAGTTGGCCGGCGAACTGCCGGTCCTGCAATTGCCCACCGACCGGCCGCGGCCCGCCGTCCAGACCTACCCGGGCACCGTGCGCCGGTTCACCGTCGACCCCGCGGTGACGGCCGGGATCATTCAACTGGGCCGCAAGGTGGGCGCGACGCCCTACATGACACTGCTGGCGGCCTACGCCGCGTTGCTGCACCGCTACAGCGGCCAGGGTCACCTGGTGATCGGCTCCCCGTTCGCCTGCCGTGACCGGGTCGCGCTTGAGGGCCTGGTCGGCTACCTCACTAACCCGGTCGCCCTGCGGGCCGACCTGCACGACGATCCGACGTTCATGACCCTGCTCGGCCGCGTCAAGGACACCGTGCAGGGTGCCCTCGAACACCAGGACTATCCCTTCGCGCTGCTCGTCGAGCGGCTTCGGCCGCCGCGCGACCCGAGCCGCACGCCGCTGTTCGGAGTCTCGTTCGCCTGGGAACAGACGCGCCGCTTCACCGACGACGCCGGCCCGGAACCCGGGGGGCTGCCGCTCGAGACCCTCCATGTCGGGCAGGGCGGCGCGCCGTTCGACCTGATGATGGAGGTCGGCGAACACGACGGAAAGCTTTCCGGCGTACTGCAATACAACACCGACCTCTTCGACGCCGCGACCATCGAGCGGCTGGCCGGGCACTTCGCCACCCTGCTCGGCGGCATCGGCACCGACCCCGCCCGGCCGGTCTCGCAGCTGCCGCTGCTCACCGAGGCGGAGCGCCGCCAGCAGGCCGCCTGGAATCAGACCGAGGTCACCTACGACGGCCCGGCCTGCCTGCACGAGATGGTCGCCGCCACGGTCGTGCGCACCCCGGACGCCGTCGCGGTGACGTGTGAGGACCGCGACGTGACCTATGCGGAACTCGACCGCCGGGCCAACGGTCTCGCCCACCGGCTGCGCGAGCTCGGCGTGGGGCCCGAGACGGTCGTGCCCGTCCTGCTGGACCGCTCCGAGGATCTGGTGGTGGCCGTGCTGGGCGTCCTCAAGGCCGGCGGCGCCTTCATGCCGCTCGACTCCGCGCAGCCCGCACAGCGGATGGCCGCGATGCTGGACGACGTACCGGACGCGCCGGTCTGCGTCACCCACCGGAGCAAACTGGAGCACCTGCCGCCCGGCTTCACCGGTCACCGGCTCTGCCTGGACGATCCGTCGGCGCCGTCGGGCGAGGACGCCGCCCCGGTCTGCGAGACGACGTCGGCAAACCTCGCATACGTCATCCACACTTCCGGTTCCACGGGTAAGCCGAAGGGAACGCTCAACACCCACGCCGGGATTCGTAACCGGCTGCTGTGGATGCAGGACGCCTACCGGCTGACCGCCGACGACCGGGTGCTGCACAAGACGCCGGTGAGCTTCGACCCGTCCGTCTGGGAACTGTTCTGGCCCTTGATCGTCGGGGCCCGGGTGGTCATCGCCAAGCCCGAGGGGCATAAGGATGCCGCGTATCTGGTTCGGACCATCGTCGAACAGCGCGTCACCACAATGCATTTCGTGCCGTCGATGATGCGCCGCTTCCTCGCCGAGCCCGGGGTGGCCGCGTGCACCGCACTGCGCCGGGTGATCTGCAGTGGCGAGGCGCTGCCGTACGACCTGCGCGACCACTTCATGGCCACGCTGGACGCCGAGCTCTACAACCTCTATGGGCCCACCGAGGCGGCGATCGACGTCACCGCATTCCACTGCGAGCGAGGCGAATCCGGCACGCTGGTGCCGATCGGGCGACCGATCGCCAACATCCGCGCCTACATCCTGGACGCGCACCTGCAACCGGTGCCGATCGGTGTGCCCGGCGAACTGTACATCGGCGGGGTGGGGCTCGGCCGCGGCTACCTCAACCGGCCGGATCTGACGGGCGCCATCTTCGTGGCCGACCCGTTCGGCGGCGATACCGCACACCCCGGCCAGCGGCTCTACCGCACCGGCGACCTGACCAGGTATCTGCCGGACGGCAACATCGACTACCTGGGACGCATCGACTTTCAGGTGAAGATCCACGGCTTCCGGATCGAGCCCGGCGAGATAGAGGCCGCGCTGGCCCAACACCCCGCGGTGGCCGAGAACGCGGTGGTGATCAGAACCGACAGCCGCGGGAACCCCATCCTCGTCGCGCATGTCGTGCCGGCCGGCGGCGCGGCTCCGTCGACCGCGGAGTTGCGCCGGTTCCTGCTTGACCTGCTTCCCGCCGCCATGATGCCCGCGGTCTTCGAGGTGACAGACTCGCTGCCGCTCACGTCGAGCGGAAAGGTGGATCGCAAAGCCTTGATCGCGGCCGACAGGGCATCGGGGCCGCAGGAGCCGGCATTCGTCGCTCCGCGCACCCCCACCGAGAAGTTGCTGGCCGAAATCTGGTGCGCCGTACTGGATCTCGAGCGTGTCGGCGTCAACGACGACTTCTTCGCTCTCGGTGGTGCCTCGACCCAAAGCCTGGAGGTCGCGGTGCGGGCGAATGCGGCAGGCCTGCCGCTGCGGCCGGAGTCGATGTTCGTCTACGGCACCATCGCCGAGCTCGCCGCCGAATACGGTCCGCTCGCCGGCGATGCAACGGGTCACCCCGAAGCCCCCACCGAGGCCGTCGTCACGGCGCCGGCACCGGAGCAATCGGTGCAGGCCACACCCGAGGAGAAGCGAAACACGGTGATCGAAAGCATCGGCGTGTACCTTCCCGCGCGGACCGTGTCGACGAAGACGGTTATGGCCGAGTGCACCAACGAGATTCGCATACCGCTGGAACGTCTGACCGGCATCAAGAACCGGCGGGTGGTCGGCGAGGACGAGTTCTCGATCGACCTCGCCAGGAAGGCGGCCGAAGATTGCCTGTCGCGGTCCAGCTATCGGCGCGAGGAGATCGACCTAATCATCGCCTGCAACATCTCCCGGCGTGACGGACTCGGGCACCGGTTCAGCTTCGAGCCCAGCACCGCCACGCGGCTCCGCGACCAATGCGGCCTTGGCAATGCGCTGGCCTTCGACATCAGCAACGCGTGCGCCGGAATGTTCACCGGCATTACCGTCGCCGACGCATTCCTGCAGACCGGGCTGATTCGGAACGCCCTGGTGGTCAGCGGCGAATACATCAGTCACCTGTGCGAGACCGCCCAGAAGGAAATCGAGGGGCCGATGGATCCGCGGATCGCGTGCCTGACCCTCGGCGACGCCGGTGCGGCGGTGGTCCTCGAGCGCGGGCCGAACAACAAGGTCGGCTTCCACGACATCGATATGGCCACCCTGAGTCGCTACAGCAAGCTGTGCATCGCGAAGGTGACCGACGGCCCGCACGGCGGTGCCATCATGTTCACCGACTCCGTTACTCAGACCGCGATCGCGGTCAAGCACGCGGTGCCCTACGTCGCCGGGGTAATGCAGCGACACGGCTGGCGGCCGGAGACCACCGACCACCTGGTGATGCACCAGACGTCCGAGGCCTCGCTCAACGACGCGGTCGTCGCCATCAACCAGATGTTCGGGGACGGCGCGGCCAACCGGGGCAACACCATCTACAACATCGCCGAGCGCGGGAACACCGCCACCACGACCCACATCGTCGCCCTGAACGACTACATCCTGAGCAATCGGATCAATTCCGGTGACAATGTGGTCTTTTCGATCACCGGCTCCGGACAGACCGTCGGCGCAGCGCTGTACACCTTCGACGACCTGCCCGACCGGATGCGCCGGGGTGCCGGCGGCGGCCACGCCCCCGGCATGGCGACCGACGGCAACCACAAAGCCGCTCCGGCGATGCCCCGCGTGCGCATCGACGGCGTCGGCCTCGCTCCGGCCGAGCAACCGGCTTCCCCCAGCTCGATCCAGCTCGCGGTCCAGGCCGCAGAGGCGTGCCTCGAACGCAGCGGCCTGGATCGGAGCTCGCTGGGGCTGATCATCAATTCCGGCATCTACCGCGACGAGTTCCTCAGCGAGCCGGCAGTCGCCGCGCTCGTCGCCGGCGAACTGGACATCAACGGGGAGGTGGACTCCCCGGACGGGCCCAAGACCTTCGCCTTCGACGTCCTCAACGGCGCCGTCGGCTTCCTCAACGCCTGCCAGGTCGCCGCGGGGATGATCGGGGCGGGAAAGGTGGAGCACGCAATGGTGATGGCCTCGGAGATCGAAAACAACGGCCCCGACAGCGGCTATCCGCAACGCGGCATCAGCCAGACGGGCTCGGCGGTCCTGCTGCGCAGGAGCGACGGCCCGGAAGGCTTCGGCCGCTTCGTGTTCCAGCACCACCCGGAGTACAGCGGGGCCCTGGCCACCTACACCCAGCAGCGCGACGGGCGGGCCGGGTTACAGATCGAGCGTGACCCCAACCTCGCCGCGATCTACCTGAGTTGTATTCCCGCCGCTGCCAAGGAACTTCTGGCCCTCGAGGGACTCAACCCCACCGACATCGCGGCGGTGCTCCCGCCGTATCTGTCCCCGGAGGCGCTCGACGAACTGGCCGCCCAGATCGGCATCCGGAGATCGAGGTTCGTCGAGCTCGCCGCGGACAGCGACCCGTTCACGTCGTCCGTGCCGTACGGGCTGGAGCAAGCCCGGCGGCAGGGGCTGGCGCGACCGGGCGACGTCGCGTTGATACTCACCGTCGGCTCGGGCGTCGAGGTCGGCTGCACGACCTACCGTTTCTGATCCCATGCGCGCATTCGTCACCGGAGGGACCGGGTTCGTGGGGTCGAACCTGGTGGCCGCCTTGGTCAAACGAGGGATCGATGTCCGCGTGCTGCGGCGGTCGACGTCGTCGCTGGCTGCATTGGCCGGCCTGGACTGCGAGACGTGCGTCGGCGACGTGCTGGACGAGATGGACACCCTCACCGCCGCGATGGCCGGCTGCGACTGGGTGTTCCACACCGCCGCGATCTCCGACTACTGGCGCTACCGCGGGCAAAATCTCCTCTACCGCACCAACATTGGCGGTACCCGCAACATGTTGGGCGCCGCCCTGCGCTCGGGTGTAAAACGGTTCGTCCTCACCAGTTCCCTCGCCGCGCTCGGGGTGCCGGAGCCCGGACACCTGCTCACCGAGTCCGACCGCTTCAACCTGCGTCCGCGCCAGTTTCCATACGGCTACAGCAAGCACCTCGCCGAATCCGAGCTGCGCCTCGCCGTCGCCGCCGGCCTTGCGGCCGTGGCGGTCAATCCGTCGGTCGTCATCGGGCCGGGCGACCTCAACGGCACGGAGAGTGCGATGTTCGTCCAGGCCGCACGGGGACGGCTGCGGGTCGCCGCACCCGGGGGCACCAACTTTGTGGCGGTCGGCGACGTGGTGGCGGGCCACATCGCCGCCGCAGAGCGGGGACGCGCCGGTGAGCACTACATCCTGGCCGGCGAAAACCTCAGCTTCCGTGAGGCTTTCGCGACCGTCAACGACATAGCCGGCCGGCCCGGGCCGCGGGTCGTGCTCCCCGCGTGGACCATACCGGTGGCCGCGGCCGCCGTGGGCGCGGCCCGCTTCGTGGTCGGCCCACGACTGCCCGTCGGGGGCAAGCAGATGCGGCTGTCGTCCGTTGGCATCTACGCCGACGGCAGCAAGTCCCGCACCGAATTGGGCGTCCCCTATACGCCGTTTCGGACGGCCGCCCAGAGTGCCTACGACTGGTACCTGGAAAACCACTACCTGCCGGAACAACCCGCGGATTCCCGGGCACGCATACGGAGATGACACGCGCGATCGACGCGATACCGGGCTTCACCGGCCACATAGTCCACCCCGGCAGCGACGACTACGACTCGGCGCGGCAGGTTTTCAACGCCCTCGTCGACAAGCGGCCCGCCGTCGTGCTGCGCTGCCGCTCCCGCGCGGACATCGTCGCCGCCGTCCGCTACGCCGTCGGCTCCGGAGCCGAGATCGCGGTGCGGTGCAGCGGGCACAGCGTCGCCGGACACTCCTCGACCGACGGCGGCATCCTCATCGACCTCTCCCTCATGCGCGGCGTCGTCGTCGACGCCGAGCACCGGATCGCGGTCGTCCAGCCCGGCGCAACCTGGCGCGACATCGACCGGGTCACCGGCCGCCACGGTCTGGCCTGCCCCGGCGGGGTGGTGTCCACGACGGGTGTGGGCGGCTTCACGCTCGGCGGCGGGGTCGGCTGGTTGGCCCGCGCATACGGCCTGACCTGTGACAATCTGACCGCAGCGGAGCTCGTGCTGGCCAACGGGGAGGTGCTGTACGTCAGCGGGGCACAGAACGCGGAGGTCCTGTGGGGACTGCGGGGCGGCGGCGGCAACTTCGGGGTGGTCGCACACTTCGTGCTCGATCTGCACCCGGTCGATCAGGTCATCGGGGGCATGCGAGCCTACGACGACACCGACGCCGAGGCCGTGCTGAAACACTTTCGCGCCCAGATGAACAACGCCGACGACCACCTCGCGTCCCTCGTCGACTTCGGCACCGATGAGGGCTCGGGGCGCCGGCTGGTCACGATACTGAGCTGCTCGACGAGACCCGACGAGATCGGTCGGGCCGCCGTCGGCGCGCTCGCGCAGGTCGCCGGGGCGGCCACCGAACCGGTGATGGCGCTGCAACGCGAAGTCGCCTATCCCACTTGGCAACAGGCCCTCGACCACACGGCCCCGTTCGGGCGGCTGAACTATTGGAAGTCGACTTTTCTCACGGAGCTATCCGACGACGCGATCCGGCGGATCGCGATGCTCGGGCGGACGCGCCCCGCGCCGCAGACGCACGTGCACCTGATCCGGCTCGGCGGCGTTGCGAGCCGCGTTCCGCCGCAGGCGACCGCCTTTTCGACCCGCAACTATCCCTACATCGTGCACCTGATCACCACGTGGACGGACCCCGCCGACACCGAACGGTGCAAACTGTGGACGGATGAAGCGTACGAAACGCTGCGCCCCCTCGGTCCGACCGGCGTGTACCTCAATTTCGTGGGCGACGAAGGGCCGCTGCGCATCCGGGCGAGCTTCGGTGAAGCAACCTACCGCCGACTCGCCAAGCTGAAGGCTCGCCTCGATCCGGACAACCGCTTCGCGCTGAACCAGAACGTCGAGCCCGCAGCGGACAGCTAGTAGTTGCCGCAGGAGTTGGCCAACGGCACGACAATGCCGTGGAACGGGGCGGCGTCGGGGTTGTTTCCCATGTCCTGCAGCAACTGCCGGCGCTTGGGCCGCGGCGCAGCGACGAGATCGTGCAACCAGGCCTGGGCCTCCGGGGAAGCGTTGAATTGCGCCGCGGGACCCGGGAACTCCGCATTCAGCGCCGCCACCACCTGCTGGTAGTTGCACGGGCTGTTGACGGCCGGAGTGATGTCGGGGTCGGCGGATGCGACTCCGATTCCATTGGTGAACGGCAATGCCAGTCCACAAAGTACGACGGCCAATTTGGCCAACGACGGAGTGATCATTGTTTACCCCCCTTTACTGAGGCGTCGATGCCGGTCTCGGCGACATCTGAAGGAGCTCGCCTCTTTCGGTCAGTAGTTGATTCGTTACAACTACAGCCTCACCCCGCGCACGCCGTTCGACAACCCGCCAATCGGCCCAAATTCCGAGGCCCTTCGGCCCTTGGTCCAACCTGGCCCGGGCCGGCCAATGCGCCTGGTGCGGCCCGGGCCCGGGTGCTCAGTACTTGTTGCAGATTTTCGCGACGTTCTTCATCGTTTGGAGGTACGGCTGCGCGTCGGGCATGCCCTGGATCTGCGCAGCCAATTGCCGGCGCTGATCGGGCGGCGAATCGACGAACTGATGCAAGAAGCCCTGCGCAATCGGTGATCCGTTGAATTTCGCGGCATCGTCCGGATATTGCGTGTTGAGCGCCGCCGTCGCCTGATCGTACGTACAGGTCGAGTTGATGACCCGTTCCAGATCGGGATCGGGAGCGGGAGCGGGATCCGCGGACGCGATGCCGGCTCCAGTGGCGAGGGATAACGCCAGACCACCAGTCGCGACTGCCAATCTGGTCCACGAAGACGTGACCATGTGAATAACCTTTCAACGGGAAGCACCGCGATAAATGCGGCGATGATTATGTCAGCCTAGCGCCTGTTTCGGGGTACGGGTCCCTTCCGGGCTCTGGAGTATCTAAGAATTCATTAGCGGCGAAATAAGACGTCTTTCGTCATGCAATTCCACGCATTGTCCGCCGGTCAAATCGCATGCAGCGCAACATAAATAAGGCCCGCGCAGCCCACCGACGCACGATCTTTGGGGAGCCAACCCTAAGCCGGTGTGCGATACCGCGCAGCCGGTGGGCGGTGCTGTGCCCACGGGCGCACCGACTCCAGTTGCGCGGCAAGCGAAATGAGCGTCAACCCATCGTTGGGCCGCCCCACCAGATGGACCGCTTCGGGCAGCCCGTTCGGCGAGATTCCGACCGGGACCGACATGGCCGGTTGCCCGGTGTAGTTCTGCGTCGGGGTGAATGGCATGAACCCCAACACCCGCGCCATCGCGCGAGTCGGTCCCAGCCCCTCGAGGTGCCCGACGGGCACCGGCGGCTTACCCAATACCGGCGTCAAGAGCACGTCGAAATCGGCGACGGGCCGCAGCCCGCGCTCGCTCATTCGGTCGCGGGCGGCCAGCGCGCGGCGCGCCAGCCAGTCGGGGATCAGCCGGGCGGTACGTCCCTCGGCCTGAATCCGCCGCTCCAACAGCTCGGGTGTGGGCAGCCGCTCGATTTCATCGGCGAGGCCGTGCATCATCAGCGCGAACACCGAAAGGACGGCGGCCGGCGGATAGACCGGATCGCGCTCGACGACTTCGTGGCCGAGCGAGCGCAGCAGCTCGGCGGTCTCCAATACCGGTCGGCGCACTTCGTCGCTGACCGGCACCGGGATGACCGGTTTGAAGGACATGGCGATCCGCAGGCGCCGTGGCTCGCGCGACACCGCCTCGATGAGTGTCGGCGGCGGTGTCGCAGAGACGATTTCGTCGTTGGGCTCCAGGCCTGCCATCGCGTCGTGCAGCAGCGCCGCGTCGGCCACACTGCGGGCCAGTGCACCGATGTGATGCAGCCCGTGGAATCGGTAGGCCCGCTCCGGCGATTGCTTGGTGCTGATCCACCCGCGCTGACCCTTCAGGCCCACCACTCCGCAGCACGCGGCCGGGATGCGAACCGACCCGCCGCCGTCGGTGCCCAGCGCGCCGGGCACCATGCCGGCCGCCACTGCCGCCGCCGAACCGCCGCTGGAACCTCCGGTTGTCCGTTCCAGGTGCCAAGGATTGCGGGTAACACCCCAGGTGGGGGACTCGCACATCGGGACGGCGCCGAACTCGGGCAGATTCGTCTTGCCGATGATCACCGCCCCGGCTTCCCGAAGGCGCCGCACGGCGGCGCTGTCGCGGCTCACCGGGCCGGTGTCGATCGCGGTGCCGCACATCGACGACACTCCCGCCACATCGGTGTCGTCTTTGACCGCGATCGGCACGCCCGCCAGCGGCAGCACCTCGCCTGCGGCCAGCCGGCGTTCGACCTGCGCCGCTTCTGCCAGCGCCTGCTCGGCGAGCACGACCCGAAACGCATTTAAAATCGGATCGAGTTGAGCGATCCGCTCCAAGTGGAACTCCACCAGCTCTCGCGGCGAAACCTCGCGATCGCGCACCAGCTGCGCCAGCCGCGCCACCCCGGCAAAGCCCAGGCCCTGATCATCAACGGCGGTCATGCACGCCCTTTCGCGCCAACCCCCCGTCGGACTAAATACCCCGCCGAGTGTACGCACACCTTGACCGATGCCGCCGAGAACGAATTCATGCAGGCCAGCGAGGACTTGTCTCCTGCGGCAATAGGACTTTCGGCTCTCGTCCGCGATACCCGGAGGGTCAAAGAATGACTAGAAGCAGCGGTGGGAGGGGAGTCACTGCCTGCCAGGGAGGACATTTTCAATGGAAAAGTCCATGTCGTCCGCCGCGTTTGGCACGTGGCGCTTGATCGTCATGGCCAGTTGGGGGCCGGGGGCAAAGCGATGACCACCGACGTCGGCCTGGACCGCGACAGCCTCGAAATGATGCTGGCCTCACTCGATGATTTTCTCGCCGAGGCCCTGCCGGACGCTCGCCGGTTGGACCTCGACCACGACGACGTCTGCCCGGAGGAAACCGTTCGCGCGATGTGCGGTGAAGACCTCGGCGTGCAGCTGGTCTTCATCCCGGAGGAGTACGGCGGATTCGGCGGCGGGGCGTTCGACTCCTACCGTGTCTGCGAACGACTCGCCCGGTTCGACATCGGCGTAGCCACCGCCGTGCTGGCCACGTTCCTCGGCAGCGACCCGATCGTCGTCGGCGCGACCGCGCAGCAGCGCAAGGAGTGGCTGGGGCGCATCGCCGAACGGGGCATTCTATTCGCTTACGCCGCAACGGAACCCGAGGCGGGAAGCGACCTGGCCGCGATGAACACCACCGCCACACCGGTGGAAACCGACGGTCAGGTGACCGGCTACCGGCTCAACGGGCGCAAACAGTGGATCAGCAACGGCTCCATCGCGGATGCCTACTCCGTCCTGGCCCTGGCGCCGGGCGGACCGTCCTGGTTCGTCGTGGAGAAGGGCACCCCCGGCTTCTCGTCGGCGCCCCCGGAGGACAAGCACGGCATCCGGTTGTCCGACACCGCAGCGCTATTCCTCGATGACGTGCTGGTCCCGGCGGAGCACTTGGTGGGCCGGGAGGAGGGCCACGGACTTGCCCAGGCCCAACAGGTTTTCGGCTACACGCGGGTGATGGTCGCCGCATTCGGGCTCGGTGGCGGCTGGTCGGCCCTGGACCGGGCGATCACCTACTCCACCGAGCGGGTGCAGGGCGGCGCGCCGCTCTCGAACAAGCAAGGCTTTACCCACAAGCTGATCGTGCCGCATGCGGTGCGGCTGGAGGCGGCACGCGCGTTCATCGAGGAAACCGCGACCCGGATCGACAGCGGCGAGGGCGCCGGCGGCGCGCTCAACACCGAGGGCGCGATCGCCAAATACCTGGCCACCGAGGCCGGTAACGCGGCCGCCGAGGCCGCGATCCAGGCACACGGCGGATACGGCTACACCCGTCCGTACCTGGTGGAGAAGATCAAGCGCGACGTCCGGATCACCACGATCTACGAGGGCACCTCGGAGATCATGGAGATGACGATCGCGCGCGGCCGCTGGCAGCAGCACCTCAAGACGTCCGGCGCCTATTACCGCGACGCGGCTCGCGCACTTGACGATGTCCCCGGTGAATGTGGCGGGCCCACGGCGGCGCTGGCGCTGGAATGCCTTGCCGCCGTGCTGGAATCGTGCCGCGTCGGCCGGCTAACGCGCAGCCAGCACGTGTTGTTGCGGCTGGGCGAACTGATCAGCTACGCCGAGTGCGCGGGCGCACTGGCCCGCCGCGCCGCCGCGGCGGCAACCGGTGCGTTGCCGGAGAAATCGGACACCCGCTTCGACGCGGCCGCGCTGGCCGCCATCAGCCGGGTTTTCGCGCGCGACGCGGCGCTGAAGGTCGCCGAGGAGGGCTCACGGTGGGTGACCGGCGCCGGGACCGGGTCCGACCTCGCCGTCGCGCTGCCGCTCGACCGGGTGCGGGCCGCCCAGGCCGGCCTGCTGGATGACATGGACCGGGTGGGGGACGCGCTGTATCGAAGAGAGGCCGGATCATCATGACGACCACGCAACAGGAGCCGATCGCAGTGGTCGGCGTCAGCGCGATCATGCCCGACGCGCCCGACGCCGCCACCTTCTGGGCCAACATCAAGGCCGGCCGCTACAGCATCAGCGACGTGCCGCCCGAGCGCTGGGATCCGGAGCTTTACTACGACCCCGACCCCCACGCGCCCGACAAGACCTACTCCCGAATCGGTGGGTGGGTCCGCGACTTCACGTGGGAGCCGCTGGCGTGGCGGCTACCCATCCCACCGGCGGTCAGCGCGCAGATGGACGACGGTCAGAAGTGGGTGGTGGCGGCCGCCCGTTCCGCCCTGCTCGAAGCCGGGTGGCCCGACTGGACGGTGGACCCCGAACGAGTGGCGGTCATCATCGGCAGCGCCATCGGCGGCGACAAGCAGCACCGGACCAACCTGCGGATCCAGTTTCCGGCGATGATTCAAAAGTTATGCACCGCACCGTCATTCGCGGCGCTGCCGGAACCGGTGCGCGACGCCGTGCTCGCCGAGACCCGGGCCTCGTTCCTGGGTGGAATCTCCGAAATCACCGAGGACACCATGCCCGGCGAGCTCGCGAACGTGGCAGCGGGCCGGGTGGCGAACCTGTTCAACTTCCGCGGCCCCAACTTCACCACCGACGCGGCTTGCGCCTCGGGACTGGCCGCCATGTCGGCCGCCGTGCGGGGATTGCAGGCCGGCGACTTCGATGCCGCCGTGACCGGCGGCCTCGACCGCAACATGGACCCGGCGGGGTTCGTGAAGTTCTGCAAGATCGGTGCGCTGTCGGCGACCGGCACCCGCCCATTCGACGCGGGCGCCGACGGCTTCGTAATGGGTGAGGGCGCAGCGCTGTTCGTCCTCAAGCGGTTGTCCGACGCGGAACGCGACGGCGACCGGATCTACGCGGTGCTGCTCGGCATCGCCGGCTCCAGTGACGGTCGTGGCAAGGGCATCACCGCGCCCAATCCGGTGGGCCAGCGGCTCGCGGTGGAGCGCGCCTGGGCGGTGTCCGGCCTCGATCCGGCGGCGGCAACCTGCGTCGAGGCACACGGGACGTCCACCCGGGTGGGTGACGCCACCGAACTGGCCAGCCTCGCAGACGTTTTCGGTAAGGCCGGCGCGCAGCCCGGTTCGATCGCGCTGGGCTCGGTCAAGTCCAACATCGGCCACCTCAAGGGCGCGGCCGGTGCCGCCGGCCTGTTCAAGACGGTGCTCAGCCTGCACGACAAGGTGCTGGTGCCCAGCCTGCATTTCGAGCAGCCGAACCCCAACGTGGACTGGAATGACATCCCGTTCCGGGTCAACACCGAACTGAGCGAATGGCCGGCACCGGACAACGGGGTGCGGTGCGCCGGGGTCAGCTCTTTCGGGTTCGGCGGCACCAATTTCCATGCCGTGCTCGAGGAGTATGTGCCCGGTCGGCATCGCCCGCCGGGGGAGGCCCGCTCCTACCCGGGCGCGACCATCGAGCAGCGCTCCGCGCCGGCGACGGACGCACCCGTCGCGGCGAAGGCCCCGCTGCGGGGCGCGGCGGTGGTCGGCGGCGCGGATGACTCCGACGTCGCCGCACAGCTGGACCGGCTTGCCGCACGGGCGTCGGCCGGCCAGGCCCCCGCGGTGGCCCCACCGGACCCCACCCTGGCGAGCGCGCCCGTTCGGGTTGCCATCGACTATGCCGACGCGGCCGACCTCGCCACCAAGGCGACGAAGGCAGCCGGCGCGCTGCGGCACGGTGACCCGGCCGTGTGGCGGATGCTGCGGGTGCAGGGCGTCTTCGCCGGCCGCGGCGCACCGGGCAAGGTCGCGTTCCTCTATACCGGTCAGGGCTCGCAATACGTCAACATGCTTTCCGACCTGCGCGCCCGGGAGCCGATCGTCCAAGCGATGTTCGACGAAGCCGACCGCGTCACCAGACATCTGCTGGACAAGCCGCTCACCGACTACATCTTCACCGACAGCACCGATGAGGCTGTTGCGCAACGGCTCTCGCAGCAACTCATGCAAACCGAGATCACCCAGCCGGCCGTCCTGGCCACGGATCTCGCCCTGGCCCGGCTGCTCGATGCCTACGGCGTGCGGCCGGACATGGTGATCGGCCACAGCCTGGGCGAATACGGCGCCTTGATGGCCGCCGACGCGCTGTCGCTGGACGCCGCCCTGGAAGCCGCCAGCGTCCGCGGCCGGGCGATGGCCGACCTGCCCGGTCCCGACAACGGTGCGATGGCGGCCGTGACCGGTCCGCTGTCCGAGATCGAGCGGATCGTCGGGGCCACCGACGGCTACGTCGTCGTCGCCAACATCAACAGCACCAATCAGGCTGTCATCGGCGGCGCCACCGACGCCGTCGAGCGTGCCGTCGCCGCACTGCAGGCCGCCGGCATGAGCGCCTCCCGCCTCCCGGTCAGCCACGCGTTCCACACCGCGATCGTCGCGCCGGTCAGCGAACCACTGAAGACCGCCCTGCGCCGGCTCGGCATGAGCGCGCCCCGGCTGCCGGTGGTGTCCAACGTGACCGGTGACTTCTATCCGGCGGACGCCGACCTCGACACCGTGCTGGACCTGCTCTCCCGTCAGGTGGCCTCGCCGGTGCGGTTCGTCGACGGACTGCGCACGTTGTACGACGCGGGCGCCCGCGTCTTCGTCGAGGTTGGCCCGAAGAAGGCGCTGCACGGCTTCGTCGAAGACGTGCTCGGTGACGATGTGTTGGCGCTCTTCACCAATCACCCGAAAACCGGCGATGTCGCCTCGTTCAACCGGGCGCTGTGCGGGCTGTATGCCGCCGGGCTGGGATTCGGCTCGCCTGCCGCGGCGGGTACGGCCACCGCCGCCGTGGCGAGCGCCCCGCAAGCCGCAATGCCGGATGGGAGATCCGCGATGATCAGCGAAGCACCGGTGGTGATCACCGGTGCGGCGCTTGGGCTGCCCGGTGTCGAGCGCGTTTTCGACGACGAAAACGTCGCCCGGATCCTCGACGGTCAACAGTTCATCGACACCATCCCGCACCGGCTCCGCCGGTCGATGCTCGACCGGCACATCACCCGCCTGGTCAAGCGGGAATCGGGCGACCCCACGTTCGAGACGATCGACAACGAGGCCGACGTCATCAAACTGGCCGGGCGCAGCGCACCGCTGGACGTGGTCGCCGAGTTCGCGGTCGACACCGCCCGCGATGCCGCGCTGGACTCGACCACCAAGCTGGCGATCGGGGCGGGCTTCGACGCGCTGCGCGACGCCGGAATCCCGCTGGTCATGCACTACAAGACCACGACGCTGGGCACCCAGCTGCCCGACCGGTGGGGGCTGCCCGACTCGATGCGCGACGACACCGGCGTCATCTTCGCCTCCGCGTTCCCGGGTTACGACAACTTCGCCCGCGACCTCGAGCACTACTACGTCGACCGGAGCAACCGGGAGCATCTCCTCGCACTGGAGGCGGTGCGCGCCCGGATGAGCGGCGACGAACCGGCCGTGACGGAGGTCGACCGGCGCATCCACGAGCTGCGTCACGCGTGCGAGTCCAACCCGTACCGGTTCGACCGCCGGTTCATCTTCCGCTGCCTGGCGATGGGCCATTCACAATTCGCCGAGATCATCGGCGCGCGCGGGCCCAACACGCAGGTCAATGCCGCATGCGCGAGCACCACGCAGGCGACCTCGCTCGCCGAGGACTGGATCCGGGTCGGCCGCTGCCGCCGGGTGATCGTCGTCTCCGCCGACGACGCCAGCTCCGACGCCCTGCTGCCCTGGCTGGGGTCCGGCTTCCTGGCGTCCGGCGCCGCCGCCACCGACGACATCGTCGAGGAGGCCGCCACTCCGTTCGACCGGCGGCGGCACGGCATGATTCTCGGCATGGGCGCGGCCGCCTTCGTGGTGGAGTCCGCCGAGTCCGCCGCCGAACGCGGGCTGCAACCCATCTGCGAGGTCCTCGGCACCGTCACCGCCAACAGCGCCTTCCATGGCACCAGGCTCGACGTCGAGCACATCGGCGGCGTCATGGAACACCTGGTTGCCCAGGCCGAAGCTCGCGGCGTGGACCGCCACGCCATCGCGCCGAACACCGTGTTCGTCTCACACGAGACATACACGCCGGCCCGCGGGGGCAGCGCCGCGGCCGAAATCAATGCCCTGCGAAGGGTTTTCGGGTCTGACGCAGACGCCGTGGTCATCACCAACACCAAGGGCTTCACCGGGCACGCGATGGGCGCCGGCATCGAGGACATCGTGGCGATCAAGTCGCTGGAGACCGGGCTGGTTCCCCCCGTCCCGAACTTCAAGGAACCCGACCCGGAGCTGGGCCGGCTGAACCTGTCGGTGGGCGGAAGCTATCCGGTGCAATACGCGCTCCGGTTGGGCGCCGGGTTCGGTTCACAGATCGCGATGACGCTACTGCGCTGGACCCCGGTTCCCGACGGCCGTCACCGGCCCCCGGACGAACTCGGTTACGAGTACCGGATCATCGACCGCACCGCCTGGCGGCGCTGGCTCGCGCAGGTGTCGGGCAGGCCCGATGCCGACCTGGAGATCGTGCAGCACCGGCTGCGGATCGTGGACACCGGAGCGCCGGTGCCGGCCCCGCGGGTTCCGGTAGCCGCCGAGGTGCCCGCCCCGGCGCAGGAACCGGCCGTGCTGTCGGCGCCGGAACCGGCCGTGCTGTCGGCGGCGGTGCCCGCGGGGGACGAGGTCATCGATGTGGTGGTGGGCACGGTGGCGGAGTTGACCGGCTATCCGCGTGAATTGTTGGATCTGGACTTGGATTTGGAGGCCGATCTTGGGGTGGACACGGTCAAGCAGGCCGAGATTTTCGCTGCGATTCGGGAGCACTACGGGGTGGCTCGTGATGAGAACCTCAAGCTTCGTGATTTTCCCACGCTGAACCATGTGATCGCCTGGATCCGCGACAAGGCCGGTGTGGCGGCTCCTCCCGCCGAGGCGTCGGCCCCGGCGCCGGCCCCGGTGGCGGCCGCCCCGGCGGTCCCGGCTGGGGACGACGTCATCGATGTGGTGGTGGGCACGGTGGCCGAGTTGACCGGCTATCCGCGTGAATTGTTGGATCTGGACTTGGATTTGGAGGCCGATCTTGGGGTGGACACGGTCAAGCAGGCCGAGATTTTCGCTGCGATCCGGGGGCACTACGGGGTGGCTCGTGATGAGAACCTCAAGCTTCGTGATTTTCCGACGCTGAACCATGTGATCGCCTGGATCCGCGACAAGGCGGAGGCGCAGGCCCACCCAAAAGCGCCCGCTGAGGCAGCGCAGGCGGCGCAAAGCGCCGTCGCGGTGCCGCCGACCATCGAGGGCGACGTTGCCGCCACCGACCGGATCACCCGACGGGTGCCCGTACCCGCGCTGCGACCCGAGCTCGCGGCCTGCGTGCCCACCGGAGTCACGCTCGGCAAGGGCACGCGCGTCGCCGTCATGGGCGACGAAGGCGGCGTCGCCGATGCGCTGACTGCCCGGCTGACCCGGCTCGGCGTCGACGTGGTCGCGCTGCGGCCCGACGACGACGTCAGCGCCGTCCTGAGCGACGAGGTCGACGGCGTCTACTGGCTGGCGGCCCTCGACGACGAGGGCCCGCTGGAGCGCTTGGACCTCGCCGGCTGGCGAGAAGCGTTGCGGCGCCGGGTGCGCAACCTCTACACCACCATGCGGCACCTGTACGAGCGCAGCCCGTTCCTGGTCGTGGCCACCCGGCTGGGTGGATACCACGGCTACGACGCGACCGGGGCGACCTGCCCCCTGGGTGGCGCGGTCACCGGGTTCGCCAAGGCGTACCGGCGCGAGCGCCCCGAGGCGCTGGTGAAGGCCGTCGACTTCCCGGTCAACCGCAAGACCGCGGCGCTGGCCGACGCGCTGATCGATGAGACCCTGCGCGACCCCGGTTGCGTCGAGGTCGGTCACGCCGATGGCCGCCGCTGGGGCGTCGGGCTCGCGGAGCGACCGTTCTCCGCCGAGGCGAGCGAGCCTCTCGGCCCCGACCCGGTGTTCCTCGTCACCGGGGCCGCCGGCAGCATCGTGTCGGCGATCACCGCCGATCTCGCCGCGGCCTGGCGGGGCACCTTCCACCTGCTGGACCTCACTCCGGAACCCGACCCGGCAGACCCCGACCTGCGCCGGTACACCGAAGACCGCGACGGGTTAAAGGTCGAACTGGCGGATCGGATGCGCGCGCGGGGCGAGCGCCCGACACCGGTCCTGATCGAGCGGGAACTGGCCCGCCTGGAGCGCCTGCAGGCCGCGCTGGCCGCAATTCGTGCCGTCGAGGCCGCCGGTGGTTCGGCGCGCTACCACAGCGTCGACCTCACCGACGCGGCCGCGGTGGACGAAGTGATGGCGCAGGTGCGGGAGGCCAGCGGCCGCGTCGACGTCCTGCTGCACGCCGCCGGGGTCGAGGTCAGCCACGGGCTCCCCGACAAGGAGCCCGCCGAGTTCGACCTGGTGCTCGGGGTCAAGGGTGACGGGTTGTTCAACGTGCTGCATGCCGACCTTCCGCTGGGCGCCGTCGTGGCGTTCAGCTCGGTCGCCGGCCGGTTCGGCAACATGGGCCAGACCGACTACAGCGCCGCCAACGACCTGCAGTGCAAGATCCTGAGCAATTTGCGCCGCACCCGTCCGGAGGTAAGGACGCTGGCGATCGACTGGACCGCCTGGGGCGGCATCGGCATGGCCACCCGCGGATCGATCCCGAAGATCATGGCGGCCGCCGGGGTCGAGATGCTGCCGCCCGAGGCGGGGGTGGCGTGGATCAGGCGCGAACTGGGCGCCGGCCTGACCGACGGCGAGGTCGTCGTCGCCGGGGCGCTCGGTGGGCTCACCGCCGAACCGCACGACACCGGCGGCGTCAACCCGGCCTCGCTGACGCCGGACGGTCCGATGATCGGCGAGGTCGTCCGCGCCAGTGTGCACGACGGGCTGGTGCTGCACACCACCCTCGACCCGGCCACCCGGCCGTTCCTGGATCACCACCGCATCGAGGGCACACCGGTGCTGCCCGGCGTGATGGGCATGGAGACCTTCGCCGAAGCCGCGCGGCTGCTGGCGCCCGACCTGCACGTCGCCGCCATCGAGAACGTCGACTTCCGGGCCCCGCTCAAGTTCTATCGGGACGAGCCGCGCACCCTGACGGTGACGGCCCTGGTACGCCCCGACGGGGACGACCTCGTCGCCGAATGCCGGCTGTCGGCCGAACGCACACTGCCCGGCAGCGACCAGCCGCAGCGCACCGTGCACTTCACCGGCTCGGTGCGGCTGACGGCCGAGCCGGCGACCCTCGCCGACGGCGGCGCTGCTGGCGGTGGCGAAGTGCCCGCCCTGAGCCCGGAGCAGGTCTACCGGCTCTACTTCCACGGCCCGGCCTATCGGGTGGTCGGTTCGGCGTGGAGGTGCGACGACGGCGCGGCCGCCCGATTCGCCGCCGAGCTGCCACCGCAAACCGGCGAGCCGGTGCTGATCGGGCCGCGACTCGTCGAGCTGTGCTTCCAGACCGTGGGGCTGTTCGAGGCCGGCACCGAGGGTGTCCTGGCCCTGCCGCTGCATGTCGATGCGCTGCACCTGAACGGGACCCCGACCGAAGGGGCCGGGCTCGTAGCGACCGCGCGGCCGGACGGGCGCGGCGGTTTCGTCTGCACCGTCCGCGACGACGAAGGCAGGCCGGTGCTGCGGCTCGACGGATACCGCACCGTGCCGTTGCCGCAGCCACCGCCCGCGGACGTCGTCGCCCCGATCCGCGCTGTCATGCGCGGCTGAGGGAAGTTCGCTATGGACAACGAGATTCGCCGGCTGGCGATCGTCAACCGCGGTGAACCCGCGGTTCGCGCGCTGACCGCGGTGGCCGAACTCAATCAGGCCGGGGACCAACCGCCCATCCGGACCATCGTGTTCTATACGGACGCCGACGCCGACGCCTGGTATGTGCGCCAGGCCGACGAGGCCGTGCTGCTGGGAACCGCGACCTTCGCCGACCCGGCCGACGGCACCCGCCGGTCGCGCTACCTCGACCAGCCGGCGGTGATGGCGGCGCTGCGCGAGAGTGCGGCCGACGCCGTGTGGGTCGGGTGGGGATTCCTCGCCGAGCACGCGTCTTTCGCGCAGGCGTGCGAGGAGGCCGGCATCGTCTTCGTCGGGCCGGGCAGCGCCACCATCCGGCGGCTCGGGGACAAGGTGGCCGCCAAACGGCTCGCCGAGCAGGTGGACGTCCCGGTGGTGTGCTGGAGCGGCGGGCCGGTCGACGACGTGGCCCACGCCAGCGCACTCGCGACCACGCTCGGCTATCCGCTTCTGGTCAAGGCGGCCGCCGGCGGAGGCGGCCGCGGGATCCGAACGGTTTACAGCCCCGCCGAACTCGCCGCGGCACTGCCCTCGGCGCGGGCCGAGGCGCAGCTGGCGTTCGGTGACCCGACGGTGTTTTTGGAGAAGCTCGTGCCGGCCGCCCGTCACGTCGAAGTACAGGTGATCGCCGACCACTACGGCACCGTGTGGGCGGCAGGGGTCCGCGACTGCACCTTGCAGCGCCGCAGGCAGAAGGTGCTGGAGGAATCGGCGTCAACGGTGCTCGACGCCGAGGGGGAGCGGGCGATCCGCGAAGCGGCGGTACGCCTGGCCGCCGCGGCGGGCTACCGCAACGCCGGCACGGTGGAGTTCCTGGTCGACCCGGGCACCGGGGACTTCCTGTTCATGGAGGTCAACACCCGGCTGCAGGTCGAGCACCCGGTGACGGAGGTGACCACCGGGCTGGACCTGGTGAAACTGCAGCTGCACGTGGCTCGGGGCGGGCGGCTGGTCGGCGCGCCGCCGCAGGTGTTCGGGCATGCGATCGAGGCCCGGGTATGCGCCGAGGATCCCGAGGAGGCGTTCACCCCTGCGCCGGGTCGGTTGACCTGCCTGCGCCTGCCGACCGGCAACGGGATCCGCGTCGACGCGGGCGTGCGTGAAGGGGACCGGATCCCGCCCGACTTCGACTCGATGATCGCCAAGATCGTCGCCTGGGGAAGTGACCGCACCGAGGCCCTCGCCCGGCTGCGTCGTGCACTGCTCGACACCACGATCGTGGTGGAAGGTGGCACCACCAACCGCTCGTTCCTGCTGAGCTTGCTCAATCGACCGGAGGTGCGCGACGGGTGTTTCGACAACCACTGGCTGGACCGGCTGACCGCGGAGGGGGCGCACCTGCCCGCCCCGGACCCGGTCGCCCTGCTGGTCGCCGCCGTGGAGTCGTACGACCTTGAAGAGGCCGCCGAGCGGGCCGCGTTCCACGCCCGCGCCGCCCGCGGCGGTGCCGAAACCTCGGCAGAGGTGGGACACCGATGCCGCCTGCGTTACCGGGGCCAGCGATACATCGTGGACGTTTACCGCACCGGTGCCCGTACCTACCGCGTCACCGGCGCCGGCACCGCGGACGTCACGGTCTCCGACCGCGACGGCTACGAGCGGCGGGTGGTGGTCGGCGGCGTGGCGCACCGGGTGCTGTCGGTGGTGGAAGGTGCCACCCTGCGCGTCGAGATCGACGGCGTCGCGCACACCGTGTCGCGCGACGACGGGGGCCTGGTGCGCAGCCCCGGGCCCGCGTTCGTGGTCTCGGTCCTCGTCGAGCCCGGTGACCAGGTCGTCGAGGGCGACCGGCTCGCCGTGCTGGAGAGCATGAAGATGGAAACCACTCTCACAGCGCCGTTCGCCGGCACCGTCGCCTCGGTCGAAGCCGGCGCGAACGTGCAGGTGGAAGCGGGAGCGCCGGTGGTCCGCATCGCGACGTCCGACGCCCGTCAGCGCGTCGGCGCGGCCGCTGTCGACTTCACCGGCCTGCGCGTCGCGGAGCCACCCGGAACGCCGGCGTGCGAGCGCGTGTACGGCGCGCTGCGCTCCTACCTGCTCGGCTACGACCTGGATCCCACCTCGGTTCAGGCCATGCTGAGCCGGCAGCGCCGGCTGGGCGAGATCGCGACGCCCACCGACACCGACCTGTTGCGTTGCGAGGACAGCTTGCTGGACCTGTTCATCGACGTCGGGTCGCTGTACCGGCCGCGCGGCGAGGTCGAGCCCGAGGAGGCGCTCGTCGACGGCAGTACTCGGGAGTACCTGCTGTCGTTCCTGCAGTGGCTGGACGCGGACCGGGCCGGGCTGCCGGACTCGTATCGGCGCCGGCTGGAGCACGCGCTATCGCGGTACGGGGTGCGTGGGCTGGAACGCACGCCCGAGCTCGAGGAAGCCGTTGTCTGGATGTTCCGCTCATTTCGCCGGGTCGGCGAGCTGGCCGGGGCGGTGACCGCCATCCTCGAGCGCCGACTCCGCCACCGTGCCGAGCTGGCGAAGGTGGCCGACCCCGAGATGCGGTCCCGGCTTGACCGGCTGGCGGCCATGCAGGGTCGCCAGCGCAACGTCGCGGACCTGGCTCGCGATGTGCGGTTCCACTACTTCGACGAGCCGCTGCTGGCGGCGACCGTCACCCACGAGTACTCCCGTGTGCAGCGCGATCTCGATGCGCTGCGGGACGAACCCGACGGCGCCGGCCGGTCCCGCCGGATCGACCGCCTCGTCGCATGCCCGCAGCCGCTGCGTGCCGAGCTGCTGCGGCGATGGCGTTCCAGCCGCGACCCGGGGCTGCACCGGGTGTTGGCGGAGGTGTACATCCGCCGGTTCTACCGGATCCGGCGACTGCGCAACGTGGCCGTCGGTGAACATGACGGATGGATGTTGGGCAGTGCGGACTACAACTTCGAGAGCAAGCACGTTCACCTGGTCACGGCGTACGCGCCCTGGGCAGAACTGCCCGAGCTGTCCGCGGCGATCGCCGGGCAGTTGCGGACCGCCGACCCCGATCGGCAGGTCGTGGTGGATTTGGAGCTGTGGCGGCACGGCGAGGCGGCGGATATCGACACCGTCATCGCGGAAGCCGAAAAGCTGCTCGCCGGATGCCATTTCGGGCGCCTGTTGTGGCGCCTGGATCTGACCGTGACAACCCTCGACGGGGCCGCGCCGGAGCGCTTCCGCACCCACCACGTGACCTACCGGCAGCGGGACGGTCAATTCGTCGAGGACGCGCTTTATCGCAATCTGCATCCGATGTTGGCCAAGCGGCTCGAGTTGTGGCGGCTGGCGAACTTCGAACTGCGGCGGCTGCGCTCGGCCGAAGACGTGTACGTGTTCCACGCGGTGGCCCACGACAATCCCACCGATCACCGGCTTTTCGCGCTCGCAGAAGTGCGTGACCTGACGCCGGTGCGGGCCGCGGGCGGCGCGGTGCGATACCCGCGCCTGGAGCTGATGGGTCTGCTGGCTCTATCGGCGATGCAGGAAGCGCTGACCACGTTCGAGGCGCGCAACCGGCCGGCCACCAACCGGATGGTGCTCTACGTGCGGCCCCCGTGGGAGGTTTCCCGCGCGGCGTGGGACGAACTGGCCGGATCGTTGGCACCGCTGGCGGTCGGCGCCGGGCTGGAGAAGGTGGTGCTGCGTGTGCGCTACCCCGACGGTCGCGATGCCGTGCTCGACCTGGAGGGCTTAGACGGGGGCATGACGATACGCGAACGCCCGCCGGACAAGCAGCCCGTCCGCCCGTTGACGGCGTATCAGCAGAAGCTATTGCGCGCCAATCGCTTTGGTGCTCCCTATCCGTACGAGATCGTGCGGATGCTCACGCCTCCGCCCGGGGCCGTATCCCGGTTTCCCGCCGGGCGGTTCGTCGAGCACGACCTGGACGAGCAGGGCAGCCTGGCACCGGTGTCGCGGCCGTACGGGAACAACAGCGCCAACATCGTCGTCGGCCTGCTCGGCAACGACACCGAGAAAATCCCGGAGGGCATGACCCGGGTGGCGCTGTTCGGCGATCCGACCCGCGGACTGGGCAACCTGGCCGAGCCGGAATGCCGGCGCATCATCGCTGCGCTGGATCTGGCCGAGCGGATGCGGGTGCCGGTCGAGTGGTTCGCGCTGTCTTCCGGGGCGAAGATCGCGATGGACAGCGGCACGGAGAACATGGACTGGATCGCCGCCGTCCTGCGCCGTCTCATCGAGTTCACCCAGTCCGGCGGGGAGGTGAACATCGTTGTCACCGGGGTGAACGTGGGCGCGCAGCCGTACTGGAACGGCGAGTCGACGATGCTGATGCACACGCGGGGCATCCTGGTGATGACGCCGGCCAGCGCGATGGTGCTGACCGGTAAACAGGCACTGGACTTTTCCGGCGGGGTGTCCGCCGAAGACAACTTCGGTATCGGCGGTTTCGACCGCATCATGGGACCCAACGGACAGGGCCAGTATTGGGCTCCCACGCTGGCCGACGCCTGCGACATCCTGCTGCGCCATTACGAGTACACCTACGTGCTGCCCGGCGAGCGGTGGCCGCGCCGGCGCACCACCACCGACCCGGTGGACCGTGACGTGCGATCCGCGCCGCACTCCGGATGCGACATGGCAACGGTTGGCGAAATCTTCTCCGCCGAACACAATCCCGAGCGGAAGAAACCGTTCGACATGCGCTCGGTGATGCGGGCCGCGGCCGACGCCGACTCCGCGCCGCTGGAACGCTGGAGTCATTGGCGCGGCGCGGAGACCGCGATCGTGTGGGACGCCCACATCGGCGGAATCCCGGTGTGCCTGCTCGGAATCGAGTCGCACACCGTGCCCCGGCGCGGATTCGTGCCCGCGGGCGGCCCCACCTCGTGGTCGTCGGGAACGCTGTTTCCCCAGTCGTCCCGCAAGCTCGCCCGCGCGATCAACGCGGCCAGCGGCAACCGCCCGGTCGTCGTGCTGGCTAACCTGTCCGGTTTCGACGGCTCGCCGGAATCCATGCGGCGCTGGCAACTGGAATACGGGGCCGAAATCGGCCGCGCGGTGACGAATTTCCGCGGGCCGATCGTCTTCGTCGTGGTGTCCCGCTACCACGGCGGCGCGTTCGTGGTCTTTTCGACGAAACTCAACGACCGGCTGGAGATCGCCGCCGTCGAGGGCTCATTCGCCTCCGTGATCGGCGGTGCACCGGCGGCCGCGACCGTCTTTGTCCGGGACGTCGAGGCGCGCACCGATTCCGATCCGCGAGTCCGCGAGGCCACCGAAACAGCCCGCGACGCAATGGGTTCCGATGCCGCGAGCGCGCGGGCCCACCTCGCCGAGCTCACGGCGGCGGTCCACGCCGAGAAGCTCAGCGAAGTGGCCGACGAGTTCGATCGCGTGCACACGGTCGAGCGCGCGCTGGCGGTCGGCTCGGTCAACCACATCATCACCGCCCGCGGGCTGCGGCCCTACCTCGTCGACGCGCTAGACCGGGGAATGTCAACCCTGTAGCGGCCGGTCGAGCCAAGAATGCCGCGGTTGGGCCGCCGCCAGCACGCCGGGATCGCCAAGGGCGGCAGGCGGTTCGGCCGCCGCCGCGATCACCTCAGTGGCCACCGTGAGCACGAAACGACCGTCTCGCCGCCACCAGCCCGGAAATACCGTCCCCTCCGCGGCGCGCACCGTCAGCTCGCCCCAGCCGTCACCGCGCGGGGCCGCCAGCGCCACCTCCAGGGAGCGGGTGTCCCGGCGCAGTCCGGTGCGCAACACCTTGAGCGCGCTTTCTTTCGCGGACCAGATCAGGTTCGCCGCCATGTCTCGCTCTTCGCCGGCGGCGCGCGAGGCAACGAGTTCCTGCTCGGTCGCGGTGAGGAAGTCGAGAACGAAGCCCGGTGTGCGTGGCTCCACCAGCTCCAGGTCGCAGCCGACCGGCGACTCCGCGCCCTCGCCCGCCGCCGGGCGCGCCACGCAGACCGCCCAACCCGCGCGGTCGGTGATCGACACCTCCAACTCGAGCGTGGTTCCCTCGACGCACACGTATGGGGCGCCGCTGGGCGCGTTGCGGATCTCGATGCCGGCGAGGGCCGCCGGGTCGGTGGGCCGGCCGCTCACCGCGGCGACGGCGTGCTTGGCGACCAGCCGCCGGAGCAGATATTCGCTGCGCCGCTTGGTAAACCGCAGCGCGGCCAGGCTGGCCGCCTCCGCCGGCGTCAGCCATTGTTCACCGGCGGGCAGGTCGTCCTCGCCCATAGCGAGCCAGCGGACTTCCACCTCATCCCCCGCGGGCAAGCGCGGTCGCCCGATCGGTGGCTTCGCGGATCGGACCGCGCCACAAGTCGCCGTGGCCGGGCGCCAGCGTCTCTGTCTCCAGGAGGGCCAGCGCGGCCAGGCTGCGGACGCAATCGTCCTGGCTGTGGCTGAACACCGCCGGCAGCAGCTGCGGCCCACAGCGACGCAGCAACGGATGGCCGGTGATCAGCGCGTCGCCACTGGCCAGCACACCGTCGACTAGATACGAGCAGTGCCCGCCGGTGTGTCCCGGGGTGGGAATTGCCATCGGGCGGCCCGGCAGACCGGCGGCCACCTCGGCGGTCAGCGGCCGGGTGGACGGGATGCCGTCTCGGATCAGGCCGCCGCTGCGCACCACGTGCAGGCCCCACACCGCCCATCGGGGGCGCCAAATGCGAAGTGCGACGTCGAAAATCGAGACCTGCTCCAGGTACTCGCGCTTCGCGTGCCCTACTTCGTCCGCGTGGCAGTACACCTTCGTGCCGTAGGTGTTGGCGAACCAGATCGCCGAGCCCAGGTGGTCGATGTGTGCGTGTGTCAGCAGGATGGCGCGCACGTCGCCGGCGTCGTAGCCCAGTTCCCGCAGCGAAGCGAGCACGTCGTCGCGGTCCCCGGGATAGCCGGCGTCGATCAGCATCACGCCGGTGTCGTCGGCGACCACCGTCCAGTTCACGGCGTGGCCCTGAGCGAGGTACACCGTGTCGGTGACTTGAACGAGAGTCGGCGCCGGTCCCATGCCCGCGAGTTTAGGAGCGATCGCCACGAGGAGTAGAAATGACCCGTGGCTGAACTGAAACTTGGATACAAAGCGTCCGCCGAACAATTCGCACCTCGTGAGCTCGTCGAACTGGCCGTCGCCGCCGAAGGCCACGGCATGGACAGCGCGACCGTCAGCGACCATTTCCAGCCGTGGCGGCACGAGGGCGGGCACGCGCCGTTCTCGCTGGCCTGGATGACGGCGGTCGGGGAGCGTACCGAACGGATCGTGCTGGGCACGTCGGTGCTCACCCCGACGTTCCGATACAACCCCGCGGTGATCGCGCAGGCGTTCGCCACCATGGCCTGCCTGTACCCGAACCGGATCTTCCTGGGCGTCGGCACCGGAGAGGCGTTGAACGAGATCGCCACCGGCTACGAGGGCGACTGGCCGGAGTTCAAGGAGCGCTTCGCGCGGCTGCGCGAATCGGTGCGGTTGATGCGGGAGTTGTGGCGCGGTGACCGCGTCGACTTCGACGGCGAGTACTACCGCCTCAAGGGCGCCTCGATCTACGACGTGCCGGAGGGTGGCGTGCCCATCTACATCGCCGCCGGCGGCCCGGCGGTGGCCAAATACGCGGGTCGCGCCGGCGACGGCTTCATCTGCACGTCCGGCAAGGGCGAAGAGCTATACAAGGACAAGCTCATCCCCGCCGTCAAGGAAGGCGCCGCCGCCGCGGAACGCAACGTCGACGACGTCGACAAGATGATAGAGATCAAGATCTCCTACGACCCGGATCCCGAGCTGGCGCTGGAGAACACGCGGTTCTGGGCGCCGCTGTCGTTGACCGCCGAGCAGAAACACAGCATCGAAGACCCGATCGAGATGGAGAAGGCGGCCGACGCGCTGCCGATCGAGCAGGTCGCCAAGCGCTGGATCGTGGCGTCGGACCCCGACGAGGCCGTCGAGAAGGTGGCCCAGTACGTGGGATGGGGCCTGAACCACTTGGTGTTCCACGCGCCCGGCCACGACCAGCGTCGCTTCCTGGAGCTGTTCGAGAAGGACCTCGCGCCCAGGCTGCGCAGGCTGGCCTCATAGGGCGGGCATTCAGCGTGCCCGAGGCCTCCCGGCGGCCGGATTCCCAACCCTCCGCGATCTACATCGCGGCGCCCGAGGGGGACACCGGTAAGTCGACGATCGCGCTGGGAATCATGCACCACCTCGCCGCGACCGTGGCCAGGGTCGGGGTGTTCCGGCCGATCACCCGGTTCGGTGAAGACCGCGACTACATCCTCGAGCTGCTGCTGGCGCACAGCACCGCGGGCCTGCCCTACGAGCGGTGCGTGGGCGTGACCTATCAGGAGTTGCACGCCGACCGCGACGCCGCGCTCACCGACATCGTCGACCGGTACCACGCGATGGCCGAAGCGTGCGACGCGGTGGTGATCGTCGGCAGCGACTACACCGACGTCGCTAGCCCCGCCGAGCTTTCCGTCAACGCGCGCATCGCGGTCAATCTCGGCGCACCGGTGCTGCTGGTGGTGCGGGCCAAGGGGCGCACCGCCGAGGACGTCGTGCATGTCGTGCAGGCGTGTCTGGACGAGTTGGCCGCCCAGCACGCCCACACCGCGGCGGTGGTGGCCAACCGCTGCGAGCCGTCGCAGGTGAGCGCCGTCGCGGAGGCGCTGCACGCGGTCATCCCGCAGAGTTACGTGCTGCCGAACGAGCCGCTGCTGCCCGCTCCCGCGGTCTCAGACCTGCAGAAGGCGGTGAACGGAACCCTGGTCAGTGGTGACACCGCGCTGATGGGACGTGAAGTGCTGGGCGTGATGGTCGCGGGTATGACCGCCGATCACGTGCTGGAACGGCTGGCCGACGGGGTGGCTGTCATCACCCCCGGCGACCGCTCGGACGTGGTGCTGGCGGTCGCCAGCGCCCATGCGGCCGAAGGCTTTCCGTCGCTGTCATGCATGGTGCTCAACGGCGGGTTCGAGCTGCATCCGTCGATCAGCGCGCTGGTGGCCGGACTGCGGCTCCGGCTGCCCATCATCACCACCACGCTGGGCACCTACGATACGGCCAGCGCCGCGGCCTCGGCCCGCGGCCGCGTGACGGCCACCTCGCAGCGCAAGATCGACACGGCGCTGGAGCTGATGGACCGCTACGTCGATATCGGGGATATGTTGGCGCAGCTCGCCATTCCGATTCCGACCGTGACCACCCCGCAGATGTTCACCCACCGGCTGCACCTGCTGGCGCGCGCGGATCGCAAGCGGATCGTGCTGCCCGAAGGCGACGACGACCGTATCCTCAAGTCGGCCGGCCGCCTGCTGCAGCGCCAGATCGCCGACTTGACGATCTTGGGCGATGAAGCCGGAATCCGTTTGCGTTCAGCGGAACTCGGCGTGGAACTCGGCGACACGAAGGTGATCGATCCCCGCACCAGCGAATTGCGCTATCAGTTCGCCGACCAGTACGCCGAGTTGCGCAAGGCCAAGGGGATCACGGTCGAGCACGCTCGCGAGATCATGTGCGACGCCACGTATTTCGGCACCATGATGGTGCACAACGGCATGGTCGACGGGATGGTGTCCGGCGCCGCCCACACCACCGCGCACACCGTCCGGCCGGCCTTCGAAATCATCAAGACCATCCCCGACGTCTCCACCGTCTCCAGCGTTTTCTTCATGTGCCTGCCCGACCGGGTGCTGGCTTACGGTGACTGTGCGATCGTCCCCAACCCGACGCCGGAACAGCTGGCCGACATCGCCATCTCTTCGTCGCGTACCGCCGCGCAATTCGGCATCGAGCCGCGGGTGGCCATGCTGTCCTATTCCACCGGCGACTCCGGTGCCGGAGCCGATGTGGACAAGGTAAGGGCAGCAACGGAATTAGTGCGCTCCCGGGCTCCCGACCTGCCCGTCGAGGGTCCGATCCAGTACGACGCCGCGATCGAGCCATCGGTCGCGGCCGCCAAGCTGCGCGACTCGCCGGTGGCCGGCCGCGCCACCGTGCTGATCTTTCCCGACCTCAACACCGGCAACAACACCTACAAGGCGGTGCAGCGCAGCGCGGGGGCGATCGCGATAGGGCCGGTGCTGCAAGGCTTACGCAAGCCGGTGAACGACCTGTCCCGGGGTGCGTTGGTCGAAGACATCGTGAACACGGTTGCCATCACCGCGATTCAGGCGCAGGGTGCCCGTGGTTAACGCCGACCGGACTGTGCTGGTGATCAACTCCGGCTCGTCCTCGCTGAAGTACCAATTGGTCGAACCCGACTCCGGCAAGGCCCGGGCGACGGGCAACGTGGAACGGATCGGGGAGGAGTCGTCCCCGGTGCGCGACCACGACGCGGCGCTGCGGCAAGCGTTCGACGCGCTATCCGAGCAGGGCGTCGACCTACGCGATTGCGATTTGGTGGCGGTGGGCCACCGGGTCGTGCACGGTGGCCAGACGTTCTATAAGCCCACACCGGTGGACGACGCGGTGCTCGCCAAGCTGGACGAACTGTCGGAACTGGCGCCGCTGCACAATCCCCCCGCGGTCAAAGGGATCGAGGTGGCGCGCAAGCTGCTTCCGGACGTTCCGCACATCGCGGTCTTCGACACGGCGTTCTTCCATGACATGCCGCCCGCGGCCGCGACCTATGCGATCGACCGCGGCCTGGCCGAACGCTGGCGGATCCGCCGCTATGGGTTTCACGGCACGTCGCACCGGTATGTCAGCGAGCAGGCCGCCGCCTTCTTGGGCCGGCCCCTGCGCGGCCTGAAACAGATTGTGCTGCATCTGGGTAACGGTTGCTCCGCCTCGGCGATCGCCGGCACCCGGCCCCTCGACACGTCGATGGGCCTGACGCCGCTGGAGGGCCTGGTGATGGGCACCCGCAGCGGTGACATCGACCCCAGCATCGTCAGTTATCTCTGCCACACGGCGAAGATGGGCGTCGACGAGGTCGAATCCATGCTCAACCAGCGGTCGGGGATGCTGGGCCTGTCCGGCGAGCGCGACTTCCGTCGGCTGCGCACCATGATCGAATCGGGCGACGGCGCAGCCCAATTGGCCTACAGCGTGTTCACTCACCGGCTGCGCAAGTACATCGGCGCCTACCTCGCGGTGCTCGGACACACCGATGCCATCACCTTCACCGCCGGCATCGGGGAAAACGACGCGGCGGTGCGCCGCGACGCGCTGGCCGGGCTGGAGGAGTTGGGCATCGTGCTCGACGAGCGCCGCAACCTCGGCGGCGGGAAGGGCCCCCGGCAGATCTCAGCCGAGGCGTCGCCGATCGCCGTGCTGGTGATACCCACCAACGAAGAACTCGCCATCGCCCGCGAGTGCGTTGGCGCACTAAGCGGTTAGGAAGCCGAGGCTCTTGCGTCCGGCGCCGACGGATGGCGTGGGATCGGTCCCGACAGTTCGCGCGAGCAGCTCGTGGTACACGTCGCGAAAGTCGGTGCGGTACTTCAGGTCCCCGTTGTCGAGGTCGGTCAGGCTGGGTTCTTCGCCGTAGAACCCGCCCCGCACGGGAGCGCCCGCGACGAAGACGGGGCCGGCGGTGCCGTGATCGGTGCCTTGCGAGGCGTTGGCGCGCACCCGGCGCCCGAACTCCGAATAGGCCATCACGACGACGTTCGAGCCGGCCACCTGCCGCAGGAAAGAGGTGACCGCCTCGTCGAACGTCCCGAGCAGGCGCTGCTGCGTGTCGCGCTCGGCCGCGTGGGTGTCGAAGCCGCCCAATTGCACCGTGTACACCCGGGTCGGCACACGGGCCCGCACTGCCCCGGCCACCATGCTCAGCTGCGTGGACAGCGAATTGCGCTGGTGTCCATCAGCTTTCACGGACGCGAAGGTCTTGCTGGTGGTGCGTGTGGCGCGGTACGACTTGCACACGGCGGCCATTGCGGGCGTGTCATCAGGGTCGTCGATTCCGAGCGCGCCCAGCAGCGCGTCGAGCCCCTGTCTGCCGGGCGCCGGGGTGGTGGAAAGCGCGGCAGCAGTGAACTTTTCACCGACAGCCAGCGGGGGCAGGACGGGCCCGATGTTGACCGCGCGCAGCGGGTCGTCACCGGTAGCGTCCAGCCAGCGGCCGATCCAGCCCGTCGACACGGGCTCGGCCGGTGACGCCGTCTGCCAGATGTCCATGGACCGGAAGTGGCTGTGGTCGGGCCGCGGATAGCCCACACCCCGCACGATCGCCAGTTGCCGCCGGTCCCACAGCTGGGCCAGGCCCTTCAGCGCGGGGTTGAGTGCCAGCGCATCGTCGAGGTGCAGGACGTCACCCGGGGCGTAGGCCAGCTCCGGCCGGGCATCGTGGTACGCGTTGTCCGCGTAGGGGATCAACGTGTTGATCCCGTCGTTGCCCCCGTAGAGCGTGACCAGGACCAGCACGCCCGCGCCGTCGGGGAGCGGCCGGTCCTGGGCCGCGCGCATCAGGTCGGGCCAACTGACGGCCACCGCCGTCGACAACAGGCCGGCCGCGCCGACGCCGGCGCTGGCGGCCAGGAATCTGCGGCGGTTCATCTCGGGCATCGTCGGATCTCGCTAGGAAGTCAGGTATTCGGGTGTGTTGACGGCGGCCGCCACCAATTGCGGTGGGGTGCGCACCAGGGGCCGCAGCGCGCCGGCGGTGCGATCGGACCAGTCTCCGACACCGATCAAGTAGCCGACCGCGTCGATGCGGTCACGGGGGGCGGCGCTTTCGATGCCGGACAGGTCGCCGGCGTGCGCGAGCCGGCCAGCGGCCCGCAGCCGGGCCTCGGCGCTGGCGGTGGACAGCCATACTTGGCCCTGTGGCCAGCCGCCGACGCTCGGCGGATAGAACGGCCGCTGCCCGAGCGCCCGCAATGTCGCGTCGGCGGTCTTGCGGATGGCCGGGTCGATGGGCACCCGCAGCGCGCGCATCACGCCGACGAGCCATTCGACCGGGCTGTTGACGACGGTTCCGCGGCCGCCGATGAATTCGTCGTCGGTGAGAATTGCCCGGGTCAGCGCTCGCAGGTCCCGGCCGGGGCCGTAGGCGGAGACCAGCCTGTCCAGCGCGCGGCGTGACGGCGGGTCGTCGGAGGCCAATTGCCGCCACAGCCGTCCCGCGACGTACTCCACCGATTTCGGCTGCGCCAGCACGGTGTCGCAGAATCCGGCGGCGTCGAAGTTGCTTGTCTGCCCGAACAACGTCTTGGCCGTGCCGTCGTGGCGTCTGGATGCCATCGAGGTGCGGCCGTCGGCATCGATCACCCACCCCGTCAGCGCGCGGGCGCCGTTGCGCACGTCGTCCTCCGTGTAGCCGTTGCCGTGGCCCAGGGCGAACAGCTCCATGAACTCCCGCGCAAGGTTCTCATTGGGGGCCTTCGCGGTGCTGCTCTGCCCGTCCAGCCAGCGCAACATCGCGGCGTCGGTGAGCATCGCGTAAGCCAGGGTCCGGAAGTCGCCCAGCGACAGGGTGCGCAGCTTCTGGTTCTGCGCGGCCATGTACGGGGCGACTCGAACCTTCTGCGCCGAGGTGGCAAAGTGGTTGTGCCACAGCAGGGTCAGCTTTTCGTGAAACGGCTGCCGCACGCTGACCATGCGGCGCAGCCACCAGTCGGACAGCGCGGCCTGCTGTTCGGACAGCTGCTGGTTGTACTTCTTGCGGGCCGCCGGCGCGGCGCCCTTCCCGGGCGGCGCGGGCGGCTGCAAAGCGGGCATCGGGGTGGCGACCGCACCCTGGTCCGCGTCGGGATTCGCGGCCAGCACGGCGTCGACGTAGCCCGGCCAGTCTGTGGTGAGCGCGGCGTCTACCTCGGGTCCGGTCGTCCCGAACCCGGCCCGCCGCAGCCCGCGGGCCGCGGTGATCCATGCGGTGGACTGCCCTGGCATGAGTCAACTTTGCGGTATGTACCTATGTTTTCCCTGTGTAGGGCTGCACACGACGTGAAGGGGAGAGCCGCCGATCTAGAACGTGCTCGTGGGCCGGACTTTGTTCGCCATGTCCACCAGCGCGTAGCGGTGGCGCTGGGTGGGCGCAACCCGGGCCAGGTTACGCAGCGCGGCCTCGACGCCCAGCCGCAGCCCGTGCTCGGTGAACGGGAAGCCGAGGATGTGGTTGGTGCTGGCCTTATTGTCCTCCAGCCAGTCCATCGCGCAGCCCAGCACCAACGCGCGGATCTGCAGCACGCGCGGTTCCGTTGGCGGCAGCGCCTCCACGCGCCGGGCGGCGTCGCGGATGTCCTCCTCGCTGATCTCGCTCTTCGTCCGCCCGGACAGCAGGGTGACCGCGCTGGTGAGGCGCGCGGTGGTGAAATGCCTTGAGGTGGGCGGCACCTCGTCCAGGGTGCGCACCGCGGCGGCTCGATCACCCTCGGTGGAAAGCCATCGGGCCAACCCGAAAGCCGCCGAGATCACCCCGTCGTTGGTCTTCCACACCGTCTGGTAGTACTTCTGCACGTCGACGTCGCCCGCCAGTTCGGCCGTCGCGGCCAACGCCAGCTTGGGCGCCAGCTCGCCGGGGAAGGTGTCCAGCACCTCGGTGAAATGCCTTGTGGCGGAGTCATAGTCACCGGTTAGGAGCTCGGCGACGGCCTTGTACCAGACCAATCGCCATTGCCAGCCCACCCGCTCGGCGAGGTCGTCCAGCTTCCTGGTGGCCTTGGCCACGTCGCCCAGGTCCAGCAGCGCGCGGACTTCCATCAGCGGCAATTCGGTCGATTCGGAGACCTCGACGCCGTCGGCGTCCAGCGTTCCGTGCCGCGCCGCGCGCAACGAGTCCAGGGTCTGCACCGGCTGGGAGAGCACCGTCGCCTGCAGGACAGGAGCGGCGACGTCGGCCGGATCGACCAGCGGCACCTGCAGCGCGGTCACGATCTCGCGGGCCGTCAGCCGCTCCGAATGGACCTGGCCGTCCAGGTAGACGTCGGTGTGCGCGACGAGCAGGTCCACCCCGAACGTCGAGCGGCTCGGGGAAAAGACCGTCGACAGGCCGGGCCGCGGTATCCCGGTGTCCTGGGCGACCACCTCGCGCAGCACGCCCATCAGCTGGGCGGACATCTCCTCGGTGCTGCCGAACCGGCGCCGCGGGTCGGGATCGGTGGCCCGGCGCAGCAATCGGCGGAACGAGTCGTAGGTGGTGAGCACGGGGTCGTCCTCGGGCAGGCCGTCGACGTAGCGGCCGTTGCGGGTCGGCAGGTTCACCGTCAGCGCGGCGAGGGTGCGCCCCACCGTGTAGATGTCGGTCGCGATCGTCGGGCCGGTCCGCACGATCTCGGGCGCCTGGAAGCCCGGCGTGCCGTAGAGGTAGCCGAACGAATTGACCCGCGACACCGCGCCCAGGTCGATCAGCTTGAGTTGCTCCTCGGTGAGCATGATGTTCTCCGGCTTGAGGTCGTTGTAGACCAAGCCGATGGAGTGCAGATAGGTCAGCGCCGGCAGGATCTCCAGCAGGTAGGCGATGGCCTCGGCGACGGGGAGCTTCTTGTCCTTGCTGTGCTTGAGCGGCTGCCCGCCGATGTACTCCATGACGATGTAGCCGACCGGATTGCCGCTGCGGTCTTTGTGCTCGACGAAGTTGAAGATCTGCACGATCTGCGGGTGCACCACCTCGGCGAGGAACTGCCGTTCGGCCATCGCGATCGCCTGCGCCTCGGCGTCACCCGAGTGCACCAGGCCCTTGAGGACCACCGGGCGGTCGTTGACGTTGTGGTCGACCGCGAGATACACCCACCCCAGGCCGCCGTGCGCGATGCAACCCTTCACCTCGTACTGGTGGGCGACGATGTCTCCCGGATTTAGTTGTGGCAGAAACGAATACGCACTGCCGCAGGCGGGGCACCAGCCTTCCGACGTCCCCTTGCTCTTTTTGCCGGAGCGGCCGACGGGCTTTCCACAGTTCCAGCAGAACCGCTTGGCCTCCGGCACCACCGGGCTGGTCATCAGGGCCTCGAGCGGGTCGATGTCGCGAACCCGGGGGATCTCGACCAGTCCGCCGCCGAGGTGTCTGACCGGCGGCAGCACCCGAGTCCCGATCGTCAGCCGGTCGTGCGCGTCACTGTCCAGGGTGCCCAGCGAGATGTGCGGAAAGTCATCGTCATCGTCATCGAAATCGGGACGGAACAACGCCTGGGTGGCCTGGATGCGCCCCGTCGTCGGGCCGCCGCCCTGCGTGTCCGGCGGTTGGGTGCCCGGGCTCACGTCATCGGACCCGGATTCCGGCTGTTCGGTGTTCTCTGACTCGGTCATCAGTCCAAGTACCTCGGCGTGGGTGGGGCGGGTGCCGGCCCCAGCACGGTTAACCACTTGCGGTACAACGTGTTCCACGTGCCGTCCCGGCGGATCCGCTCCAGCGTGCCGTTGACGAACCGCACCAGTGGGATGTTGGTGAGGTTGACCCCGATGCCGTAGGGCTGGGTCGCCATGTTCGGGCCGACGATGTGCAGGTAGGGGTCCTCTTCGACCAGCCCGGCCAGGATCGAGTCGTCGGTGCTGACGGCGTCGATCTCGCGCTGCTGCATCGCCACCAGGCAGTCGGCCCAGTTGACCACCGACACGACGATCGGGGGCGGGTCGATCTGGCGGATCCGGTGCAGCGAGGTCGTGCCCTTGGCCACGCAGACCCGTTTGCCGGACAGGTCGCCCACCTTGGTGATGGGGGAATCGCGCGGGGCCAGGATGCGCTGGTTGGCGTCGAGGTAGACGGTCGAGAAGTTCACCTGCTTGCGCCGGTCGCAGGTGATCGTCATGGTTTTGACCACCACGTCGACCTCGGAGTTCTGCAGCGCGGTGACGCGTTCGTCGGACGACAGGATGCGGTATTCGACGTGCGACGGGGCGCCGAAGATGTCGCGCGCGATCTCACCGGCGATGTCGACGTCGAAACCGGTGATCTCGCCCGTGATCGGGTCGCGGAAGCTGAACAGGTTGCTGCCGATGTCGAGCCCGACGATCAGCCGGCCGCGGGCCCGGATGTCGGCGACCGCGGCGTCGGCCTGGGCCTTGGTGGGGAAGGGCCGCAGGCTCGCCATCAGGTCGCAGCCCTGGGCCGGATCGTCCGCCGGCAGCGGCGGCTCCGGCGGCAGTTGTTGCATGCCGACCGGGGTGGGCGGCGGCAGCGTCGGCACGTTGGCCACCGTCAGCGATTCGGTGTGCCCGCATCCGGCCAGCACGACCGCCGTCGCGAGGACGGCGCCCGCCCGGGCCAGCCGCGTCCTCATCGGTACTCTCTCAGCCGCGGCCACAGGCCGAGCGCCACCGCGATGGCGGCCCCGAGGCTGAGCACCACGCCGCCGACCTGGGCGCCGGACAGCCCGCTGCGCGCGTTGAGGACGTCGTTGCGCAGGTGGGTGCGGCTCTGGTCGATGGCCTTCACCAGCTGGTCCTCGAGCTTGTCGAACGCCGGGGTGGAGTCGTCCTCGCTGCTGCCCAGGGCCACCTGGGTGGCCGCCCGGTAGTTGCCCACCGAGATATAGGAGCTGATCCGGTCGTTCGCCTGCCGCCAGCGCAACAGCAGCTGGTTGGCGCCTTCCAGGTCGGGTTTGTCGACGGCGTCGCTGCGGGCCATGTACTGGTCGAGCTGTTGGTGCATGGAGTCGATCCGCTGATAGAACGACTGCTTGCGCTTCTCCTCGTCCCCGCGGCGGATCAGCGATAGCGTCTCGTCGGCCCGTGCCTGCTGGGCGGTGATCGCGACGTTGGTCACGATCCGCAGCGAGTCGGCGGCCGTGTTCTTGGCGCTACGGCTGGCGGCCGTGGAGATGGTCAGCGCTGTTCCGACCCATACCACCATGACGAGGATAGCGAGGCCGCCCACGACCAGGCCGGGGTTGATTCGGCGCCGGGTGCGCCTGGCCAGCCATCGGTGAGCGAAGGCGCCGAAGACCGCGGTGGCGCTGACCACCAGGATGACCGGCGCCGGGATCTGAGTGGAAGCGGTGGTTTCCGCGTCCACCCGTTCGGACGTGGCCTGATACAGCTGGGCCGCGTCCGGCAGGATCGTCGACTGCATCAGGCCCGAGGCCTCCGACAGATACGACGACCCGACGGGGTTGCCCTCGCGATTGTTGGTGCGCGCGATTTCGATCAGGCCGGTGTAGACGGCCAGTTCGGCGTTGATCCGGCCCAGCAGCTGCACCAGCGGTTCGTCGGTGAGCCCGCTCGACGCGCGAGTCACCGCGACCGACGCGTCGGTGATGGCCTGCTCGTAGCGCTGCCGGACCGGCGGCGGCTCGGCTTCGGCGATGAAGGCGGTGGCCGCCGCAGCGTCGGCCACCGACAGGGTGGTGTACAGCCGCCCGGCGGCGAACGACAGCGGCTCGGTGTGGTTGAGCACCGTGGTCAGCACCTGCTGCCGGTGGTTGATGGTGGTCGAGGTGGCGAACGCGCAGATACCGCCGAGCACCGCCAGGACGATCCCGATGCTCAGGATGCGGCCGGGCGTGGTGGAGATGAACCACCAGCGCGGATGGGCTGGTTCGGCCGGCGACCGCGATCCCTGCGGCTCTGTCGACGGGTGCGCCAGCTCGACCGTCACGTGTTATCAGCCCTCAACTTTCGCGGCCACTGGAACGCTGCACCAACCTCTATAAGCGAATTCTAAGAGAATCTTGCGGCGGATGGGTGGAGGCAGACCAATTGACCAGGCGATCACGTGCATATCCTGAACTCGTGCAGGGCGACGGTGACGGTTGGGTGGTCTCCCACAGCGGCGCCCATTACTGGGGCCGCTTCGGCGCGGCCGGTCTGCTGCTGCGGGCCCCGCGGCCGGACGGGACCCCCGCCGTGCTGCTGCAGCATCGCGCGGTGTGGAGCCATCAGGGCGGAACCTGGGGCCTGCCGGGCGGTGCCCGCGACAGCCACGAGACCCCGGAGGAGACCGCGGTCCGCGAGGCGCACGAGGAGGCCGGCCTGCACGGCGAGCTCCTGACCGTGCGGTCGACGGTGGTCACGGCCGAGGTCGGCGGGCTCGGCGGCGCGCGTTGGACCTACACCACCGTGATCGCCGACGCGACCGAGTTGCTGCACACCGTGCCCAACGGTGAAAGCGCCGAGATGCGCTGGGTCGCCGAGGACGAGGTGGCCGAGCTGCCGCTGCATCCGGGCTTCGCCGCGAGTTGGCACCGGCTGCGCACGGCCACGGCCCTGGTGCCCCTGGGCCACGCCGACGAACGACGGCGGCACCTGCCCCGCACCATCGAGGTCGAGGACGGCGTCTTCGTCTGGTGCATGCCGGGGGACGCCGACGAGGAGCCGTCGCACCTCAGTCGGCGGATCAGCTCGCTGCTGCAAGCGCCGAACTGAGCCGCTGCGCCGCGGCCCGCGGGTCGGCGGCCGCCGTGATCGCGCGCACCACCACGATCCGACGGGCGCCGGCGCCGAGCACCTCGGGCAGTCGCCGCTCGTCGATGCCTCCGATCGCGAACCACGGCTTCTCGCCGCCGACATCGGCGGCCGCCCGCACCAGCCCCAGGCCCGGCGCCTCGCGGCCCGGTTTGGTCGGGGTGGGCCAGCACGGGCCGACGCAGAAATAGTCCGCCGCGCCCTCGGCGGCCGCGGCGGCCTGGCCGGAGTCATGGCTGGACAGCCCGAGCAGCATGTCGGGCCCGATGATTTCCCGGGCGGTCTCCAGCGGCAGGTCGCCCTGCCCCAGGTGCAGCACGTCGGCGCCCGCCGCGCGGGCGATGTCCGCCCGGTCGTTGACCGCGAACAGGGCGCCGTGCTGGCGGGCCGCCTCGGCCAGGATCTCGCACGCCGCCAGCTCGTCGCGCGCCTCGAGGGCCCCGAACCGCTGCTCACCGGGCGACCCCTTGTCGCGCAGCTGGATGATGTCGACCCCGCCGGCCAGCGCGGCGTCGGCGAACTCGGCCAAATCGCCGCGCTCCCGGCGCGCGTCGGTGCACAGATATAACCGCGCGGATGCCAGGCGGATAACTCGCTGATGCACACCGCGACGCTAGCGCGCTAGCGTGGGAGCCGAAGAACATACAGACACGGGAGTCCCGGGAACGGGGTCTGAGAGTGGGCGCGCCTGCCCTTACCGTCACACCTGATCCGGGTCATGCCGGCGAAGGGAGGCCCCAGGATGGACAGGATGCCATCAGACCCCGGGTCGCTGGCAGTCATCGGCGGCGGCGTCATCGGGCTGGCGGTCGCGCGCCGCGCCGCCCAGGCCGGCTGGTCGGTCCGGGTGCACCGCACTTCCGACAAGGGCGCGTCGTGGGTCGCCGGCGGCATGCTGGCCCCGCACAGCGAGGGCTGGCCCGGTGAGGAGCGGCTGCTGCAGCTGGGGCTGGAGTCGCTGCGGCTCTGGCGCGAGGGCGGTTTCCTGGACGGGCTCCCGGCGCAGGTGGTCACCGCCCGCGAGTCGCTGGTGGTCGCCGTCGACCGGGCAGACGTCGCCGACCTGCGCACCGTCGCCGACTGGCTGTCCGCGCAGGGGCATCCGGTGGTCTGGGAGTCGGCCGCCCGGGATCTGGAACCACTGCTGGCGCAAGGCATCCGGCACGGCTTTCGGGCCCCCACCGAGCTGGCGGTGGACAACCGCGCGGTGCTGGACGCCCTATCCGCGGAATGCGAGCGCCTGGGGGTGCGGTGGGCGCCGCCGGCGCACGACCTAACGGTCGACGGCGACGCGGTCGTGATCGCCAACGGCATCGACGCCCCCGCGTTGTGGCCCGGCCTGCCGGTGCGCCCGGTCAAGGGCGAGGTGTTGCGCCTGCGCTGGCGACGGGGGTGTATGCCCGTGCCGCAGCGCGTCATTCGGGCCCGCGTGCACGGGCGGCAGGTGTACCTGGTTCCACGTGCGGACGGGGTGGTCGTCGGCGCCACCCAGTACGAACACGGGCGCGACACCGCCCCGGTGGTCTCCGGAGTGCGGGACCTGCTCGACGACGCTTGTGCGGTGTTGCCCGCGCTCGGCGAATACGAGCTGGCCGAGTGCGCCGCCGGGCTGCGCCCGATGACACCGGACAACCTGCCCCTGGTGCAACGCCTGGACGAGCGAACCCTGGTGGCCGGCGGCCACGGCCGATCCGGATTCCTGCTTGCGCCGTGGACCGCGGAACAGATCGTCTCTCAACTGGCCCCGGTCGGAGCCCCGTCATGATCGTGGTGGTCAATGAGCAGCAGGTCGACGTCGACGAGCAGACCACGGTGGCCGCGCTGCTGCAGTCGCTGGGCTACCCGGACCGGGGCGTCGCGGTGGCGATGGGCGACGCCGTGCTACCGCGATCCAACTGGACGACAACGCTTTTCGACGGCGCGCGGCTCGAGGTGGTGACGGCGGTGCAAGGTGGCTGAAGCAAAGCTCACGATCGGCGATCGCAGCTTCGCCTCGCGGCTCATCATGGGGACCGGGGGAGCGACCAGCCTGGCCGCGCTGGAGGAGGCGCTGGTCGCGTCGGGCACCGAGTTGACCACCGTCGCGATGCGGCGGGTCGACGCGGAGGGCGGGACGGGGCTGCTGGACCTGCTCAACCGGCTCGGCATCACGCCGCTGCCCAATACCGCGGGCTGCCGCGGCGCGGCCGAGGCGGTGCTCACCGCGCAGCTGGCCCGCGAAGCGCTGAACACCAACTGGGTCAAGCTGGAGGTGATCGCCGACGAACGCACCCTGCTGCCCGACGCGGTCGAACTGGTCCGCGCCGCAGAGCAATTGGTCGACGACGGGTTCGTCGTACTGCCCTACACCAATGACGACCCGGTGTTGGCGCGTCGGCTCGAAGACGCCGGATGCGCGGCGGTGATGCCGCTGGGTTCGCCGATCGGCACCGGGCTTGGCATCACCAACCCGCACAACATCGAGATGATCGTCGCCCGGGCCGGCGTTCCGGTGGTGCTCGACGCCGGCATCGGCACCGCCAGCGACGCCGCGCTGGCGATGGAGTTGGGTTGCGATGCCGTGCTTTTGGCCACCGCGGTGACCCGCGCCGCCGATCCGGCGACGATGGCGGCCGCGATGGCCGCCGCCGTCACCGCCGGCTATCTGGCCCGGCGGGCGGGCCGAATTCCCAAGCGCTTCTGGGCCCAGGCGTCCAGCCCCGAACGATGAAACGCTATGTCGCGCTGGGCAGTTCGATGGCCGCCGGCCCCGGCATCGGGCCCCGTGCCGCGGATGCCCCCTGGGGCTCCGGCCGCTCGGCGCGCAACTATGCGCACCTGGTCGCGCAGCGATGCGACCTCGATCTGGTAGACGTCACCTTTTCCGGCGCGACCACCGCCCACGTGCTTGCCGACCACCAGCGCGGCGCGCCGCCCCAGATCACCGCGCTGAACGGCTCGGAAGGCCTGGTGACCATCACGATCGGCGGCAACGACGTCGGCTACATCCCGCTGCTGATGGCCGCCTCCTTGCCGCGAGCCGTCCGGCGCCTGCCGTTGCTCGGTCGGCGCCTTTCCCTGCTGCTGGACCGGGACGCGCGGAATCAGGCCCTGGACGCGGTGTTCGAGTCGTTGTGCGCGGTCGGTCTCGCGGGGGGGGGGGGGGGCCCCCCGGCCCCCCCGCCCGTGGGCACCAGAAACAACACGCAAAGAAACGCCCGCCCGAACCCCCCCCCCCCCACCCCCCCCCCCGCCCCCCCCCCCCCCCCCCCCAGACCGCAGTGCAAGTTG
>NZ_LZIL01000030.1 GCF_001667075.1 Mycobacterium sp. 852014-52450_SCH5900713 | reverse complement strand
GGCCCGCCGCCCCCCGCCCCCGCCCCCCCCCCGGGGGCGGGGGGCTTTTTTTTTAGTTCCCTGGGGGGCGCCCCCCCCCCCCCCCCCGCGGGGGGGGGGGGGGGGGCCCCCCCCCCCCCCCCGCCGGTGCCGCGTTGTCGGCTCTTAAGCCCCTCAAGCCGCTGTCGGTGGTGCTGGCCGGCGGGGGCACCGCCGGTCACGTCGAGCCCGCGATGGCGGTGGCCGACGCGCTCAGCGCGCTCGATCCGCAGGTGCGCATCACCGCGCTGGGCACCCACCGCGGGCTGGAGACCCGGCTGGTGCCCGAGCGCGGTTACCACCTCGAGCTGATCACGCCGGTGCCGCTGCCGCGCAAGCCCAGCGGCGACCTGGCCCGGTTGCCCCCGCGAGTATGGCGCGCGGTCCGGGAGGTGCGGGCCGTGCTCGAAGCGGTCGACGCCGACGTCATCATCGGTTTCGGCGGATACGTGGCGCTACCGGCGTACCTCGCAGCCCGCGGGATTCCCCGCGGTCTCGGCCGCCGGCGCCGCGTCCCGGTGCTGATCCACGAAGCCAACGCCAGCGCCGGGCTGGCCAACCGGGTCGGCGCCCGCCGTGCCGACCGGGTGCTCTCCGCGGTGCCCGATTGCGGGCTGCCGCGCGCCGAGGTGGTCGGGATACCGGTGCGGGAGGCCATCACCTCGCTGGACCGCGCGGCCCTGCGCGCCGAGGCGCGCAGGCACTTCGGCTTCGCCGACGACGCGCGGGTGTTGCTTGTGTTCGGCGGCTCGCAGGGCGCCGTGTCGCTGAACCGGGCCGTGTCCGGGGCCGCCGCCGACCTGGCCGCCGCGGGCGTGTCGGTGCTGCACGCGCACGGACCAAAAAACACCCTCGAGCTGCGAGAGAGCCAACCCGGTGACCCGCCGTACGTGGCGGTGCCCTATCTCGACCGGATGGACCTGGCCTACGCCGCCGCCGACCTGGCGATCTGCCGGTCGGGCGCGATGACCGTCGCCGAGGTCTCGGCGGTCGGCCTGCCGGCCATCTATGTCCCGCTGCCGATCGGCAACGGCGAGCAGCGGCTCAATGCGCTGCCGGTGGTCAACGCCGGGGGCGGCATGGTGGTCGCCGACGCCGCCTTGACGCCGGAGCTGGTCGCCCGCGAGGTGGCCGGGTTGCTCAACGACCCGCCGCGGTTGGCGGCGATGACGACGGCCGCCGCGCGCGTGGGGCACCCCGACGCGGCGCGGCAAGTGGCACAGGCGGCGCTGGACATTGCCAGGAAGGCAGCGGCGGGAGGGCGACGGTGAACGCCGAACAGCTGCCGCCCGAGCTGCAGCGGGTGCACATGGTGGGCATCGGCGGCGCCGGCATGTCGGGCATCGCCCGCATCCTGCTGGACCGCGGCGCGCTGGTATCCGGATCGGACGCCAAGGAGTCGCGCGGCGTGCACGCGTTGCGGGCCCGGGGCGCGTCAATCCGCATCGGCCACGACGCCTCGTCGCTCGACCTGTTGCCGGGCGGCCCGACCGCGGTGATCACCACCCACGCCGCCATCCCGAAGACCAACCCCGAGCTCGTCGAAGCCCGGCGGCGCGGCATCCCGGTGATTCTGCGGCCGGCGGTGCTGGCGCGGTTGATGGAGGGGCGCACGACGCTGATGGTCACCGGCACGCACGGCAAGACCACGACGACGTCGATGTTGATCGTGGCGCTGCAGCACTGCGGACGTGACCCGTCGTTCGCGGTCGGCGGCGAGATGGGGGAGGCCGGAACGAACGCCCATCACGGCAGCGGCGACTGCTTCGTGGCCGAGGCCGACGAAAGCGACGGCTCGCTGCTGGAGTACACGCCCGACGTCGCGGTGGTCACCAACATCGAGGCCGATCATTTGGACTTCTACGGCAGCGCCGACGCCTACGTCGGGGTGTTCGACGCCTTCGTGGAGCGGCTCGCCCCGGGGGGAGCGCTGGTGGTGTGCGTCGACGACCCGGGCGCTGCCGCGCTGGCGGAGCGCACCGCCGAGCTGGGAATCCGGGTGCTGCGCTACGGATCCGCGCCGGCGGAGGACCACGCCGCCACCCTGTTGTCCTGGGAGCAGCAGGGCACCGAGGCGGTCGCGCACGTCCAGCTGGCGGGCGAAAAGTATCCCCGGGTGATGCGGCTGTCGGTGCCCGGGCGGCACATGGCGCTCAACGCGCTGGGCGCGCTGCTGGCGGCGATCGAGATCGGCGCCCCGGTCGACGCGGTGCTCGACGGGCTGGCCGGCTTCGAGGGGGTGCGCCGCCGGTTCGAACTCGTGGGCAACGCCGGCTCGGTGCGCGTCTTCGACGACTACGCCCACCATCCCACCGAGATCAGCGCCACGCTGGCGGCGGTCCGCACGGTCCTCGAGCAGGGCGGCGGCGGCCGTAGCCTGGTGGTATTTCAGCCCCATTTGTATTCGCGCACAAAGGAATTCGCCGTGGCGTTCGGCCACGCCCTGGATGCGGCCGACGAGGTGTTCGTCCTCGATGTCTACGGCGCGCGCGAGCAACCGCTCGCCGGTGTGAGCGGCGCCAGCGTCGCCGAGCACGTGAGCGCGCCGGTGCGCTACCTGCCCAACTTCTCCGCCGTCGCCGAGCAGGTGGCCGCGGAGGCCGGCCCCGGCGACGTCATCGTCACCATGGGCGCGGGCGACGTCACCTTGCTCGGGCCGGAGATCGTGACCGCGCTGCGGGACAGGGACAACCGCAGCGCGCCCGGCCGGCCGGGGGTGTTGCGATGACCGAGCCGAACGACGCCGACCACCCGGCGACGATGCGGGCCGCGGAGCGGTCGGCCGAGGACGCGGGCAATCTGCACGTGGGCGAGCCCGCCGGGGACGACGTCACCGAGCCGCTGTTCGTCGGGGGGCCCGGGGTCGAAACACCGGTCGCCCCGGACGAATTCGAGGGACCACGCCGGCGGGCGCGCCGCGAACGAGCCGAACGCCGCGCCGCGCAGGAGCGCGCCACCGCGATCGAGGAAGCCCGCCGCGAGGCCAAGCGCCGGGTGAGCGGACGCACGCTCGACGAGCCCAAACCCGCCGCCCGGGGCGTGGTCCGTGGCCTGAAGATGCTGTTGGTGACGGTGTTGCTGGTCGTCCTCGGGATCGGGCTCGCGCTGATCCTCTACTTCACGCCCGCGATGTCGGCCCGCAACATCGTCGTGGTCGGCACCGGGGTGGTGACCCGGGAAGAGGTGCTGGACGCGGCGCGGGTGCGGCCGGGGACGCCGCTGCTGCAGATCAACACCAACCAGGTCGCCGACCGGGTGGCCGCGATCCGGCGGGTGGCCAGCGCGCGGGTGCAGCGGCAGTATCCCTCGGCGCTGCGCATCACCATCGTCGAGCGAGTTCCGGTGGCGGTGAAGGACTTTCCGGACGGCCCGCACCTCTTCGACCGTGACGGCGTCGATTTCGCGACCGGGCCGCCGCCGCCGGCGCTGCCGTACCTCGACGTCGCCGACCCTGGCCCGAACGACCCGGCGACCAAGGCCGCGCTGCAGGTGCTGACCGCGCTGCGGCCCGAGGTCGCGGGCCAGGTGGGCCGGGTCGCGGCCCCCTCGGCGGCCTCGATCACGCTCACACTCGGCGACGGCCGCGTCGTCATCTGGGGGACAACCGATCGCACCGACGAAAAGGCCGAGAAGCTGGCCGCGCTGCTGACCCAGCCCGGGCGGACCTATGACGTCTCGAGCCCCGACCTCCCCACGGTGAAGTAACGACGCCCCGTGTGACCGCCGTAACAGAAAAAATTTGCGGGCGGCGCGTCGGCGCGCCTGCGGGGTTAGGGCGCGCCATACCCATACCGTTCTGGTTGCGCGGAACTACTTGACATAACTCTAACTCTATGGTTGAGGTTGAGGGTTTGCCAGGGAGGCCCGCGGACGCTCGGGAGGAAACCCGTCGCGCAGAACTGAGCCCACCAGGGAGGAAAACGAATGATGACCCCCCCGCATAACTACCTGGCCGTGATCAAGGTCGTGGGTATCGGTGGCGGCGGCGTCAACGCCGTGAACCGAATGATCGAGCAGGGCCTCAAGGGCGTGGAGTTCATCGCGATCAACACCGACGCGCAGGCGCTGTTGATGAGCGATGCCGACGTCAAGCTCGACGTCGGCCGCGACTCCACGCGCGGGCTGGGTGCCGGCGCGGACCCGGAGGTCGGCCGCAAGGCCGCCGAGGACGCCAAGGACGAGATCGAGGAGCTGCTGCGCGGAGCGGACATGGTGTTCGTCACCGCCGGCGAGGGCGGCGGGACGGGCACCGGCGGCGCGCCGGTCGTGGCCAGCATCGCGCGCAAGCTGGGTGCGTTGACCGTCGGCGTGGTCACCCGCCCGTTCTCATTCGAGGGCAAGCGGCGCGGCAACCAGGCCGAGAGCGGCATCTCCTCGTTGCGCGAGAGCTGCGACACCCTCATCGTGATCCCCAATGACCGGCTGCTGCAGATGGGCGACGCCGCCGTGTCCCTGATGGATGCGTTCCGCAGCGCCGACGAGGTGCTGCTCAACGGCGTCCAGGGCATCACCGACCTGATCACCACGCCCGGCCTGATCAACGTCGACTTCGCCGACGTCAAGGGCATCATGTCCGGTGCGGGCACGGCCCTGATGGGCATCGGCTCCGCGCGCGGCGAAGGACGCTCGCTCAAGGCGGCCGAGATCGCGATCAACTCACCGCTGCTGGAAGCGTCGATGGAGGGCGCCCACGGCGTGCTGATGTCGATCGCCGGCGGCAGTGACCTGGGCCTGTTCGAGATCAACGAGGCGGCCTCGCTGGTGCAGGACGCCGCCCACCAGGACGCCAACATCATCTTCGGTACGGTCATCGACGATTCGCTGGGTGACGAGGTGCGCGTCACCGTCATCGCGGCGGGTTTCGACGCCGCCGGCGCCGGCCGCAAGCCCGTGGTGGGTGGCACTGCCGCGGAGAAGGGCGGCGCGCACCGGATCGAGTCTGCGAAGGCCGGCAAGCTCACCTCGACCCTGTTCGAACCCGTCGACGCGGTCAGCGTGCCGGTCCACACCAACGGCGCCACGCTGAACATCGGCGGTGACGACGACGACGTCGACGTACCGCCGTTCATGCGCCGCTGAGGGTCTCGATTTGCTTGCCAGTGCGCGACAAACCGGCCAAGAAACATAGGGGCGGGATGGCGCTGTTCGCTGGCAGGCAGTGCACTCCGGATACTGAAAAGGTGAGCGTGCGCATCCGGCGGGTGACCACCAGCCGCGCGGGCGGTGTCTCGGGACCACCGTTCGACACCTTCAACCTGGGCGACCACGTCGGCGACGATCCGGCGGCGGTGGCTGCCAACCGAGAGCGGCTGGCGGCCGCCATCGGCCTGGGTCCCGACCGCGTGGTGTGGATGAACCAGGTCCACGGCGATCGCGTCGAGGTGGTCGACGGGCCCCGGAGCGCCGTCGACGGCACCGACGCGTTGGTGACCAGCACCCCGCGGCTGGCGCTGGCTGTCGTGACCGCCGACTGTGTGCCGGTGCTGTTGGGCGACGCGCGCGCCGGTGTGGCCGCGGCGGTGCATGCGGGCCGCGTGGGCGCCCAGCTCGGGGTGGTGGCCCGCACCGTGGAGGCGATGCTGGGGCTGGGCGCGCACGTCGAGGACATCTCGGCCCTGCTGGGCCCGGCGGTCAGCGGGCGCAACTACGAGGTGCCCGCGGCCATGGCCGACGAGGTGGAGGTCGCGCTGCCCGGCAGCCGCACCACGACCGGGGTGGGCACCCCCGGACTCGACCTTCGGGCCGGAATCACTTGCCAGCTAAAGCAATTGGGCGTCACGGCCATCGACATCGATCCGCGGTGCACCGTGGCCGACCCGACGTTGTTCAGTCACCGCCGGAGTGCCCCAACCGGGCGGCTGGCCTCGCTGGTGTGGATGGAGTGACTGCGATGGGGGGTCGGGCACCGGAGAGCCACAGCGACCGCGAAACGGAATTGACCCACGCATTAGCGGCCGTGCGTTCGCGCCTTGCGGCGGCTGCGGAAGCGGCGGGTCGCAATGTCGGTGAAATCGAACTTCTGCCGATTACCAAATTCTTTCCAGCAACCGATGTCGTGACTTTGTCGCGATTGGGTTGCCGGGCCGTCGGCGAATCGCGGGATCAGGAAGCGTCGGCAAAAGTGAGCGAAGTCACCAAACTCTTGGCGGCCGCGTCGCGGGCGGACGTACCGGCCCTGCGCTGGCACATGGTGGGCCACATTCAGCGAAACAAGGCCCGGTCGGTTGCCCGCTGGGCGCACACCGCCCACTCGGTGGACAGCTCCCACCTCGTCACCGCGCTCGATCGGGGCGTGTCGGCGGCCCTGGCCGAGGGCCGCCGCTCCGATCCGATGCGGGTCTACGTTCAGGTCAGCCTCGACGGCGACGAGACGCGGGGCGGCGTCGACATCTCGGCGCCGGGAGCGCTCGACCAATTGTGCGCGCAGACCGAGGACGCGAAGTGCCTGGAACTGGCCGGTCTGATGGCCATTCCGCCGCTGGGCTCGAGTCCCGACGCGGCCTTCGAGCGCCTGCGGACCGAGCACCTGCGCGTCCTGGAATCCCATCCGAACGCCGTCGGCCTGTCGGCCGGCATGTCCGACGATTTCGAAATTGCCGTCAAACACGGATCGACGTGTGTGCGTGTCGGTACCGCGCTATTGGGTCCCCGGCCGCTACCGTCACCGTATTAAGTCACTGTAGTCACATCTTCATCACTGACACCAAGCATCAGGGGCTAGAAGGGGTCAACGCAATGAGCACACTGCACAAAGTCAAGGCCTATTTCGGTATGGCCCCGATGGACGACTACGACGACGAGTATTACGACGACCACGCACCCTCGCGTGGTTTTCCGCGGCCGCGTTTCGACGACGGGTACGGCCGCTACGAAGGGCGCGACTACGACGACCCGCGTGAGCCCGCCGACTACCCGCCGCCGAGCGGCTACCGCGGCGGCTACGGGGAGGAGCCGCGCTACGGCGCCGTCCACCCCCGCGAGTTCGAGCGGCCCGATATGGGTAGGCCGCGATTCGGATCCTGGTTGCGCAACTCCACCCGCGGCGCGCTGGCGATGGACCCGCGCCGGATGGCGATGATGTTCGAAGAGGGCCACCCGCTCTCGAAGATCACCACGCTGCGGCCCAAGGACTACAGCGAGGCGCGCACCATCGGCGAGCGGTTCCGCGACGGCACCCCGGTCATCATGGACCTGGTGTCCATGGACAACGCCGACGCCAAGCGGCTGGTCGACTTCGCGGCCGGATTGGCCTTCGCGTTGCGCGGCTCCTTCGACAAGGTGGCGACCAAGGTGTTCTTGCTCTCGCCCGCGGACGTCGATGTCTCCCCCGAGGAGCGTCGCCGGATCGCCGAAACCGGTTTCTACGCTTACCAATAACCCGCGGTTGAGCGGCGCCGGGTTCGGCGCCGCTTCGGTGGCCGGACCGGCTGCGATGTGGCCCGAGGACCGGAGTCGGTACGCTGGCAGGCGCCGCGAAAGCCCGCGGCGCTTGACATCTCATCGGTAAGGTCGGGGCTCTTCAGTTGGTGCTGTTCTTTCAGATCCTTGGGTTTGCGCTCTTCATCTTCTGGCTGCTGCTCATCGCCCGGGTTGTCGTCGAGTTCATTCGCTCGTTCAGCCGTGACTGGCATCCCACCGGCATCACGGTGGTGATCCTCGAGATCATCATGTCGATCACGGATCCGCCGGTGAAGTTGCTGCGGCGGTTGATCCCGCAGCTCACCATCGGGGCGGTCCGTTTCGACCTGTCCATCATGGTGTTGCTGCTGGTCGCGTTCATCGGCATGCAGCTGGCCTTCGGCGCCGCGGCGTAGGCCGATCCGGCGCGCCGGCGGGGGCCGCCTTCCAGCCCGGAGACGGTTCGGCCACGTTTTAGCCTCGGTTTGGTGCCCGCGATTTAAAAATTCTAAGGTTTCGGATTTTATTGCCCTGAGTGTTTGAAATTGGTTCTTATTTATTGGCCTAAACAGCAACGGTCGCGCCTGGTGTGACAGGATGGACGGCAGTTGCACGACGGCTACCACTGCGTTCTACACTTTCCAGAACGTTAGACAGGAACTTGAGGGGACGAAACAATGCCGCTTACACCAGCCGACGTCCACAATGTGGCGTTCAGTAAGCCACCGATCGGCAAGCGGGGCTACAACGAAGACGAGGTCGACGCCTTCCTCGATCTGGTGGAGGCCGAGCTGACGCGGCTCATCGAAGAGAACAGCGATCTGCGTCAGCGGATCGAGGAGCTGGACCAGGAGCTTGCTGCCGGCGGCGGCGCCAGCGCAGCTCCCGCGGCCGCACCCACCCAGGCGATCCCCGTCCCCGAGCCGGAGCCGGCGCCAAAGGCGGCACCGGTCGCCGCACCCGCCGCACCCGCCCCTTCCGCGGCGAGCAACGAGGAACAGGCCATGAAGGCCGCTCGGGTGTTGAGCCTGGCCCAGGACACCGCCGACCGGCTGACCAGCACGGCCAAGGCGGAGTCGGACAAGATGCTGGCCGACGCCCGCGCCAACGCGGACCAGATCCTCACCGAGGCCCGCCAGACCGCCGAGACCACGGTCACCGAGGCCCGGCAGCGCGCCGACGCGATGCTCGCGGATGCGCAAACCCGCTCCGAGACCCAGTTGCGTCAGGCCCAGGAGAAGGCCGACGCCCTGCAGGCCGACGCCGAACGCAAGCACTCCGAGATCATGGGCACGATCAACCAGCAGCGCACCGTCCTGGAAGGCCGCCTCGAGCAACTGCGCACCTTCGAACGCGAGTACCGGACCCGGCTCAAGACCTACCTGGAATCGCAGCTGGAAGAGCTCGGCCAGCGCGGATCGGCGGCGCCCGTCGACTCCAGCGCCGACGCAGGCGGATTCGACCAATTTAATCGGGGTAACAACTAGCCTCACAGGCGTGCCGGACACTCGCCAAGCTGCGCGGTTGGCACACTAGACCTGCACACGAACTGGCTGCCCGCTCGCCGCTTGGAGGATGACCGATGCTGATCATTGCGCTGGTACTGGCCCTGGTCGGGCTCGTCGCGTTGGTGTTCGCCGTGGTCACGAGCAACGAGCTGGTGGCCTGGGTGTGCATCGGCGCCAGCGTGCTCGGGGTGGTGCTGTTGATCATCGACGCGCTGCAGGAGCGGCAGCGGCGCGACGCGGGCGGAGCAGCCCAGCACGAGGACGAGGTTCAGGCCGAGGCCGGCGACGAGGCCGTCGACTACCCCGAGGACGCCCCGCAGGAATCCAGCGAAGCTGACGCAGAGGCGACCGAAGAGTCGGCGGTGCCGGCCGAGGGCCGCGGCGACGAGGCCGCCAAGTAGTACTCAGCCGGTTGGCGTGGCGAGCGTCTCGCGCACCTCGTCGTCGCTGACCTGGTGAAAATCGCCGTACACCTGGCCGACAGCTTCGAATCCGGGCGGCATCGTCACGCACACCACCTCGTCGGCCTCGAGCCCGAGCTGACGGCAGGTCGACGGCGGCCCCACCGGGACCGCGACGACTATCGATCTGGGACCGGCGGCTCGCACGGCTCGGACGGCGGCCAGCATGCTTGCGCCGGTGGCGATCCCGTCGTCGACCAGGATCACCACCTTGCCGCGCGGGTCGGCCACCGGGCGGCCGCCCCGGTACGCGTCCTCGCGGCGGGCGAGCTCGGCCGTCTCGCTCTCGATCACCTCGCGCACCTCTTCGTCGGTGATGTGCAGGCTGGACACCACGTCGTCGTTCATCACGACGCCGCCTCCGCTGGCCACGGCGCCCATCGCGAGCTCCGACCAGCGTGGCACCCCGAGCTTGCGGACCAGGAACACATCGAGGGGGGCGTGCAGCGCGGCGGCGATCTCCCAGGCGACGGGGACGCCGCCGCGCGCCAGTCCGAAGACCAGCACGTCATCCCTGTCGCGATAGGACATGAGCTGCTCGGCGAGCGCGTGACCGGCCTCGCGACGGTCGCGGAACGTGCGCGTCGCAGTGCGCCGGAGGAATCCATTGGGTGTCATCGGTCGCGTTCCACCCTACGGCGTTTCGTGGCGGCCGCGCCGGTCAGCGAACCCGGTCGCGCCGGTCCGGGCTCGCCGTCCCCACATCGGAGCGGGACGCGGTGACGAGATGCTCGAACGTACCGGTCACGTCCAGGATGCGATCGAGGAATCGCGGTCGGTTGTCCAGGTGTAGACGCACGCCCTCCTGACAGCTGCGTCGATGGACCAGGAGCAGGGCGGACAGACCCGCGGAATCGCAGAAGGCCAGTCCGGAGAGGTCGAGATGCAGGTCAGCCAGGGCGGGCTGCCGGCCGAGTAGTTGACCGGCGGCGTCGACCATGGCGTCGACGGTTTCGTAGACCAGGTCGCCGGAGATCTGCACGCAGGCCGATCGTCCCGTCGTGGCGACACTCAGGAACAGGTTCATCGGGACGCTCCGGCGGCGGCGAGGGCATCGTTTGCTGTCCGCAGCAAGCGCTGGCTGCGGGGGAACTCCTTGAGTTGCGCATCCAGCAAATCCAACACGGGGTGAAGCGATGCCGCCGGAACGCCCCGCGCGGCGAGGATGTCGGCGGTCCAGGTGATGAAGTCGGCGAACAGCGCGTCGTCGTCGGTGTACAGGCTCACGGTGAGGAAGTCGACGATGTGGGCGACGTCCTCGACGGTGTGCTGGCGCTGCGGCGCGGAGTAGGCGCGCATGGCGGGAAAGCGGTCCTCCAAATCGGTGACGGTGGACTTGACCAGCTGACCCGCGCTCCGGCTCACCATGGTGTACTCCTGGTCGGCCAGATGGGGCAGGTCACTGACCGGTTGGCGGCTGAAAGTGCGTCGAACGGCGGGGAATTCGCGGCGCAGGCGTTCGTCAGCGGTTCGCGCGTCGGGTGCCCACGCGTCAGCGCCCAGCTGCCGGGCGAAACGGCCGTCGCGGCCGAACGCGGCCCCGCCGGCCAGGACGGGGAAACCGGCGGACTGGCACGCGATGATCGCGGCGTGCGCGTTGGGCAGCCCGGTGGGGATCGAGCAGGAGAGCGCCACGACGTCGGGTCCGTGCTGGTGCAGGTGGGCGATCAGGTGCGGGGTCGGGACCTGCGCTCCGAGGAAGTCGACCTGCCAGCCACGCAGCCGCAGGACCTCCGCCAGCAGCCGGGCGGGCAAAGCGTGCCACTCGCCGTCCACGCACGCCAGAGCGAGCCGGCCGCCGTGCGTCGGGACTTTGCCGGCCGGGTGGTGGGCCAGCGCGGCGATGACGCGGTCGTTGATGGCCGTGGCCGCGTGCTCCTGCGCGACGCTGATGCGGTTGGCGGCCCATTCGGTGCCCACCTTGCGCTGGACGGGGGCGATCACCTCCAGCAGCACGTCCTCGTGCGTCATGCCCGCATCCATCGCGGCGAACACGCTGGCTGCCGCCGCGTACTCGTCGCGGTCGGCGAGGGCTCCCCAGAGCCGCTCGCGGATCACCAGTTCGTCGGCGGCACCGGTAGCGCGTGGGGCGGTCATATCGGTGTCGTAGGACCTCATGCCACGTACCTGCCCCGCGTGTGGCCGTCGACGGCGCTGAGGTGGGTGCGCTGCGGGGCGGTGATCGCCACGACCGCGATGTCGTCGTGCACGCGTTGTCCCACCCACTGCGTGGCCAGCATCAGGACGCGTTCGACGACCGCCTCGGCCGGCATTCCGGCACATCCGGTCAGTGCTGCCGCCAGGCGCTGCTCACCGAAGAAGTCACTGCCCAGCGGACCGCCGCGGGCCTCGGTGATGCCATCGGTGTACAGCACGCACGTCTCGCCCGGCGCCAGGGAAGTCTCAAACGATTGCACAGTGATGCGCTCCAGCGCGCCGACCAGCGTGCCCTTGGTGTTGGCCTCTTCCACCTGCCCGTCGTCGCGCACGATCAACGGCGGCGGATGCCCGGCGCAGGTCAACCGGAGCACCACCTGGCCGTCCCGGTAGGCGACCGAGGCCAGGACCAAAGTGGCGAACCGGGTGTGGTCCGACGACAACATGGCGCGGTTGAGCAGCGTGAGTACGCTCTCGTGGTCCTGCGCCAGCGGCGTCAGGGCCTGCAGTGTGTTGCGGATCTTGCCGGTCATCACGGCGGCCTCGAGCCCCTTACCGCACACGTCGCCCAGCACCACCAGCGTCTCGTCCTCGGGGCGCGCGGCGGGATGGAAGTCGTAGAAGTCGCCCCCGACCACCTCGTAATCCTTCGAAGCCCGGTAGCCGCCGGCGAATTCGATGCCGTGCAGCCCATGCAGCGGGGGAGGCAACAGGTCACGCATCAGGGTGCGGGTGATGGCGGCCTGTTCGGCGTAGAGGCGTGCGGCGGACAACGCCGCCCCGGCGCGGGCGGCGAACAGGCCGGCGAAGAGTTCTTCGTCCGCGCTGTACACCGGCCGATCGGTGCGTCGCAGCAACACCAGAGCCCCCGCCGAAACCCCGTGCCCGGGCAGCGTCAGGATCATCACGGACCCCACCGGTCCCGAGAAGTGTTGAGGCACAAGCCAATCGGGTACTGTCACGGGATCGATCCAGCCCGAGGAAACGGGCGGAAACCCGTGCAGTGCCTCGCTCAAACCCGCCACCACCGCTGGGTCGGCGTCGACGCTGCACTGCTCCACGGCCCCGGCCGCGCTGCTGTAGAAGACCGGCAGCCGCCGGCCGCGGCCCGCGGGGGCCACCAGCACCGCCGCGTCCGCCAGGTGCCGGGCGGCCATCTGCACCGTCGCTTCCCGGCAGCGGTCCACGTTCAGCGCCGCGGTCAACACGGAAGACGCCTCGAGCAGGATCGCGGTGCGTTCCTGCTCGCGCGCCAGCGCTTCTTGGGCCTCCCGCAACAACTGGCCGGTGTCCTCGACCAGCGACCACGCCACCTCGCCGCTGGGCAGAACCGCTGCGTGCGCGTCGAATTTTCGGCTCCCCACCCCTCCCGAGACGACGGACGCGTCCCGATCGACCGCCCCGGGCTCAAGCTCGACGAGACGATGATGTGCGCGCGACAGCCAGTCAACCGACTCGTCGATCCGGCCGCCCTGCGTCGCGCCCGGCAGCAGGGACTGGGCCGACCCGCTCAGAGCCCGCACGACTCCCTCGCGATCGATGACCAGCGTGGGGCAGGGCACGGCCGCCCACAACGCGTCGAGGTCGATCTCGACGCCTACGTGGGCACCATCATGCATGCGGTTGACCTGTCAACGCGGAATGGTTGATCTTGCTGACGTTGCGCCGACTCTGGGCGTATTGGCTTGCGGGAGAGGGCCGTTCGTACTGGCCGTGCGTCGCACGTGCAGCGGAGGGCCATTTCTCGACCCCAATAGCGCAAACTCTACACGGCCCGCTCTCCCGACTCCGAGGCGAGAAGCGACCGTGCGCCATGCGTGTCCGAGGGGGGACTTGAACCCCCACGCCCATTAGTAGGGCACTAGCACCTCAAGCTAGCGCGTCTGCCATTCCGCCACTCGGACAAACCAACCGCATGGGTTGGCAGCTAAGGCTATCGGATTGTCTCACGCGCGCCCAACCCAGCCGGGCCGCTCAGCATCGAGCCCGGCGGCCCCGGCAATGGTAGGAAAGGTGGTTGTGACCGCCCAGACCGAGTTCCCGACCGGCCCGAGTGACGACGTGGTCGAGGTCGTCAGCAGGCTGATCCGATTCGACACCACCAACACCGGCGAACCGGAGACCACGCGGGGCGAGGCCGAGTGTGCGCAGTGGGTCGCCGAGCAGCTCGCCGAGGTCGGGTACGCGCCCCAATACGTGGAATCGGGTGCCCCGGGCCGCGGCAACGTGATCGCCCGCCTCGCGGGCGCCGACAGCTCGCGCGGCGCACTGCTGATCCACGGCCATCTCGACGTGGTGCCGGCCGAGCCGGCCGAGTGGAGCGTGCACCCGTTCTCCGGTGCGGTCAAGGAGGGGTTCGTCTGGGGCCGCGGAGCGGTCGACATGAAGGACATGGTCGGCATGATGATCGTGGTGGCCCGGCGGTTGAAGCAGGCCGGGATCGTGCCGCCACGGGATCTGGTGTTCGCCTTCCTTGCCGACGAGGAACACGGCGGCACCTTCGGGGCGCAATGGCTGGTCGACAATCGGCCCGACCTATTCGAGGGCGTCACGGAGGCGATCGGCGAAGTGGGCGGCTTCTCGTTGACCGTGCCCCGCCGCGACGGGGGCGAACGCCGGCTCTATTTGATCGAGACCGCCGAGAAGGGTCTGTCCTGGATGCGGCTGACCGCCCGCGGCCCGGCCGGGCACGGATCGATGGTGCATGACCGCAACGCTGTCACCGCCGTCGCAGAGGCGGTCGCCCGGTTGGGCCGGCACCAGTTTCCCCTCGTACTGACTGACACCGTCGCGCAGTTCCTGGCGGCCGTCAGTGACGAGACCGGGCTGACGTTCGACGTCGAGTCGGGCGACCTGGCGGGGGCGGTCGAAAAGCTCGGCCCGATGGCCCGCATGCTCAAGGCCGTGCTGCACGACACCGCGAACCCGACGATGCTCAAGGCCGGGTACAAGGCGAACGTCGTCCCGGCCGTCGCGGAAGCAGTGGTCGACTGCCGAATCCTGCCGGGCCGCAAGGAGGCCTTCGAGGCCGAGGTCGACGAACTGCTCGGCCCGGACGTCACACGGGAGTGGATCAAGGACTTCTCGTCGTATGAGACGAGCTTCGACGGTGACCTGGTGGACGCCATGAACGCCGCCGTGCTGGCGCTGGACCCGGACGGCCGCACGGTTCCCTACATGCTCTCCGGTGGCACCGACGCAAAATCGTTCGCGCGCTTGGGTATTCGTTGTTTCGGTTTCAGCCCGCTGCGGTTGCCGCCGGACCTCGATTTCACCGCGTTGTTCCATGGTGTCGACGAGCGGGTACCCGTTGACGCGCTGAGGTTCGGCACCGAAGTGCTGGCACACTTCTTGACACACTGCTGAAGACACGACACGTAACGAGAGGATCGCTCATGAGCACCGCGCCCGACCCGTACGCCGCGCTGCCGCAGCTGCCGACGTTCACCCTGACATCGGACTCGATCACCGACGGCCAGTCTCTGGCAAAGCCGCAGGTCAGCGGGATCATGGGCGCGGGTGGAGAAGATGTCAGCCCGCAGTTGAGCTGGTCGGGATTCCCGGGGGAGACCCGCAGCTTCGCCGTCACCGTCTACGACCCCGATGCGCCGACGGCCTCGGGCTTCTGGCACTGGGCGGTGGCCAACCTGCCGGCCGACGTCACCGAACTGCCCGCCGGCGCGGGGGACGGGAGCGACCTGCCCGACGACGCGCTGACGCTGGTCAACGACGCCGGCATGCGCCGCTACATCGGTGCGGCGCCGCCGCCCGGGCACGGTCCGCACCGGTACTACATCGCGGTGCACGCCGTGGATGTCGACAAGCTGGACCTCGGCGAGGACGCCAGCCCCGCCTACCTCGGCTTCAACCTGTTCCAGCACGCGATCGCGCGCGCCGTTATTCACGGCATCTACGAACAGAAGTAGCCACTCGTCCTACGCCGACCGTCTTGTCGGTGGGCGGTCGTAGTATTCGAACATGCGTTCGAGTGATCGTCAGGACATCGCGGCGGATTACGCCGCGCTGAGTGAGGTCGTCTCCCGCATCCTCGGGCATTCGTATGAGGCGCTGACTACTCCAGAGCGGTTGCGATTATTGGAGATCCTGGAGTGTGAGACGCGCCGGCTGCAGACACCGAGTTATCAGCTCATCAATCAGGTTGCCGAGCAGGCTGATTCGGCCGAGTTGGGTGGCAAGCTGTCGTGGGCGTTGGCCGATCGGCTGCACATCACTCGCGGCGAGGCCGGCCACCGCATCGCGCAGGCTGCCGACTTAGGGCCGCGCCGGGCGCTGAGCGGTGAGCCGTTGGCACCGGTGTTGCCCGCCACGGCCGCGGCCCAGCGCGCCGGGGCGATCGGGGCCGATCACGTGGCGGTGGTCCGGCGGTTTTTCCACCAGCTGCCGGAATCCGTCGACATCGACACTCGGGAGCAGGCCGAGAAACACCTTGCGTCGCAGGCCACCCACTATCGCCCCGATCAACTCGCCAGGCTCGCCCGCCACTTGACGGACTGCCTCAATCCCGACGGCAACTACACCGATGCCGACAGGGCGCGGGCCCGGGGGCTGGTGCTGGGCTGTCAGCAGGCCGACGGCATGTCCAAGCTGAGCGGCTGGCTCACCCCCGAGGCCCGCGCCACCTGGGAGGCGGTGCTGGCCAAGCTGGCCGCGCC
>NZ_LZIL01000029.1 GCF_001667075.1 Mycobacterium sp. 852014-52450_SCH5900713 | reverse complement strand
CTCCCAGCCCCACCCCCACGCCGGCCGACAGGATGCCGAACACGACGGCGAAGACCAGCAGTGATGTCGCGGTGGCCGCCGCGAACGCCCAGGCCGGGCTGTACCCGCGGCGGTCGCGCAGATGCCGCGTCCACACCCACACCATGAACGGCAGGGCGATCCCGGCCGTGGCCTTGACCGCGATCGCCACGGTGATCAGCGAAGTGCCGAGGACGTGGCGGCCGGCGAAGCTCAGCGCGATGCCGGCGGCCATCAGTCCCACCATCAGCATCTCGTTGTGCACCCCCCCCATCAGATGGATGAGCACGAGCGGGTTGAGAACACAGATCCACAAGGCCGTCGAGCCGTCGGCGCCCAGGTGGCGGGCCAATCGCGGGGTGGCCCAGATCAGCAGGGCCAGCCCCGGCAGCATGCACAGCCGCAGCAGTGCCGTTCCGGCCACCACGTTGTTCCCGACGAGCATCGTGACGAGTTTGGCCACCAGAATGAACGCCGGGCCATAGGGGGCGGTGGTGATCGTCCAGATGGGACTTACGTTGTCCAGCAGGTTATTCGGGTTGGCGACCGGTCCGACGGCGTAGGGATCCAGGCCATCGCGCAGCAGGGCACCCTGGGCCAGATACGAATAGGTGTCCCGGCTGAAGACGGGCACCGAAAGCAGCAGCGGCGCCAGCCAGAAGCCGGTGGTGACCTTCATCATGAACTCGGTCATTTCACCGGCCAGCACGCGCCGGCCCAGCCCCAGCCATGCGATCAGCATGAGGCCCACGCCCATCCACAACACCACCGACGACAACACCAGGCCGTGGCCAAAACGCAGCCACGACATGTGGATTGACTCCAGCAGCGGGTCGTGTTGCCGGGTGCTGCCCGCACCCAGGCCGCCCACGGTGATCAGGACCGAACCGAGCATCCCCAGCTTCGCCGGCCGGGACTGCGCGGCGGTGGTGAATGCGCGCAGCCGCGAAAGCCATCCGCCGCCAGGCGGTTCCGTTGCCGGCGTGTCGGACGGCGGGGTGTGCGTCGGCGTCGTCATCGGCTCAGGCGGACCGGTCGGTGGCCATTCTGGCCAGCTCGGACAATCCGGACTTGGCCGCCGCGTTGATGGGCGCGGCCGCCAGCGCGGCCAGCGCCCGTTGCGTCAGCTCGGCGATGCGTCGCTCGGCCGCGGCCAGGGCGCCCACCGACTCGATGACCTCCCGCAGCCGGTCCACCTCGGCGTCGGTCAGCTGCGCCCCGATCGAGTCGCGTAACAGGTTGGCCGCCAACGAATCCGACCTGTCCGCCAACTCCAGCGCCTCGGCCAGCAGCACGGTGCGCTTGCCCGACCGCAAGTCGTCACCCGACGGTTTGCCGGTTACCGCCGGGTCCCCGAACACGCCCAGCACGTCGTCACGCAGTTGGAACGCCACCCCGAGGTCCGTCCCGAACCGGCCGAAGACGTCCTGCACGTCGGGCCGATCGGCGGCCGCGGCCGCCCCCAACTGCAGCGGTCGCGACACGGTGTAACAGGCCGTCTTATACGTGTCGACGTTCATCGCCGACGCGATCGATTCGGCGGCGCTGGCCTCGGCGACGATGTCCAGGTACTGACCCCCCAGCACCTCGGTGCGGATCTCGGCCCACACGCGCTGGACGCGCCGCGCGGCCTCCGGTGACAGGTCAACGCGAAATACGATGTCGTCGGCCCAGGACAGCGCGAGGTCCCCGAGCAGGACGGCGGCCGACATGCCGAACCTTTCCGAAGAGCCCCGCCACCGCCGATTGCGGTGCAGTTCCGCGAACTGGACATGAGCGGTCGGCCGGCCGCGGCGGGTGGAGGAGTCGTCGATCACATCGTCATGGACCAGCGCGCAGGCGTGCAGCAGCTCCAGCGCGGAAAACAGCAGCAGCGCTTCGGAATCGGGTTCCCCGGTCGCTACGGCGCGCCAGCCCCAGTAGGCGAAGGCGGGCCGCAGCCGCTTGCCCCCGTTGAGCACGAAGGCTTCGAGCGCGGCGACGAGGTCTTCGTAGTCGCCGCCGATGTGGGCGGTGTCGACGCGCCGGTCGTGCAAATACTGCCGCAGTCGATCGGTGATGGCGCCGGTCAACCCGACGGTTGCCGCTGCTTCTGAAGCTTTCAGGCTCAGCGCGGCGCCCCTTTCTCCCTCGACGTGTCTGCGTGTGGCAGGCCCGACCAGTGTATTCGGCGCGGCATCGGGGATCGTTTCAACCTGGCGTGGGTGGGGGTCCGCGGTTGCTTCGACTGGCTCACTATTCCCCCGAAAGCGGGTGGTACCCCCACGCCTATGCTGGCTGGGGTGTCGGGGCCGCCCGCTGGTGTGCGGCCGGGGGATGCCCCAAATTCGTCGGGATGGAGAGAAGCCGCGTGACACTCAACACCATTGCGCTCGAGCTGGTGCCGCCCAACGCCGATGAAGGCCGGGATCGGGCACTCGAAGACGCGCGAAAGGTGGTGCAGTACTCGGCCGAATCCGGTCTGGACGGCCGGCTCCGGCACGTGATGATCCCGGGCATCATCGCCGAGGACGACGACCGTCCCATCACGATGAAACCCAAGCTGGATGTGCTGGACTTCTGGTCGATCGTCAAGCCCGAGCTGCCGGGAATCCACGGCCTGTGCACCCAGGTCACCGCCTTCTCCGACGAGCCGACGTTGCGGCGGCGGTTGACCGATCTGCGCGCGGCCGGGATGGAGGGCGTGGTCTTCGTCGGCGTCCCGCGCACCATGAACGACGGGGAGGGCTCCGGCGTCGCGCCCACCGATGCCCTGTCGATCTATCGCGAGCTGGTGCCCAACCGCGGCGTGATCCTGATTCCCACCCGCGAAGGGGAGCACGGCCGGTTCAACTTCAAGTGCGACCAGGGCGCGACCTACGGCATGACCCAGCTGTTGTACTCCGACGCGATCGTGGGATTCCTGCGCGATTTCGCCAAGAACACCGATCACCGGCCGGAGATCCTGCTGTCGTTCGGCTTCGTCCCGAAGATGGAGAGCCGGGTCGGCCTGATCAACTGGCTGATTCAGGACCCGGGCAACCGGGTGGTCGCCGACGAGCAGGAGTTCGTCAAGCGGTTGGCCGGCAGCGAACCGCCCCGGAAGCGCCAGCTCATGGTCGACCTGTACAAGCGCGTTATTGACGGGGTGGCCGAGCTGGGCTTCCCGCTGAGCATCCACCTCGAGGCGACCTACGGGGTGTCGGGGCCCGCCTTCCAGACGTTCGCGGAGATGCTGGCGTACTGGACACCGGCCCAGCGGGTCTAGCTCGGCGGCTGGTCGCGCGGCGCCGTGACCCGCGGCGAACGGTCGCGGTTCATCCAGGCCAGCAGCGCGACCACGCCGGCCGCCGCGAAAGACGCGATGCCCAGCCACACGCCCGCCCCGGTCAGGGACCGCGTGTTCGGGTCGGTGTAACGGGCCTGGGCGGTCATGGTGCTCACCACGCCCGGTTTGAGCTTCCAGGAGACCACCGTGGATTCGACCCGGTCGCCGTTGGTGGAGGTGACCACGCCCGGGAAGGCGACGGTCAGTTCGACGTCGGCTTCGGGATCGGTCAGGGAGGTCAGGTCCGCGCGGCCCTCGAGGATCACCAGGTTGCCGTTCCGGCGCAGCGTGAGGTTCACGCCCTGCGCGTCGGAATTCATGTTGGCCAGCTGCGGCAACTCGGCGAAGGTCAGGTCGGAGAACACCGCTTGCGACCCCACGTAACCGTCGCTGTCGTAGTTCGACACCGCCACCTTCTGGCTGAACGGCAGGTTGTTGCTGTCGAGCTGGGGCCCGGTGTCCTTGGGCGTCTTGGGTTTCGCGGCGGCGACGATCTCGCCGGACACCAGGTCATCGGGTGAGATGGTGAGCGACGCCCTGACCCGCAGGCACCCCGTGGCCAGCGGAACCAGCATGAGCAGCATCGCGATGGCCACTAAGCGGCGCCGCCGAGCGGTGAATCCACGGGTTCGGGGCGGGGCATGGCTGGCGCGCACCAGGTCATCGTGCCAGATCCGGCGTGTCGCTTTCGCGCGTTCGGCCGGGCGCGCCCTCGAGCCGGCTGTCACAGCGGCAGCTTGCGGCCCAGGATCGCGAATGCCCGTGGGTCCCCTGCGAAGTGGTAGCCGCGGATGACGTCGGTGAAGCCCAGCCGTCGGTACAACCGCCAGGCCCGGTTCGGCTCACCGTTGGTCTCCGGCGTGGACAGCAGGACATTCTCTTCGGCCCGGCCGGCCAGGAGCCGCCGGGCCATCGCCTCGCCGAGGCCGCGACCCTGCGCGCGGGGATGGATGTGCAGCTCGGTCAGCTCGAAGTAGCTGTTCATCAGGCCGGCGATCTGCTGGGGCGGCAGACCACCGCGTTGCAGGCCGAGGACGACTTGCTGCTGCCACCACTGCCCGGGCGCCCCGGGGTAGCCGTACGCCACGCCGAGCAACGGCGCATTGCTCAGTTCGGCCGCCGGGGGGGTCGGGGCGTCCGCGTCGTCGCCCAGCTCGGCATCCACCACGCCCACCCCTTGCCACCCGCGCCGGCGGATGTGCTCGAGCCACATGGCCGCGCGCTGGTTTTCCGTGCCGCGCGGGTACCGCATCGCGTCGACGTACACCTTCAGCGCCTCACCGAGGCGGCGCTCCATATCGGTGGGCGGCAGATCGATGAGGAATATCGCCAAGTTGCGGTGTCCTCCTCATCCTGTGCTCCGGCGCTTCGCCTTCGCGTGGCCGCGCGGCCCGGGCCGTCATCGCCATTATCGGACCAGGGGGAGGTTGTTCGGCGAGCGGCCGTGGCAACGAACCCACGAACGTCCCGGGGTGGGGAAGCCGGTTGTAGCGCACGGCCGTTCCGGTTCCTATGGGTGGCAACCACCGGCCAGGATAGAATCGCCACCGAACCAGTGGTAAGGCGCACATTGACCTCGTATCATTTCAATTAGTTGCCCCCACAACGGGCATACGCGTGCTATCGATGGTTACGCGTCAACTGTCGGCAAGGAGGGACGAATGCCACTCTCCGATCATGAGCAGCGGATGCTCGATCAGATCGAGAGCGCTCTCTACGCCGAAGACCCCAAATTCGCGTCGAGCGTCCGCGGCGGAGGATTCCGTGCACCCACCGCGCGCCGCCGCCTCCAGGGCGCGGCGTTGTTCGTCATCGGCCTGGCGATGCTGGTTTCGGGCGTGGCGTTCAAGGCCACCATGATCGGAAACTTCCCGATTCTCAGTGTCTTCGGGTTCATCGTGATGTTCGGCGGCGTGGTATTCGCCATCACCGGCCCGCGGTTGTCCGGCCGGCCCGACCACCCCGGATCGGCGCCCGGGTCGCTCCGCCAACGGCGTAACAAGGGCGGTGGTGGCTCGTTCACCAGTCGGATGGAAGACCGGTTCCGCCGCCGCTTCGACGACTAGCGGCGGCGCCGACGCATAAGGGGTAGCCATCGGCTGCCCCTTTTCTTCTGCCCATTTCTGCTGCCCCGCACCGGCCGCGGCGCCATGGTCACAGACGCCCCCGGGCTGACCGGTGATCGGCGGGCCGTCGATGCCGTTTTGACGCCGGATCGAGCCCTAACCGAGCTTCGGCGCAGGACGTGAGCCCCACCGGCCCCCACACAATCCCCCCACTGCGCCCCACCCGAGCTTCGCAGCGCTCTGACGTGCGAGTTTATCCATCCTGGCGCGGCGCCGGGAATGACGCGCGCGGCCGGTACGCGACAGCATGGGCGGCGGGGGGTGGCAGATAACCCGGAAAACTGCGCCGCGACACTCCATCAATGGGGCGAAGTGGGGGATTGTGGGGTATGGTGGCTGAAGTGTTTGGGTGACCCCGAGGGGGAGGTGAGCTGGTGTTTCTCGGCACCTACACGCCCAAACTCGACGACAAGGGGCGGCTGACGTTGCCCGCCAAATTCCGTGACGCGCTGGCAGGGGGGTTGATGGTCACCAAGAGCCAAGACCACAGCCTCGCCGTCTACCCGCGGGGGGAATTCGAGCAGCTCGCACGCCGGGCGAGCAAGGCCTCGCGGAGCAACCCCGACGCCCGGGCCTTCCTGCGCAACCTCGCCGCCGGCACCGACGAGCAGCATCCCGACGCGCAGGGGCGTATCACGCTATCGGCCGACCACCGTCGCTACGCGAACCTCTCCAAGGATTGCGTGGTGATCGGAGCGGTCGATTACCTCGAGATCTGGGACGCGCAAGCCTGGCAGGACTACCAGCAGACCCACGAAGAGAACTTCTCCGCGGCCAGCGATGAAGCACTCGGCGACATCATCTGAGGCGCATGCCCGTGCAACGTGGCCTCTGCCCGAACCGACCCTGGCGTACTTCCCCAACGCCAGGTTCGTGCCTTCGGACAGGGACCTCGATGCAGGGGCATCTCGCCCGACCCGGGGAGGTGTTGCGGTGGTTGAGGATTCACCGGGCTTCGGGCATGTGCCCGTCCTGCTGCATCGCTGCGTCGAGCTGCTCACTCCCGCGCTGACCCGTCACGACGCCGACGGTTCGGGCGCCGTCCTTCTCGATGCCACCCTCGGCGCGGGCGGGCACGCCGAACGATTCCTCACCGACCTGCCGGGGCTGCGGCTGATCGGGCTCGACCGCGACCCCAGCGCGCTGGACATCGCCCGCGACCGGCTGGCGCGATTCGCCGACCGCGTCACGCTGGTGCACACCCGCTACGACGGCCTCGCGGCGGCGCTGACCGAATCCGGTTACCCCACAGCCGGATCTGTCGACGGGATGCTGTTCGACCTGGGCGTGTCATCCATGCAACTCGACCGGGTCGAGCGCGGCTTCGCCTACGCCCAGGACGCGCCGCTGGACATGCGGATGGATCCGGAGTCGCCGTTGACGGCGGCCGAAATCGTCAACACCTACGACGAAGCCGCGCTGGCGGACATCCTGCACCGCTACGGCGAGGAGCGATTCGGGCGCCGGATCGCGGCACAGATCGTGCGCCGGCGCGCCCGCGCCCCGTTCACTTCGACCGCGGAGTTGGTAGCCCTGCTCTATCAAGCGATCCCGGCCCCGGCCCGGCGCACCGGTGGACATCCGGCCAAACGGACCTTCCAGGCCTTGCGGATCGCCGTCAACGACGAACTGAACTCGTTGCGCAGCGCGATTCCGGCCGGTTTGGACGCGCTCAACGTCGGCGGGCGCATGGTGGTGCTGGCCTACCAATCGCTGGAAGACCGGATCGTCAAAAGGGTGTTCGCCGACGCGGTCGCCTCCCGCACGCCGGTGGATCTGCCGGTCGAGCTTCCCGGCCACGAGCCGCGATTCCAGTCGCTGACGCATGGCGCCGAACGTGCGGACGCCGACGAGGTCGAACGCAATCCGCGCAGCGCCGCCGTGCGGCTGCGAGCCGTGCAACGAGTCAAGCAGTCAACCGGAAAGGGCGACGCATGAAAGCAAAGCGCGAGACGCCGAATCGCCGTGGCGGACAAGATAGTTCCGCCCGGCGGAGCCGGCGTTCGGCGGCCGATCCCGGTCCGGCGCGCCGCCCCCGGCCTGGGCGCACCTCCGCGCCCACCCGTGAGAGCCGCGCGCCCAAGTCCGGACCGCATACCAGCCCCATCGCCCGGCCGGTCGAGCGGCCGGCGCGGCCCAAGAGCACGAGCCAGGCCAAGGCCCGAGCCAAGGCACGGAAAGCCAAAGCGCCCAGGGTCGTTCGTCCTCGGCTGAGCGAACGTTTGGCGGCCCGGCTGGCCGCGATCGACCTGCGGCCCCGGACCCTGGCGAGCAAGGTTCCGTTCGTCGTTCTGGTCATCGGCGCACTCGGCCTGGGGTTGGGCCTCACGCTGTGGTTGTCCACGGACTCCGCCGAGCGCTCCTATAAGTTGAGTCACGCCCGGGAGAAGACCCGGCTGTTGCAACAGCAGAAGGAGGCGCTGGAACGCGATGTGCGCGAGGCGGAATCCGCCCCGGCACTGGCGGAGGCGGCCCGCAAACAGGGCATGATCCCGACGCGAGACACCGCGCATCTGGTCCAGGACCCGTCCGGCAACTGGGTGGTGGTTGGCACGCCCAAGCCGGCTGACGGGGTGCCGCCGCCGCCGTTGAACAGCAAGCTCCCCGACCAAGGCCCGCCCCAGCCCCCGCCGCCGCCGGCGCCCGCCGCGGAGGTCCCGATCCGGCTCAAGCCCGACCCCGTGGCGCCCGCGCCGGCGAGGTCCGGGCCCGAGGCGCTGCTGCGCGCACCGGACGGGGCGTCGACGCTGGGCGGCCAGCACCTGGCACAGGCCGGGCCTCAACAGTCGGCTGCGCCAGGTGTGCCGGTTGCGCCGGGAGTGCCGGTTGCACCGGTCACCGGGCAGGCCCCGGTGCTGCCGGTGCCGGGTGTGCCGGTGCCGGGGCTGCCCGCGCCGGCGGGACCCGCGCTCGCTCCGGCGCCCGCCGAGGTGTCGATCCCGTTGGGCGGCTTGCCCGTTCCACCGCCCGGGCAGCTGCCCGCGCCGCTACCCGCGGAGGTGCCGGTTCCGGTGCAGCGGGGGCCGGCCCCGGTTGCGCCCGTCGTCCCCGCCGCTCCGGTGCTCGCGCCGCAGCCCGCGGCGCCTGGCCCCATCGCGACGCCAGGTGCGCCCCGGTGAGCCGCGGCGACTCCTCGCGCAACCGCCGGTCGCAGCCGACGCGCGGTCCCCGTAAGACGCAGGAAGCCAAGGGGGTTCGCCAGCCCAAGCGGCGTGCGAAGCAGCAAGCCGAGGACGTCCGGGAGCCGAAGCGGTTCCGGAGGGCCAAGGACGCCAATAAGGCCCGACCGGCCGACCGGCCGGACGCCGTCGGCACCGGGCATTCGGCGCGGGAGCGGCGCACCCGGCTCGTGCAGGCGGGCACCCGCGGCGCGTCGTTCGTCTTCCGGCATCGAGCCGGGAACGCGGCCATCGGGGCCTTGATCGTGGTGGCGGCGGTCCAATTGTTCGTCCTGCAGGTGACCAACGCGCCGGCGCTGCGCGCCCAGGCCGCGGGCCAGCTCAAGGTCACCGACGTCGAAAAGGCGGTGCGCGGCAGCATCGTCGACCGCAACAAGGATCAGCTCGCATTCACCACCGAATCGCGCGCGCTGACGTTCCAGCCCAAGAGGATTCGCAAGCAACTGGAAGAAGCCAAGAACAAGAACTCGGTGGCCCCCGATCCGCAGCAGCGCCTGCGGGATATCGCCAAGGAGGTCTCCACCCGGCTGGGCAACAAGCCGGACTCCGCGACCTTGCTGAAGAAGCTGCAAAGCGACGAGAACTTTGTTTATCTGGCGCGCGCCGTCGATCCGGCCGTCGCCAGCGCGATCTCCGACAAGTACCCCGAGGTCGGTTCGGAGCGGCAGGATTTGCGCCAGTATCCGGGCGGGTCGTTGGCGGCCAACATCGTCGGCGGCATCGACTGGGACGGGCACGGGCTGCTGGGTCTGGAGGAGTCCCTGGACTCGGTGCTGTCCGGAACCGACGGCTCGGTCACCTATGACCGGGGATCCGACGGCGTCGTCATCCCCGGCAGTTACCGCAACCGGCACCGGGCGGTCAACGGTTCGATGGTGCAGTTGACCCTCGACGACGACATCCAGTTCTACGTGCAGCAGCAAGTCCAGCAGGCCAAGGATCTCTCTGGCGCGCACAATGTCTCGGCGGTCGTGCTGGACTCGAAGACCGGTGAGGTGTTGGCCATGGCCAACGACAACACCTTTGACCCTTCACAGGACATCGGGCGTCAGGGTGACAAGCAGCTGGGCAACCTGGCGGTGTCCTCGCCGTTCGAGCCGGGCTCGGTGAACAAGGTCATCACCGCGTCGTCGGTGATCGAGTACGGCCTGTCCAATCCCGACGAGGTGCTGCAGGTGCCCGGGTCGATTCAGATGGGCGGGGTGCCCATCCACGACGCGTGGGACCACGGCGTGATGCCCTACACGACCACCGGCGTGTTCGGAAAGTCCTCCAACGTCGGCACTTTGATGCTCGCACAGCGCGTCGGACCGGAACGCTTCTACGACATGGTGCGCAAATTCGGTCTCGGGCAACGCACCAACGTGGGCCTGCCCGGCGAGAGCGCCGGGCTGGTGCCACCGATCGACCAGTGGTCGGGCAGCACCTTTTCGAACCTGCCGATCGGGCAAGGCCTTTCGATGACGCTGTTGCAGATGGCCGGCATGTACCAGACGATCGCCAACGACGGGGTGCGGATACCGCCGCGGATCGTCAAGGCCACCATCGCGCCCGACGGCACCCGTACGGAAGAACCGCGTCCCGAAGGCGTGCGGGTGGTTTCGACGCAGACGGCCCAGACCGTCCGCAACATGCTGCGCGCCGTCGTGCAACGCGACCCGATGGGTTACCAGCAGGGCACCGGGCCCTCGGCCGCGGTGACGGGCTACCAGATGGCCGGCAAGACGGGTACCGCGCAGCAGATCAACCCGGCCTGCGGCTGCTACTACGACAACGTCTACTGGATCACCTTCGCCGGCATGGCCACCGTCGACAACCCGCGCTACGTCATCGGCATCATGATGGACAACCCGGATCGCAACGCGGACGGTACGCCAGGCCATTCGGCGGCCCCGCTGTTCCACAACATCGCCGGCTGGCTCATGCAGCGCGAGAACGTGCCGCTGTCACCCGACCCGGGTCCGCCGCTGACACTGCAGGCAACCTAGCAACATCTCCCCGCACGGCGGGAACGCCTCACGGCCGATGCGCCTAGGTAGGGTGTCATGGCCGATCATGAGGATCACGCGGGTCTGCAGGGAGGTGTGAACAAGTGGTGCCGATGCCCACGGGGCCGCGGCCCAGCGCCGGCGCTGGCACGCGCCTGCCCGCGCTGGCGGCCCAGGTCGGGGCGGTGCTCGCCGACCACGGTGCGGCGGTGCCCGACGTGGCCGTCACCGGCGTCACGCTGCGTGCCCAGGACGTGCGGCCGGGCGACCTGTTCGCCGCGCTGACCGGCTCGTCGACGCACGGGGCCCGCTTTGCGGCCGAGGCGATCGAGCATGGGGCCGTCGCGGTCCTCACCGACGCCGCCGGGGTCGCGGAGATGGGTGCGTCGGCATCGGCCGTCCCGACGCTCGTGCATCCGGCGCCCCGCAGCGTGCTCGGTGCCTTGGCCGCCACGGTGTACGGGCACCCGTCGGAGCGCACGACGGTGGTCGGGATCACCGGAACCTCCGGCAAGACCACCACGACGTATCTGGTCGAATCCGGGCTGCGCGCCGCCGGCCGGACGGCCGGGCTGATCGGCACCGTCGGGATCCGCATCGACGGCGCCGACGTTCCGAGCGCGCTGACCACCCCGGAGGCTCCCGCACTGCAGGCCATGTTCGCGGCGATGGCCGAGCGCGGGGTGGACACCGTCGTCATGGAGGTGTCCAGCCACGCGCTGGCGCTGGGCCGGGTGGACGGCACCGGGTTCGCGGTCGGCGCCTTCACCAACCTGTCCCGCGACCACCTCGACTTTCACCCCACAATGGCGGACTACTTCGAGGCCAAGGCGAAGCTGTTCGATCCGGCGTCGCCGCTGCGGGCCCGCCGGGTCGTGGTCTGCATCGACGACGACGCCGGGCGCGCGATGGCCGCCCGGGCCGGCGACGCCATCACCGTCAGCACCGGCGACCAGCCCGCGCACTGGCGCGCCATGGATGTGATCCCGCTGGGCGGCGGGGGACAGCAGTTCACCGCGATCGACCCCGCCGGTGTGCGCCATCGGGTCGGCATCCGGCTGCCCGGGCATTACAACATCGCCAATTGCCTTGTCGCGCTTGCGATTCTTGATGCGGTGGGCGTCTCACCGGAGCAGGCGGCGCCGGGGTTACTGGAGACCCGGGTGCCCGGCCGCATGGAAGACATCGACTGCGGCCAGGATTTCCTCGCGCTCGTCGACTACGCCCACAAGCCGGGCGCGCTGCGGGCGGTACTGACCACCCTGGCGCGTCCGGGGCGCCGGCTGGCGGTGGTGTTCGGCGCCGGCGGCGAGCGCGACCCGGGCAAGCGGGCGCCGATGGGCGCGACGGCGGCCGAGCTGGCCGACCTGGTCGTCGTCACCGACGACAACCCGCGCGGCGAGGACCCCGCCGCCATCCGCCGCGAGATCCTGGCCGGGGCGGCCGCCGGCGCCGGTGCGGCCGAGGTGGTCGAGATCGGCGACCGGCGGGCGGCGATCGAACACGCTGTGGCCTGGGCCGGGCCCGGCGACGTGGTCCTGGTGGCGGGCAAAGGCCACGAAACGGGCCAGCGCGCGGCGGGGGAGGTCCGCCCCTTCGACGACCGGGTCGAGCTGGAACGGGCGCTGAAGGCGCGGCGATGATCGACCTGACCGTCGCGCAGATCGCCGACATCGTGGGCGGCACGCTGGCCGACATCTCGCCGCAGGCCGCCGCCGGGCTGCGCGTCACGGGCACCGTCGAATTCGACTCGCGCGCCGTCGGTCCCGGCGGCCTGTTCCTCGCGCTGCCGGGGGCCCACGCCGACGGGCATGACTACGCCGGCGCGGCGGCGGCGGCCGGGGCGGTCGCCGTCCTGGCCGCCCGGCCGGTGGGGGTGCCCGCCATCGTCGTGCCTGCGGCACCGACGGCCGGCCGCGCCGACGGCGGCCTGGCCGGGGTGCTCGAACACGACACCGACGGCTCGGGCGCGGCGGTGCTGGCCGCCCTGGCCAAGCTGGCCAGAGCGGTGGCCACGGAGCTGGTGGCGGGCGGCCTGACGATCGTCGGAATCACCGGCTCGTCGGGGAAGACGTCGACCAAAGACCTGGTGGCCGCCGTGCTCGAGCCGCTGGGCGAGGTGGTGGCCCCGCCCGGGTCGTTCAACAACGAGCTGGGACACCCCTGGACGGTGTTGCGCGCGACGCGCAGCACCGACTACCTGGTGCTCGAGATGTCGGCCCGCCATCGCGGCAATATCGCCGCGCTGGCCGAGATCGCCCCGCCGACGATCGGGGTGGTCCTCAACGTCGGCACCGCCCACCTGGGCGAGTTCGGCTCCCGGGAAGCCATCGCGCGCACCAAATCCGAACTGCCCCAATCGGTTCCGTCTTCCGGAGTGGTCATCCTCAACGCCGACGACCCGATCGTGGCGGCGATGGCCGACGTCACCGAGGCGCAGGTGGTGTGGGTCAGCCGGTCCAGCCGCACCGATTCCGGTCCCAGCGACGTCTGGGCCGACGGAGTGTCGCTGGACGAACTGGCCAGGCCCCGCTTTACCCTGCACGCGATGGACAGCGCGGTCGAGGTGCGGCTGGGCGTGTACGGCGACCATCAGGTCGCCAACGCGTTGTGCGCCGCCGCCGTCGCGCTGCAATGCGGGGCCACCGTCGAGCAGGTCGCGGCCGCGCTGGCGCACGCCGGGCCGGTGTCGCGGCACCGGATGCACGTGACCACGCGCGCGGACGGGGTCACGGTGATCGACGACGCCTACAACGCCAACCCCGACTCGATGCGCGCCGGACTGCAGGCGCTGGCCTGGATCGCCCACGGCGCAGACGAAAAGCGCAGGAGCTGGGCGGTGCTGGGCGAAATGGCCGAGCTCGGCGAGGACGCGGTAGCCGAACACGATCGCATCGGCCGCCTGGCGGTGCGCTTAGATGTGTCTCGACTTGTCGTCGTGGGAAGTGGGAGGTCGATGAGCGCCATGCACCACGGAGCGGTCATGGAGGGCTCGTGGGGAGCTTCCGGTGATCGGGGGGCCGTCAACGTGGCCGATGCCGACGCCGCCCTCGCGTTGCTGCGGGCCGAGGTCCGGCCCGGCGACGTGATCCTGGTCAAGGCCTCGAACGCGGCCGGGCTGGGCGCGCTGGCCGACGCGCTGGCTCGTGACGATCGCGAGGGCGGCGAAGCCGGGCGAAGCGGGTCGTCACCATTGACCCGTGACGATCGCGAGGGCGGCGAAGCCGGGCGAAGCGGGTCGTCACGATTGAACGAGAGCGGGACGGGCGCGTGAGGCAGATCCTGATCGCGGTGGCCGTCGCGCTTGCTGTGTCAATCCTGTTGACGCCGGCGCTGATTCGGTTGTTCACCCGCCAGGGATTCGGCCATCACACCCGTGAGGACGGCCCGCCCAGCCATCACGCCAAGCGCGGCACGCCGTCGATGGGCGGGGTGGCGATACTGGCCGGCATCTGGGCGGGATACCTCGGGACGCACCTGGCCGGGCTGGCGTTCGACGGCGAGGGCGTTTCCGCGTCGGGTCTGCTGGTGCTGGGCCTGGCGACCGTGCTCGGAGGCGTCGGCTTCCTCGACGACCTGATCAAGGTCCGCAGGTCGCGCAATCTCGGGCTGAACAAGACGGCCAAGGCCGTCGGGCAGGTCGCCGCCGCGGTGCTGTTCGGGGTGTTGGTGTTGCGGTTCCGCAATGGCAGCGGGTTGACACCGGCCAGCTCGGACCTGTCCTACGTGCGTGAGATCGCCACGGTCACTTTGGCTCCGGGGCTGTTCGTGGTGTTCTGCGTGGTCGTCGTCAGCGCCTGGTCCAACGCGGTCAACTTCACCGACGGCCTGGACGGGCTCGCGGCCGGCTGCATGGCGATGGTCACCGCCGCCTACGTGTTGATCACCTTTTGGCAGTACCGCAACGCCTGCGTCACGGCGCCGGGCCTCGGCTGCTACAACGTGCGCGACCCGCTGGATCTGGCGCTCGTCGCGGCGGCCACGGCGGGCGCGTGCATCGGCTTTTTGTGGTGGAATGCCGCTCCGGCAAAGATTTTCATGGGAGACACCGGATCACTGGCGCTGGGCGGCATCATCGCGGGCCTGTCGGTGACCAGCCGCACCGAGATCCTCGCCGTGGTGCTGGGGTCGCTGTTCGTCGCCGAGGTCACTTCGGTGGTGCTGCAGATCCTGGCCTTCCGCACCACCGGGCGCCGGGTGTTCCGGATGGCGCCCTTCCACCACCATTTCGAGCTGGCCGGCTGGGCCGAAACCACGGTGATCATCCGCTTCTGGCTGCTCACGGCGATCACCTGCGGTCTGGGCGTGGCCCTTTTCTACGGTGAGTGGCTCGGCGCGATCGGTGCCTGACGTGCCCGGGCTCGAGCCCTTGGTGCCGGGCGCGCCCGTGCTGGTGGCCGGCGGCGGCGTCACCGGCAAGGCGGTGCTGGCGGCCCTGGCCCGGTTCGGTGCCGCGCCGACCCTGTGCGACGACGACCCGGCCACGCTGCGCCGCTACGCCGACGGCGGCGTGGCGACCGTGACCACGCCGGCGGCCGCGCAACGCGTCGCGGAGTACGCCCTAGTGGTCACCAGCCCGGGATTTCGGCCGGACACACCGCTGCTGGTCGCCGCCGCGGCGGCGGGCGTGCCGGTCTGGGGAGACGTGGAATTGGCCTGGCGGCTCGACGCGGCGGGCCAGTACGGGCCGCCGCGGCGCTGGCTGGTGGTGACCGGCACGAACGGCAAGACCACCACGACCTCGATGCTGCACGCCATGTTGACCGCCGCGGGCCGGAGCAGCCTGTTGTGCGGCAATATCGGCGATCCGGTCCTCGATGTCCTCGACGCGCCCGCCGACCTGCTGGCCGTCGAGCTGTCCAGCTTCCAGCTGCACTGGGCGCCCTCGGTGCGGCCCGAGGCGGGCGTCGTCCTCAACATCGCCGAAGACCACCTGGATTGGCACTCCACCATGGCCGAGTATTCGGCGGCCAAGGCGCGGGTGCTCAACGGCCGGGTAGCGGTGGTGGGGCTCGACGACGCCCGGGCGGCGGCGTTGCTAGACACCGCCGCGGCCCCGGTGCGCGTCGGCTTCCGGCTCGGCGAGCCGGCGGCGGGCGAACTGGGCGTGCGCGACGGCCAACTCATCGACCGCGCCTTCGCCGACGACCTAGCGCTGCTGCCCGTCGAATCGATCCCGGTGCCGGGGCCCGTCGGCATCCTGGACGCGCTCGCCGCGGCGGCGCTGGCGCGCAGCGTCGGTGTGCCGGCCGGGGCGATCGCCGACGCGATCGTGTCCTTCCGGGTGGGCCGGCACCGGGCCGAGGTGATCGCGGTCGCCGACGGGATCACCTACGTCGACGACTCGAAGGCCACCAACCCGCACGCCGCCGAGGCATCCGTGCTGGCCTACCCCAGCGTGGTGTGGGTAGCGGGCGGTTTGCTCAAGGGCGCATCGGTGGACGCCGAGGTCGCCAAAATGGCCCCCCGGCTGGTCGGCGCGGTGCTCATCGGCCGAGATCGCGAAGAGGTTGCGGAGGCGTTATCGCGACACGCGCCGGATGTCCCCGTCGTCCACGTTGTGACAGGCGAGGATGCTGATATGAATGCGACGGCTGTGGCCATTGGTGCAGATGTGACAGAAGTGAAACATTCGGGCGGGGATCTCGGCACTTCCGTCATGACCGCGGCGGTGGCCGCGGCCCGCGACCTGGCCAGGCCCGGCGACACGGTGTTGCTGGCGCCGGCCGGCGCGTCGTTCGACCAGTTCAGCGGGTATGCCGACCGTGGCGACGCCTTCGCCGCCGCCGTCCGCGCGGCCACCCGGTAGGCGGGCGTGGGTAATCCGCTGGCCCGGCTGAGACGTCGGGGCAAGGCAACCGAAGCGACCGCCGACACCGCCGCGGCCGAGCCGGCAGAGGCCGACGCCGACGAGGCGACCGGCCCCGTGAGCACCGGCACGTCGGAGGCCAAGCCGGCCGGGAAAACACAGGTCAAGGCCGAAGAGCGTAACCGGTTCGGCGCCTGGCTGAGCCGGCCCATGACCTCCTTCCACCTGATCATCGCGGTGGCCGGGCTGCTGACCACGCTGGGCCTGATCATGGTGCTGTCGGCGTCGGGGGTGCGGTCCTACGACGCCGACGGGTCGGCATGGGTGATCTTTGGCAAGCAGGTGCTGTGGACGGCGATCGGCCTGGTCGCCTGCTACGCCTCGCTGCGCATGTCGGTGCGGTTCATCCGCCGCGTCGCCTTCACCGGGTACGTCGTCACCGTCATCCTGCTGGTGCTCGTGCTGGTGCCGGGCATCGGAAACCTGGCCAACGGCTCGCGGAAGTGGTTCGTCATCGCCGGCTTCTCCATGCAGCCGTCCGAGCTGGCCAAGATCGCCTTCGCCATCTGGGGTGCGCATCTGCTGGCGGCCCGCCGGCTGGAGCGGGCCTCGCTGCGCGAGATGCTGATCCCGCTGGTCCCGGCCGCGGTCATCGCGCTGGCGCTGATCGTGGCCCAGCCCGACCTCGGGCAGACGGTGTCGCTGGGCATCATCCTGCTCGCGCTGCTGTGGTACGCCGGGCTGCCGCTGCGCGTCTTCGCCACGTCGCTGGTGGCGGTCTTCATGGCCGGCGCGATCCTGGCCATGTCAGCGGGTTACCGCTCGGACCGGGTGAAGTCCTGGATGAACCCCGAGAACGACCCGATGGACACCGGCTACCAGGCCCGCCAGGCGAAGTTCGCCCTGGCGCACGGCGGCATCTTCGGCGACGGCCTGGGGCAGGGCGTGGCCAAGTGGAACTACCTGCCCAACGCCCACAACGACTTCATCTTCGCGATCATCGGCGAGGAGCTGGGCTTCGTCGGCGCGTTCGGCCTACTGGTCCTGTTCGGGTTGTTCGCCTACACCGGGATGCGCATCGCCCGGCGCTCGGCCGACCCGTTCCTGCGGCTGCTGACCGCCACCACGACGATGTGGGTGCTGGGCCAGGCGTTCATCAACATCGGTTACGTGATCGGGATCCTGCCGGTGACCGGCATTCAGCTTCCGCTCATCTCTGCGGGCGGAACCTCCACGGCGGCAACGCTTTTCATGATCGGGATCATGGCCAATGCGGCCCGTCACGAGCCAGAGGCGGTGGCCGCGCTGCGCGCCGGCCGCGACGACAAGGTGAACCGGTTCCTGCGGCTGCCCCTGCCGCAGCCGTACGCGCCGACCCGGCTGGAGTCGTTCCGCGACCGCAAGCGCGGCGGCAAGCAACCGGCCAAGGGGGCCCCTTCGCGCAACGGCACCCGCAAGGCCGCCCAGGCGCCCGCCCGCAAGCGTTCCCGCAAGGCCGAGGAACCGCTGCGGCCGGCCTTCTCCCGCACAGCCGGCCGCCCGGCCCGCAGGGCGGTGCATCATGGATCTGGCCAGCGGAACGCCGGCCAGCGTCAAGCACGGCGCGCTCGCGCATTGGAAGGTCAGCGTTACGGGTGAACGACACGGTCAGCAAGCCGGCCGGGGGGGGGGGGGGGGGGGGGCCCCCCCCCCCCCCCCCCCGGGGGGGGGGGGGGGGGGGGGGGGGGGGGGGGGGGGGGCGCGCGGGGGGGGGGCACCCTCGGCGGGTGGG
>NZ_LZIL01000028.1 GCF_001667075.1 Mycobacterium sp. 852014-52450_SCH5900713 | reverse complement strand
CATCCGCGGGCAGTTTTTGGGGGGGGGGCCGGGGGGCGGGTGGGGCGGCTGGGGGGGGGCGGCGGGGGCGGGGAGACCTCGCCGGGCGTCCCGAATCCATGCGGCGGCCCGGGCGGGCCGGGCGGCGGCGCAAACCCGAAGCCGCCCATGGGCCCGCCCATCGGCGGGGGCGGCGGTCCGTGCTGCAGCGCCATCATCGGCGGTGGCCCGGGCGGCAGCGGCGGCCCGGGCGGTCCGGCGCTGATGATCCAGGCGAAGGCGATCGCCGCGATGGTGCCCGCCGCGCCGATCAGCGCGCCCGCCACCCCGACGCCGACCACCACGCCGGTGGAGTGGCGGCGAGGCTCACTTGGGGGACGGGCGGCCGGCGGCACGGGTGTTTGGGCGTCGATGTCGTCGTTTGTGGTCATGGCACCGGACGGTAGGAGTCGGAACTGAAGTAGACCTGAAGAAACGGGTGTCCCGTGAGTCACTTCTGTCACCAGCGAAGGGTGAGCGACGTTGTGCCCGCCTCACAGCGACATCGCTAGGACTCCGCCCCGCGGAGCGGGCTTGTCGCTCTGAGGTGGGCACTTCGTCGCATCCCTGGGTTCTGCGATTGATGGGGCTCCGGTGACGGAAGGGTCCGGGGGACCGCTTCAGCTTGATTTCAGAACCGGCGCCGACAATGGGAGGCATGACGAACAGCTCCCGGGTCGCCGCCGGCCGGTTCAGCGTCGGCGCGCCCCGGGTCCTGGTGGTCGAAGACTCCGAGACGATTCGCGAAATGGTCAGCGAGGCGCTCACCGACGTCGGCTACCACACCGTCGGGCGTTGTGACGGCGACGGGCTCGAGGAGGCGCTGGACGGGCTGCGGCCGGACCTGGTGGTCCTCGACGTCATGCTGCCGGGGCGCGATGGATTCGACCTCATCGGCGTCATTCGCGACTGGGGCGATGTCGGGATCGTCCTGATCACGGCCCGCGACGGCCTGGAAGATCGGCTGCGCGGCCTGGACGGCGGGGCCGATGACTACGTGATCAAACCGTTCGAGCTGGCCGAACTGGTGTCACGGGTCGGCGCGGTGTTGCGCCGGCGCGGACGGCTGCCGCAAGTCGTTCAGATCGGCGACCTGATGCTCGACGCCGACGCCGGCGTGGCCGCGCGCGCTGGTCGTCGCCTCGACCTGACGGCAACCGAGTTGCGGCTGCTGGCCTTTCTCGTGGAGCAGCGCGGGCGCATCGTCAGTGCCGGCCAAATCCTGAACGCCGTGTGGGGGTACGACGCCTACGACCCCAACCTGGTCCAGGTGCACGTGAGCGGTTTGCGGCGCAAGCTCGAAGCCCACGGGCCGCGGATACTGCACACCGTGCGCGGCATCGGCTACCGGCTGCAACCCCAGCGATCATGACGACTCGGACTCCCTCCCTGCAGCGCCGGGTGACGCTGGTGGTGGTGGCGTTGCTGACCCTGCTATTGGTGGTGCTCGGTGTCACCGTCGACGTCAGCCTGGGCGTCCTCGCCCGCAGGAACCTGCACGATCGGCTGCTCGCGGCGGCGTCGCGCGCCGAGACGCTGGACGCCGCGCGCACCTCGCCCGAGCTGTTGGCCGCCGAACTGAACGGCGGCGGCGTGCGCGCGCTGCTGGTCACCGCCGACGGCGCCACCTACGGCGATCGCGGCATCAGTCCCGACACCGTCGCCGGGCCCGTGGTCCCGCCGCCCTTTCCGCCCGCACCACCCTTTGCGCCACCGCCGCCGATGATGCCGGATGGCGCCCGGGTGATCCTCGTCGCCGACACCACCCAAACCACGCAGGTGACGCATCAGTTGCGGCTGCTGATGATCGGGGCGGGCGTGGCAACCCTGGTGGCCGCCGCGCTGTTGTTGGTGGCGGTCAGCCGGGTGGCGTTGCGCCCGCTGGACCGGCTGACGGCGCTGGCCAACGACATCCGCACGGGTGATCGCGGGCGACGGTTGCGACCCGACCGCGCGAATACTGAATTAGGCCGCGCGGCAAGCGCTTTCGACGGAATGCTGGACGCTTTGGAGGCCTCGGAGCGCCGGGCGCAGCGCGCCGCCGACGCGGCCCAGCGCGCCGAGACGGCTACCCGGCGCTTCCTCGTGGACGCCGCCCATGAACTGCGCACCCCGATCGCCGGGATTCAGGTCGCCGCCGAGCAACTCGCCAACAGCGCCTCCCAGCAAGGCGACGACGGGGCAGACGGTCAATATCGCCGGGCCAGCCTGCTGCTGTCGGACGCCCGCCGCGCCGGTCGGCTCGTCTCCGACATGCTCGATCTGAGCCGCATCGACGCCGGGCTGCCGTTGGACACCCAGCACGTCGACCTGGCCGCGATCGCGGACGCCGAAGCCGACCGAGCGGCCATGCTGGCACCGCAACTCGCCGTCCGTCGCACGGGCCTGGCCGAGCTGACTGTCAACGCGGACCCCACCCGGCTCGCGCAGATCCTGTCCAATCTGCTCGACAACGCTCGTCGATACACCTCGCCGGGAGGCTCCATCATGATCGACGTCCGCACGCACGAAGGCACCGTGGAGGTGACCGTAACCGACAGCGGGCCCGGCATTCCCGACGACGAGCGGGAGCGGATCTTCGAGCGCCTGGTGCGGCTGGACGCCGGGCGCGCCCGCGATCACGGCGGCGCCGGGCTGGGCCTGCCGATCGCCCGGGCGCTGGCGCGTGCGCACGGCGGCGAGCTGGTGTGTTTGCCGCACGACGGCGGTGCCGAATTTCGGCTTACCCTGCCGGTCGAACGCCGGTGAGTGGTGACCGCCCCGGATGAGGCGGCCACCACTCCGTGCGCCTAGCCCGACGTCAGAATCCCGGCGGCGGTGGCCGGAAAGGGTCGCCCGGCCCCTGTGGTGGGGGCGGCCCAACCGGTCCACCCGGCCCCGGTGGCCCGCCGAACGGTCCCCCCGGATGCTGCGGTTCCGGCTGTCCGGGCGGCGGTGGCGGTGGCGGATCCGCACTCGCCACCGCGGCGCCGAAGCCGGCCACGGCCGCCCCGAGGGCGCCCGCGAGCAGCGAACCGGCGATGAGTTGTTTGATTTTCACTCGGCCCATCTCTCCCTTGCTGTAGACGGTCATTCACCCGTTGGGTGCGCAACTGCGCCTCGCGCACCGCAACGTTCGCGACGCTAGGAAGTCAGCCTGAAGTCAACCTGAAGGAGAACCGCGAACCGTCAGCCGGACGGGGCCGCCGCGATCACTGCGGTGAGCCGCCACTTGTCCAGCCACGGCTGGATGAGTTCGGCGACCGAGAACTTCGCCGGGACCGAGCACCCGGGCTTATGCCTGAACGGGTCACCCCCGCGGATCAGGATGCCGACGGCGCGAACCGTGCCGTTGCCTTCGTCGAGATAGACGGGGCCGCCGGAATCGCCGCATTGGCCGGGCGCCATGAACACGACCTTGCTGCCGGTGACCTCGGTGATCGGACCGCAGGTGGCCTCGCCCGAGCCCATGCCGAATTTGCACAGTTCCTGGCCGGGCTGCAGGTCGGTGGCGACGCCGGAGACCGGCAAGGAGGCCCCGATGGCCGGGTTCTGCGGGACGTTGTCGCCGTTGAGCACGATGAGCCCGATGTCGTGCTGTTCGCTGTGAACGCCCTCGCTGACCGTCTGGCTGAACGTGCCCAGCGTCGCATAGGGGAGGATGCCGGCGAAGTTCATCGTCACCTTGCTGGCCCCGCCGGAGCGGTTGCAGTGGCCCGCAGTGAGGACACCGACCTGACCGGTGCTGGTGCGCACCAAAAACCCGGCGGTGCAGCCCATTCCGCCCGTCCCGTCGGCGTACTGGACGTAAATGCCCGCACCGGGGCCGACGGCAGTCGACGCGGGCAGATCGATCGGCGACAGGAGCGGCGGCGGGGCGGGATCGTGCGCCGGGCCGGAATTCCTCGGCAACATGTAGACGGCGGTGATGAAGGCGGTGGCGCAGAAGAGCGCCGCAATGACCAACAACGCGGAATGCATCCTGGACCGCGGCGGGTACGGCGCTTGGATTCCGGCCAACAGCCCCCCTTTGAGCGTGGCGCCGGGTGATTCTGCGTTCCAGCTTGCCAGCTTCGGCCCGGCGGCCGTGGCGATTAGGCAGATTTGCTGCGGGAGATCAGCTGATGGCGGCCGGCTCGGGGGAGGGCCGGTCAGCGGCGGAACTGTGCGCGCGGCGATGGTGCCGGCGGTAGTGGCGGATCTCGATGACCAAGCCCGTCAGACCCAGGGTCGCCGTGCACACCGACACCAGGTACAGCAGTGAGCTGGGGTGACCGGCGAGCGCGTCGCCGAGGATCACCACGGCGGCGGTGCCGGGCAGCAGGCCGCCCAGCGTGGCCAGGGTGTACGGCAGCACCCGGACCGTCGAGGCACCGGCGGCGTAGTTGATCGCCGAAAACGGCACGGCGGGAATCAGTCGCAGCGACAAGATGGCCAGCCAGCCCCGCTGCCGCAAGCGCTCGTCCACGGTGTCGATGGACCGGTGGCGAACCAGGCGGTTCAGCCGCCACCCGGCCGCGCGCACCAGCAGCATCGCGATCACCGCGCTCGCGGTGCTGGCACCCACCGCGATCGCCACACCCGTCAGCGGGCCGAACAGCAGCCCGGCGGCCAGGGTGAACGCCGTCCGCGGAACCGGCACGACGGTGGCCACGATGTGCGCGGCCAGAAACGCCAGCGGGAACCAGGGGCCGACCGACTCCGCCCAATCGCGCATCTGCACCGGGGTGGGCACCGGCAGCCATGAGGCGGCCGCGATCAACAGTGTGATACCGACCACTGTGGCGATCACCCGGGGCCGCGACAGCAGACGCGCGGCGGAGCCCAGCGCGCCGCCGAGGTCGCGCAGCGTCCGGTTGATTCTGCAGGTGGCGGAAGCCGTCACGCCTGTAAAGGTTACGGGGCGCAGGTGAATAACTCGTTTCCCGAGGCTGGCGTTTCATCACCGGCCTGCCTTGCTGGTCGCGCCGCGCGGTTTTCAGCCGACAGGCTCGATCAATTAGCCTCATTAGTAAGTCGCAGGCCCCATTTGCTGGCAAAAAAGGGAGCAATCGGTGTCTATTGATGTACCCGAGCTCGCCGAACTAGAACAGGTTCGCGGGCGTTGGCGCAGTGCGGTCGCCGGCGTGCTGTCGAAAAGCACCCGGAAGGACCCCGACGAGCTCGGCGACCAGCCCGAGCGGCTGCTGGAAACCCCGACCTATGACGGCATCGCCGTCCGGGCGCTGTACACGGCGCTGGACGAGCTGCCGGAGCCGCCGCTGCCGGGCGAGTGGCCTTTCGTGCGGGGCGCCGACGCGCTGCGCGACGTCAAGTCCGGCTGGAAGGTGGCCGAGGCGTTCCCCGCCGATCGCGTCGCCGGGGTAACGGCCCAGGATGTCAACTCGGCGGTGCTCGAAGCACTCGGCAACGGGGCCGGCGCGCTGGTGCTGCGGGTGGGCGAATCCGGCGTGACGGTCGACCAGCTCGCCGACGCCCTGCAGGGCGTGCACCTGAGCATGGCGCCGGTCATCGTCGACCCGGGCGCGGACTACTCCGCCGCAGCCGACGTCATGTTGGCGTTGGCCGCCGGCGTCCAACCAGACCAGCGCGAAATACTCTCGATCGACCTGGGCGGCGACCCCTTCACCGCGGCACTGAGCGATCGTCCCGTGCCCGCGGTGGACGAGGTTGTCGCGGTCGCCAAGCGCGCGGCCCGGGAGCGCGGCGTGCGTGCGATCACCGTCGACGGGCCCGCCTTCCACAACCTGGGCGCCAACGCGACGTGGGAGCTGGCCGGCACCGTGGCCGCCGGGGTGACCTATCTCCGGACGCTCACCGAGTCGGGCATGTCGGTCGGGGAGGCGTTGCGGCAGATCAGTTTCCGGCTGGCCGCCGATGACGACCAGTTCGTGACGCTCGCCAAGATGCGGGCCGTGCGCCACCTGTGGGCGCGGGTAGCGGAGGTCGTCGGTGACCCCGACGGCGGCGCCGTCACCGTGCACGCCGAAACGTCGCTGCCGATGATGACCCAACGCGACCCGTGGGTGAACATGCTGCGCTGCACGCTGGCCGCCTTCGGTGCGGGCGTCGGCGGCGCCGACACCGTGCTGGTGCTCCCGTTCGACGTGGCGATCCCGGGCGGCTTCCCCGGCACGGCCAGAAGCTTCGCGCGCCGGATCGCCCGCAACACGCAGCTGCTGCTCTTGGAGGAGTCGCACGTCGGCCGTGTGCTGGACCCGGCGGGCGGTTCCTGGTTCGTCGAGGACCTCACCGCCCGGCTCGCGGAGCAGGCCTGGGAGCACTTCCAGGCCATCGAGGCGCGCGGCGGCTTCGTCGAGGCGCGCCAGTACGTCGCCGACCAGATCGCCGAGGTCGCCGCGCGCCGCGCCGACGACATCGCGCACCGCCGCACGGCGATCACCGGTGTCAACGAGTTCCCGAATCTCACCGAACCCGCCCTGCCGCACGATGATTCGTCGGCTTCACCGCTGGCCGCGGGCAACCTGCAGCGGTACGCCGCCGCATTCGAGGCGTTGCGCGACCGTTCCGACGCCTTCCTGGCCAGCACCGGTGCGCGTCCGCAGGCGTTGTTGCTTCCGTTGGGCCCGCTGGCCGAGCACAACATCCGGGCCACGTTCGCCGCAAACCTGCTGGCGTCGGGCGGCATCGAAGCCGTCAACCCGGGCACGGTCGACGCCGCCGGTGTCGCGAAGGCGGTCGCCGACGCGGGATCGCCGAGCGCCGCGGTCATCTGCGGCACCGACAAGCGCTACCAGGACGAGGCCGCCGCGATTGTCGAGGCGGCCCGAACCGCCGGTGTGTTAAGGATCTACCTGGCCGGCCCGGAGAAGGCCGTGGCCGACGCCGAGCACCGGCCCGACGAATTCCTGACCGCGAAAATCAATGCGGTCGAGGCCCTTTCGAACCTGCTGACTCGACTGGGAGCGTAGCCGCCATGACCACAACCGCACCCGTGATCGGTAACTTCGCCGACGTCCCGCTGAACGGCGACCGCCCGCTGCCGCCGCCCAACGAAGCCGCCGTGGAAAAGCACGTCGCGGCCGCCGCGGCGGCGCACTGGTACACGCCCGATCAGCTCGAGTGGCACACGCCCGAAGACATCGCCGTCAAGCCGGTGTACATCGGCGCCGACCGGGCCGCCGCGGTGGCCGGCGGTTACCCGCTGAACAGCTTCCCCGGCGAACCGCCATTCCTGCGCGGCCCGTACCCCACGATGTACGTCAACCAGCCGTGGACCATCCGCCAGTACGCGGGGTTCTCCACCGCGGCCGAGTCGAACGCGTTCTACCGCCGCAATCTGGCGGCCGGCCAGAAGGGCCTGTCGGTGGCCTTCGACCTGGCTACCCACCGCGGCTACGACTCCGACCATCCCCGCGTCCAGGGCGACGTCGGAATGGCCGGTGTGGCAATCGATTCCATTCTTGATATGCGTCAGCTGTTCGACGGTATCGACCTCTCGACGGTGTCGGTGTCGATGACCATGAACGGCGCCGTGCTGCCGATCCTGGCGCTGTACGTGGTGGCCGCCGAGGAGCAGGGGGTGCCGCCGGAGAAGCTGGCGGGCACCATCCAGAACGACATCCTCAAAGAATTCATGGTGCGCAACACCTACATCTATCCGCCCAAGCCGTCGATGCGGATCATCTCCGACATCTTCGGCTACACCAGCGCGAAGATGCCGAAGTTCAACTCCATCTCGATCTCCGGCTATCACATCCAAGAGGCCGGCGCCACAGCCGATTTGGAACTGGCCTACACGCTGGCCGATGGCGTCGACTACATCAAGGCGGGCCTGGACGCCGACCTGGACATCGACAAGTTCGCGCCGCGACTGTCGTTCTTCTGGGGCATCGGGATGAACTTCTTCATGGAGGTCGCCAAGCTGCGGGCGGGCCGGTTGCTGTGGAGCGAGCTGGTTGCCCAGTTCAACCCGAAGAACCCCAAATCGCTGTCGCTGCGCACACATTCGCAGACGTCCGGCTGGTCGCTGACCGCGCAGGACGCGTTCAACAACGTCGCGCGCACCTGCATCGAGGCGATGGCCGCGACCCAGGGGCACACCCAGTCGCTGCACACCAACGCCCTGGACGAGGCGCTGGCGCTGCCCACGGACTTCTCCGCGCGGATCGCGCGCAACACACAGCTGCTGCTGCAGCAGGAGTCGGGCACCACGCGGCCCATCGACCCGTGGGGCGGCTCGTATTACGTGGAGTGGCTGACCCACCAGCTCGCGCAGCGGGCCCGGGCGCACATCGCGGAGGTGGCCGAGCACGGCGGCATGGCCCAGGCCATCAACGAGGGCATCCCGAAGCTGCGTATCGAGGAGGCCGCCGCGCGAACCCAGGCGCGCATCGACTCCGGCATCCAGCCGGTGATCGGCGTCAACAAGTATCAGGTCGAAGAGGACCAAGAGGTCGAGGTCCTCAAGGTCGAGAACAGCCGGGTGCGCGCCGAGCAGCTGGCCAAACTCAAAGAGCTGCGGGCCGGCCGCGACCAGTCCGCGGTCGACTCCGCGCTCGCCGACCTGTCCCGGGCCGCCGCCGCGCATGGTCGCGCCGGCGAGGACGGATTGGGTAATAATCTGCTGGCGCTGGCGATCAACGCCGCCCGGGCCAAAGCCACGGTCGGGGAGATCTCCGACGCGCTGGAAAAGGTATACGGCCGGCACCAGGCGGAGATCCGCACCATCGCCGGCGTCTACCGGGACGAAGCCGGAAAGGCCCAGAACATCGCAACCGCCACCGAACTAGTCGAGAAGTTCGCCGAGGCCGACGGCCGCCGGCCCAGGATTCTGGTGGCCAAGATGGGCCAGGACGGTCACGACCGCGGCCAGAAGGTGATCGCGACGGCCTTCGCCGACCTCGGCTTCGACGTCGACGTCGGCTCGCTGTTCTCCACGCCCGAGGAGGTGGCCCGGCAGGCCGCCGACAACGACGTGCACGTGGTCGGCGTTTCGTCGCTGGCCGCCGGCCACCTGACGCTGGTGCCGGCGCTGCGCGACGCGCTGGCCGAGGTGGGACGGCCCGACATCATGATCGTGGTCGGCGGGGTGATACCGCCCGGTGACTTCGATGAGCTTTACCGGGCCGGGGCCGCCGCCATCTTCCCGCCCGGGACGGTGATCGCCGAGGCCGCGATCGGCTTGCTGCGCAAGCTTGCCGAGCGGCTGGGTTACCCGCTCGACTAGATGGCAGCCCGCAAGAGCGACACCGTCGACGAGCTGGCCGCCGCCGTTCGCGGCGGCGACCGCGCGGCGCTGCCGCGGGCGATCACGCTGCTGGAATCCACCCGCGCCGACCATCACGAGAAGGCGCAGCAGCTGCTGCTCGCGCTGACACCGGACTCGGGCAACGCGCACCGCGTCGGCATCACCGGGACCCCCGGGGTGGGGAAATCCACCACCATCGAGGCCCTCGGCATGCATCTGATCGAGCAGGGCCACCGGGTCGCGGTGCTTGCCGTCGACCCGTCGTCGACGCGGAGCGGTGGATCGATCCTCGGCGACAAGACCCGGATGGCGCGGCTGGCGGTGCACCCGGACGCGTATATCCGCCCGTCGCCGACGTCGGGCACTCTGGGCGGCGTAGCAAAGGCCACCCGCGAGACGGTGGTGCTGTTGGAGGCCGCCGGTTTCGACGTGATCATCATCGAGACGGTTGGCGTCGGCCAGTCCGAGGTGACGGTCGCCAACATGGTCGACACGTTCGTCCTGCTGACCCTGGCGCGCAGCGGCGATCAGCTGCAGGGCATCAAGAAGGGTGCGCTGGAGCTGGCCGACATCGTGGTGGTGAACAAGGCCGACGGGGAGCACCTCGCGGAGGCGCGGATGGCCGCCCGCGAGCTGTCCTCGGCGATCAGGCTGATTCATCCCCGTGAAACGCTCTGGCGGCCACCCGTTCTCACGATGAGCGCGACCGAGGGGACCGGCCTGCAGGAATTGTGGGACACCATCGAACGTCATCGTCAGGTGCTCACCGAGGCCGGCGAGTTCGAGGCGCGCCGGCGTGCCCAGCAAGTCGACTGGACGTGGCAGATGGTGCGCGACACCGTCCTGGATCGGGTCCTGTCCAACCCGAAGGTGCGCAAGATGCGTGCCGATGTCGAACGCCAGGTCAAGGCGGGGGAGCTGACCCCCGCGCTGGCGGCCCAGCAAATATTAACGGCTGCGTCAGAATAACGGATAGATAAACAATCCGATTTCGCTCCGGGACGGTGTGAAATCGAAGTAAATTCAAAAGCGTGACGGTGGAAACCCGAGTCAATCGCCGCGCGGTCCCTGTCCACGATGACCTTGACGCAGGTCACCGTGTGTCCGGCGCGGCGGACTCACACTTCGGATGCGTCGTTCGCAGTTTTTCCAGTATGTTCCCCGCCCGCCGCTTCGGCGGCGGCGCGCTGGCGGTGTATCTGGACGGCCAACCCGTCGTCGACGTCTGGACCGGGTGGTCCGACCGAGGCGGCCATACGCGGTGGTCGGCCGACAGCGCCCCGATGGTGTTCTCGGCGACAAAGGGCATGGCCGCCACCGTCATTCACCGGCTCGCCGACCGCGGGCTGATCGACTACGAGGCGCCGGTTGCCGAGTACTGGCCGGACTTCGCGGCCAACGGCAAGGCGAACCTCACCGTGCGCGACGTGATGAGGCACGCTGCCGGCCTGTCGGGCCTGCGCGGCGCCAGCTCCGAAGACTTGCTGGACCACGTCGTGATGGAAGAACGGCTGGCCGCGGCGGCGCCGGGACGGCTGTTGGGCAAGTCGGCCTATCACGCGCTGACCTTCGGATGGTTGATGTCCGGCCTGGCCCGGGGCGTGACCGGAAAAGGCATGCGAGTGCTGATCCGCGAGGAGCTCGCCGAGCCGCTGGGCACCGACGGGCTGTATTTGGGTCGGCCGCCGGTCGGGGCGCCGACGCGGGTCGCCCAGATCGTGGCGCCGCAGAACCTCGTGCGGAACCCGGTCCTGAGCTTCGTGACCCGCAGGGTGGCCAACGAGCTGTCCGGCGGATTCCGGTCCATGTACTTCCCGGGCATGGTCGCCGCCGTGCAGGGTGACACCCCCTTGCTGGACGCGGAGATCCCGGCGGCCAACGGGGTGGTGACCGCCCGGGGACTGGCACGGATGTACGGCGCCATCGCCAACGGCGGCGAGGTTGACGGCATCCGATTCCTGTCCCGCGAACTGGTCGCCGGCCTGACCGGTCGACGGAGCCTGCGCCCGGACCGAAACCTGTTCATGCCGCTGGCATTCCACCTGGGCTACCACAGCCTGCCCATCGGCAACGTGATGCCGGGCTTCGGTCACGTCGGGTTGGGCGGCTCGCTCGGCTGGACCGACCCCGCGAGCGGCCTGGCCTTCTCGCTGGTGCACAACCGGCTGCTGACGCCGTTCGTGATGACCGATCACGCGGCGTTCGTCGGCATCTACGCCCTTATTCGCAAGGCCGCCGAGAAGGCGCGCAAGCGCGGCTTCGAACCGGTGACCGAGTACGGAGCGCCGTTCTTCGAGCCGGGAGCCGTCGCCGGCTAACGTGATTTAGGTTTGCGTTCAAGGGTTTCCGCGGCCGAACCAACTGTGTTGTTCGCCGTGTCACGGCACCGCGGAAGCGTCGGCGCGCTCGAGGTTCTGCGCGCCGATGGGATCGAAGATGGCCCGAAGTGCTGAAGAACCGGGAATAATGTCCGGTGCCCTGGTGCGCACGACCTCCGAAAGGTTTGATCCGCGATGCACTTTGACCTGGCGCTACAAGCATGATCGAAGCGCTCGGGATCGCGATGGTGAAAAACGAGGCCGATGTCATTGAGGCATTCGTCCGACACAATTTGAACTTCATGGATGCGCTGGCCATCGTCGATAACGACTCGGTCGACGACACGCGGGAAATCCTCGTGCGGCTGCAACGTGAAGGGTTGCCCGTAATACTATTCGACGATCCGATCGTGGGTCACTTCCAGGCGGAAATTGTGACCGCGGTGTATCGCAGGGTAGTGCCCAAGTTCAAGCCACGCTTCGTGTTTTTGTTGGATGCCGACGAATTCATCGTCACACCGTCGCGGGAGGCGCTGTATTCCCAATTGCGTGCGATGCGCCCCGGTACGCAAGCCCAATATCGTTGGCGCACCTACATCCCCGCTCCCACGGGCCCGGAAGGCGATGCGTCAGATCCCCTACGGGGCATCACCCACCGGAAGGCGGACGAACACGCCTGGTGGAAACCCATCATCGTCACCAAGCCAAAGCTGGATACGAAACTACGGATCAAGCAAGGCAACCATGGCGCCACTTACTTCGGTCGGTCACTGCGCAAGATCAAGCTGAGGGACGTCACGATAGCCCACTTCCCGGTCCGCAGCGTCGACCAGTTCACCAGCAAAATCCTGGTTGGCTGGATCGCCAATCTCGAGCGGAATAGATATCGGCTCGATTTCGCACACGCGATTCACTGGAAGGTCGTATACGAGCGCATTATTCGCGGACCTTCGTTTTCGGCGGAGGATCTGACACGCGAAGCGCTCAAATACGCGGACTTCTCCGGGACTGAATTAACGTGGCCCAGCGACGTCGTGCGTGACCCCGTCGCACCTGGTTACGGGAGATTGACAGCGCAACCGGCGATCAGCTGCACGCCGCTGCAAAAAGTCGTGAGGTCCATCGACAGAATATTCAACCCGGAGGCCGACGCGTCCGGTCTAGCCTCCGACATCCAGATCCTGAAAAATTCGGGTGGGAAGATTGCGGTATGGCGGCGCGTGCAGCGGCCGTTCAAAGGCGGCGGGTCGGAACCAGCTTTGTACGCGGATTTACCACCCTTTCGTTATCTCGCGGAGCGCTATCGCCCCACATCCGTCCTGGCGATCGGCGGGGGTTCGAAGGCGTACCTGAAGTATTTCGCTGCTCATAGCGCCAAGCGGACGGCGAGCATCGACGGCTGCGAGCCCGTAGACCTAGCGGAGACCTTCGATCTGGTGATGTGTGTGCAGCCACCGCAACATATTCCGGGCGAGCCGGAATCCGCCCTCGTCAGAAACATCGCGTGCCGGGCGCGTGAGCGCATCGTCCTATCTGGCGGCGCGGGGCGCTCCGAAGCAGGCCTTTTCAACGGGCAGCCGATGTCACACTGGCTCGACTTGTTTGCGTCGGCCGGATGGCGCCCCTGCCTATTCGATTCCCTGGCACTGCAATCGCTTTCGACCTTTCCATGGTTTCGCAGCAGCCTGGTGGTGCTCACGCGCGACGGTGCGGACGAAGAGACTGCGCGCGAACGCCTGATGGAGTTCGAGCGGAAATCGCCAAAGCGCAATAGGCGACGGCCCGCCGTTATCGCCCACTCGTTCGTCGAGGAAGAAGCTAAATTGTTGGCTCGTCGAGATTCTCGGGCCGTGGCGGCTGCGAACGTGTGGCTGCGCGCACTAATTTCCCGCATGTGGAAGTGAGTTTGACCGTCAGTTACACCGCGGCCATAGGTCCATGTTGGGTCGGCGTCGGCGGATACAGGGTGGGACCACCCATACCGTCAACGCGTAGCAACGCACCATGAAATACTTCGAGAGTGAGCCCACTCGCGATTGAGGTTGTCGGCCTCACGAAGACATTCGGGGACAACACGCACGCACTGGGCGGCGTGAGCTTCTCCGTTCCCGCAGGGACGGTGTGCGGCCTGCTCGGCCACAACGGTGCCGGCAAGACGACCACCATCAACATCCTGTCGACGTTGATCCGCCCCACTTCGGGGCGTGCCTTTGTCAGCGGATACGACGTCGTTCGCCAGGCCGGCCAAGTGCGCGCCAGCATCGGGATGGCGGGCCAGTTCACCGGGATGGACCCATACCTGACCGGGCGGGAGAACCTCGTCTTGTTCGGCAGGCTGCGCGGCCTACGTCGCCAGCAGGCGAAGGCTCGGGCCGACGAGCTTCTCGAGCAGTTCGACCTCGTCGGGGCTGCCGATCGACGGGTCTCGACGTACTCGGGAGGCATGTGGCGACGCGTCGATCTTGCAAGCGCCCTGGTGGTGCTGCCGAGAGTGCTCTTCCTCGATGAGCCGACCACCGGGCTCGACCCACGTAGCCGCCGTGCCATGTGGTCATTTGTGAGTTCGTTGGCCCTGCAGGGTGTCACCGTGCTGCTCACCACGCAATATCTGGAAGAGGCCGACGTGCTGAGCGACTCGATCGTGCTCATCGACCACGGACAGGTGATCGCCAGCGGCACGGCCGAGGAACTTAAACAGAGGGTAGGCAGCAGCTACTGCCAGGTGACCCCCGCCAATCCGGCGGACCTGCCGAAGGTCGCGGCCGCGTTGGCCGGCCTCGAAGGGATCGATATCGACACCGAGATGAACTTCGTGTCGGTGCCCGCGCCCGAGGGGGTGGCCACACTGGGTGAGGTGTTTCGACGCGTCGACGCAATCGGCGTCGAACTCATCGACATCTCGTTGCGCAAACCTTCGCTGGACGAGGCGTTCATGCGCCTCACCGAGCGGCCCGTTGCCCAACCATGACAGCCCTGGGTGCACTGACCGAACGTTCGCTGCTCGCCGCGGCACGAGACGGCGGCTTGATATTCGAGATTTTCTCACCCGTCGGATATCTGGCCGGCTTTTCCCTGGCGCTGCACGGCCTGGTCGACACTGGACACGTCAGCTACTCGCAGTACCTGGTCCCAGCCGTCGCCATCCAGGCGGTGGTCTTGGTTGCGATGCTCACCGCGGACCGCGCAGCACGTGATCATCTGCATGGGCTGGGGGAGCGGTTGAAGACGTTGCCCATCGCCGCGGCAGTTCCGGTAAGTGCCCGAATAGTGGCGACCTTGGTCCGGGCCGCGCTCGCCCTGGCAGTGGCGATCGCGGCAGGCTACGCATTCGGATTCCGGATGACCGGCGGACTGCTGTATGCGTTGGCCTTCGTCGTCATCGCGTTGCTGCTGGGCTTAGCTGTGGCACTCGGCGCCGACGCGCTGGGTTCACTGACCAGCAGCCCCCAAGGGACCAGCCACGTACTGTTCGTTCCCCAACTCTTGTTGTTCATGTTGTCCACAGGGATCGCCCCCGAGAGCAACTTTCCCGGGTGGTTGCGCCCGTATGTGCGCAACCAGCCGTTGTCAGTGGTCGCCGAAACACTGCGCGGCTTGGGCTCCGGCCACGTGGCGCTCGGCAATTTGGCGGCCAGCCTGGCCTGGTGTGTGGGGATGGTGCTGGTTTTCGGCGCGGTCACGCTGCGTCTGCAGAGGCGGAGCCAGTGATGGCCGAAGCTCGGCTGCCAACCTCGCTAGTCACCCAGAGCTGGGTGCAAGCCGGTCGACTCCTCACCGAGTGGCGGCGCGAGCGTGCGGTGCTGGTGGGGTCCCTGATCGTCCCCGTTTGCCTCTTGCTCGTCTACGTCGTGGTGCTGGACGAGCGCGTGCACAAGCTCACCGGCGTCCAGAGTGTCTACGGCCTGGTTCCGGTGTGTGCGGTGCTGTCCGGGGTGTTCGGCGCCCTCAGCACTTCGCTTGGCATCGCGATGGAGCGCGATTCTGGACTGCTGAGCAGGATGTGGGTGCTGCCGGTTCACCGCGCAAGCGCGCTGACCGGGCGTTTGACGGCCGAGGCGGCGCGCGCCCTGCTCGGAACTGCCTTGATCACCGCCCTCGGGGTCGCGATGGGACTGCGCTTCACTCACGGCTGGGCCACAGTCCTGGTGTACGTCCTGATCCCCCCGATCATGGTGGTCGGGTTCACGACGCTGGTCATGGCGATCGCCATCCGTACCAACGGTGTTGCCCTCATGACCTGGCTGGCGGCCGGCACCGTTGCGCTGGCGTTCCTCAACCCGGGGACCACGCCGATCATGTTGTACCCCGACTGGCTTCGACCGTTCGTTCGTATGCAGCCGATGTCGGCGCCCATCGAGGCGATGTGGGGATTGGCCCACGGCGGCCCGCTGTTGTGGCCCCTCGCGCTAACTTTTTGCTGGGCGCTGGTGCTGTTCGCGGTTTTCATCCCGATCGCCGTGCGCGGCTACCGGAGCGCCGCCGAGTCGAGCGCTTGAGCCGCACTGTGGCAGTGCGATCCGTACCCCGAGAGGCAGAACGACGATACTTCAGGTGTTGCGAGCGCCAAATAGCCTCGAGCCGGCTTCGCGCACCTGAGACGTTCGGACACGAAACGACCGAATGTACCCTAGGAAGAGCGCGCGGCGACCTTCTTTGGTCCTCCATCGCATCAGGTTGAATATCCAAAGGTAAACCGGCAGCCGCTTCAAATATTCTTTGTCCTTACTCATGCTGACGCCGCTCATGTCGTTGTACCGGGCGACGACAATGTCCATGTATCGGGTGACGAGCGCGGGGTTGGAGAAGCAGCGGATATTGAAGTCCCAATCGGCGCAGACGGGGTAGCGCAGGTTGTAGGGTCCGATGCCGGCGAAAAGCTCGCGGCGGTAGAAGATCGCCTGATGGCAGATGTTGGTGTCGTACAGCAGGCGGTCGAGATCGAAGGCACCGGCGTGACGAACCGAGGTTGAGCGCAGCAGCACATCGCCGTATACGAGATCGCTAGGCTCATGTTCGCCGATGAAGGCGGCCACCCGCGCCAATGTGTCTGCCTCATATACGGTGTCGTCGGCTCCCAGAAACAGCACCCAAGATCCGTTAGCCATGCTGACGCCACGGTTCATGGCGTCGTAAGTGCCCTGGTCGGGGGCCGAATGGATGAGCATGCGTGCGCACGAATCGGAGGCGAAGCTTTTCGCGATCTCGACGGTATCGTCCGTCGAGCCTCCGTCGACCAGGACCAGCTCGAAGTCACTGCAGGTCTGTTGAACAACGCTCTGGAGGCAAGCACGCAGGGTCGCAGCCACGTTCAGCGTCGGCACGACGATCGAGAACATTGGGGCGGTCACGACGTACTCACAATCTTCTGCTCGAGCGCTCGGTCCAGTACTTGGTGTTTCGTTCGGCCCGCGTGATGCGCCTCCGGTCAATCGCCCTCGCGGAAGAAGACACCGTCGGCCTGCAGCATCCGGCCATTGCGAACATCGGTGACACAGGGCTGCAACCCCGTCAGCGTAAAGCCCAACGATTCCACCAGTTCGAGTGCTTCACGGATGAGCATGCCTCCTTCGTACAATGGGGCGAACGACAGTTCAAGTTGCATACCGATGCAACGGTCATTCAGCGTCGATTTGGCGCCTGCGAGCACCTGCTTCTCAAACCCTTGAACGTCGATTTTGATGAATGTGACATCAGTCGGCCGGAGAATTTCTGGCGCTATGGAATCAAGTCGGTGTATAGCCACGACCTCGGTACCTACGTAGTCGGCCCAGGGGAAGGCGTCCTGATGGGCCTTCAGCATCGGCAAGACGGAACTGCTTTCACCGGCATTTGCTGCCACATTTATTGCAATCTTTCCGTCAACATCACCTAGTGCACACGCCCGGCAATCCCATAGCGGATCCGTTGATGCCCTGCGCGCCAGCTGGGAAAACGGTTCCGAAAGGGGTTCGAAGGAGACGATACGACCCTCGAAGTCCGCCTTGCGCAGGCCGGTGGCGTATTGCCCCGAGTTGGCTCCGACATCAAGCACGACATTGACTCGATGCGATTCGAGTTGATTCATAAAGTTGCGCTCCCAGTCCAAGCCGGGAGAGTAGCTTGACAGCTCGAAACCGGCGCGGCGCGCGATCAATCGAACACGGTGGGAGAAATCCACTGCGCAACGCTAACACGCGAATATGCGAGGGTCCGAGGAAACGGAGTACCAATGAGCCTACCTCGCCACACGGTCTAGCCTGTGGTGAAAGCGCCGTTCAACAGAGCCGTCGCCGACGCGCATTCATGTCCTTAATGGGCCGACGTTTGCGCGATACCACGCTATCGTCGCTTCGATGCCGTCTCGCAGCGCGATTCCTGGCTGCCATCCCGCCTCCCGCAACACCGAAATGTCCAACAATTTGCGCGGCATTCCATCCGGTTTGCTTGGATCCCAACGGGTTTCGCCGGAGTAGCCCACGGTTGCGGCAACCATCCCGGCGATTTCGGCGATGGTGTGGTCGATACCGGTACCCACGTTGACCTGATTAGGGTCGTCGAAGTGTTCCAACAGGTACAGACACGCGCTCGCCAGATCATCGACATGCAGCAGCTCACGCCGGGGAGTTCCGGTGCCCCAGTTCGTCACCTCTGGGGCGCCGCTGGCTTTGGCCTCTTCGTATCTTCGGATGAGTGCGGGCAGTAGGTGCGAGGTTGACGGGGAGAAGTTGTCACCCGGTCCGTACAGGTTGGTGGGCATCGCAGAGATCCACGCCAGGCCATGCTGACGCCTGACCGCTTGGACCTGAAGGATGCCCGCAATCTTGGCGATTGCGTACGCGTCGTTGGTCGGCTCCAAGGCCCCGGTCAGTAGCGCACTCTCCCGGATGGGCTGTTGGGCGAACTTGGGATAGATGCACGAGGAGCCGAGAAACAGCAGCCGCGGCACCCGCGCCGCCACGGCGGCATCCAGCAGATTGACCTGAATCTGGAGATTCTCTGACAGGAAATCGGCCGGATATGTGTTGTTGGCCATGATGCCGCCGACCCGGCCCGCCGCGTCGAGGATGACCTCAGGTCTTGACTCTAAAATAAAATCAAAGGTGGCCTTTCGATCCGTCAGGTCGAGTTCGCTGTGTGAGCGCACAAGCAAATTGGTAAATCCTTCGGCCTGAAACTTGCGCAACAGGGCGGACCCGACGAGCCCGCGGTGCCCGGCGATGTATACCGGCAAGGTGCGGTCGAGAGGGCCGACTGACGGGTGCATCCTGGTGTTTAGTTCCAGCCGGGAAGGATTGGTTTGTCGATCCATGGTGTGCCGTCGCATTCCAATGCGGCGATGTCGGCGTCGACCATGATCCGCGCCAGTTCGGCGGTGTGAATGGAGGCCTTCCACCCCAGTGTCTGGGCGGCCTTGCTTGCATCGCCGATTAGCGAATCGACTTCGGTAGGGCGCAGATAGCGTTCGTCGAACTTGACATATTTTTGCCAGTCGAGTCCGGCGTGATCGAAGGCGGTCTGGGCGAACTCGCGCACGCTGTAACCGCGCCCTGTTGCGAGAACAAAGTCTTCGGGTTCGGGTGCCTGCAGCATCCGCCACATCCCTTCGACGTATTCGGGCGCATAGCCCCAGTCACGGACGGCATCGAGGTTGCCAAGGTAGACGTCGGACTCGATGCCGGCCTTGATGCGGGCCACGGATCTGGTGATCTTTCGGGTCACGAATGTCTCACCGCGCCGGGGTGATTCGTGGTTGAACAAGATACCGTTCACGGCGAACAATCCGTAGGCTTCCCGATAGTTACGTGTGGCCCAGTACGCGTAGACCTTCGCCGCGCCGTAAGGAGAGCGCGGGTAGAACGGGGTCTGCTCGTTTCGCGGTGGTGGCGAGGCGCCGAACATCTCCGACGAGGACGCTTGGTAAAAGCGGCAGTGTACCCGCGACAGCCGGACGGCTTCCAGCAACCGTATCGATCCCATGGCGGTGGCGTCGCCGGTGTATACGGGTTCGTCAAAGCTGACCCGCACGTGTGACTGTGCTGCGAGGTTGTAGACCTCGTCGGGTTCGATGGTGCTTAGCAAGGTGACGAGGCGTGTCCCGTCGAGCAGGTCCCCGTAGTGCAAGAACAGCCGTGCGTCCGGTTGGTGTGGATCGACATAGAGGTGATCGATCCGCCAACTGTTGAATGTCGACGTTCGGCGCACCAGCCCGTGCACCTCGTATCCCTTACTGAGCAGCAGTTCAGCGAGATATGAGCCAACCTGTCCGGTGATCCCGGTGATAAACGCTCGCTTCACGAAATTGCTGCTTCGACAAGCGGATACGTGTCAAGGCATCCCAGGTGTCCTACCATATCGCGGCCGTCTCACTCCTCGTTGCGCTACGACGGCGGGGCGTCGCTGTCGATTCATAGTAGATGTCGAGGGCAAGGAGCGTTAAGCAACGGCATCGTTGATCAAGGCAGTTATTTTGCGGGTTGCGGGCCTTTTCGGTCGATTAGGTGATAAGCGCACGGTAAGCTACGTCGCGCGCCTGACCTGAGACGAGGTGACTAGTCCGCCGATGCGATTTGTGCTGGCGTCCTATGGAAGTCGGGGCGACATCGAGGGTTGCGTCGCTGTTGGTCGTGAGCTGCTGCGCAGGGGGCACGAAGCCCGCATGGCCGTCCCCCCTGACCTGGTGGGCTTCGTCGAGGGGGCTGGCCTTGAGGCGGTCGGTTTCGGACCGGATTTGCAGTCGTTCGTGGAGGCGCAGCGCAAAATTTGGATGGAGGCGAATTTCCTCCAGAAGTTGCGGTGGCGCGAATCTCGGAAGCTTTATGCGCGGTGCTGGCGGGAGACGAGCAAAATACTCACGCCGCTGACGGACGGGGCCGACCTATTAGTCACCGGCCTGTATCTCGAGGAGTCCGCCGCCAACATTGCGGAGTATCACGACATTCCGTTAGTCACCCTGCACCACTCCCCGGTACGGGCGAACGGTCAACTCGTTCCGATCCTGGCTGACGGCCGCCCTATTCCGTTTGTTCCATCGCCTTTGATTCGCTTTTCCATGACGGCGAACGAGTGGTCGGCGTATTGGCGCATGTCGAGGAAAATCGACGGCGCGCAGCGCCGTGAACTCGGCCTAACGAAGGCATCAGGCCCGCCCGGGCGGCGGTTCGCTGAACGCGGATCGCTGGAAATCCAGGCCTATGACGAGGTTTGCTTCCCCGGGCTGGCCACCGAATGGGCGAAATGGGATGGCCGACGGCCCTTTGTGGGCGCGCTGATGCTGGAGTTGACGACCGATGCCGATGACGAGGTCGCGTCGTGGATTGCTGCGGGAACACCGCCGATCTGTTTCGGCTTTGGCAGCACACCGATCGGATCTGCCGTTGACACGGTCGAAATGATCAGCGCGGCGTGCGCGCAGTTGGGAGAGCGGGCGTTGATTTGCTCCGGCAGGACTGACTTCGGCAACGTCCCACATTCCGACCACGTCAAGGTGGTGGGCACGGTGAATTACGCGGCCGTCTTTCCGGCCTGCCGCGCAGTCGTGCATCACGGCGGCGCGGGGACTACGTCCGCGAGTCTGCGCGCGGGAGTCCCTACCTTGATCCTGTCGACGTTCATCGATCAGGCGCTCTGGGGAGCTCAGGTCAGACGACTGAATGCGGGTACCGCCCAGCGCTTTTCGACCACAACCCGCGAATCACTGGTCGCCGACCTACGCCAGATCCTGGCCCCGGAGATCGTCGCCCGAGCCCGCGAGATCGCCACTCAAATGACCAAACCCGCCGAAAGCATTGTAAATGCCGCCAATCTCGTGGAGAAGCTCGCTCGCTCGGGACGTGATGGCTGATTGGTGAAGGCCCAGACGCGGCCCCGAGAATTTCCGCCCGCTGCTTAAGTATCGAGCGGCCTGGCGCAGCCCGGCCTAGGATCCCAGCTGATCACGGTTGGCGGTCCCACAACCGTTTAATATGCTTAACCGCGCAGAGGCGAACGGAGTCGGGCACCGACCTTGAGAGTTCTCAACAACGAAACGAACGGGCTGCTGCGGGCGCACGGCGTTCGGTCCGGCGTAGGCGACCTGGCATTCGCGGCATTAACCGTGGCGATGTATCCGATCGCTCGCTACCGGATCTTCACGGGGTTCCGGGACTACGACGACGAGGGCTACATGCTGATGTCCCTCAAGTCGTTCCTCAATCACGGCTGGCTGTATGACGTCTTCGGCGGCTACGGCCCCTTCTACTACGAGTTTTGGGGTGCGGTCTTCTCCATCTTCGGGATGTCAGTAACCAACGACTGCGGCCGCGCGGCGACCCTGGTCGTCTGGGTGCTCGCAAGCCTGCTTCTCGGGTTGACCTCCTGGCGCATGACCGGGAGCATCATTCTCGGCCTCGCGACCCAGCTGGCCGTATTCCAGGAGCTTTCCAGCCTCAGTGCGGAGCCGATGCATCCGGGCGGTCTCATCGTCTTGTTGGTCTCAGCGATCATGGTGTTTTCCTGTTTCGTGCGCGATCGCAGCTCATATCTTTCGATGGGCCTGCTCGGCGCCGCCGTGATGGCGCTGGTCCTTGTAAAGATCAATGTCGGCATTTTCGCACTTTCCGCTGTGGCCTTGGCTTGCGTGGTCAGCTTTCCAGCATTTGACCGGCTTCGCTGGGTGCGCCCGGTAATCGAGGTCGGCTTCGTGGCGCTGCCGCTGGTGCTGATGAGCTCGAAGATGAGCGAGGCATGGGTTCGCCAATACGCACTCCATGTCTCGGCCGCCGCGCTCGCCGTCGTGATCGTGCTGCGGGCCCGCGGCGTCGATCGTCGCGATTCCAAAGAACTCTGGTGGCTTGGCGGCGGCTTGCTTGTTGTCGGCTTGGCCCTTTTCCTGGCGATCCTCGCCGGGGGAGCGAGCCCCTCCGGCCTCACCGAGATGATCAAGGTCCCGCTGCGGTTTGCCGGAGTTTTCTCGTTTCCGCTCACGCTGCCTAGCTGGACCTATGTCCTTGACATGTCGGCCGTGGCGGGGGCACTCGGCTATAGGTACTTCGCCCGCAACCATGGGGACCGCTCGAGCCTCACCTGGACTTGGGTTGTCTCCGGGGCAAGCATTCTCATCGGCCTCCTGATGGCGTTCTCCGGGATCTTCATGCTTGTCATCGGCCCGTTTGTGATCGGCTCGACGACCCCAGTAACGCGGCTAGGCCTCGCGAGCTTGGCCTGGGTGGCGCTGATTCAGGCGCCCGGAAAGTCGGACGAGCGAACCCAGTTCGCCCGCCTATTGCTGCCGCCACTGGCGGTCTTACAAACCTTGCACGCTTTCCCGGTCGCGGGCAGCCAAGCGTCATGGTCGGCCGTACTTTTGATTCCCGTCGGGGCGCTGTGTATCGCAAACGGGGTTCGCTTGGCCGCCTTCAGTCTCGGTGACCGGAGGTTACGACGCACCCCCATCGTGATCGGCGCAATCGCGGTGACGGTGGCCGTAGCTGTGCTCGTCAGCATCCAGTTCATGCTGGGGCTCGATCGGGATCGGGCCGCGTACCACCGCGCAGTCCCGCTCGGGCTGCCAGGCGCCCGAGACGTCCGCGTCAGTCCGAAACAAGCGGCGGACTACCAAGCGACCGTCGCCGCAGTCAATCACAACTGCAAATCGTTTGTGATGCTGCCAGTGATGAACAGCTTCTACCTCTGGTCGCAGCAGCAACCGCCCGCCGACTATAAGGTGACCGTGACCACCCCGACGGCGTTATTTGGCTCTGACCGCCAGCAGAGGGTGATCGAAACCATCCGCTCGATCGAAGGCCTTTGCCTGCTCGAAAACGTTCCGCTCGCCCAGCGGTGGAGTCGGTTGGGGGCCGGCGGAATGCCGCCCGGCCCGCTAGTCAGCTACCTGCGCCATGGCTTTGTTCCGATCGCAACGTTCGGTGATTACCAGCTCCTCAAGCGCGAAGGGAGCGGCAGCTGATCGCGAGCCGTTGCCGCAGTAGTGCGGGGACGGGGCCGCCAACGCGAACGACGCAGCAGGTCGCCTGTGGAAACCGCTCCGGCCAGGTTCGCGAATTGAGACTTGACCGGCAGGTACTGTCACAGAGCCGGTAGTAGTCGCCTGCCCTGTAGCTGGGTGCTCGCACATCCGACCTGGAGGCATCTGTAGTAGGAGGCTTTGGGGGCTGCAAAGTTGCGATCGGAGGCGCGATGCTGACTGTGAGTGTTGTGATACCCGTCTATCGCGCAGCGCTGACTTTGCGGGAGTTGTACGGTCAGTTGAGCATGGCGATGCCGCAAATCGCTCCCACGTTCGAGATCATCTTCGTAGAAGATTGCGGCGGTGACGAGTCCTGGTCGATCATCACCGAATTGGCTGCGGCAGACCAGCGCGTGCGCGGCATCCGCATGAGCCGCAACTATGGTCAGCATAATGCCCTGCTCTGCGGGATCCGCGCCGCACGCTACGACGTCACAGTCACGATGGATGACGACCTGCAGCATCCGGTGAGTGAGATTGCGCCGCTTCTTGCAGCGCTTGGACCGGACGTCGATGTGGTGTACGGCGCACCGCATGATGAGCAGCATGGCTTCTTTCGCGATGCAGCCTCCCGCCTGACGAAGTTCGCATTGGCCAGCGCCATGGGCGCCGAGACGGCACGCCACGTTAGCGCCTTCCGCGCCTTCCGCACCCGCTTGCGGGAGGGTTTTCGCGACTATCGCAGCCCTACCGTCTCCATCGATGTATTGCTCACCTGGGCGACATCTCGATTCGCGGCGATCAATGTGCGACACGCCCCGCGTTCCGTTGGCGTCAGCGGTTATTCGGTCCCGCGCTTAGTTCGCCATGCGATCGACTTGATGACAGGATTCAGTACGCTCCCGCTGCAGATCGCCAGCCTTATCGGATTCGTCCTAGTATTGTTCGGCATCTCTATCCTTATTTACGTCTTTGCCAACTATCTGATCAACGGGAGTGCTGTGCCCGGCTTCGCATTCCTCGCATCAATCATTGCGATCTTCTCCGGAGCGCAGCTTTTTGCGCTTGGCGTCATGGGCGAATACCTCGCCCGTATGCATTTCCGCACAATGGACCGGCCGGCCTATCTGGTGAGCGAGACCGCCGCATCCGATGGCGCGGAACGCTCAAGTTGACCGCATAGACCCGACATCAGCATGTACTGTTGTCTCGCATGTCGGGCATATCCGAACCAAATTCTCATGACCGGCGCTGCCGACGTGACCAGACGAAGCCGCCGACCCTCGGAGCTTGGGTAAGGCCTTGCGGCTGGGCGCGACGAAGCATGGTCGGCGCACCGCATTCATCAGTTCCGCGGATATTGCCTCGGGGTCTCGGCGAGCACTTCGCGCATAGTCACGTCCGCAGGACGGACTGCCCTTTCGTGATTGTGCGGAAGCAATTCAACGCCGTGCATTCGAAAGGCGACTATGGCATACCTTGACCGCGAGCAACTAGCACGCCTGGGTTTCAAGCGCCTCGGTCGGAATGTGAAGGTCAGCGATCGAGCGGCGGTACATAACGCCGACCAGATCGAGATCGGAGATCACTCGCGCATCGACGACTTCTGCGTGGTATCGGGACGAGTGGTGATGGGACGCAACGTGCATCTCGCGGTATTCGTCAATATCGCTGGCGGCAGTGAAGGCGTGTTTCTCGACGACTTTTCCGGCATCGCCTACGGAAGCCACGTGTTCTCGCAGAGTGATGATTACAGCGGTCTGCATCTAACCGGCCCGACGTTGCCGCTCAAGTACCGCGAGGAGGCCAAACTGCCCGTCCGCATCGGTCGTCATAGCATCGTCGGCGCTGGCTCGATAATCCTTCCGGGCGTCGAACTTGGCGAAGGCACTTCCATAGGGGCCGGTTCGCTCGTCACGAGATCGACACCAGCGTGGTCGGTGTGCGTCGGGTCGCCGGCCAAGAAGATAAAGGATCGCCGGCGCGACCTGCTGCTGCTCGAGGCAGAGTACCTTACCGAAGACGAAGCGGCCCAGCGCGGCTAGGACATGGTCCGCACGCAGTTCATCCGCTACGTCCTTATCGGCCTCGCCCTAAATGCCGCTTTGTATGCTGCGTACCTCTTCTTGACTTCGTGGCCGATGGGCAGTGAGACCGCGATGACAATCACCTTCAGCGTCGGTATGCTACTGAGCTTCCTCGCTAACCGCGATATCACCTTTCGCCATAGCGGCCACCGACTCACCGCACTCGGACGGTATCTGACCTGCTATTCCGTCATCTACCTCATAAACTTCAGTGCCCTGTGGGTCTTTGCCGGCCGGATCGGTTTCCCTCACCAAATCGTCCAAGGCTGCGCGATCCTTGTGTTGGCCTTGCTTGCCTTCATAATGCAGAAGTATTGGGTATTCTCTGCGACTGCTGGCGGTGCGAGAAGGATTAAGAAGAGAAGTGCTTGATGATCCGCATCCCGTTCAACAAACCGTCCGTGGTTGGGTCGGAACTGGTCTATGTCGGTGAGGCGGTCGCGGGTGGGCATGCCAGCGGCGACGGTCCGTTCACCAAGCGCGCCCAGCGAATGCTGGAAGAAGCCTTCGGCGCAAAGCGGGTGTTGCTGACGACATCATGCACGTCGGCGCTCGAAATGGCCGCGCTCCTGTGCGATCTGCAGCCAGGTGACGAGGTCATTGTCCCATCCTACGCCTTCGTGTCTACGGCCAACGCATTCGTGCTGCGTGGCGGTAGGCCGGTGTTCGTCGACATCAGGGCAGATACGCTCAACATAGATGAGCGACTGATCGAGCAGGCAATCACTCCGCGCACGCGGGCCATAGTCCCTATCCATTACGCGGGCATTTCCTGCGAGATGGACGCAATCATGGACATTGCCGACCGCCACGGTTTATTGGTTGTGGAGGATGCAGCTCAAGGCGTTTCCGCCCGGTATAGGGGTCGGTGGCTAGGAACGATTGGTCACCTGGGCTGTTACAGCTTTCACGAAACCAAGAACATTTCCTGTGGCGAGGGTGGCGCACTTGTTGTCAATGATCCGGCCATGGTGGATCGTGCCGAAATCCTGCGCGAAAAGGGTACCAACCGTAGTCAATTCGTGCGCGGCCAGGTTGATAAATATACCTGGGTGGACGTGGGATCCTCCTACATTCCCTCCGATATGCTCGCCGCATTCTTGGTGGGCCAGATCGAAAATATGGAGAAGATCTCCAAGAGGCGTGGTGAGATATTCGACCATTATGTCACCATTCTCGCCCCTTTGGCGGAAAGTGGCCTGATTCGCATCCCAGTAGTGCCGCCACATTGCATCACCAACTACCACATGTTTTATCTGTTGACTGCCGACCTCGAGGAACGCAGCGCCCTCATCGCGCATCTGGGTGCGGCCGGCATCCTCGCGGTATTCCACTACGTACCGCTGCATACTTCACCATTCGCTCAATCGCTCGGCTTACCAAGAAAGTATTTGCCGAAAACCGAGGAACTCAGCGCACGATTGCTGAGACTGCCAATGTATTTTGACCTCGCCGACAAAGAGGTAGAGGAGGTCGCCAATGCGGTACTGGACTTCTACCAGACTGCGCGCCGTTAATGGTCTACGGCGTACGGACGCCAAACGTCTTGGCTGACTTAGGCACGGATTGCTTGTGCCGCTTGCCTTTCATCAACGACCCGCGTTGCACCCGCCCTGCGGCGCCGAGCACCTGTGCACGCACCCGCTGGATGCTGCGGGATCGGCTGGCATCGCGCGGACAGGTCACACGGGAACTTCGCCAATGACCTCGTCGGCGTTCTCGGGCGTGTCGCCCGCGAGCTTGAAGAGCCACCGGTCGAGGATGAGGAAGCGGCCGACCCAGACGATTCCCAAGCCAAGCAGCTGGGCGACCAACACAGCTGCGCCTCGGGCGAGATCGGTCCGATCGGTCATCGCGTCCTCGACGAGGTGGGTGAAGAGGGTGGCGAGGGCGACGCCCAACATGACGGCTATCCAGAATACGAGCACCTGGCTGCGCAGGTTCTCGCGCGACGTTACCCGCCAGACGAAGTGTTCGTTGGCGAAGAAGTTGGGGATCGTGACGATTGCGGCCTGCAACAGCGACGCAGTGGTGTAGTTGTGCAGCCACAAGCCCAGGATCTGGAGGAGGGCCTGGCCGATTGGGACGAAAATCACCGACACAGCGGCATAGCGCAGCTTCTTGTGTGTCTCCTCCGCTCGGGCCCGTTCGAGAAGGCCCAAATGCGGGAGGTTCATGGTCGGCCAACATACTCGTAACGGGTCGCTCGGGAGCTGAATTGGTGGAACCCATAGCTGCTGATCGATGAATGTTCTGAGAACGGAAATCGAACCGAACTAGGGGATCGCAACCGTAATTGACTAAACCCGCGAATTGCTTTGAAGTCGTTGATAATTTGCGAGGATGCCCGAATCCACCATGGCACCCGTCAGGACGTTGGGACAAACGATGAGACGGTTTTCGACGTCCGGATGGGGCGCCGCCGGTTGGCAACAGGCCCTAGTCGCGGTGATCGCTGCCATCGTCTTCTGGCCACAAGCCTCGGTAAATCCTGCCGTCGGGCTCGATCCCTCTTGGCAGGCCGGGCTTGCGCTGGCCCGGATACACGATCTCGCATGGGGCCGGGAGGTCGTATTCACTCTCGGACCCCTCGGTTTCCTGCAAACGACTGCCTACTATTCGTTCGATCAGTCGCTGCTCGCCACGATCTACCAGATGATTACGGTCGCCGCGCTGTTCCTCGGCATCGCGGCCGGACTGCGGCAGCGCTACGCCCCCCTGACATCGCTCATTGCCGCGTTCGTCACGACCGGCATCGCGGCCTACCTCTGCATCGGTCCTGGCTTGGAGGTGGGGGACTCGTTGGGCATGATGTACCCCGAACTTGCATTTCTCGCGGCGTTCGCGTGGTCAAGCGTGCTCCTGTTGCAGGACGCCCCCCAGCGCTCGACGGTCTTCATCACGTGCCTCGTGCTGGGCGCAGCTGCGGGGTTCCAGCTGCTGGTGAAGCTGAACAGCGGCCTCGCCGTCTTCGCCATCGCGCTGGTCGCGTCCCTGTTGCTCGACTGGCGCGCTGTCGGGCGCCATTGCGCAACGACCATCATCTTCGTGGCGTCCATACCCATCTGGTGGATTTTCGCCGGCCAACGACTGGGGGATCTGCCCAAGTGGCTCAGGTTCAGCGCCGCCGTGGCATCGGGTTACAGCGAAGCGATGGCAAGGCCCCTCCCGGCGCTCGGCTTGCAAGCGGTCCCCGCAGTGGTGTTGACGTTCGCGTGGGTGGGGGCCATCTGTGTGGTGTTAGTGCGTGGCGGCGCGAAGATTCCCCGCCGGTTTGTGTTGCTCGTCGGCCTGACGACCGTAATCGTGGTCAAGTCCGCGTTCGCACGGCTTGACCAGTGGCACTTCAGCATTCTGCTCGGCCTGATCGTCGTTGCGGTGATCATTTCTCCCTTCTTCGTAGCTCGGCGCCGCGTGTTTGTGGTGGCTGCGGTGACGAGCGTGGTGCTGTATGTAGGAGTTTTCGGGCCTTTCGCCTACATCCACGCCCAGGAGGCGCTGGAGGCGCCTGCGCAGGCGGTCGATCGCCTCGTCACGCTCGCCCTGCCAGGTCACGTCAATCAACGCATCGAGCAAGCCAAAGCACGCCAGCGTGCGCTTTACGCCATCCCGGGTCGCTTTATCGACTCGATTGGGCCGGGAACGGTCCACATCGATCCCATTGAAGCATCGGCCGCTTGGGCTTACGATCGGGCGTGGCGCCCAGCGCCCGTTTTTCAGACGTACGCGGCCTACTCGCCCGCGCTTGATGGCCTAAATGGCGAATCACTTACTAAAGGGCCACAATTCGTCCTGTCTCAGCTATCCCCCCCGGACGCACCTGCCGTCGGCATCGATGGGCGGCTTGGCGTACAAGAATCTCCCCGGTATTCACGAGCGCTGCTATGTGACTACACCGTAAGCGGGGTTGAGAACGGCTGGGCGCTGTTCACCCACACTGGATCCCGCTGCGGACGGCTTACCGCGCTGTCGGAGGTCACCGTCCACGAGAACGACGTGATCACAATCCCCGAGCCGAGCGAACCGAACGCGGCGGTCCTCGCGGGGATCGATCTGCAGTCAACGGCCGTCGACCGACTTTTTCAGGGTACAGTCGCGCCCCTGATCTCCTTCGGCGTCGTGCTCGACGGAAACACGTACCGCCTCGTCACCAAAAACGCGGCCGAACCTTTTCTTGTCAAAAGCCCTCCGTCGGTCAACTCCACGAACCTGCAGATCCACGCCCACACCATCCGTTTGAGCCGTTCACAATTCCTTGGTCATCAGGGAGTTACTGCGCGGCTGAGCTTCTACGAGATGCAGGTCCGCCCCTGAGACGGGGACGAACTCGAACCGATGTGGACAGCCGGTTGCTCCCGCCCGTCATGGATACGAAATGGCGACATTAGTCTTCTGAAACGGGTTATATGGGGCTGGCATGAACTATATGCTGTGCGCACCCGCGCGGAGGCCACAAAATCGAGGTTCAAGGCGTTTGGAAGCTCATCCATCAGCGGTTCTTCGACCAGAAGCCGATCCGCGAAATCCTGCTGCCGTGCAACTAACGCGTGACGCGCCCTGAACTCGGAGAGAGAGGAAATCGTGGGATCGTCACCTCAACTGGCGCAATTCGATTTCGACGTCTGTGTCGTCGGGGGGTGCGGGCACGTCGGGCTGCCGCTGGCCATTGTGATGGCGCACCGCGACTTACGAGTCGCGATCGACGACATCGACACGAGCGCCGTCGAAATGGTCCGATCGGGACGCATGCCCTTCGTGGAAGAGAAGGCAGAGCCGATGCTCGCCGAGGTCATCAACAGGAACCTGGTCGCCGATAACGATCCAACGCTCATCTCGAGGTCCCGCGTGGTCATTGTTATCATCGGCACGCCGGTCGATGAGCACCTGAACCCCACTTTCCACAAGATCCATCGCTTTTTCGAGAGCCTGATGCCGTACTTCGTCGACGGCCAGTGCATCATCCTCCGGAGTACGGTCTATCCCGGGACGACCGAAAGACTGGATGCGCTCGTGCGAGCTTCGGGTCGGTACGTCCATGTCGCCTTTTGCCCCGAGAGAATCGCCCAAGGACGCGCGATGCGCGAACTGGTCGAGCTACCACAAATCGTGGCGGGTTGCGATGACGAGGCGACACGAGTCGCCACCGATCTCTTCAGCCGGATCGCCCCTTCGATCATTTCGATGCAGCCGATAGAGGCCGAGCTGACGAAGATCTTCGCCAACGTCTGGCGCTACATCCAGTTCGCGACTGCCAACCAATTCTTCATGATCGCAACCGATTTCGGGTTGGACTTCTACCGAATTTATGACGCGCTCACGCGCGACTATCCGAGGATGGCCGGATTGCCGAAGAGTGGGTTCGCGGCCGGACCGTGTCTCTTCAAGGACACCATGCAGCTCGCGGCCGCGACCGAGTCGCGGTTCTCGCTCGGGCACGCGGCGATGCTGATCAACGAGGGCCTTCCGAACTTCGTCGTCGAACACATGAAATCGCGTTACCCGCTTCACGATTTGACGGTTGGGATCCTCGGCATGGCATTCAAGGGCGATAGCGACGACACGCGGGAGTCTCTTTCTTACAAACTTCGAAAGATCCTTGAGTACGAGGCGGCTGCCGTTGTATGCACGGACCCGTTCGTCGAGGACCCGCGCCTTATCTCGCTCGACGCGGCCGTCGAGCAGTCCGACATCCTTGTGCTCGGCGCGCCGCACAGCGACTACCGGTCGCTGGTGATCCCGGATGACAAGCCGGTCGTCGATATTTGGAACTTCTTCGGCAAGGGAGCGCAACTCGCGTGAAGATTCTCGTCACGGGCTCGGCGGGTTTCGTAGCCGGCTACCTCGTCGAGGAACTACTCGCCAACGGTTACGAGGTAATCGGCATCGACAACGACTCTAAATACGGACCGGTCGACCGCGCGTACGACGCAAATCCGAACTACACCGCCGTCAAGGGCGACGCGAAAGATGTTGCACTGCTCAAGGAGTTGCTCGAAGGCTGCGATCATCTCGTCGCCGGCGCTGCCATCATCGGTGGCATATCGCTATTCCACGAGCTGGCCTACGACCTGTTGTCGGAGAACGAGCGCATCACTGCGGCCACCTTCGACGCAGCGATCTGGGCGCACCGCAATGCGCGGCTCCGCAAGATCACCGTCGTATCGTCTTCGATGGTTTACGAGAGCACATCGACCTATCCCACCCCCGAGGGAGAGCAGCGCCGCTGCCCGCCACCGGAGTCGACGTATGGTTTTCAAAAGCTCGCGACCGAGTACTTCGCCCAAGGCGCATGGGAGCAGTACGAGCTGCCCTACACCATTGTGCGACCGTTCAACTGCATTGGTGTGGGCGAAAAGCGCGCCTTATGCGATCGCGAGATCATGTCGGGCAACGTCCGGCTCGCGATGAGCCACGTCGTGCCTGATCTCGTCCAAAAGGTTCTCAAAGGTCAGGATCCGCTGCACATTCTCGGCGACGGCAGCCAGGTCCGGCACTACACCTACGGGGGCGATCTCGCCCGAGGCATACGCCTCGCCATCGAGTCTCAAGCGGCGAATAACGAGGATTTCAATCTCTCGACCGCGACGTCGACGACAGTGCGCGAACTCGCCAACATAATATGGCGCAAGGTCAAAGGTGATGTCCCACTACGGTTCGTGAGCGACGATCCGTTTCCCTATGACGTGCAGCGGCGTGTGCCTGACGTTCAAAAGGCCATGGAAATCCTCGGTTTCAAGGCCACGACGTCACTCGATGAAGCGCTCGATGAAATCATTCCGTGGATTGAGAACCAGATCGAATTGGGCGGTATCTGATGTCGGAAGGGCACGGCGAGCTCAACTCAGAGTTGGATCGGCTGTATGCTGCGCGGTTTCACGACGACGAGCGTGAGTCCAAGGCTCGCCTGTGGCGCGTCATTTGCCAGGAATTCTTTTCGCGCTATGTGCCCGCCGATGCCTGCGTCGTCGATTTGGGCGCCGGCTACTGCGACTTCATCAATAACATTTCGGCCCGGCGCCGGATCGCTGTCGACCTCAATCCCGACACGAAACGGTTTGCTGCGCCCGGCGTCGAGGCACACCAGCTTGCGCTCGAACGACTCGCTGAGGCGGTCGACCACGGAACGGTGGATCTTGCATTCGCCAGCAACGTCTTTGAGCATCTTCGCGGTCCCGATGCATTGCTCAAAGTGCTCGCCAACGTCCGCACGGCGCTGCGGCCCGGTGGGCGGATCATGATCATGCAGCCGAACGTCCGGCTGGTGGGTGGAGCGTTCTGGGACTTCTTCGATCACACCCTGCCGCTGAGCGAGCGCGGAATGAGTGAGGCGCTCGAAGTCGCCGGATTCCGGGTGGTCGAGTGCCGCGCGAGATTCCTGCCGTATACGACCAAGAGTCGCCTGCCGCAATGGGCCTTTTTCGTTCGGCTGTACCTGCGCTTGCGTCCGGCCCAGTATCTCCTGGGCAAACAGATGCTCCTGGTAGCAGAGCGGCCCCAATGACCGACGAGATCGACTTCATCGTTCCCGTCTACAACGAAGGCTCCAACATCGCCGACGCACTGGCCGAGCTCTACTCGATGGTGAGGCGCCCGAAACGGGTTCTGATCGTCTACGACTTCGACGAAGACGACACGGTGCCCGTGGTCCGCGAGCTCGCACCTCGTTACCCCGGCGTGGAACTGGTGCGCAATGCCCTCGGCAAGGGCGTGATCAACGCGATTCGGGCGGGCGTCGATGCGGCACGCTCCGACGTGGTAATCGTCTCGATGGCGGACTTGTCAGACGACCTGCGGGTTGTTGACGACATGGTCCGGTTGATTCGCGACGAGGGTTACGACGTCGTGTGTGCTTCTCGCTATATGCGTGGAGGGCAACAGATTGGTGGCCCTTTCCTCAAGCGGACGATCTCACGAGTCGCCGGCGTATCGCTGTATTGGATGGGCGGACTGCCAACACACGACGCCACCAACGCTTTTCGCGCCTACCGCCTCTCGGTCCTTCGTGAGATTCCCATCGAGAGCTCGGGCGGGTTCGAATATTCGCTCGAGATCACGGCCAAAGCGCACGTCGCCGGTCATCGCGTCACTGAAGTACCGTCAACCTGGCGCGACCGTACGGTCGGCCAGTCGCGCTTTCGCCTGATGAAATGGCTGCCTTACTACCTCAAGTGGTACGTCTACGCATTCAGCCGGGGTCGTGTGTTTGCCGGAGGCGGCCGATGAACGCGCGGTCGCATTCCCGCGGAAAGGAGTGGCAGCCATGAGGGCCATCGCCTTTTATTTGCCACAATTCCATCCGATCGCGGAGAACGACCAGTGGTGGGGACGCGGCTTCACTGATTGGGTCAACGTCGCCAAGGCGCGCCCGTTGTTCCGTGGCCATCACCAACCCCAGATTCCCGCTGATTTGGGCTATTACGACCTGCGCCTGCGCGAGACACGTATCGCGCAAGCCGAGCTGGCTCGACAGTACGGCCTTGGGGGATTCTGCTATTACCACTACTGGTTCAATGGCAAACTGCTGCTCGAAAAGCCCCTAGAGGCTGTCCTCGCCGATCGGGAGCCGGACTTCCCCTTCTGCGTTTGTTGGGCCAACGAGACGTGGAGCCAGCGTTGGGACGGTCGGGATCACGACGTACTCATCGGGGCGGACCTTGACCGCTACGATCCGGAAGCCCACTTCGAGTATCTCGGCAAGGCGTTTTCGGATCCGCGGTATATACGCGTCGAAGGCCGACCGGTCTTCATCGTTTATCGCATCGACCAGTTCCCCGACTTTCGATCGACTATCGGGCGGTGGCGTGCCAAGGCGCAATCGATGGGGCTCCCCGGCATCTACCTCTGTGCGCTGCGTAGCCACATGCACAGCATGAGCGATGCCGAGACGATTGCCCTCGGTTTCGACGCGATCGTCGGGTTCGAGCCGCATTTGGGTACGCTGCGGCCCCAGCTTGCCGCTGCTTCGAGACGCCACATAATTCGTCGCTTGCTCAGTCGTCTCCGGGGAAAATCGTTCGTTGTTTTCGACTACGCCGCACTGGTCCGTGCCGCCGAACGGCAAGACCCGGCCGAAAGGCGTTTTCCGTGCGTGATACCGAGCTGGGACAACTCTTCCCGATTTGCCCGATTTGGCGCCCTGGTCATTCAGAATGACGATGCCGAGTTGTTCGAAGCATGGCTACGCGACGCCGCGAATCGCGTGGCTTCCTACCCGGACGACGAGCAAATCGTCTTCATCAATGCCTGGAACGAGTGGGCCGAAGGATGCCATCTTGAGCCGGACCGACGCAACGGGCACCGTTTTCTGGAGGCCGTACGGAAAGTGTTCGGCGGAACCGCGGAAGTACCCCGTCAACCCAGCAAGCTAGGAGAGGACAGATAGCTATGCGCGTTCGTATCGCGTTTACCCGCAAGCAGCTCGCTGCGATTACCGCGCCCGCGCCGACAGTTGAAGCTATCTACTACGCCCAGCGACGCCCGGAGATGTTGCCGTTCGTGCCCGCAGCCGCGAAGCGCGTGCTGGAGCTCGGCTGTGCGGAGGCGGCGTTCGCTGCCACGGTCAAGGAGTTTACCGGTGCCGAAGTCTGGGGCATCGAGTTCAACGAGCAGGTAGCCGAACGTGCACGTACCGTCATCGATCGCGTGCTCGTCGGAGATGCCGATGAACAAATCGCCGAGCTGCCGGACAGCTACTTCGACGCGATTGTCTGCAACGACGTGCTGGAACATCTTGTCGAGCCGGGCTCGACCCTTCGGCAGCTTCGGCAAAAGCTTGCGCCTGGGGGTGTCGTCGTTGCCTCGATCCCGAACATCCGCTTCTTGCCAGCGCTTAGCCAAGTGGTTTTCCGGAAGGACTTCCCGCAGGAGGACGCTGGCATCTTCGACCGCACACACCTGCGCTTCTTTACCCGCAAGAGCATCGTGCGGTTGTTCGAGACAGCAGGCTTCACCATGCGGAACATGAAGGGCATCAACGCATATCGCGGGCCCCTTGGTCTTTTGCTGACGCTCGTAACCTTTGGATACTTCAGCGATGTTTTTTATACGCAATACGCGTGCGTGGCGTCGCCACGAACCTAAGCCCTACTTCTGTAGCCCTTGATTACCAACGGCTTTCGCGCTGGCAAGGCGCTCTTCACCAGCAGAGAGGCCTGCGGGAAGGGCGGACATGCTGGCTCAAATCTCCTCGTTGGCGCCGGTCCGCGTGTTGACCACAGCCAATCCCCTGAGGGAGGCCAGCCGCTGCTCACCGCGAAGGTAGGTCATTCGACCTTTGCTATCCCTGGAATCCGCGAACCTGGACGCGACATAGCCTTGGGCGGCTGTGAGGGCCTTAAGCCCGTGTTGCAGTTCGGATCGGACAAAGTAGGCGTTGTTGCCTGCGCTGTTGCTGCCGACGAAGTCGTATCCTTTGGAGTGTGCCAGGTCGCAAAGAGCGGGCAGGGAGGCGCCGAAGTACAGATTGCTGAATTCTTTCCCTGTATTGAATTTCGGATCGTAGGGGATTGTGATCGAGCGTTCCGCCCCGAAGACACTGTTGTATTCGATGATTACGATCGCCGGACGCACGGCAGTCAGGGCGCGCCACACCCAATAGTCGTTGCCGTCGATGTCGATATGCAGAAGGCCGATGTCGCCTTCAAACCCGTGTTGTCGCAACAATTCATCGATGTTCTCGGCGGTCACGAAGGTGCAGTGGCTTTGTAGATCGTGGCGCCACGAGATCGGATCACGCTTGATGGAATCGATGTTCCGACTTGAGCCGTCCATGACTAAGCCACGCCAGTTGTCATTCACGAGTAGGAATCTGGTGTTGGCCTCCTGGTAGTCCTCGACCCCGAACTCAACGAAACTGTCACTGAGGCCTGAGAGGCGGTGGATCAGCCATTGAATGATCCCGTCGTCTCCGAACTGGCTAAATACCGAGAATTCGACGTCAGCGAAACCGTCGATTGATTGGAGCTCTCGAACCCGCCAGGCCAAAGCACGGCCGATCAGAGTGCGCTGCCTGACCTCGCTACGCTTCAACAACTCTGCCTGCATAGCGAACGGGTTCAAGAAAATTTCCATGCTTGTCCTTTATCTCGCCATCACCTGCGTGCCGCGGCGCAGGTCAGGGGCTTACAGTCAAGCCGACAGGCCCGTCGGCTTGCAAGAGGGTTCGTGTGGGGGAGCGCAGGATTGAACGTCGACACTTCACCGGGCGGTGATGAAGAGCCGGCTTAGCGCCTTAGTGCCCGCATCATCGTCGGCGTGCATCACGGCAACGTCCCAGTAGTGGTATCCGCGCTCTTCGAACGGCTTGTCTAGCACCGCGGCCCGGGCGGGCACCTCATCGATGGCTAGGAGCTGGATCGGGGTACCAAAGTTGTCCCAGATGCCAACATGTGAGTAGCCGGCGGTCCTGAGGTCCGCCCACACCGAGGCGGGCTCCGGTTTACCGGCCTTGCGCGTCAGATCGTGGTCGTATTCGAAGAACAGCACCGGATGGGAGGTTGCGTACGCGCACGCGAGCGCTGGAATCAGCGTTGTGTCGTAGCCGTCTGTGTCTGACTTGATCAGCCGGATCGGTGGTAGTTCCGGGTGACGGCCGGGCAGTTCGGCCACGGCCAACGCCGCAGCCGACCCCCCGCCGCCGTTCGGGGTGAAGCGGGTCGTGCCGCCCTTGCGGACCGCGCCGAGACCCGAGGCCTCCGCAGGATCGGTGACCAGCAGTCCGAATTCGATCACGCAGCGGCAATCCGAACCCACATTGCGTTCCAGGTAGGGCAGGTACTCGGGATCCGCTTCGACGCAAAGCACGCGGGCGTCGACTTTCGCGAGGATCTGCGCTGCCGAGTCCCCGATATTCGCTCCGATGTCGACCACGCCCAGAGGTTTGTTGGTGTCGCCAAGACACAGCGCCAGGTCGACGAGGTTTTGACCATAGCTGGGATACATGCGGGCGTAGTCAGGGAGCCGGTGCGACCATGGCATCGCCAAGCGCACGCCCTGCACTTCGCGCATGACCGAACGATTGCCGAACAGATTGCGAATCATGCGGTAAAGAATCGTGCGGTAGAGGAGATCCCGTGCGCGCTGCCCAAGCCGCGTCCGGAAGGTCAGAGCCTTCCTGTCAGGGTCCACGCGCACATCTTATGTTCCCCGAACTATAAACAAAACGATCGAAAACCTTCTGTTGTTATAGGCCGGTCATGAGAGGCTCATGGGGCCGGTGGCGGGTAGTCCGTGTCTGCACGCGGCCATACTCGTCAAGGGCCCGTGAAGCGGGATCGAGGAGGTGGCATGAGAGCGCTCATCTGCGGCATCTCAGGCCAGGATGGCGCTTATCTGGCGCGACTGCTGCTCGACAAGGGTTACGAGGTGTTTGGCACCTCACGCGACGCGCAGATCGGCGGATTCGCGAATCTAGCGCGACTCGGAGTCCACGACCGCGTGCGCCTAGAGTCCATGGACGCCAATGATTTCCGCAGTGTGCTGAATGTGCTGCGCAAAACCGACATCCAGGAGATCTACAATCTGGCCGGGCAAAGCAGTGTCGGCCTGTCGTTCGAGCAGCCTGTAGAGACCCTCGAGAGCATCGCTGTCGCCACGATCAATTTGCTTGAAGCGATACGTTTTCTCGACAAGCCCATCCGCTTTTACAGCGCTGGGTCCAGTGAATGCTTCGGCGATACGCGAGGCCACGCCGCAAATGAGCAGACGCCTTTTCATCCCCGCAGCCCGTACGCCGTAGCGAAGAGTGCGGCGTACTGGTTCGTTGAGAACTATCGCACCGCGTATGGGCTGCATGCCAGCACCGGCATATTGTTCAACCATGAATCCCCTTTGCGCCCTGAGCGTTTCGTGACAAAGAAGATCGTGGCCGCAGCGGTCCGCATCGCCATGGATGAGCACTCGCGCCTTACGCTAGGCAATACTCAGATCCAACGAGACTGGGGATGGGCACCCGAATACGTGGAGGCGATGTGGCGGATGCTGCAGCAGCCCGCCGGCTCGGACTTCGTCATCGCAACGGGTGAAAGCCACACCCTTGAGGAGTTTGCGGAGGCCGCGTTCCGGCAGGTGGGGCTCGACTGGCGCGAGCATACGGACCTTTCGGAGGCACTGATGCGTCCTTCGGACCTCGCCGAAGGACGCGGTGATGCATCTAGGGCGCGCGAAGTCCTCGGCTGGGCGGCGAATTACCGAATGAGCGATGTCGCAAAGGCAATGGTGGAGGCCGAGTGGGATCGGGCTAAGCGATTGTGAAGGTAGCCTTCGACCACCAGATCTTCTCTTTCCAGCAATACGGCGGTGTTTCGCGCTATTTCTTCGAGCTGGCCCGTCGCCTGCCCGCCCATGGCGCGGCAGAGGTTTCCATCGTCGCCCCGCTGCACGTCAACAAATATCTGGCGACTGACTCTGCCCGCCGCCTCACCCGCGGCAAGTATGTCAACATACCGTCCTACACAATCGCAGGCATACCACTTGTCCCCGCTGCGAACCGAATTGTCGCACCGCTGGCATGGCGGAAAGCAAACGCGGACATAGTGCATGAGACCTACTTCGCGACAAAGCCTGTCGGCAAGGCGCGACGCCGCGTCGTGACGGTCTACGACATGATTCATGAGTTGTTTGCCGAGGAGTTTCCTGACGCGAAGCGAGTGACGGCTGCCAAACGCGCGGCTGTCAACCGTGCGGACCATGTGATCTGCATTTCCCAAAACACCCAGCGAGACGTGGTGCGTCTCTTCGACATCGACCCGGCGCGAACGAGCGTCGTTCACCTCGGCTATTCGATGACTGCGGAGCCGAACGCCACGGACGGGGATGCCGGTGACGCCAGGCCCTCGCTCCTGTATGTGGGAAATCGCAGGGGCTACAAGAACTTCGGGATGCTGCTGCAGGCATTTTCCAGTTCTCCGATATTGCGGGAGTTCGATCTGGTGGCCTTTGGTGGAGGCGCATTCATTCCCGACGAACAAACGGAGATCCGTCGGTTAGGCATCACTGACCGGGTCCGCTTCGAGTCCGGCTCTGATTTGGCACTTGCGGCACGCTACCGGTCAGCTACCGCATTCGTCTTTCCGTCGACGTACGAGGGCTTCGGGCTTCCTCCGCTAGAAGCGATGGGTCATGGCTGCCCTGTTGTGTGCAGTAATGCCGGCTCAATTCCAGAAGTAGTTGGCGACGCGGGGATCTATTTCGATCCGAATAACCCAGAGGAGCTACGCACGGCTCTGGAACGTGTCACTACGGCCGAAGAGTTACAGGCGGACCTGCGAACCCGTGGATACGTGCGGATCGCCGCGTTCTCATGGGACGAGTGCGCAGCGGCAACCGCTCGAATCTATCGCGAATTATATGACATTGGTTGATCCGATCTGGTGTCACCAAGTAGAACCACCGCAGTGGCCGGCGGGTGCAGGCGTGCGAACCTGCTGGGCGAGTGCGGTCGTCCGAGTCCGAGTTCATGATTTACCAAGCTCGTCTTAGAGCATTTCCCGCAGAACACCGCAGTGCTCATGCTTGGGCGTCTAAGGTGGCCAAGCATGCGAGATGAAGCCATGACGCTGATTACCGACATCCGTCAGCAGCGAGCGGTCAGCGACGCGAACGGCAAGACCTACCCCATACAGAACCACGGCATCGATGCGGCAGAAGGCCGCTTCCTATCAGATTTCATCGCCAAGCGACCGGGCATAATCCGAACCTTGGAGATCGGGTGCGCCTACGGCTTCTCATCCCTGCACATCACGGGTGCCACCGCGGGCCGCACCGGGGCGCACCACGTCATCATCGATCCGTTTCAAAGCGCCGACTGGAACGGCATTGGCGTGATGAACCTCGACCGCGCCGGCATCGACTTCTATGAACTTCTCGAAGATCCGTCCGAACTCGCACTCCCCGAGCTATTGAGAGAAGGCGCGGAGTTCGATCTGGTGTTTGTCGACGGCTGGCACACCTTCGACCACACGCTTGTCGATCTGTACTACGCGAACAGGTTGGTCAACGTGGGCGGATACATCATCATCGACGATGCAACAATGCTGAGCGTCTCGAAGGCCGTTTCGTACTTCGCAAAATACCCTTGCTACAAGGTTCTTGGCGGTACTTCGGCGCTGGCGATCAGATTGCAGAATATGCTCGCGAAGGTCGTGCGGCCCTTTGCCGAGACGATTTTTCCGATGTGGCTGTATGACTATCTCTATCGCGGGGCGAAATACCCTTCCATGGTCGCATTGCAGAAGATCGCCGAAGACGAACGGAACTGGAATTGGTTCCGCTCGTTCTGAGTGCACTTCATTTGCTCGAGCACCCGGAAGTCCGCGGTGCACTAAGTCACTGTTCAAGCCTGCTGCACCAATAGGGGACACTTGGGATCGGTTTCCGATCTGGGGTAGCTGGAAGGGCGGTGATGGTGCTGATGAGCGCCGCCTGGAAGCAGCGTCCCTAAACATGTTGTTGCACACTGGAGTTCGCGTGTTGGCCGACCGTTTGGAAAGAATTTTCGCCTTGGCCTGCCTTGGAGATCGTCGCCGGCCAGGGTAACCACCAGGAGTTCCTGCGGTTCCTCAAGCACCTCACGCGGCTACCCCGATCAGCAGCTGCATCTGGTGAGGGGTAACCACGCCGCCCTCAAACGCGTCGAGACCTGCGATTGGTTTGCCGCCAACCCTCGAATCCGCTGCAGTACAATCGATCTTTGCGTCCTGGCTCAATTTTGTCGAAGTCTGGTCCGGCGTCATCGAACGTCAAACGATCCCATCGCCGCACCTTCGGCAACGTCCGCGAACTGACCGCCGCCATTAACACGATTGATAGCCTGCTGGAATTATCGCGCCCACCCGTTCGACTGGACGTCAACCTCAGCCCAGATCCCCAAGGCAGCGGCCGCCAAAACGCTTCAAACACACAACCAGTCGCCCCAATATGCGATTGGCGAATGGTGGCGGATAACCGCTTCCCCTGCTGGCTTTGTTAAGCCAGTCGACGTTGCTTTCGCACGCTCCTAATGTAGGCAGGAATGCCCGCAAGCAGGCCCTGAGTTTGTGTGCGCGCAAGCCCGGGCCAAGCGCGCATCACGGCTCGAGGCGAGTCTTTCGTACGCCACGCTTCTATATTTGCTCGCCAGTTGTCTTTAATAGCACTAGGGGTCATCCGTAGCAAGGCAAACAGGTGCCTCACGTCGGAAGATATTAGTGCCGCATAAAAGGCGGCAGTGCCGACACTGTATCCATACAACTGTTTCTTTAGTTCTTCTAGCGTTGCGCGGTGGTAATGGAAGACGAGCGCCGTCGGCTGGTAGACGATGGTGTGCTCAGCAAGTAGCGTCTGCGTGAAAGCAAACGTTTCTTCACCTGACATTGATGGTGTGCCTGCCCCAAGTGAGACGTTGAAACCGTCAATATCATTCAACACACGCCGACGGAAGGCCATATTCGTGCCGGCACCAAATGGCGGAATCGGATAGAGTGGGCTCTGGGGATGTCCTGGTTCGAAAATATCTCGCTCAAAGCCTCGTCCATGGCTGAATCCGCCCAGTTCTTCGAACCACTGTTGCGGTTCCGTTTTCAGCTCAGCCGGAAGCACCATGCCTGTGACGCATCCGACCCGCGGTCTTGCCGAGAAGCCTCGCAAGATTTCGGCGAGCCAATACTCATCAGGAATTGCGTCGTCGTCCAAAAACGCGATGATGTCGGCTCTTGTGGCTCTCCAACCTGCGTTTCGAGCCCACGAGAGCCCGGCTCGGGGTTCCAGCAAATACCGCACAGGGGCACGCAAATTTAGCGTTTTTATAGCCATTGGCACTGCGGTAGGATCGGCCGGGGAATTGTCAACGACTACGATCTCGTAGCTCGGGTACCGTTGAAGATCGAGCCGCCGAAGGCAATTGGCAATGTGCGCGGGACGGTCTCGAGTAGCTATAACGACTGAGATATTTGGCGGGTCTTGGAGTAATTGCTCGCGCTCAGCGACAAAAGTCAAATCTATTGGATTTAGCTGCAAGCCATTAGCAGGTATATCGCGGACTGGCGATAGATGACTCCCGATCAGGCGATCATTTATTACGGGCAAGAAGGATTGCGACACAGTTTTTGCCGCATTGACAGAGAGTGAATCGCCGCCGTCAAATTCGAAATCCGCGTACCCCAGTGGCTCTGTGCCGAGTCTGATAAGCAGATGGACAGCCGTCCCGGGTTGGTTGGTGTACTCGTCTAACAGCTCGGTTGGGAAGCGGTTCAGGACATCCCACTGAGCGACGACCACCGGATGGAAAGATCCGCACCTGTCACCGGCGCTGACCATTGCTTCTCCAATCTAATCGCAGCCGTCGGACACTACGCCGCTTCCCGGGCCGTTGAAACCGTTTGACTGAGTCGTTTGGTGGCGGTGCCATCGTACTGTCTATCTGTGGTTGGTTTGGCACTCTTATGCACGCGACGAGATCTGGCTGAAGGCTCTGGTCACGGCTACTGCCGGTTACGCACCCGCCAGAGGAGCGCGTGGTTGACGCGCCCTGTCCACGTCGACGGCCGGGAAGTGGTCATCGAGCCCGCTTTGCGGACCGGTCCCGAGAGATGGTTTTGCCGCCTACTTCGTTCGGCCGCTTGCACAGTCGATGACTGACGATCGCAAGTTACTGGTAGCAGACGGAAGCGAGGTGAACACAGGCTGGATAGTCATCATCGATGCAAACGCTCCCTCATGCTCTCGTGCAATCTCTGGGAAGGCGGCCGGTTGAAAGTACACGGCTCAGCAGTATGCGGCTTGCCGTCACGATCGCAGCTGCTGGCGACGTTGCGTCGACGACCTATGCTTGCTGATCGAGTGGTCGAACGATCTCGGTGCAATAGGCATCAAACTGCACGGATCCAGCAAAGCTCGGCAATCAAGACCATGCTGCGATAGCATCGCGGCCTACGGGCAGGAGAACTGAGAGGCTTCGATTCGCTATGAGATCCGACCGGCGGACCAGACACATCGAAAGCGTTGTCGATACCCGCAAAGCTGCCAGTAACAGCGCTGAGCCTGGGACTGGGACCCGTCCGGTTATTCTTTTTGTGTTGGGGACACAACGGTCCGGAACCTCAGCACTCACTCGCGTTCTCTCGTTGTGCGGCGGCACGCTTCCGGCCGGGATGTTGGGCGCCGATGCTGGCAATCCCCGTGGCAACTGGGAGCCGCGCAAAGTCATTGCCATCAACGAGGCGATTCTGCACCGCCACGGCAGCGCCTGGTTCGATCCATCGCTGCGCTTACTCGAGGACGGCGCCTTCAACGCCGACGAGAAGGCCGCCTGCGTCGAAGAGATCGCGGCGTATCTCAAGACATTGCCTGCCGCGCCGCTCGTGGTGATCAAAGACCCCAGGATAACGACCCTTTCGGGATTGTGGTTCGAGGCCTCGCGCATGGCCGGGTTTGACACGGCGGCCGTGATCGCGGTGCGTCACCCGGAAGAGGTGATCTCGTCGGTCGCGGCTTCGTGGCATATTGAGCGGGAGCTGTCGAGCGCCTTATGGCTCAAATACAACCTGCTGGCCGAGCGCGACACGCGTGGCATCCCACGTGTCTTCGTTGAGTACGCCGGCCTCCTTGACGACTGGCGCAGGGAGATTAAGCGGATTTCCACGGCGTTGCCAATCGATCTCACCCCCCAAGCTGCCGATGCGGTCGACGAGTTTCTCACGCCTGATCTTCGTCGCCAGAGAAATCGCGGGCCGGTGACAAACCGTTTCGGCACAGATTGGATATCTGAGATTTACGACGCGCAGTGCATGGCCGCGCGAGATGAGTGTCCAGACGAGGAAATGCTCGATCACATCTTCGAGTCGTATCGGGCGAGCGAGCGCGATTTCCGTTCTGCCCTCGAGGATTACCGCGAACTTTCTGGTGGTGTTCGCTCGCGAATTTTCCGGCCGGCCGTCGTGAAGCCGATGATCGAGCTCGTGGCGATGGCTCACCGGCGAAGAGGGACCTGGGCTTAGCCGATTAGCCCCTGGCGTTGCCCCGCAGCCGCTTTGGTTTCGCCTCGAACCTCGGTTTCACGCCGATCGCACTCGATGTGAAGGAAGGCCCGTGCTCACCCGGCGGTTGATGTTCGTGATCAGTTGACACGCCTCGAGCGGGCGAATTTCTCGACGAGATCGGCGGTGATAGAAACGCTTTCGGCGGGTTTGGTCACCCGGGCGGCGAGCTCGCGGGCGCGGACGGCGTAGTCGGGCGCGAGGATTTCGCGCAGGTCCTTGACCAGCGTTTCGCGGGTGGTGGTCGAAAACCGCCGAGACGCCCCGACCTTCAAGCGTTTGAACTGGGCCCCCCAGATCGGCTGGTCGGGCATCGTCCAGAGAATCAGCGTTGGCACTCCGGCACGCAGGCTTGCGGCCGTGGTGCCGGCGCCCCCGTGATGAACCACCGCGCGGCAAGCGGGGAAGGTCGCCGCGTAGTTGACTGCGCCCACCACCTTGACGTGGTCGAAATGGGGAACATCGCTGAAATCGGTCCAGCCCGAGCAAATCAATGCCCGTTCCCCCAGCTCGGCGCAGGCAGAGCTGATCATTTCAACAGTGGCGGCGGGAGATTCGACTGCGAAGCTGCCAAAGCCGAAGCAAATCGGCGGCGTTCCCGCGGCGATCCAAGACGCGACCTCGTCATCGGCGTCCGTGGTCAGTTCCATCGTCAATGGGCCGACGAACGGCCGACGGCCATTCCACTTCGCCCACTCGGCCGCCAATCCCGGGAAACAGACCTCGTCGTAGGCCTGGATTTCCAGCGAGCCGCGATCGGCGATCTGACGCCACGAGGTGCCTCTTGCCTTCGGCAGGCCCAATTCGCGACGCTGCAGATCGTCGAGCTTCTTCGTCAGGAGGTGCCAAGACAACAAGCCCATCGCCGTCATCCCGAACTTGACCACCGGCGCCGGCAGGGGCCCAATGAGTTGCCCATTCGGCCGAATGGGGAAGAAGTGCAGCGTGGCGAACGGAATGTCGTAATACTCGGCGACGTTGAACGCGGCCTGCTCGAAATTGAGGCCGGTCAGGAGGAGGTCGGCTCCATCTGCCAGCGACACCAACGTCTTGTTCATGTGCGCCCACATGTCGGCGACTGGATCCCAAAGTCCATGCCAAGCGTTGCGCAGATCGTTGACCTTCCAAAAATTGTGGAATAGCAACGTCCAAAATTCGCGGTTGGCGTCGAGCCCCTCCTGGAGCCCGTCCACTGTGTCAATGCCGTAGGCGGCGGTCGTCAGACCAGTCGATTCGACGAAGTCAACCAGGTTGGCCGGGACAGCAATGCGTACATCGTGCCCCCTGCGCAGCAGTTCGCGACCGACAGCGACCGAGGGCTCGATGTCGCCACGAGTTCCAAAGCTCGCCAAGGCAAACTTCATTGGGTCCCCGCCTTTTCACTTCCGTATGCTCGAAGTCTGCGCCATCATGACATCCAGGGCGTCTTGAGCGCAGCTTATTCAGGAGTGTGGGTGGCTCTTTTCGCGTCGGGTCCTCGGAACCGCCCGGGTCAGGCTGCCGCGGATCGCGAGACGATGTTCGGAACTCCGAGCCGTTTGGATCTTGCAGCTGCCCCCCTTGGGATACGTTACCGGTATGAATCCGCCCGATGGTGAGACGGTTGAACGTGACGGCACGCCGAGGTCAACGGTTGCGCACTCCGACGCCGACACATCACGGGCACACTCTTGACAAAACGCAGCTGACACGGTGCTTTTGCGTGCGAGCGTGTTCTATGTTGGGGGCACGCGTTTAGGGAGGGGTCTCGTATGAACCGGATCAAGGCCGTGCAGCGAGCGCTCGATGGACGGTCGACCCCCGTCTACCTCGAGATCGGCGTATCGCGGGGGTCGGCCTTTCGGCGCATCACCGCTCAGGAGAAGATCGCCGTCGACCCCGCGTTCAAACTGTCGGCACGTACCCGGCGGCGAGCCGATGCGAAGGCGCACGCCACCCACTACTTTGAGACAACGAGCGACACTTTCTTCGCGGACGAGGCAGCGTTCCTCAAGCAGCGTCGCATCGACGTCGCCCTGATCGACGGCCTGCACACCTATGGGCAGGTAGTGCAGGACGTCGAAAACACCCTCCGCTATGTGCGCGACGACGGCGTCATCTTCCTACACGACTGCAATCCCACGCGGGCATCCGTCGCCTGCCCCGCGGACTCGTATGCCGAATTTCGCCGGCAGAACCGCTGGTGGGAGATCGACTGGAGCGGTGACGTCTGGAAGGCGATCGTCTACCTGCGAAGCACCCGGCAGGATCTGCGCATCGCCGTCCTGAACTGTGACTGGGGCGTGGGGATCGTGCGAAAAGGGGCTCCCGAGTCACGGTTGTCGTACTCGCCGGCCCAGATCGAGGCGCTGGGCTACGCGGATCTCGTCGCCGATCGCGAACGGTTGCTCAACCTGAAACCACCGGGGTACCTCGACGAATTTCTCTCCTCGGAGCACCGTATCTCGTCCAATTCCTGAATAGTCGCGCGATCGCTCGAAGCGGTTTGTCGCCCCGGCTGGCCTGAGCCAGTGCTAGCATCCGGTCCGTGTCTGAACGTGGGACCACCGTGCGGATCGGCATCCTGGGAGCGGCCCGCATCGCGCCGTTGGCGCTCATCAACCCGGCCCGGGAGAACTCCGAAGTCGAGGTCCCCGCGGTTGCGGCCCGGGACGCGTCGCGCGCCCAGGAGTTTGCGGACAAACACGGCATCGACCAGGTGCACAGCAGCTACGACGCACTGATCGACGATCCAGAAGTGGACGCCGTCTACAACCCGCTGCCAAACGGGTTGCACGGCAAGTGGACCCGAGCTGCCCTTGCCGCAGGGAAGCACGTGCTATGCGAAAAGCCGTTCACGGCCAATGCCGCCGAGGCCCGCGAAATCGCCGAACTGGCAGCGAAGTCCGACCGCGTCGTGATGGAGGCATTTCATTACCGCTACCACCCGTTGTGTCTGCGCGTCGAGGAGATCATTGCCTCGGGGGAGTTGGGCAAGCTGCAGCGGGTGGAAGCGGCCCTGTGCTTTCCCCTCCCGAAGTTCTCCGACATCCGCTACAACTACGCCCTTGCCGGTGGCGCGACAATGGACGCGGGATGCTACGCCGTCGACATGGTTCGAACGTTTGGCGGTTCCACGCCGGAAGTCGTTTCAGCACGAGCAAAACTGCGCGACACTCAAATAGACAGGGCCATGACGGCCGAATTGCGGTTCGAAGGCGGCCATACGGGGCGGGTGCGCTGCTCGATGTGGTCGGCCGATCTGCTGCAGTTGAGCGCCAAGGTGATTGGCGATCGCGGAGAGCTGCGGGTGCTCAACCCGGTGATGCCCCAGTCTTTCCATCGGCTGGCGGTCCGATCTGCCGGCGGCAAACGAGCCGAGCGCTTCCCGCGCCGCCCGTCGTACGCGTATCAACTCGACGCGTTTGCCGCGGCGGTGCTCCGGGGGGAGCCGGTGAAGACGACACCGGAAGCCGCTGTCGAGAACATGACCGTCATCGACGCGATCTATCGCGCGGCCGGCCTTCCGCTTCGCCAGCCGGCCAATTAATCCAAGGGACGCAACCGAATCGGAGCCCCAGGGTGGCCCCGCGGTTCTCAGGTGGCGAAGTGCGCCTCGTTGACGTGGGCGGCCACCCGTAATGCGTTGGCCGCGATCGTCAGACTTGGATTCAACCCGGCGCTGGAGGGGAAGAACGAGCTGTCCACCACATACAGGTTCTCCAATTCATGCGCCCTATTCTGTGGGTCCAACACGCTGGATGCGGGATCGGTACCGAAGCGGCATGTGCCGCAGACGTGGGCCACGGCTTTGTTGTCTTCGGCGCCACGCAGGGTGATTTTGCGGAATGGCTCCAGCACCCCCTTCAATTGCCTCAAAAACGTTGCGCGGCGCTCGATCTCGTTGGGATGAAGACGGTACTGAAGCCGCAGGCGCTGGCGGCCATCCGCATTTGGCTGATCGGATTGCATGACGCGGTTGTCCAGATAGGGCAGGTCTTCCATGATCGCCGCAAGCACCAGTCCACCGTTGAAGAACCGCTCATAACCCAGACGCACAGCCGGGTTCATCAGGCGCAAGGCCCTCGCCCGCCACCCGGGGGCGCTGGTCATGATTTCCAGAGGGGGCATCGAGCCGAATGACTGCACGGTGCCGTACTTTTGGCCCTCCCAGAAATAGAAATCGTTCAGCCCGATCTCTTTGTTCGCGCCCGTCATCCTGACGCCGGGCTGCGGCCAGATTTCGACCATGTCGACAAGATGACGCATCAAGTTACGGCCCACCCAGTCTGACCCGTTGGCCAATCCGCCCGGCCAATCGGCCGAACGGGAATTGATCAACAGCACGGGCGTCACCAGTGCACCGGCGGCCAGCACCACCACCTTGGCCTTCAACGCCACTGTCCCGGAGGGAGTCTCGCAAATCGCTTGATTGACCTTGCTGCGGTCCGCTTCGAGGCGCACAACGCGAGATTCGGGTAGCAGGTGGGCGCCGTGATCGGCGACGGCCGGCAGCACACAATTGCGGGCAGCGTCGTTTTTGCACGACTTGCTGCAGAGGTAGCTCTGGCAGGTGGAGCATTCTTCGGTGTAGTCACAGGCCATCGGCAGGTGGTAGGGATGCAGCCCGCGACCTGTCAGGTAGTCGACCAGCGGCTGATTCTCTGCCGAAAATGCCGGTGCGGCAGGCAGACCCGCCTCGGCTGCCTCCGGACGTAGTGGGTCGGGCTGGCCCCGAACCCCCAGCAGCTTCTCGGCGGCGGCGTACCAGGGTCGCATCTCGTCGTAGGTGACCGGCCAGGCCTCCGGCACGGTGGAGTCGCCCGGGTCGTGGAAGTGCTGGCGCGGAGTGAAATCCTGAGCGAAGAACCGCTCGCAGACCATGCCATAGAGGGACGATGACCCGCCTGTGCCGCTGCCCAGAAAGGGCACAAAACGCCGCGGGGAGCGGCCGCTGATGTCTTCAACCTCGTCGGTTGAGCGGCCGGATCGGGCCAAGGCGTCGTAAATGGTCTCCGCAGAACGGCACGCCAGCGGCTCGGCGACTTCGGGCATCGAAGCGCGAATCGTCCCCGGTGCACCAGGAAGGGTCGAACGCCCCTTCTCGACGAACAACACCCTTCGGCCCGAACGGGCCAGCGAGTAGCCCAGAGTCCCGCCGCCCATGCCGGTGCCGATGACGATCACGTCCCAGACGCAGCCTTCCGCCTCGCGCGCGGTCAGCTCCCCGTCAGCCAAATCGAGTTCCTCAGCGGATAATTGCTTGATCGTTGCCTCGTTTGGGCGACAGTATCATCTGCCTGGACGGACAGGTTGCGTCCCTCAGATTCGTGACCACAGGGCGGAGCCGAAGGAGTGTGACCGTGATGCCCGCCCCGCCACTCGCGGATCTTTTGCAAACCTCCGTGCGGCGCCCGTGTAACTGCGCAACACTGAACGGGCAATCGGGATAGGTGGAGACGCATGAAACTGAGCCAGGTGTTCGATCCGCGCATGAACGCCCTCAATGTGTGGCGACTCGTGATGGCCAGTGCCGTCGTCCTGCAACACTCGTGGCCGCTGACCGGCCATAAGGCTCCTGGATTACACGGCCTCTATGACGTAGCGGTCGACGGCTTCTTCGTCCTCTCAGGGTTCCTCATCACCGCGAGCTGGCACCGCAACCCGCGCCCTCGCGAGTACTTCGTCGCGCGCGCTCTCCGCATCTTCCCGGGGCTGTGGGTCTGCCTGATCGTCATCGCGTTCGTCATCGCCCCGATCGGAGTGGCCATTCAAGGTGGGTCCCCGAAGAAACTGCTGATGTCCACTGCGCCAATCGAATACGTCCTGAATAATGCCGTACTGAACGTGTACCACGGCAGTATCGCAGGCACACCGAACGGAGTTCCGTGGCCCCATGTGTGGGACGGCACCCTCTGGACTCTGATATTCGAGCTCTTCTGCTACATCGGCGTCGCGACCGCCGGCGTCATCGGGTTGCTGGGCCGCCGTTGGGCCGTTCCTGTCGCGTTCGTGCTGGCGGTGTCCTTGGCCGCGGTGGTGTCGTACCCGAGCTTCGCAGTGCAAACCATCCCGCAGATGATCGGACGCTTCGCTGTTGTGTTCCTGGCCGGAATGCTTATCCACCAGTTCCGCGAGGTGTTGCCCGCCCGATGGTCGCTGGTAATAGTCTGCTTGGTTATCGCCATTGGTTCCGCCTTGCTCATAACCAACTATCGGGTAATCGGCGCTATTCCGCTGGCGTACGCGGTCATCGTTTCAGGCGCCCTGATCCATAACCCGCGTCTCAGGTTGCGGACGGATCTTTCGTATGGCATTTACATTTACGGATGGCCGGTGCAGCAGTTTCTGGTCATGTGTGGACTGAGCTTTTTGAATCCGTTCGCGTTCGCGGCCGTTGCCGGCGCCGCGACCGTGCCCCTGGCCGCTCTGAGCTGGTTCGGAGTCGAGAAGCGCGCGATGGCTTTGAAGTCTCGTTTTGCCCAGAAGAGACTAGGTCAGCCGGCGCCGGCCGTCACGGTCCAGCAAGAGGCGACCTCCGGGTAGCCGACGCGGTGCGTTCCTGCCGGCCGCTCCGGTGCCGACGAGCAACCAGGGGCGACGAAACCGGACCGGTTACCGCGCGCTCAGCGTGAGCTTGACAGGGTATGGATCACCCTGCGTCTAACCCAACACCTGCTGATGGGTTTGTTCCGGCTGACGACCGTTATTCGACGGATCTGAAACTGCAGCGGGGGCGGGTGGCTTGCTGACCCAATCTGCAGTCTCATCAACAAATGCGCTCTTCTTCTGCAAGATAATCTGGTATTGGGCGTGCAGTACTCTGTATTCGCCGGCATGGTATTTCAGGAATTGGTGGATCGCCCATGCGGTGTTGGCCCGCGCTCGCGGGTAAGCCGGCCACATAACGTCGTCGAAAATCATCATTCCGCCCTGCTTGAGCAAACGCCATGCATTGAGCCCATCGACGATAGCGTCATCGGAGAAGTGGGATCCATCGACGTAGATCAAGTCAAACTCTTGCCGTTCCGCGATCAATTGTGGCAAAACAGTCAGCGACGATCCTTTGCGCTTCGTTACCCGCCCCGCACCAGAGGAAACGTTGCTGTCGAACCTGGCTTCCAGGTCCCGCAGGTCTGGGGTCGCGTTGTAGTGCCATTCGTCACTACCCGCCCAGGTATCAACCGCGGTCAGCGCGCCTTGCGCAAAGTAGTTCAGGAAGAACAGGCTCGAGCGCCCTTCCCACGACCCGATTTCGAGAATGCGCACCGGGTCGGTGCGCTCGAAGACTTTCGGGAAGGTGACACACCAGGGCACAATGTTCATATCGAACCAGCGCTCTTGAAATTCTCCCTGGGCTGCTTTTGCCTCAAACTCCGCGCTAACCTCAGCGACGTGCTTTGCCGTGCGTGATGGCACCCCCGACTTCACCAGCCGACAGCGCAAAGCATCGGTAAGGTAATGCCGCACCATAGCAGGGCGCATTCCCCCGAGCCACCAAAAAAATAGAATGGTAAGGGTTCGGGGCGTCCACCGAAGTTTCGGTTTGGTCGTCAGGCTGGTCATGTTTTCCTTGGTCGTGTATCAATTGGTCGGTGCGGTCTTGTCTCGCAGCTCGAATTGTCGATTCAATCCTACCGTTTCGGCGAGATCGTTGATCGGCGTCGATGGATCCTAACAGGCGGCCACCAGGCAGCGCGGCGCTTTGAGGCCCCACCGCACCAGTTCAGGCAAGATGCCTGGAACGGGCATACGCCTCGACGACGTCTGCGGCGCTTGCGACGCTTTCGGCGGGTGTGGTCATCCGGGTGGCGAGCTCGCGGGCGCGGGTCGCGTATTCCGGGGCGAGGATTCGGCGCAGGTCGGCAACCAAGGTGTTGCGCGTAGTACTCGAGAAACGCCGGGAGCTGCCCACTTTCAACCTTTTGACGCAGGCGCCCCACAACATCTGATTGACGTCCATCGACAGGATCAGGGTAGGGACTCCGGCGCGAAGGCTTGCGGCCGTGGTGCCCGAACCGCCGTGATGGACGACCGCCCGACAGGCAGGAAAGACGGCGGCGTAGTTCACACCGCCGACCACCTTGACGTGGTCGCCGTGCGGGACGTCGCTGAAGTCACTCCAACCGGCGCAGATCAACGCACGCTCGCCCAACCGCGCGCAGGCGGAGCTGATCATCTCAATCGCGTCGGCCGGCGATTCCACCGGCATGCTGCCGAATCCAAAGCAGATTGGAGGAGTACCTGCGGCAATCCACGACACGACTTCGGAGTCGGCGCCGGTGGTCAACTCCATCGTCAGCGCACCGACGAACGGACGTTGGCCGTCCCACTTCGCCCATTCCGCGGCCAGCCCGGGGAAGCACGCCTCGTCGTAGGCCTGAATTTCCAGCGCGCCGCTCTCGGCCATCCGTCGCGCCGCGGGGCCTTTTGCCTTCGGTAGCCCCAGGTCGCGGCGCTGCGCTCGCTCGACTTTCCTATTCAGAAGCCAGCCCAGCCAGTCGAACGCCGTCATCGCCAAACGGGCCAGCGGTGGCGGCAGAATCGGTAACAGCTCGCCGTTGGACCGGACCGGAACGTGATGCAGCGTCGCCAAAGGGATGTTCAGATGTTCCCCGACGCTAACTGCGGCCTCCTGATAGCTGAGGCCAACGAACAGCAGGTCAGCTCCGTCCGCAACCGCCGTCAGCGTCTTGCTCATCTGGATCCAGGCCTCGTCGCTCAGCTTCCACATCTCGCGCCAGAGCTTTCGAAGATTTCCGATCTTCCAGAAGGCTCCGAAGAAAGATGTCCAGAAGTTGCGATACACGTCCAACCATGTCCGCGTGTCCAGCCCGTAGGCGACCGCCGAAACCCCCGCCGCCTCGACAAAGCCGACCGAATCCGGCGGCACAGCCATAAGGACATCGTGCCCTCTGCGCACCAATTCGCGACCGACGACCAGGGAAGGCTCGATATCGCCACGAGTTCCGTAACTCGCCAGCACAAACCTCATCGTCTAGTCCCCAAGTCTCAATTTTCTGCCCATGTTGGCGTTGCGCGTGCGTCCAGACGAAACCTGCACTCCGATAGCACTTTCAGCGTTGGGCGTACTTCGGCCCCGAAGTTGGCGAGCGCGGCGACTGCGCCTTGCCTCCACTACTTACGCCAGAAGACACCACATTGGTCGATCGTGACGATCTCCGAGGAGATCCCGTGCTTCGTACGGTAGTCCGCGACGGCTTGGCGACATCCGGCAAGGTTGTAGTCGTCGATGATGCAGAAACCGCCCGGCGACAATCGCGGGTACAGCGCGTCGAGCGCCTGAATCGTTGATTCGTAGAGGTCGCCATCAAGCCTCAGCACGGCGATCTGGTCAATCGGCGCATCCTGCAGCGTGTCCTTGAACCAGCCGGGAAGAAAGCGGACCTGATCATCGAGCAGGTTGTAGCGCTCGAAATTCGCTTTGACTTCCTCCTGTGACACTGCCAAGACCGGCGCGGCGTGATGGAGCCCGAGCGCAAAGCGCGGCAGCTTATCCTGTTCGTAGTTCGCGGTGTCGGGGGGCGGCACACCCTCGAACGAATCGGCTAGCCAGACGTGGCGCGTCTTGTCCCCGTAGGCGGCCAGGACGGCGCGCATCAGGATCGATGCTCCGCCTCGCCATACTCCACATTCGACCAGATCACCGGGAATGTCTTCATTCAGTACCGTCTCGACGCAATGCTGCAGACTGGTGAGCCGCCGCATTCCGATCATGGTCTCGGCGTCGGCCGGCCAATCCATGCCGAAGTCGCGTGCGTTCTGGTCGAACGGGCGTTTGCGCACCAGCATCAAGTTGCGCTTTTTGAGAAAGGGAAGCCACGTCAACCACCCCACGCTGGCGCGCATCCGCAGTGGCCACCCCACGGGCACGAGTTGGTCCATGCCATACCTGGTGAGGTCGCGCCGGATCTGATCGAGGTAGAGAGATCGGACGTCGCTATCGGTCACGGTCAAAACCGCCCCCTGTCTCGCATGCCAGTAAGTGCCCGGTGGTGAGCCTAGACGTCCATCGACGCCGTCAATGCGCGTTTTAAGTTTTCTGACCGGGGCGCCAGGGTTCGCTTGGTCACACCGGCGGGGTTTCGCCAGTGGCGGACGTTCCCGTCCGTAGCCGTGCTCCGCCTGCGATAGCTCGACCACTAGCCGGGCGCGTGCATAGATTAGCTCACTCTTTGCGCCAGCCTGGTCACGGGAGCTCGCGTGTGCGCTAGGGCCCGTCGCCCGACCGTCTTCCCGACGAAGGCGCGGTACGGTGCCCTCAATGCTGCGACGAGACACCCGAAGCGGCACGATCGCCTGCCGCCGAGGGCACGTCGGATTGCTCGTCAATCCAGTCGAGCAGGGAGCGGAGCCCGTCGTCGAGCGACCACTTCGGGCGCCAGTCGAGCTCGCCACTCGCCGGTTCGACGTCGCAGCTGGCGGCGCGGATATCACCGTCGCGGAATTTGGGCACGACGACGGGTTCGGGCGCATCAAAGATGGCGGAGATCTTCCGGGCCAGCTGGTGGATGGTTATGCCGTTGCCCGAGCCGATGTCCAGGCAACGCGATTCGGCCGGGGGTTGTTGCACAGCGGCGAACAGCGCGTCGACGACATCATCGATATAGACGAGATCGCGCACGATCCGGCCGTCTTCGTACACCTCCGACGGGAGTTTCTCGCGTGACAACCGCGCAAAGAACGGAACGACTCCCGTGTACGGGTTGGTCAGCGATTGGCCCGGGCCATAGGCATTTTGCAGCCGGAGCACGCTGAGCTTCGTGTCGTGTGCGGCCACCCAAGCGGCCAATAGGTGCTCCTGGGCAAGCTTCGTGGCGCCGTAAATGTTGGTTGGCCGGGGTTCGGTTTCGCCTGCGCGGTGGGGAAGCGGCACCGCGGGTTCGCCTGTAGGCCCCACGGGATCCCAAGCACCAGCCAACAGCTGTGCGTGACTTCGTGGCCGCGGGTAGAAGACCTGAGTGCCGGATTGCCAAGCGCCTTCACCGTAGACGGCTCTTGATGACGCCAGCACGAGTTGGTCGGGCACCAGTTCGGAACGGCTCAGAGCGTCGAGAAGCTGAGTGGTGCCCACAACGTTGACCGAGCCGTGGCGGGTCGCGTGGGACAGCGACTGCGCCGTTCCCGTCTCAGCCGCCAAATGGACGACCTGCGAGGGGCGGAACAACCGCAGCACCGCATCCCAATCGGGCGCATGGGTCACGTCGCCAGTAAAGAGCCGCACGGCGGGTGCCAGCTTCAATGTTGGCCGCTCGCCGTGCACCTGTGGGAGCAGGACATCCATCACGGCGACGTCGTAGCCGGCCTCGACGAGACGGCGTGAAAGCAGGGTGCCGATGAATCCTGCCCCACCGGTGATGAGCACAGACGCTGACAAGAGCCGACGCCTCCTATTCGAGTGCAGGGAAAAGTGGGTGAGCGGATTGCTTGCCGAGATTGAAAACCGGGTCGATCATATCGGTGAGTTCCGCAACACCAATCGAATTAGCGCTACAGGCCCGGCCACCGCCATCACACCAGATGGACCTTCGGTGCGTAGAGGATCCACCGTCCACCGTTCTCGTGGAACCGGCGTTCCTTGGCCATGATCTCCTCGGCATGGTTCCAGGCGAACAGCAACGCGTAATCAGGGTATGGATTGGAGAAGTAATCAGGCGGGCATACCGGAATTTTCGTGCCTGGCGTAACGCGGCCCTGCTTTTCCGGGGTCGAGTCACACACCATGGAAAGCAAGTCGGGGCCAATACCGCAATAGTTCATCACGGTGGCGCTCCTCGACGTGGCCCCGTAGCCGACAACGCGGCGGCCCTCGGAACGCAAGTCCTGGAGGAGGGTGACGAGGTCGGTCCGAATTCCGTCTATAGCGGTAGAGAACTCGACGTAAGTCGATATCTCGGCAAGTCCCTCGGCTAATTCGCGCGCCAAGAATTCCGCAACGGAGGCGGACGGCTTCGAGGTGCCCGGGCGGGCGACCGTGTAGCGAATGGAACCCCCATGTAGTGGAAGGTGCTCGACATGGATCAGCTCGAAGCCGAAATGAGCCGCCATCGCCTGCACCGAACGAACGGAGAACAGGTAGATGTGCTCGTCGTAGATTTGGTCGAAGTAGACGCACTTTAGGATGTCGCCGAGATAGCGATCCTCGAACACGAAGAGCCCGTCGGGTGCGAGCAACAGATCGGCGCCGAGGAATATGGAGTCGAGGTACGAGATGTGACTGATCGCGTTCGCCGAATAAATTAGTTGTGCCGGCCCATGCTCGTCACGGATCTTGGCCGCCGTCGACGCGTTGAAAAAGTCCTTCCACACATTGACGCCGTTCGTCTGGGCCACATCGGCCGCCACGGCGGCCGGATCCACTCCCAGATGCCGGATACCGGCCTGGCTCAGCGTCTTCAGCATCACGCCGTCGTTGCTGCCGATCTCAACGACAAACCCATCCCGACCGCCCGGGCAGGTCTGGATGATCTGCTGCGCCACCTCCTCGCCATGTTTGCGGATCAGTGAGGAACCGGATGCGCGGTATGGATACTCCGCGTGAAACATTTGATGAGGGGGAACCTCGTCGAGCTGCTGCACCATGGTGCACGACTCGCAGAGCCCGACGGCAAGTCGGAAGAACGGCACTTCGGCCGACTCCTCGGGTCTCACAAAAGCGTTCGAGACGGGTTGTGGACCGAGATCAAGCACTTCTTTAACACCGCCGTTGCACAAACGACAAATTTGCTCTGTCAACCCCGGCCCCTAACGCACATGTCAATATCATCAGCGACGACCGCAGCGCCGAATCGACGTCGTCAGTACTTCTGAGTTTGCTCATCAGTTAATCGTCACTGTACCGATCATGGCATCCCATGTGCGACCTGAGTCACATGGGCCCCGGGCACCGCACCGGCATAGCGAGTGCCGCCCCGAAACACGGCCAGCACTTCACATCACTCAGAGCGTTTCCGCTGCCGCCGCACGTTCCAATAAGTCGGCAGCTTTGGCGACGCTTTCGGTGGGTGCGGTCATCCGCTTGGCGAGTTCGCGGGCGCGGACGGCGCATTCGGGGGCGAGGGTCCGACGCAGGTCGGCGACCAGCGAATCTTGGGTGGTGGTCGACAGACGGCGGGCGGTGCCGACCTGGAGTCTTTTGACCTGATTTCCCCAATATGGCTGGTCGGCCGAACTCCAGAGGATCAACGTAGGTACTCCGGCGCGCAGACTCGCGGCCGTGGTCCCGGAGCCGCCGTGGTGAACGACCGCGCGGCAGGCGGGAAAGACGGCAGCATAATTCACGACGCCCACCACCTTGACGTGCTCGGATTGCGGCACGTTGCTGAAGTCGTTCCCGCCGAAGCAAATCAACGCCCGCTCACCCAATTCCGCACACGCCGCGCTGATCATTGCGACCGTGTCGGCCGGTGATTCCACCGGAATGCTGCCGAACCCGAAGCACACCGGCGGTGTCCCTTCGGCGATCCACGACGCGATTTCCTCGTCGGCCTCGGTCGTCAGTTCCATCGCCAGCGCGCCGACGAAGGGACGCCGGTTCCCCCATTTCGCCCATTCGGCTGCGAGTCCGGGGAAGCACGCCTGGTCGTAGGCCTGAACCTCGAGCGATCCACGTTCGGCGACCCGTCGCCACGAGCGATGCTTTGCTTCTGGCAGGCCGAGTTTGCGGCGCTGCGCATTCTCGACATTTTTTGTCGAGCGCCAAAACAACCACTCGGTCGCCGTCATCGTGGACCGAACCACAGCCGCCGGCGCATTCGGAACCAACTGACCGTTGGCCCGCATTGGAAAGTGATGCAAGGTGGCAAGCGGGATGTCGTAATACTCGGCGACGTTGGCGGCGGGCTGCTCGAAATTGATGCCGGTGGACATTAGGTCAGCCCCTTCGGCCAGTGACATCAGAGTCGTACTGACGTCGCCCCAGTACTGGATGATCGGTTCCCAGACCCTACGCACCACACGCAGCGGTCCGCGGATCGTCCAGGCACTTCGGAAGAAGTCTCGCCACATGTTTCGCAGGAACTCTTCGTCCAGAAAGTCTTGCAGTTTCGGCCCGTAGGAGACGGCCGCCAGCCCGACCGACTCGACGAACCCGACGAGGTCGGGTGGGACCGCCATGTGGACTTCGTGTCCCCTGCGCAGCAGTTCGCGAGCAACGGCAGCTGACGGCTCGACGTCACCGCGAGTTCCGTAGCATGCCAGGGCAAATTTCATGATGAATCCTCAGCGTATCGGCCGCGAGCCCTATGACGCGCCGTTGCACAGGGAACGCCCTAGCGAGCCGGCCTCGGGATCTCGGCCGTCGGGGCGTCGTCTTCGTGGACGTCGCGCGAGAGCAAAACCCGCACAAGCGGGCGCGGTCCCTCGGAGCGGAGCATTTGACTCGCCGGACGGGGACGAATCACCTGCGGCCACCAGAACCAACGCCCGAGCAGCGCAGCGATGGTGGGCGTCATGAACGACCGCACGATCAAGGTGTCGAACAACAGACCCAGGCCGATGGTGGTACCGACCTGTCCGATGATTCGCAAGTCGCTGGCCGCCATCGCGGCCATGGTGAAAGCGAACACCAGGCCCGCGTTCGTCACGACTTTACCGGTGCCGCCCATGGCCCGAATGATGCCCGTTTTGATGCCAGCCGCTATTTCCTCTTTCATGCGGGAAACCAGCAGCAGGTTGTAGTCAGACCCGACGGCCAGAAGGATGATCACAGCCATCGGAAGCACCATCCAGTGCAATTTGAAGCCCAGAAGGTATTGCCAGATCAGTACCGACAACCCGAAGGAGGCGCCCAGCGACAGCGCCACAGTGCCCACAATCACGAGTGCCGCCACGAAACTGCGCGTGATGACGAGCATGATGATGAAAATGAGGCAGAGCGCACCGACTCCGGCAATGAAGAGGTCGTATTCGGAACCTGTCTTGAAGTCCCTGAAGGTCGATGCCGTGCCGGCAATGTAGATTTTGGAGTTTTCCAGCGGTGTCGACTTGAGTGCCTCTTCTGCCGCCGTGCGTATCTGGTCAATCCGCGAGACGCCCTCGGGCGTTGCTGGGTCGCCCCGATGCGAAATGATGAATCGAGCTGCCTTCCCGTCCGGGGACAGGAAGTTGTTCATCGCGCGTTTGAAGTCCGCATTCTCGAAGATGTCCGGAGGTAGATAGAAGGAGTCGTCGTTCTTGGAGGCGTCGAAAGCCTCGCCCATGGCGACGGCGTCTTTGTCGTTGCTGGTCATCTGCCCCAGGGTCCCGGCCATGGTGCTGTGCATCGTCAGGATCATCGATCGCATGCCCTCTGCAATTGCGATCATCGTCGGGTATTGCTCAAGCAGCTGCGGCATGAGCACGTCCATCTTGTCGAGATCGGGAATGAGGTCTTGCTGCAATTTATCGGCCAGAATGTCGACACCGTCGAATGTCTCGAAAATGTTCCTCAGCGACCAGCAAATCGGGATGTCGTAGCAGTGCCTCTCCCAGTAGAAATAGCTGCGCAGCGGCCGGAAGAAATCTTCGAAGTCAGACAAATGTTGCCGAACTTCACCGATGACTACAGTCATCTCCTTCGTCTTCGTAATCGTGTCATGGGTGATCTCAGTCATCCGCTTCTGCAACTCGTACAGGCGCTTCATTGTCGCAATCTGCTGAGAGATCAAGTCGGCTTGCTTGAGCATGTCGTCCGTTCGCGCCTGCATATACTTCATATCTTGCGACATGGTCGCTTGCTGCATGCTGAGCAAGAACGGTATCGACGTATGTTGGATTGGCGTTCCCTCCGGCCGGGTTATCCCCTGAACCCGGGAAATGCCTTTCACCTGGAAGATCCCCTTGGCCAGTCTGTGCAGCACGAGAAAGTCAGCTGGGTTCCGCATGTCGTGGTCTGATTCGATCATCAGGATTTCCGGCATCATCCGGGATTGGCTGAAGTGACGATCGGCGGCCGCATATCCCACGTTGGCCGGAACATTTTTGGGGATGTAGGCGCGGTCGTTGTAGCTGGTTTGATAACCCGGCAAGGTGACCAGACCGACGAGAGCGATGGCGATCGTCGCGGCGAGAATGGGCGCGGGCCAGCGGACGATCGCCGTGCCGACCCGGCGCCAGCGCTGGAAGCCGATCATGCGCCTGGGATCTAATAGCCCGAAGCCACTCCCGAGGGTAATGACCGCCGGGACCAGGGTCAGGGCGATCGCGACCGAAGCGAGCAGGCCGACGGCGCAGGGCACGCCGATGGTCTGGAAGATGGGCATTCGGGTGAAACTCAGGCACAGCATCGCTCCGGCGATCGTCAAGCCGGAGCCCAGAACGACGGGGGCGACCCCGCGGTAGGTGGTGTAGTAGGCGGTTTCGCGGTCCTCACCGGCCTGACGGGCCTCTTGGTATCGGCCGAAGAAGAAGATTCCGTAGTCGGTTCCGGCCGCCATTGCGAGCGCCACCAACAGGTTGATGGCGAACGTCGAAAGTTGTACCAGACTGTGGTCGCCGAGGAACGCGATGATCCCGCGTGCCGCAAATACTTCGATGCCGACCGTGAGCAACAGCAGAATTACGGTGATGATTGACCGGTAGACGAATAGCAGGACCGTGAAGATGATCACGGCGCCTATCAACGTCATCTTCAGAATGGATGAATCGCCGGCGTGCTGCATATCGGCAATAAGCGCTGCCGGACCGGTGACATAGGCGGTGAGGCCGGGGGGCGGCGGCGTCTGGGCGATGATGTGCCGGACCGCGGCAATTGAGTCCTGGCCCAGGGTGGTGCCTTGATTACCGGCCAGGTTCAGCTGGACGTAGACGGCTTTGCTGTCCGGGCTTTGTGCGCCGGCCGCTGTTAGCCGATCCGACCATAGGTCCTGCACGTGCTCGATGTGCTTCGTGTCGGCCTTCAACTTGCGAACGAGCTGGTCGTAGTAGGTGTGAGCATCGTCGCCGAGTGGTTGTTGGCTCTCCAGCACCAGCATCGCGAAGCTATCCGAGTCGGATTCTTTGAAGTCCCTTCCCATGCGCTGCATGGCCTGCACCGCCGGGGCGTCCTGGGGGGCCATCGGCACGGAGTGCTCCCGGCCGACCGTCTCCAGCCACGGCACCCCGAAACTCACCAGGAGCGTAAACGCCACCCACGCCAGGATGACAAGCATCGCGAGCTTGCGGACGGACCGCGCGAAGAAGGGCGGCCGCCGTTGTCCGACGCTCATGCGGCCTGTCCCTGTGCCACGACGCTCCCCACGCTTGTCGTCCCCATGCCGAAGTGGATTCCCGACACTTATCGCGGCTGCTTCAACAACAACGAACGCACCAGCGGCCGCGGCCCCGTTGGCCGCAGCATCGTGCTGGCGGGGCGGGGACGCACGGTCTGCGGCCACCAGAACCAGCGTCCCAGCAGGGCGGCGACCGACGGCGTCATGAATGCGCGCACGATCAATGTGTCGAACAGCAAGCCGATGCCGATCGTGGTGCCGACCTGGCCGATGCTGCGTAGGTCGCTGACGACCATAGACGCCATGGTGAACGCGAACACCAGGCCGGCATTCGTCACCACTTTGCCGGTGCCCGCCATTGCGCGGATGATGCCGGTGTTGATACCGGCGGCAAGTTCCTCCCTCATCCGGGAGACCAGCAACAGGTTGTAGTCAGACCCCACCGCCAGCAGGACGATTACCGAGGTCGAAAGCACGGTCCAGTGCAGCTGAATGCCGAGCATGTATTGCCATATCAGTACGGATAGTCCGAAGGACGCACCCAATGACAGCAATACCGTGCCGACGATCACCATTGCGGCGATGAAACTCCGCGTCATGATCAGCATGATGATGAAAATGAGGCAGAGGGCGGAAACTCCGGCGATCAATAGGTCAAATTTCGACCCGTCCACCAAATCCTTGGTGATCGCCGCGGTACCGGTCAGGTAGATCTTCGAGTTTTCCAGCGGGGTGCCCTTGAGCGACTCCTCGGCCGCCGTCTTGATCGCTTCGACCCGGGAGAGGCCTTCGGGCGTCGCGGGATCGCCCCGTTGCGAAATGAGCAGCCGGACGTCCTTGCCGTCCGGTGACATGAATACCTTCTCGACTCGCTTGAAGGACTCCGAGCCGTTGATGATCCCCGGCGGTAGGTAAAAGGAGTCGTCGTTCTTGGACGCGTCGAAAGCCTGCCCCATCGCGGCGGGATCCTTGGAGTTGGAATCCATCTGGCCCATGACGCCCGACATGGTGCTGTGCATGGTCAGCATCATGGTGCGCATGCTCGACATGGTTTCGATCATCGGCGGGATCTGCATGACCAGCTGAGGCAGGATCATGTCCAGCTCATCGAGGTTTTGTACGAGCTCTTTCAGCTTGTCGTTGATCTCATCGACGCCGTCGATGCCATCGAAGATGGATCTCAGCGAGAAGCAGACGGGAATGTCGTAGCAGTGCCTCTCCCAGTAGAAGTAGCTGCGGAGGGGCCTGAAAAAGTCCTCGAAGTCCGCAAGGCGGTCACGCAATTCCGAGGTAATGTCCTGCATCTGATGCGTCACGCCGACCATGTGATGGGTCGTGGCGACGAGTTGTCTCATCAAATCCAACATGTGCTGCATGATGGCGATCATTTTCGCCATCTCTTCGGCCTGCACGAGCATGTCGTCCATGCGGTCTTTTTGGAACGCCATGTTCTGCAGCTGGCTCGCCTGCCCCATGCTCACTATCCACGGGATAGTGGTGTGCTGCAGTGGGACTCCCTCTGGTCTGGTCACGGTCTGCACCGTCGAGATACCCGGAACCGCGAGCACGCCCTTGGCGAGTTTGTTGATCACCAGCATGTCCGTCGGGTTACGCAAGTCGTGGTCGGTCTCGACCAATAGAATCTCGGGCATCATCATTCGAGATCCGGGGAAATGCCGCTCAGCGGCCGCGTATCCGACGTTGGCGGGAATGCTTGCCGGAATGAACTTTTGATCGTCGTAGCTGGGCCGGTAATTCGGCAATGTCAAAAGCCCAATCAGAGCGACCGCCATGGTCGCGATGAGAATGGGGGCCGGCCACCGCACAATGGCCGTGCCGATCCGTCGCCAGCGGTGAACCGTGATCGCCCGCTTCGGGTCGAACATTCCGAACCGGGCGCCGGCCGCGAGAAGTGCGGGCCCCAGCGTGAGCGCCACCAGGACCGCGATGGCAATGCCCACGGCACAGGGAATGCCGAGCGGCTGAAAATAAGGTAGCCGGGTGAAACTGAGGCAGAGCACCGCACCGGCGATCGTTAAACCGGAAGCCAACACGACTTTGGCGACACTGTTGAAGGTGGTGTAGAAAGCCGCCTCTTTACTCTCGCCCGCATAACGGGCCTCTTGATATCGACCGACGAAGAAGATTCCGTAGTCGGTTCCAGTCGCGATCACCGCGGCTACCAGCAGGTTGACGGCAAACGTAGTAAGACCGACTACCCCGAGATGGCCGAGCAGCGCGACCATTCCCCGCGCCACCTGCAATTCCAGCCCGACAATCAACAGCAAGAGGATCACCGTGACGATGGAACGGTAGACGAGGAGCAGCGTGATGAAGATGACGGCAAGGGCCACCGCCGTCACCAACAGGACGGTCTTCTGGCCGGCGACATTCATATCCGCGACGATCGGCGCGGGTCCCGTGACGTAGACCTTGAGACCGGCGGGCGGATTCGCGGCCTGCACGATTTTCCGGACCGCGGCAACTGATTCGTCGCCCGAACTGCCGCCCGCGTTGCCGTTCAGGTTGATCTGGACGTAGGCGGCCTTGCCGTCCTGGCTCTGCGCAGCCCCCCGGGTGAGCGGATCGCCCCAGAAATTCTGGACGTGCTGCACGTGTTTGTGATCGTTCTGCAGGTCACGAACCAAACGGTCGTAATAGGCGTGGGTATCGTCGTTCAGGGGCTGCTGGCTCTCCAGCAAAATCATTGCCAAAGCGCCGGTGTTGGTTTCCTTGAAGTCCGTCCCGAGGCGCTCCATCGCTTTGAACGACGGCGCACCGATCGGACTCAGTGAAACTGCATGCTCCGCCTCGACCTGTTCCAGTGACGGGACGCCGATGGTCATCAGGACCGCAATGCCCAGCCATCCCAAAATAATGGGAACGGAGAACCGATGGATCGTCCGCGCAAAGAATGGCTGCCTGGCGCGTTCTTCAACCACTGGCTGGGTGCTCATGTGGCTGTCAGGACGCAGTAGGTGAACGCGTTCAACTCGTGTGAGATCCTCTCAGCTTTGACCGCACCGTCGACCAGTATACGGCAGCCGAGCGTATCGCTATTCCCTTGTGCCACAACGTTTGCCACGATCGACGGCAGGGTGGTCGCGATGTCGTATGTCCACGGCAGTGGAATGCCGTTGATGTGCTGCGGCTCGCCGTTGATGTCGAAATAGCTGATGTCGGCGGTCGTCCCTGGCGGTCCGAAGATCTGGTACTGCACACGCTTGGGGTTGAAAGGCTTGGTGTCTTGTTGTCTGGTGTCGGCATACGACGGCCGCTTCTCGGAACCGAATATCCCGTGCAAACGCGTCACCGTTATACCGCCGGCGACAACGACCGCCAGAATGACCAGCGGGATCCACACGTGCTTCAGCGCTCTGAAAATCCCGACGCCCTGACTCCGGCGGTATTCCCGCGGCGCGCGCTGTCCCCCCGGCTCAGTCGAAGTTCGGCGAGCAAACGGCAAAAAACGGCGTCGTCGACTTGACGGCTGGCTAATGTCGCTGCCTTTCGTGCTGGCGAAACCGGGCCGGGCCCGCAGGTCGGGTTCGGTCACCGCACCCCCTTCTACCCGTTTACGCGTCTCTTGTTATTCCGCCGGCCCGATCAAGCTGTTACATCTTGGGCCGCGCCAGGTGAGGGCACTCAGATGCGGTGTACGTCGCAGACTAGTCGTGCTTCGGCACCCCATACGAGCCCCGCCCCCCGGGAGCGCGACCAGGTCTTCATGAGTAAACCACGCGAATGGTCTCCGTATCAGCCGCTTCGGCATTGAGATACGGGATCGTAATGCATACCGCGTGCATAACGGCACTTTGTAGATCGCCCGCCCGGATGGTTCACCCGGTTGGCGCCGGGTGCCCCACTCGGTCCGGAACGGCGCCCGCCCACCCCGCGGTCCGCCCTGCGGCCGAGGCCGCTGAGTGATCAGCGGCCGTAGTCAGCTAACGACGATCGCCGCCCCGAGTCAATGGGTTCGGGGACGGCATTTCTGTGCGCGCCCGTTGCCGTCGCAGTGGGCGGCGCGGGCGTCCCAGACAGGCCACTCGCCGCGCCGTTTGCTGCGTTGGAGTAGCCGCCGCCGCGGATCCGCCTCTTGGTGATTTTCGCGCCGGCTTTCGGACCGGTAGCCTAGGCGCTGACAACCACCCAAAATTCCATCGTCCTAGCAGGCAGACCACGCGCGATCGCGAACCTCCCCGGTGAGCCATTGTTGCAGGTCACAGCAGCCAACGGCGGCAGCTGTGCAGCCCCGCACCAGCCCAATTCTTAGGCTGCATTAAGAGCCTGTCAGGTCACACCGGGAACTTTGTCCAAACCTCGGACGCACGATGGTGCCTCCAGTAGGGTTTGGAACCGTTCCACTTGTGTCAACTAGACATCCTGGAGAACCGTGAGCATCAACCCATTCGACGACGACAACGGCAGTTTTTTCGTCTTAGTGAACGACGAAGAGCAGCACAGCCTGTGGCCGGCCTTCGCCGATGTTCCAGCTGGCTGGCGAGTGGTGTACGGCGAGGCGGACCGCGCTGCGTGCTTGGAGTACATCGAACAGAATTGGCCCGACATTCGGCCAAAGAGTCTGCGCGACAAGCTCGCAACGGGTCGGGGTTTTGACCAGTAACGAGTCGGGGTATGGGGCGGGTGGAGCTTTGGGGGAGTCGATGGGAGTTGGTGATCGCGCACTTCCGCTGACGCGCGGACAGCTGGACATCTGGCTTTCGCAGGAAACGGGCTACGTCGGCACGGAGTGGCAGCTCGGGCTCTTGATAAAAATCGAGGGCGCACTGGATCGGGAGGCCCTCGAGCGCGCCCTCCGTCAGGCCGTTGCCGAGGCCGAGGCCGGCAGGGTGTCGTTCTTCGAGGTCGACGGCCAGGTTGTGCAGAAGCCGATCGACTACCCGGACTTCGAGCTCGACTTCCATGACCTGACTTCCTCGCCCGACCCGGTGGGGGAAGCCCGTACGATGTCCTCGTCGATCCAGCGCACGCCGATGGCATTGAACGGCCAGCTGTTCAAATTCGTGTTATTCCAGACACAGGCCGCCGAGTTCTATTTGTTCGGCTGCTGCCACCACATCGCAGTCGATGGATTGGGCATGGCGCTGGTATGCCGTCGGGTTTCGACGATTTATTCGGCGATGGTCGCCGGAAAACCCATTCCCGATGCCTATTTCGGTTCGGCGCAGGATTTGGTCGACATCGAGTCGGAATACGAAGCGTCGCCCGATTATCTGGACGACCAGGCGTATTGGAGCAGCAACCTTCCGCCGGAAACCGCATGGGTCGATCGGCCCGCAGCCGACACCACGAGCGGCAAAGACCACTACTCGCCGTCAGCTTCCGTCCAGTTGGACCCGTCCGTCACCACCCGGATCAAGGAGCTGTCCAAGAAGCTGGGCATCCGCCGGTTCTCCGTCACCACCGCGGCGTGCGCGCTCTTGGTGCGGGCGTGGTCGGGGAGTGGTCCTGAGGTAGCGCTCGACTTCCCGGTGAGCCGGCGGGTGCGTCCGGAGTCGAAGACGCTTCCCGGGATGTTCGCCGGGGTGGTGCCGCTGGTGCTGAACACGTCACCGACGGCCACCGTCGCCGACTTCTGCAAACACGTCGACACGCGAATCCGGGAGTTGTTGCAGCACCAGCGATTCCCGGTGCACACCCTGGAGAGTGACGGTCTGCGGCAGGCGGCGAATCGGGTCGGGATCAATTTCCTTCCGATGAGGCTGACGCTGGACCTGGCCGGTTCCCCGGCCACGGCGTCGTACACGAATCACGGGCCCGTGGGGCACTTCAGTTTGTTCTTCATGGGCGCAGGTGACCAGCTCTTCCTCAGCACCGCGGGGCCGGGGCAACCGTTCGCGGACTTCGGCGTCGCCGACCTGGCGGCGCGCATGCAGCAGGTGCTGGAGGAGATGACCGCCGACCCGGAGCGGTGGCTGGCCTCGATCGATCTGCTGGCCGCCGACGAGCCGGCCCAAATCGACGAGTGGAGCAACCGGGCGGCCTTGACGGCGCCGGTGCCTACCCCGTCGTCAATCCCGGTGGCCTTCGCGGAACACGTGCAGCGCGCGCCCGAGGCCCTGGCGGTTACCTGTGCCGCCAAGTCGTTGACCTACGCCGAACTCGACGAGGCCTCCAACCGGCTGGCCCACCTGCTTGCCGGTCATGGCGTGGGTCCGGGTGACTGCGTCGCAGTCATGTTCCCCCGCTGCGTCGACGCGATCGTGGCCATGCTCGCGGTGCTGAAAACCGGTGCTGCCTACGTGCCGATCGATCCGGCGCACTCGGCGGCGCGCATGGAATTCGTGCTTGCCGACGCGGGACCGAGCGCGGTGATCACTACGGCGGACCTGCGCTCGCGCCTGGACGGGCGCGACCTGTCGGTCGTCGACGTGCACGACCCGGCGGTCGAGGCTCAGCCCAACACCGCGCTGCCCGCGCCCGCCGCGGACAACATCGCCTACATCATCTACACCTCCGGAACCACCGGGACCCCCAAAGGCGTTGCGATTCCCCATCTCAACGTCACGTGGCTGATCGAGTCGCTCGACGCCGGCCTGCCTAAGGGGCAGGTGTGGACGCAAAGCCATTCCTCGGCGTTCGACTTCTCGGTGTGGGAGATCTTCGGCGCCCTGCTGCGGGGCAGACGCCTGCTGGTGGTGCCCGAGTCGGTGGCGAGCTCGCCGGAAGACCTCCACGATCTGCTGGTCGCGGAGAAGGTCAGCGTGCTCACGCAGACCCCGTCCTCGGTTGCGATGCTGCCCGCGGACGGCCTGGAGTCCACCGCCTTGGTGGTGGCCGGCGAAGCCTGCCCGACCGACGTGGTGGATCGGTGGGCGGCGCCCGGGCGGGTGATGCTGGACGCCTACGGTCCGACGGAAACCACGGTGTGCGCGTCGATCAGCAAGCCGTTGACCCCCGGATCCGCTGTGGTGCCGATCGGTTCGCCGATCGCCGGCGCGGCAATGTTCGTGCTCGACAAGTGGTTACAGCCGGTGCCCGCCGGTGTGGTCGGTGAGCTGTACCTGGCCGGTCGCGGCGTCGGCTGCGGATACGTGCGCCGCGCCGGGTTGACTGCATCCCGGTTCGTGGCCAACCCCTTCGGTGGCCCCGGAGCCCGGATGTACCGCACCGGTGACCTGGTCTGCTGGGGCGAGGACGGGCAGCTGCAATACTTCGGCCGCTCCGACGAGCAGGTCAAGATCCGCGGCTACCGCATCGAGCTCGGCGAAATCCAATCGGTGCTCAAGGGCCTCGACGGGGTGGAAAACGCCGCCGTGATCGCGCGCGAGGACCGCCCCGGCGACAAGCGCCTGGTCGGATACATCACCGGCACGGCCGATCCGGCCGCGATCCGAGCCGCGCTGGCCGATCGCCTCCCGCCGTACATGGTGCCCGCCGCGGTGGTGGTGCTCGAGGCGCTGCCCCTGACGGGCAACGGCAAACTCGACAAGCGAGCCCTGCCGGCACCCGAATACGCCACCGCCGAATACCGCGCCCCCGGCGACGCAGTCGAGGAGATCCTCGCCGACATCTACGCCCAGGTGCTGGGCCTGGAGCGGGTCGGCGTCGACGCTTCCTTCTTCGACCTCGGTGGCGACAGCATCCTGTCCATGCAGGTGGTGGCCCGCGCCCGTGCGGCGGGGATCCTGTTCCGGCCGCGCGACGTGTTCGTCGAGCAGTCGGTGGCCCGGCTGGCCCGGGTGGCCGAGGTGGCGGCCGACGGCGCGGGCGGTGTCGCCGACGACGGCGTCGGGCCGGTGGTGGCCACCCCGATCATGCGCTGGCTGCAGACCATCGACGGGCCGATCGAACAGTTCAACCAGACCATGGTGGTGCAGGCGCCGGCCGGGGCAGGCGAGGCCGACGTGGTGGCGGTGCTGCAGGCCCTGCTGGATCGCCACGCCGCGCTGCGGCTGCGCGCCGACGACGACGGTGCGGGCGGCTGGTCGCTGCACGTGCCCGAGGTCGGTGCGGTGGACGCGCGCGGCTGCGTGCACGCCGTCGAGACGCTGTCCGAAGAGACATTGGCGGAGGCGCGGTCGCGGTTGAACCCGGCCGCCGGGGTGATGGTCAGCGCGGCGTGGGCCGCGCCGACGGGCCAGCTGGCCCTGATCATCCACCACCTCGCAGTCGACGGTGTGTCGTGGCGAATCCTGTTGGAAGACTTCAACATCGCCTGGGCGCAGCATCACAGCGGGCAGCCGATAACCTTGCTGGCACCGGGCACGTCGTTCGCCCGGTGGTCGTCGCTTCTGGAGGAGTACGCCCAGCGCGCCGACGTGGTGGCCCGGGCGGACGAATGGCGACAGGTGGCGGCCACCCCGGCGGCGTTGCCCGCGGCGCAACCCGATGTCGACACCTATGTGACGGCAGGCCAGCTCTCCGTGTCGCTGGACGTCGACACGACCCGACTGCTGCTCGGCGAGGTGCCGGCCGCGTTCCACGCCGGCGTGGGCGACATCTTGTTGATCGCCTTCGGGCTGGCGTTCGCGGAATTCCTGGGTACGGGCGCGGCGCCGATCGCCATCGACGTGGAGGGCCATGGACGCCAGGAAGAACTGGCTCCCCGGGTGGATCTGTCGCGCACCGTCGGCTGGTTCACCACCAAATACCCGGTGGCGCTCAAGAGCCGCCGGCTGAGCTGGTCGCAGGTGGTGGCCGGCGAGGCCGCGCTGGGCGCGGTGATCAAGGACGCCAAGGAACAGCTGCGCGCCCTGCCCGACGGGCTGACCTACGGCTTGCTGCGCTACCTGAACGCCGAGGTGGACCTGGACGGGGCGGACCCGGTGATCGGGTTCAACTATCTGGGGCGGCTCGGCGCGGGCGCCGACCTGTCCGACGACTTTTGGCGGGTCAGCCACGACAGCCTGGCCGTTGCGGCCGTGGCCACCGCGGTGCCCATGCCGCTGGCGCACACGGTGGAAGTCAACGCCGGCACCATGGACACCGAGGCCGGCCCGCACCTGCAGGCCAACTGGACGTGGGCCCCGTCGGCGCTGGACCACGAGCGCGTTAACCGGTTGAGCCAGTTGTGGTTTGAGGCGCTGGCCGGGATCTGCGCGCACGTCAAGGCCGGCGGCGGTGGGTTGACCCCGTCGGACATCGCCCCCGCGCAGCTCAGCCAGCAGCAGATCGACGAGCTCTGCCGGCAAGGCAGCGTCGCCGACGTGCTGCCGCTGACCCCGGTGCAGCAGGGACTGCTGTTCCACACCGCCTTCGCGCAGGATATGGACGACCTGTATGCGGTGCAGCTCGGCATCACCGTCCGCGGCGCACTCGACGCGGCGCGCCTGCGCGAGGCGGTGCACACCGCCGTCAAGCGGCACCCCAACCTGGTCGCCCGGTTCTCGGAGGATTTCGGCGAGCCGGTGCAGGTCATCCCTGCCGATCCGCAGATGGCCTGGCGGTACGTGGAACTCGACGACGGCAACGTCGATGACGAGGTCGAGCGGCTGGCCGCCGACGAGCGCGCCGCGGTGTGTGACCTCGCTGAGAAGCCGTCGTTCCGGGCCGCGCTGATCCGTACGGCGCCCGACCGGCACCGGTTCGTGCTGACCATTCACCACATCGTGGTGGACGGCTGGTCGCTGCCGGTCCTGCTGCAGGAGGTCTTCGCCAGCTACTACGGGGAGCGGCTTCCCGCCGCCCCGTCGTACCGCAGCTTCGTCACCTGGCTGACCAATCAGGACCGCGCCGCCGCGCAAGCGGCATGGGCGCAGGTGCTGGCCGGCTTCGAGACCCCCACCCTCGTCGGCCCCCTCGGACACATCGGGCGGCGCGGCGTCGCCGCGTTCCATGTGCCCGCCGAGACCACGAAGGCGCTGGGCGAGCTGGCGCGCTCGTGCCGCACCACCATCAGCACCGTGTTGCAGGGCGCGTGGACCCAGCTGCTGACCTGGCTGACCGGGCAGCACGATGTGGCCTTCGGCACCGCGGTTTCGGGGCGGCCCCACGAATTGGCCGGCGCGGACGCGATGGTCGGCCTGCTGATCAACACGGTGCCGGTGCGCGCGACCGTCACCCCGACAACCACCGTCGCCGAACTGCTGGACCAGTTGCAACGCCTGCACAACGACACCGTCGACTACGAGCACCTGGCGCTGCCCGAGATTCACCGCGTCACCGGTCACGACCAGTTGTTCGACACCCTGTTCCTCTACGAGAACTATCCGATCGACGCGGGCGCGCTGTTGGGCGTCCACGAATTGGCCGTCACCGATTTCAGCAGCCGGGAGTACAACCACTACCCGCTGTCCGTTGTGGCCTCGCCGGGCCACGAACTGAGCCTTCGCGTCGAGTTCGACACCGAGGTGTTCAGCACCGCCGCCATCGACACGCTGATCGAGCGCTTGCAGCAGGTGATGGTGGCCATGACCGCCGATCCCTCCCGCCGCCTGTCCTCGATCGACCTGCTCGACGCCGCCGAGCACGGCCGGCTCGACGAGTGGGGCAACCGGGCGGTGCTGACCGAGACGGCGCGGAAGCTGGCCTCGATTCCGGAGCTGTTCGCCGCCCAGGCCGCGCGCGCCCCGGAGGCAGTGGCCATCACCGACGGCGACCGTTCGTGGACGTACGGCGAGGTCGAAGAGTCCGCTAACCGGCTGGCGCACCTGCTGGTGAGCCGGGGCGCCGGGCCGGGGGAGCGCGTCGCGGTGCTGTTCCCGCGGACGGCCGAGGCCGTGGTGGCGATTTTGTCGGTGCTCAAGACCGGGGCGGCCTACCTGCCGGTCGACCCGACGGTGCCGGCGGCGCGGATCGAGTTCGTGCTTGGCGACGCCGCGCCGATCGCGGCCGTCACCACCGCGGACGTGCGATCGCGGCTGGACGGGTCGGGCCTGGAGATCATCGAATTCGACGACCCGGCCGTCGCGACCCAATCCAGCGATGGGCTGCCCGCGCCGTCCGCGGAGAACGTCGCCTACATCATCTATACGTCCGGTACGACCGGCACCCCGAAGGGTGTGGCGGTGCCGCACCGCAA
>NZ_LZIL01000027.1 GCF_001667075.1 Mycobacterium sp. 852014-52450_SCH5900713 | reverse complement strand
CCACTCGAAGGCGGCGAGATCCGGGTACTCGCGCATGAGCCGGCCCGATTCGTCGAGCACCGCCTCGATGCGATCGACCGCGCCGTCGGCCCGCGCGGCGACGGCCCGCAGCCGAGGTGACGCGATGCCCTCCATTTCGGTGACGGTCGCCTCCAGCAGTTCGGACTTGTTCGGAAAGTAGTGGTACAGGCTGCCGCTGGTCATGCCGGCGGCCCGGGCAATCTCGCGAATCGTGGTGCGGGAGTAGCCCATCTCGGCCACACACCGCATCGCCGCGGCGATGATCCGCGCACGCGTCTGCTCCCCCTCGGCGCCCACCGGGCGGCCCAATTGCGACTGCGCGACGCTCATGCCGCGCGGAACCCGCCGCAGGTTCGTCCATCACACACTGCGCACCTCCGCGCGGAAGCCCAAACTAATCGATCACTCGATTATATTCGACCGTGTCGGGCACCCAGAGCCGGCGGACAGGACGCGCGAGTGGGGAGAGCACGGTGACGCGGGCGCAGCGTGGGCGCCCGGTCGGCGCCAGCGGCGAGGAGACCCGCCGGCGGATCATCGTCGCCACGATGCGGTGTGTGGCC
>NZ_LZIL01000026.1 GCF_001667075.1 Mycobacterium sp. 852014-52450_SCH5900713 | reverse complement strand
GGCCACACACCGCATCGTGGCGACGATGATCCGCCGGCGGGTCTCCTCGCCGCTGGCGCCGACCGGGCGCCCACGCTGCGCCCGCGTCACCGTGCTCTCCCCACTCGCGCGTCCTGTCCGCCGGCTCTGGGTGCCCGACACGGTCGAATATAATCGAGTGATCGATTAGTTTGGGCTTCCGCGCGGAGGTGCGCAGTGTGTGATGGACGAACCTGCGGCGGGTTCCGCGCGGCATGAGCGTCGCGCAGTCGCAATTGGGCCGCCCGGTGGGCGCCGAGGGGGAGCAGACGCGTGCGCGGATCATCGCCGCGGCGATGCGGTGTGTGGCCGAGATGGGCTACTCCCGCACCACGATTCGCGAGATTGCCCGGGCCGCCGGCATGACCAGCGGCAGCCTGTACCACTACTTTCCGAACAAGTCCGAACTGCTGGAGGCGACCGTCACCGAAATGGAGGGCATCGCGTCACCTCGGCTGCGGGCGGCCGCCGCGGGTGCCGGGACCGCCATCGATCGCATCGAGGCGGTGCTCGACGAATCGGGCCGGCTCATGCGCGAGTACCCGGATCTCGCCGCCTTCGAGTGG
>NZ_LZIL01000025.1 GCF_001667075.1 Mycobacterium sp. 852014-52450_SCH5900713 | reverse complement strand
CCCAATGTCATGGGCACCGCCGAGCTGATCCGGATGGCACTCACCACCAAGATCAAGCCCTACGCCTACGTGTCGACGAGCGCCGTGGGCTACCAGATCGAACGGTCGCTGTTCACCGAGGACGCCGACATCCGGGTCATCAGCCCCACCCGCAGGATCGACCACAGCTACGGCAACGGATACCCCAACAGCAAGTGGGCCGGCGAGGTACTGCTGCGCGAGGCCCACGACCTGTGCGGGCTGCCGGTCTCGGTATTTCGTTGCGACGTAATCCTGGCCGACCCCGCGTATGCGGGCCAGCTCAATCTGCCGGACGTGTTCACCCGCACGGCGTTGAGCATCCTGGCCACCGGCGTCGCGCCCGCCTCGTTCTTCCGGCTCGACGCCGACGGCAATCGGCAACGCGCACACTTCGACGGGCTGCCAGTCGGTTTCGTCGCCGAGGCGATCGCCACGCTGGGCGCCCGGGCGGTCGACGGATTCCAGACCTACCACGTGATGAACCCGCACGACGACGGCATCGGGCTCGATGAGTACGTCGACTGGCTGATCGAGGCCGGCCACCCGATCGAGCGCATCGGCGACTTCGGGGAGTGGTTGCAGCGGTTCGAGGCCGCCCTGAGTGCGCTGCCGGATCGACAGCGCCGGCACTCGGTCCAGGACGTGCTGGAGTTCGTGTTACACGCGGCCGACCAGTTGGAGCCCCCCGAGCCGAGCCGCGGGTCCTACGCGCCGACCGACCGGTTCCGTGCCGCGGTCCAGGACGCGAAAATCGGCCCCGACCATGACATTCCGCACGTGTCGGCGCCGATCATCACCAAGTACGCGACCGACCTGCGACTGCTCGGACTCCTCTAGCACGTCCACGTCATCGGCGAATTCCCTTGGCTTCCAAGGGCTTCCGTGCCGACACGATCACATAGTCCGAGAAGCCGGTCGATCGTTCCCACAGCGATACGCCGCGGCATTGCGCGCGATCGTCTTCCGTCACTTCCACGACCACTTCATTCATCTTTTTCTTTGCCTGAATGCGCTGCCGGGTGTACTTGGCCATGCCCGGGTACACGTCTTCCCGGATCGATTCCACCCGAATATCCCCGAATCCCGCGGCGGCCAGCCGGCCCGAGTATTCCTGCCGGTCGTAGTAATTGGCTTTCGGAATGTGTCCGTACTTCCGGCCGAACGCGGTCGTCAGTCCGGATTTCTTGCCAGGTTTGGGCAACATATCGGTGAGCGCAATGGTTCCGCCGGGCTTGAGGACGCGGAACGCTTCGCGGATGAATTGATCGCGGGTGTCGAAGTGGAATGCGCATTCCAGGGCCAAGACTTTTTCGAACGACATGTCGGGAAAATCCATTGCAGTCGCGGAACCGCACCGGATATCGATTTGGTTGTCCAGCCCGCGCTTGGCGACGCGGTCTCGGCCCATGTCGACGTGGACCGGGGTGATGTCGATACCCGTAATGTGGGAAAGCTTGAAGCGCTCGAGAAGAACAAAGTCCTGCTCCCCGAAACCGACGCCGACGTCGAGGACTCTGTCGCCTGGTTTCAACCCGGCCCGCGTCCCCAAGAGCTCCACCATCGCGACACAAGCGTCCGGATAGGTGCGAGCGACTTTCCAGTAACCGAGGTTTAGCCACAAGGGCTTGGAGTTATCGACGTAACCCTCATTCATGAAATCGATGACGTCGTCGCCGATCATCGTGTAGTAAGCCGCGGCGTCTTTTTGTCGCATCAGGCCATAGGACTGGGAAACTGTCCGGAACGCCCGGTGGATCGCAGAGGAATTTCCGCGCATTGTCTTCCCTTCGGGAAACCGGCAATTCATGGTAGCGCGGGCCCCGGCACGACAACACAGATCGAGCACTTCTGTGGCCACGGATTGCGCGCAAAACTCGGTCGATCGGTGCACCGATGGTCCATGATGATCTACGTGGACAGCAGCGCCCACGACATCGCGAACATGCCCCGGGGCGGGCCGAACGCCTCCTGGCTGGACCGTCGGTTGCAGACCGAGCGGCTGGAATACCTCGACCGCGACGATGTCGACGATCTGAAGCAAAAGGTCGTCCACGCGCTCGACCGCGCCGGACGACGACGCTTCTTGGGTGCTCATGAAAAGTTGGCCAGGATCGTGCTTGCCGAGCTGGCCGATACGCCCTCTCCGAAGATCCTCGAGCTGGGGGCGGGCCTCGGCGGGCTGTCGAGCAAGCTGCTCGAGATGCTCCCCACCGCACACGTGACGGTCACCGACATCGACCCCACGTTCGTGGCCGCCGTCGCCGCCGGGGACCTCGGCACTCACCCACGGGCCACGGTGCGGCAGATGGACGCGACCGCGATCGACGCCCCGGACGGGCAGTACGACCTCGCGGTTTTCGCGATGTCGTTACATCACCTGCCGCCCGCGCGGGCCGCCCGGGTGTTCGCCGAAGGGACCCGGGCCGCGAAAAAGTTGTTGATCATCGATCTCCGCCGGCCCGCGGCAGCGCTCCACTCGGTGGTGTTGGCGGCGACGTGGCCTTTTACCCGGGTGAGCCCGCTGGCACACGACGGTTTCATCAGCCAGCTACGCACGTACAGCCCGTCGGCGCTGAGGGCGCTCGCCCAGTTCGCCGACCCGGCGATCACCGTCGAATTCCCGAACCAACGCTTGGGGCCGACGGTGGCGGTTGCCAGCCGCCGTTCCGGCTCGGGCTAGCTTTCCAGTTCCCGCTTCAGGTTGGCCAATACCTCGCCCTGAATCCTCTTCAATCCCAACGGCGCAAAGGTTTTCTCGAAGAAACCCTTGACGCCGCCCGCACCGGTCCAGGTGGTCTTCACGGTGACGCTGGACCCGGGACCGGCGGGGGCCACCGTCCAGTTGACGATCATCGACGAGTTGGCGTCCTTCTCGATGACGGAATGGCCGGCGACGTCGACGCTGACCTGCATGTCGCGGACGCGAGATTTGGTGGCCTGCAGCCTCCATTTGGCGACGGTACCGGCGCCCTGGCCGCCCTGTAACACCTGGTAATCGCTGTACTGCGGGGACAGAATCTTCGGGCGCACCTGCTGATAGTCCGCGACGGCCGCGAGGGTGGCGCCCGGCTCGGCATTGACCAAAATTGTGCTGGCAGCACTCACCTGTCCCAAAACAACTCCTGAAGCTATGCGGCCCGCGCGCGGGTGCACGGGCTGTTGTCGAAGACTAGGGTATATGTGGTGCCTGTCCCTGGATCTGCACTCTCGGCGCACAAGGCGGGCGTTGACCGGTTGATGGCGAGTTATCGATCCATCCCGGCAACGTCCGCCGTCAGGCTCGCCAAGCCGACCTCAAACCTGTTCCGCGCCCGCACTAAACGCGACGCCCACGGCCTGGACACGTCGGGTCTGACCCGCGTGCTGAGCGTCGATCCCGAGGCCCGCACCGCCGATGTGGCCGGCATGTGCACCTATGAGGATCTGGTGGCCGCGACGCTGCCTTACGGCCTTTCGCCACTGGTCGTCCCGCAATTGAAGACCATCACGCTCGGCGGTGCGGTCAGCGGCCTGGGCATCGAGTCGGCATCGTTTCGCAATGGCCTGCCGCATGAATCGGTGCTGGAAATGGACATCCTCACCGGCGCCGGCGAGTTGCTCACCGCGTCGCGCACCCAGCATCCCGACCTGTTCCGCGCTTTCCCCAATTCCTATGGGACGCTTGGGTATTCAACGCGGCTGCGGATCGAGCTGGAGCCAATCGCGCCGTTTGTCGCGTTGCGGCACGTCCGGTTCCGCTCGCTGCCGGCGCTGATCGCGGCGATGGAACGCATCATCGATACCGGCGGGCAGGGCGGGACGCCGGTCGACTATCTGGACGGTGTGGTGTTCAGCGCCGAGGAGAGCTACCTGTGCGTGGGCCGGCGAACCACCACCCCGGGGCCGGTCAGCGACTACACCGGTAACAGCATCTACTACCAGTCGATCCGGCACGACTCCCCCGGCTCGGAACTCGCACAAGAAGCCACCAAAGACGACCGGTTGACGACGCACGACTACTTCTGGCGCTGGGACACCGACTGGTTCTGGTGCTCGCGCGCGTTCGGTGTGCAGAACCCCCGGCTGCGGCGCTGGTGGCCGCGCCGCTACCGGCGCAGCAGCGTCTACTCGAAGCTCGTTGCCATGGACCAGCGCTTCGGCGTCGCCGACCGCATCGAGAAACGCCACGGCCGTCCCCCGCGGGAGCGGGTGGTCCAGGATGTCGAGGTGCCGGTCGAACGGACCTGCGAGTTCCTGGAGTGGTTCCTGCGAAGCGTGCCCATCACCCCGATCTGGCTGTGTCCGCTACGGCTGCGCGACCATGGGCGCTGGCCGCTGTATCCGATGCGGCCGGACCACACGTACGTCAACATCGGCTTCTGGTCTTCGGTGCCGGCGGGCGCCACGGAAGGCGCCACCAACCGGACGATCGAAGCGAAGGTGAGCGAGCTCGACGGGCACAAGTCGCTGTATTCCGACTCCTATTACGCCCGCGAGGAATTCGACGAGTTGTACGGCGGCGAGGCCTACAACACGGTCAAGAAAACCTACGATCCCGATTCCCGGCTACTCGACCTCTACGCAAAGGCGGTGCAACGGCGATGACTTCTATTAGCGAGACCAAGGAACCCCGCCGTGCCACGGCCGGAAAACTCAGCATGGCGGAGATCCTGGAGATCTTCGCCGCCACCGGGCGACACCCGCTGAAGTTCACCGCCTACGACGGCAGCACCGCCGGCAGCAAGGACGCGGAACTGGGCCTGGATCTTCGGACCCCGCGTGGCGCCACCTACCTGGCCACCGCTCCCGGTGAACTGGGTCTGGCCCGCGCATACGTGGCGGGCGACCTGGACCTCTACGGCGTGCACCCCGGTGATCCCTACCAGCTGCTCAAGACGCTGACCGACCGCGTCCAATTCAAGCGGCCGCCGGCACGGGTGCTCGCCAACGTGGTGCGCTCGATGGGGCTGGAGCGGCTGGTCCCGATCGCCCCGCCGCCGCAAGAAACGCCGCCCCGGTGGCGGCGGATCGCCGACGGGCTGATGCACACCAAGACCCGCGACGCCGAGGCCATCCACCACCACTACGACGTCTCCAACGCCTTCTACGAATGGGTGCTCGGCCCGTCGATGACATACACGTGTGCGGTCTACCCCGACGCCGACGCAACGCTGGAAGAAGCCCAGGAGAACAAGTACCGGGTGGTCTTCGAGAAGTTGCGGCTGCAGCAAGGTGACCGGTTGCTCGACGTCGGCTGCGGTTGGGGCGGCATGGTGCGCTTCGCCGCGCGACGCGGCGTCCGGGTGATCGGCGCCACCTTGTCGAGCGAGCAGGCGAAGTGGGCGCAAGGGGCAATCCGGGATGAGGGTCTCGAGGACTTGGCCGAAGTCCGGCATTCGGACTACCGCGACATCCGCGAGGGCGGTTTCGACGCGGTGTCCTCGATCGGGTTGACCGAGCACATCGGTGTCAAGAACTATCCGGCCTACTTCGGGTTCCTGAAGTCGAAGCTGCGCACCGGCGGGCTGCTGCTCAACCACTGCATCACCCGCCACGACAACAAGTCGACCTCCTTCGCGGGCGGCTTCACCGACCGGTATGTGTTCCCGGACGGGGAGCTGACCGGTTCGGGGCGCATCATCACCGAGGTCCAGGACGTCGGCTTCGAGGTGTTGCACGAGGAGAACTTCCGGCATCACTACGCGATGACGCTGCGCGACTGGTGCCGCAACCTCGTCGAGCACTGGGACGAAGCGGTCGACGAGGTCGGCTTGGCCACCGCCAAGGTGTGGGGCCTGTACATGGCGGCCTCGCGGGTCGCCTTCGAGCAGAACAACCTGCAGCTGCACCACGTGCTGGCGGCCCACGCCGACGAGCGGGGCGGTGACCACCTGCCGCTGCGGCCCTGGTGGACGCCCTAGCCCGCTAGCCCTCGGGCGCCGACCCGCCGCTAGCCCCCGTCGATCCGGCGGGCGCCCAGCTCGTTCTGTAACAGCTCGAGCGCGACCTCCTCCGGATCGCGGCGCGGCGCCGAGGACTCCGTGCGGCCGGCTTCGGCGAGCATGTGTTCCTCTTCGTCGCGCTGCGTCACGTCGGGCGCCGGCTCTGCGGCCCTCGGGGTCGGCGCGGCCGACTCGACCGGCGCTGCCGCGCCCACCTCGCAACGCACCCGCCAGTTGACGCCCAGCGCGTCTTTGAGCGCTTCGGCGATGACGTCGGCGTTGCGCTGTTCGCACAGCCGCTTGGCCAGCGGCGCCGACGAATGCGTCAGCACGAGCGTGTTCTCCTCGATCGCGCGGACGGTGGCGCCCGCCAGCATCACCTCGGTGGTGCGGCTGCGCTGGCGCACCTTGTCGCGCACCGTCGGCCACATGGTCCGCACGGCGGCCGCGTTGAGTTCACCGGGCGTGGCCGGTTCGGCGATCGGCGCTGCGGCCGGTTCGGGCACGGGGGGCGACGGGACCGGTTCGGGGACCGCCTCCGGCTTGGGAACGGGCGGAGCGGACCTGGGCGGGGCGGGCTCCCCCCCGGGGGCGCCAGCG
>NZ_LZIL01000024.1 GCF_001667075.1 Mycobacterium sp. 852014-52450_SCH5900713 | reverse complement strand
CGCCACGGTGTTGGATGCGGTGGGCGCGGTGTGTGTGTTGACGTGTGGCGCCGACACTTTGGTCGGGGCGGGCGCGCGCCCGGTGTTGCGTGTCGACGAACTGGACCTGTCGGGGCGGTGCGCGAAGCCGATCACCGACGCCGACCGGCTGGCGCCGCTGGCGGTGGACGACACCGCGTACGTGATTTTCACCTCGGGATCCACCGGCGCGCCCAAGGGCGTGACGGTCAGCCACGCCGGCCTGGTCGGATTGGCTGCGGCGCAACGCAAAGTGTTCGTGTTGGGTGCCGACGCCCGAGTGCTGAATGTGGCCGTGCCAACCTTCGACGCCTCGATCTTCGAGTGGATATGGGCAGTGGCTTCGGGGGCCGCACTTGTGGTGGCCCCGCCGGACGCGTATGCCGGGGATGCGCTGACCGCCGTGCTGCAGGACCAGCGGGTCAGTGCGGCGATTGTGACCCCGACGGTGCTGGCGTCGCTGGATCGGGCCCGGCTGGCCGGACTCGACACGCTGATCACTGGCGGGGAGGCCTGCCCAGCGGAGTTGGTGGCCGGCTGGGCGCCCGGCCGGCGGATGTTCAACGGGTACGGTCCCACCGAGACCACCATCTGCGCCACGTCCACTGCATCGCAGTCGGCGGGGCAGTCGGTGAGCATCGGCACCCCGATCCCGGGGGTTTGCGCGCTGGTGCTCGACGCGCGGCTGAACCCGGCGCCGATCGGGGTGGCGGGCGAACTATATCTGGCCGGGCGCGTCATCGCCCACGGTTATGTCAAGCGGCCGGACCTGACTGCGGAACGGTTTGTGGCCAACCCGTTTGGGGGTGCGGGGGCGCGGATGTATCGCACCGGGGATTTGGTGCGC
>NZ_LZIL01000023.1 GCF_001667075.1 Mycobacterium sp. 852014-52450_SCH5900713 | reverse complement strand
GTTTTTCCGGGTTATCCCAATTTTTTTACACAAATTTTTTTCCTCACCCCCGGGGGGGGCCTACCGTTTTTTTAAAAAATTTTGTTAAACTCAACGCCGAGGAGGTTCTCCAATGACCGTCACCGTCATCCAAATCGGGCTCGATCCCGACGTGATCGACTACTCGTCACCGGACTTCGCGCAGTTCGCCGGGCTGTCCAGGGATGCGCTGCGGTTGGCCAACGACGACAACGTCGCGGGGTTGCGCGCCGCCGGCTACGAGGTTGATAACTGCCTGATCGGCTTCGGGGCCGCGGGCGCCGGCAAGGCGCGGCGCTGGCTGGAAGCCAAGCGCTACGACGCCGTGTTGATCGGGGCCGGGATACGCCTGGTCGCCGGCAACACCCTGCTGTTCGAGTCGATCGTCAACGCCGCGCACGTGACCCAGCCGGGCTGCCGCTTCGTCTTCAACCGCGCGGCGCAGTCCACCCCCGGCGACATCCGCCGCTGGTACCCGCAGCCGGAAGGAGCGGCGCGATGACGGCCCACGACGTCGACGTCCTGGTGGTGGGGGCGGGCCCCACCGGCCTGACCGCCGCGGGTGACCTGGCTCGCGCCGGGCGCTCGGTCACCGTGCTGGAACGCTGGCCGACCGAGAACCCGTCGAGCCGCGCGTTCGCCACCATGGCGCGCACGCTGGAACTGCTCGACGCGCGCGGGCTGGCCGACGACCTGCTGGCCCTCGGGCACCGCGCGCCGCGCGTGCGGCTGTTCGCCGGAGCGCAGATCGACCTCACCCATCTCGACTCGCCCTACTCGTTCGTGTTGGTCACCCCGCAGACCAACGTCGATGCGGCGTTGCGCCGCTACGCGCAGGCCCAGGGCGCCGAGATCCGGCGCGGCATCGAGGTGATCGCGCTCGAGCAGGACGCCGAGGGCGTCACGGTCACCGCCCGCCCCAAGGACGACGAGGATCCGGCGCACCGGCAGACGTGGCGGGCGCGGTACGTGATCGGCGCCGACGGCGCGCACAGCACCGTTCGACGGTTGGTGGGCGCCGGATTCCCCGGCAAGACGGTGCTGACGTCGATCGTGCTGGCCGACGTCAAGCTGGCCCACGGACCGGCCGGCGGGGGCCTGACGGTCGCGGCGCCCGGAGACGTCCTGGCATTTCTGGCCCCCTACAACCGCCAGGACCCGGATGGCTCGTGGTATCGCGCCATGGTGTGGGACCGCGATCATCAGGTGCCCGACGGCGAACCGGTTGAGGACGCCGAGATCGTCGAAATCCTGGCCCGCGGCATGGGCACCGACTACGGCATGGTCGAGGTCAGCTGGAAGTCCCGATTCCATTGCGACGAAAGGCAAGTCGAGCGGTACCGCCACGGGCGGGTGTTCTTGGCCGGCGACGCCGCGCACGTCCACTCCCCCATGGGCGGCCAGGGCATGAACACCGGCGTTCAGGACGCAGCCAACCTGGCGTGGAAGATCGACGTGGTGCTCGGCGGCGCCGACGACCGGCTGCTGGACAGCTACCACGACGAACGCCACCCGATCGGCAAGCGCGTCCTGATCCAGTCCGGGCTGATCGCCCGCGCCGCGACGCTGCATCCGCGGCCCGCGCGGTGGCTGCGGAACCTGTTGGCGCCCAGGCTGCTTCGGGTTCCGGCCGTACGGGACCGGGTGGCGGGCAGTTTCGCGGGCACGACGCTGCGCTACGGCCGCCGCGGCCTGGTCGGCACCCGCGCCACCGCGATCCCGCTGACCGAGGGACGGCTGACCGAACTGCAGCGCACCGGAGGTTTCGTCCTCGTGCGCGAACACGGCGCCCCACCGGTTGATGCGCTCGGGATGCTGCAGGCGGAGCGGACCGACCGCGGGCCCGCGGTACTGGTGCGCCCCGACGGGTACATCGGCTGGGCCGGATCATCGGCCCAGGCGCCGACGCGAATCCCGGAGCTGACCGCGACGCACGCGGGGTGAGTCTATTGCTGCTTCTCCCCGTGTGGCTCGACGAACGGGCGCAGGTGGATCCGCGTCTGGTGATCGGGGGCCCCGGCCTCCCCATCGGAATGCCTGCCGCGCGTGTAGTCGCCTTGCCACGGCACCTTTTCACCCAAAGCGATGTTGGTCGCGGCTTGTGCCTGCCCCAACTCGTTGCGTGAACGCAGGAAGAACTCGTGCTTACGGCGCACTTCCTCGTCGGAGTCGATCGGCCTGATTTCCGGGGCGAACTCTTCCAGCTCGGCCCGGCGCTGCGGGACAATCATGCAGATCGGTTCGTCGACATCGAAGCGCACCGGCATCATCTTGCGGGTGATCTGCCAGCTCATGCTGAAACTCGATGTGGCCCAGTCCGTTTCGACTATCCCTTCCAGCGGGGACACGGCGTCCTTCGGGTAGTTCGCCGGCCCGCGGACCAACAGGTTGTAGCCCGGCGGGGTGCGGAACAGCATCGGCAGGTGCCAGGTCAGGATGCCGTGACCGAAATGGCTGAACGGCAGCAGTTGACCGGGGTCGCGCCGGTCAGGCGCGATGATCACCCCCAGGCTGTCGTCCCCGCCCATCCACGTGGCGGTGAAGGCGCTCGGATTGCGCAGTTCCCAGCCACTTTGGTTGGCGATCAGCATCGGCAGGCACCGGTTCGGCCAACCGTTGCGCATCTGCGACATCCACGGCCGGCTGATGGGGGCCGGTGTGATCGGCGGCGCGTTGTCCTGCGTGGTGAACGCGATCAGCGGGCGGGCCTGCCCGCCGGGCTTGTCACTCATCGACTCCTCGATTCGCTGCTTGTCGCAGACGTTGTCCGGACAACTACCCAGTGTGCCCTGCGAGCGCAACCTCAATTGTGCGAGCGGGCAGATCCCACCATGGCCGCGGGTCGGCGGGCTGCGCGGGCGGGTGGGCCAGGCGGCAGTGCCACCAGCCGACGTCCCGCCACGCCCCATCCTTGAAGCCCACACCATCGAAGACGCCGACGCGGGTGAAGCCCATCGCCTCGTGCAGTCCGACGCTTGCGGGATTGGGCAGCGTGATGGCGGCGAATGCGTTGATATACCCCTGTGCGACAAGCAGTTTGAGCAAGGCGATGTAGATGCGGCGACCATACCCCTGGCGGCGATACGGCCTGCCCAGGTACAACGACACGTCAACAGACCAGCGGTAGGCGGCCCGGTCGCCGTGCGGGCCGGCGTAGGCGTATCCGACGATGGTGTGGCCAGTCGTCATGACCAGCCAAGGCAGGCAGGTCAACGTGGCGGTCAGCCTCGACCGCATCTCCTGGGCCGTCGGCGGCACCGCCTCGAAGGAGATCGCGGAGTCGCGCACGTACGGCGCATAAATGTCGGCGATCGCGTCCGCATCCTCCGGCGTTGCCATTCGGATCATCAGAAGAGCTTGCCCATCGCCTTCTCGGCGCCCCGGGGGTGGGTGGTGTTTTGCGTCGCGGCGAGCAGCCATCGGCCGTCGGTCCGCTGACCAACCTAATTGTTGCTTGGTGGCGGCTGCGTCTGGAAGGGTTCGTACCACCACCAGTCGGCACGCTCGCCGGTGGGCCCGGGGCACGGCGGGACGGCGGGCGGGGCAAGGTTGGGCGCACGCGCGAGCGATCCCGCACTGAGCGGTCGGCCCGAGCTGTCGGTGACGACGGGATCGTCGGCGGGTCCGGTGATCGTGATGACCCCCCAGTGGTGCAACCGGTGGTGATAGGGGCAGACCAGCACCAGGTTGGCCAACTCCGTTGGGCCGCCGTCTTCCCAATGCCGGATGTGGTGTGCATGCAGACCGCGGGTAGCGCCACAGCCGGGAACCACGCAGGTGGGGTGGCGATGCTCGAGTGCGCGGCGAAGCCGCCGGTTGACCTGGCGGGGCGCCCGGCCGGCGCCGATGACCTCACCGTCGCGTTCGAACCAGACCTCACACGTGGCATCACAGGTCAGGTATCGGCGTTCGGCGTCGGTGAGCAGCGGACCCAGATGCAGCGCGGCTGCGCGCTGCTCGACATCGACGTGCACCACCACAGTGGTGTGATGCCCGTGCGGCCGGCGGGCCGCCTCGGCGTCCCATCCGGCCTCGACCAGGCGCATGAACGCCTCGAGGGTGCCTGGCAACGGCGGCATGGCATCGGATGCGCGGCTTCGATCGCCGCGATCGCGCTTCCACTCGGCGATCAGCGCGTCACGATAAGACGCCAACGCCGCGTCGAACTTCGCCGCATCCAGGTGCGCGAGTTTGATCCGCCAACAGGTGAATTCATCGCTGGACGTCTTGGTGATCGACGGTAGCGGTTGCGGGCGAGAATCGGGTTCGGGTCGCGGTTCCAGCTTGACCGCCGTGCGCAGCTGGCTGACCGTGGCGACCCTGGCCAACTCCGCGTAATGCTCATCAGAGCCGTCGCTCGCCCGCGCTGCGATGACCCCGACTTGATCCAGCGACAATCGACCTTCCCGCATGCCCTGGGCGCAGCGCGGGAACGCTTCGAGCCTGCGCGCGACATCGGCGATCGTGTGGGCGTTCGCCGACGAGCAGCCGAGCTTCCAGGCGACCAACGCCGCGACCGACCGCGCACCCGTGACCCCGCACAACGCGTCGCGATCCAGCTCCGCGACGATCTCGACGATGCGGCCATCGATCGCGTTGCGCTGACCGGTCAACTCCGCCAACTCGTCGAACAACACCTCAACACGATCCGCTGGTTTGACCACCGCGGGAGACGATGCGATGGAGGACATGACGTCATCATCGCAGAGGGGTACGACAAGTCTCGGCTACCAAACCCGCGGAGTGCTGCCATCATTCGGCCAGTGGGGTCTCCGGGGCCGGTTGGGCCGGCGGCGCGTTGTCCGCGGCGGTGAACGCGATCAGCGGGCGGGTCGGCCCGCCGGACTTGTCACTTGTTCGACGGCCTTGAAGCCAGGTTGATTCGATGCGGTCTGCACCCATGGCGGTACCCGCCGCGGTTTCAATCGGTGCGGTCGGCCCAGCCCTCCGGAAGCTGGTCGGGGGCTACATCGATCACCGATTCGTCGTCGGCACCGACACGCTCGAACAGTGTGATGTAGGCGAATTCGGGCACGGTATAGATCGGGTAGGTCGGCCCCTCGTCGCGGTAGGCGCGCATCTCCTCGAGGTGATCGTTTTGGAAGCACACCGTGCGGTCGCCGTGCTGGCGGATCCACTGGGGAAAGAAGATCACCCCGTGGATGCGCCGCCTGCCGGGCATGACGTTGACGGCCACCGACGTGCCCGTGGGCTCGGTCCACGAGATCTTGTAACTGTCGTCGTCGAGCGCCACCAGGTCGACCTCTTGGCCCTTGACCCACCGCCCACCGACATGGCCGGAATGGATTCGATAGTCGATGGTCCGGTCGTTCTTGACATACATCTCGTAACGCCAGCCGTTGGCGTAGGTGTAGATGAACCGGCATCCAACGATCCCCGATAAGTCCTGCGGCGGAATGGGATTGTCGACGGCGGTCATGGTCAGATTCCGTTCAGCGGCCGGTTGGTTGGACGGGTCGCCAGTGCCCACGATCGCGCAGAAGCGTCAGTGCGGTCAGGCGGGGACGGCGCGAAATTCTGAATGCCTCCCGATTCTGTCGGTGGTAAGTACCATACGGCGAAGGTACGTGTGAGGGGCGTCGCGGAATGCACTGGATCGGCGTGTGGTGGCGTCAGCCCGACCACTACGAGTGGTTCTCTGATTACCTAGGCGCACGCGGATTGAAGCCGTTCGTCCGCTACCTGATGGTCGCCATTCTGTCTATCCTGGCCGCGGCGACGTTGCTGATGCTGAACAGCCCTTCGGGTATGCGGACGCCCACGCGGCGCGTCATCGCCGCGGCGTTCGTCGCCTGTTTGGTGGCAATGGCGCTGGTGTGGGCACGGCGCTGGCCCGGGCGCGTTCAATCACAGGTGTTTTCGATCGTGGGCACACTCGGTATCGGCGCGGCGTGCGTGCTCGAGGGCGACCCGCGCAGCGGGCTGCTGGGCTGCGCGGCATTCGGTGGCCTCGCGGGCTACGTCGCTTTTTGTCACTCGGCCCGCCTCCTGGTTTCACACTCGGCACCGCTTTGGGTACGGCGGCGGTGTGCGCCGCGCGGATCGCCTGGTCCGGTGACGCATCAATGGCGGCGGCCAACTTTCTGTTGCTCAGCGCGGGAATCCTGGCGGTGCCCTTCTGCGGACAGGTGCTCGTGCATTGGTTGTCGGTGGACGCCCTGAAGTCCTCGACCGATCCGCTCACCGGCTTGCGCAACCGCAGGGGCTTTTATCGAGCGGCGTCGAGAGTGTCAGCCGCCGACCGCCGCTCGCCGTGCCTGAGTGTCTTGATGGTCGATCTCGACAACTTCAAGCGGGTGAATGACACCTACGGTCACGCTACCGGGGACCGCATCTTGGTAGCCGTGGCCGACAATTTGCGGCGCATCGCCGATGAAGAAACGCTGATCGCCCGGGTAGGCGGAAAAGAATTTTTGGTCGCCCAGACGATCGAAACCGAACAAGCGCTTCGGGTGGCGGAGGCCATCCGCCAGGCCATCGCCGCCACCCCCTGGGGCGTGACAGCCAGCGTGGGCGTTAGCGGCTTCCGGCTGCCGGCCAACGGCGAAACTGTCGATCGGCCGATTATCGAACGCCTGGTACACGCGGCAGACCTCGCGATGTACGACGCGAAACGTGCTGGCGGGAACCGGGTTCGGCATGCCGACGTTCCCGTACCGCCGGTGCGCTGAGGGCCCCGCTGATTCGCCGTCCGCGCGGAACGCACGCCGTTTACCGCGCCCCGGCCAGGCCCGCGATGGTGTTGACCCGCCGGACGGCCGTGGCGATCTCGTCGGCGAACTCCCGCCGCCGCCGCGCGATATCCAAGTCCTCGAAGCCGTCCACCAGCTCGCGGTGTCGGGCCAACCGCAACGCGGTCTTGAACAGCTCCATCGACCTCGACTCGGCGCTGGCCATTCTGCGCTGCAGCTCCCACTGCTTGCCGACCTCGAGGCACTCGGCGAGAAAGGCGTTCTCGTCGAAGGATTCGTCCTCGTAGGCGGCCAACCGGTCGGCGACGATGTGGTAGGCGTCCAGGAACGGGCGCAACACCAGGTGCGCCAAGAGCAGGTCGGCCTTTTCCAGTAGCCCGCGCACATCGGCCGCGCTGGCGGCCTTGCTCGTGTCTTCCACCCGCCCGAGCAGTCGCACTTCGTCGGCGAGCTCCTTTTCGAATTGCGCGCGCGCGGAGAAGAGGAACTCGAATTTCAGCAACTCGCGCAGGGCCAGCGCCTCGTCTCGTACGCGCGTCGGCTGCACCAGCCCGTCGACCGAACCCTCGGCGTCTTCGATGGCCGCCAGCAACGCCGTCTCGGCGATCGCGCGATCGACCACGATGTGGATGGCCGCGTTGCGGTAGAACGCGGCGACCAGGTGCTGCTCCGCGCCGATGCCCCAAACCGGTTCGGTGCCGGCGTCATACACGCTGACCACCCCCGAGGCGACGAGCTGGTGCAGCGTCCAGCGGATGGTCGAGCGATTCGTCAGATCGGCGGCGCCCGCCACGCACCAATTCCGGGCCGCGATGTAGCTCGCCAGCGGCCGCACGGTGGCCAGCACCTCGCTGATGGACAACGAGCGGTCGGCGCCCAGCAGCGCGAGGCTCACCACCGCGGTGGGGGTGACCGGGGTGGCGCGGTTGATCCGGTGCTCGACATCCAGCGCGATGCGTTCGATCTCGGTGCCCGTTCCGGACTCCTCGGCGCGCAGCTCCTCGAGACGCTTGCGCAGCGGCAGCGGTTCGCCGAAGTCCAGGTACGCGCGGCCGAGCCGCTCACCCTGCTGCCGCGCGAGCCGGATCAGGAATCGGAAGTCCTCGGGCCGCTTCGCGGCTCCGTACGCCTCGGTGGTCATCGCCTCGACCTCGTGCAGCTGGTCGTACACGATCGAGGTAGGTACCAAATACACCTCGGGGCCGTCGATTTCGTCGACGGCGTCGCTGATGTAGCGCAGGATCCCGTACACCGGGGGACGCAGCTTGCCGGTGCGGGTGCGGCCGCCTTCTATCGACCAGGTGAGGTTGGCGTGGTTCTGCACCAGCTGGGCCGCGTAGGCGCGTAACACGAACCGGTACACGGGAATGTCTTTGGTCTGGCGCCGGATGAAGATCGTGCCGGTGCGCTTGGCCCAGGCGCCCATCGGGAAGAAGTTCAGGTTCGCCCCGCCAAAAGTGAGCGCTGGAGAGAGCCGGTTGGCCTGAATCACCTCCGGCAGCAGCAGGCCGTCCAGATAGGAGCGATGCGAAAAGGCAAACGCCAGAGTGGCTTTGCGATCCAACTTGCGCAGCTGCGCGATCTGGTCCTCGTCGACCAGGACGTCGTAGGCCCGCATCAGCCAGTTGCTGAAGCTGCGCCACGCCTTCACCGCGCGCTCGTCCAGCGAGGGCGCCATCTCGCGCAGGTAGCCCGCGGCCTCGGCGCGCACGCCGTCGTGGTCGCGCCCGAGCTCCTCGGCCAGCCCACTCAGCCGCTCGTCATACCACGGGGCGGCGAGCAGTTGGACGACCTCCACCGGGTCGGTCGTCAACGGTGTCGTCGACTCCTCGACAATGCCGGTGCGCTGCAGCAGCTTCCGCACACCGACCCGGCCGAATTCGCGAGCGGTCGCGCCCGGTCCCCCGCTCATGCCGGCTGCACCGTCGCGGCGGACGACGGCTCGTGCACGCCCGGGTGCAGTTCGGGCGCGTAGAGTTCCTCGATCTCGCTCGCGTACTTCGTCATGATCGGCTTGCGCTTGAGTTTCATGGTCAGCGTGATCTCGTCTCCCCCAGGCTCCCAGAGCTCGGGCAGTATCCGGAAACGTTTGATCTGCTCCACCCGGGACAGTTTGGCGTTGCCCTCGGCCACCCCCGCGGCGATCCGGGAGATGACTTCAGGATGGTTCGCCAGGGCCGCGGGCGACGCGGCGGCCAGGCCGTGCTGGGCCGCGTACGGCCCGACCGATTCGGCGTCGAAGACCATCAGCGCGGCGTTGTACGGCCGCCCATCACCGATCGTGATCATCACGCCGACCATCGGACACGCGGCCAGCACGGTGTTCTCAATGTTGGCCGGCGACATGTTCTTTCCGGCCGCATTGATGATCAACTCCTTCTTGCGGTCGATGATCCTCAGGTAGCCGTCGTCGTCGACGTCGATGATGTCACCGGTGTGCAGCCAGCCGTCGGCGTCGATGGCCTCCGCCGTCTTGGCGGGCTCCTTGCGGTAGCCCCTCATCACCAGCGGACCGCGCACCAGGAACTCACCGTCGTCGGCGATCTTTCCCTCCAGACCCGGAAGCAGCTTGCCGACCGTGCCCAGGCGCGCATCGCTAGGGTGGCTGATAGTGGCGACGCAACTCAGCTCCGACATCCCCCAGCCCTCCGCGATGGGGATGCCGATACCGAGGAAGAACGCCAGCGTCTCCTTCGGGATGGGCGCCGCACCCGACACCGCCCAGCGGAGGTCCCCGAAGCCAAGCCGCTCGCGCAGCTTCGACAGCACCAACTCGTCGGCCTGGGCCCATTCGGCGGCCAGCTCGTCCGGCATCGGCTCGCCGGCCACCAGGACGGCGGCGCGCTTGTCGGCCACCGACATCGCCCACTGCAAGGCCTGACGCTTGACCTCGTCGGTCTCGCTGCTGACGGCGAATTCGATTCCGGCCTTGAGCTTTTCCCACACCCGCGGCACCCCGCCCCACACCGTGGGGCGCACGTCGGGTAGCGCGGCGGCGATGGCCCGGACATCGGAGACAGCCGTGACCTGGGCGCCGAAAACCTCCAGGGCGTACAGACCCATCACCCGGTCGGCGATGTGGGCAGTCGGCAGATACGACGTGACCCGCTCGCCGAACTGGAACGGCAGCACGGCGTTGAGGGCGTACGCCTCGAACAGCAGATGGGCATGGGTCATCTCCACACCCTTGGGATTTCCGGTGGTCCCGGACGTGTAGATGAGCGTGACGACGTCGTCGGGTCGCACCGCCCGCCAGGCCGCCTCGAAGTCGAAATCCTGTTGCGCGGCGGCGTATAGGTCGTCCACCGAAATGGTGCCGGGCGGCGAACCGTCGATGCAGACGATGTGCTCGATCGGCGCGCCGCTGGCGCGGATGCGGTCCACGTATTGCTCCTCGCAGATCGCCACCTTTGTGCCGGCGTTGTCGAACAGGTAGGTCAGCTGCTCGGCGGGCAGCGTGTTGTACACCGAAAACGAAGTGGCGCCGAGGTGTTGGGCGCCGATCTCGAAGGGGTAGAACTCGACGCGGTTGGCCATCATCAGTGACACCGTGTCGCCCCGCGCGACCCCCAGGCCGGCCAGGCCGGCGGTGACTTTGCGCACCTGCGCGGCGAGCTCGCGCCACGTCATGGTCTGGGTGTCGCCGGGCGTGCGGAGCGCGACGGTGTCCGGATCGATCGACGCGTTGCGCTGGAATGCCTCGCATAGGGTGCCCGGGCGCTCGGCTGTCGTCATGTGTGTCCTCTCAGCTCTGCCTTCGTGAGCGTACGTCCGTGATCGGGGACGCGGAATGGATCACGCTGGATCCGGGCGCCAGAGCTGCAGCGTGCTTGATATGCCGGCGGGCAACTCCAGCAGTTCGATGGGGGTGCCGTCGGGGTCGTAGATGAAGAACATCCGCACCCCGCCGATGTCGACGGGCGGCTCGGCGCGCACGTCGGGATGTTCGCGCCGAACGGCGTCGAAGGCGGCGTCGAGGTCGTCGACCCGGAACGAGATGTTGGTGTAGCCCAGGTGCGGTCCGCTCGGGCAGTCGGGGACGGCGCCCAGCGACAGCAGCTCGACCATGGCGGCACCGATCAGCCCGCCGACCATGCGCCCGCGTTGCGCGGCCCCGCCGGTCACCGAGTCCAGCCCCGCGCCGTCGAGTTCGACGTCGAATACGACGTCCATGCCCAGCACGGCGGTGTAGAACGCGAGCGACACCTCGATGTCGGAGACGCCGATGCAGACGTGGGAGAAATTGCGCACGGCGATGGGCTGGTTCATGGAGCTCCTTTGCTCAGGCGGGCAACGCGGTATGAATTCCACAGGTACATGCGTCAATTGAGGGACACGTGCAGCGCATGCCCCATTCGATGACCGCCCGGGCCTGGGCCAACGACTCCATTTGGGCATCGATTTCGGCGAGCTTGGCCTCGGCCAGGGCGCGGCTGGCCGGCCGCCCCGGTGCGTCGTCGGCGAACAACAGCTGGATCTCCTCCAGCGCGAAGCCGGCCGATTTGCAGAGCCGGATCACCTCGAGCCGGGCCAGCACCGAATCGTCGTAGCGGCGCTGCCCGCCCAGCCGCCCGGGCGGCGGCACCAAGCCGATCTGTTCGTAATACCGCAGCGTCGTCGCCGCGACCCCGGCCTGACGCGCCACCTCGCCGATCGTCAGCCGTGGACTCATCGGCCCTCCTTCGACGCTTGACTTAGAGCCAACTCTAAGTCGTTGACTGGTGTCATGCACACACATTCACTCGACGGACTGGGCGCGGCTCGCTACGCGCTGCTCCGATCGTTCCGCCGCGACGGATCGCCGGTCGACACACCGATCTGGTTCGGGCTGGACGGCGACGCGCTGGTGTTCCGCACCAAGGTGGGGCCCAAGACCAGGCGGCTGACCACGCGCCGCGACGTCGAACTCACCGCCTGCGACCATCGCGGCCGGGTCCGTCCGGGCGCGAAGCCGGTGGCGGGCCGCGCCACCATCCTGTCCGGCGACGACGCCGAGCGGGCCAACCGCGTCCTGAACAAACGGTATGGCTGGCAGTGGAACATCGTGCCGCTGATCAAGGTCCCGGGCGTCACCAACGTTCACCAAGACCTGTGCGTGCGCGAGAAGCTGAGCCGCGCGCGCGACCGCGGCGTATGGCCCGACAGTGTCATCGTGCGGGTGGACGTACCATGACGCATGACCCCGTCCGCTCCCCCAGCCTGCGCCAATGTTGCTCCGCCGCAACCGGATTGGTTTGGGGCGCGGTGCGTCCCAGACGGCCCGACCACACGTTCCTGCGCAGCATCGCCGACGCCGGACTGCCCGGGCCCCGGCGCACCGTCACGGTGACTGCGCTGCCCCAGGTGCCGCGCTCGGTGCCGACCGCGGCGATCGTCGAGGGCACGTTCACCCCGCGGCGCGTCGGGAACTCGATGACCTCGTTCATCGTCAGCCATCCGGACGCCACCTTCATCGTCGACCCGGCCGTGTGCCGCGACGTCGAGCGGCGGGCGATCGCCCAGCTACCCGCGGTGCTGCGGGTCGCGGTCCGCCCGCCCGCCGACACCGTTCCCACGGTCACGGCCCTGCACCGGCTGCCGGAGCCGCCGGCGTTGGATTTCGCCTTGCCGACCCACGCGCACTGGGATCACGTTTCGGGCCTGCTGGATATGCCGGATCTCCCCGTTCACCTACACCGCACCGAGCGGGACTGGATCGGGTCCGGCCCCGTCGCGCCGGTCGGCGGTGTCCGCGATTCGCTGCGCGGACGGCCCGTGGTCGACTACGAGCTGGACGGCCCACCGGTGCTGACCTTCGCCCGAAGCCGCGACCTGTTCGGGGACCGGTCCGTCCTCCTGGTCGACCTGCCCGGCCACACCCCGGGCAGCGTCGGGGTGCTCGCCCACACCGGGCGCGGCTGGATCCTGATCGCCGGCGACGCGGCCTGGCACTGGCTGCAGATCGAGAAGGTTCGCCAAAAGTCAAGCTATCCCGGCGTTTTGGTCGACGAGGATCGCGACGAAGCCTTCCGGACGCTGCAGCGGCTGCACCTGGCGCGCCACGCGGTGACGATCATTCCCACCCACGACCATCAGGCGGCGCTGGGGTTGACCGCGTAGCTGCCGCCGAGTGTGCGGCTGGCCGCACATTCGGCCGCGAGGGTGCGGCCCGCCGGGACAGCTAGCCCGCGAGTGTGAAGCCAGTTTCACGCTCGGCCGCGGGTGTGAAACTAACTTCACGCTCGACTACGGCGAAGGGGGCGGAACTGGCCTCGGCGGCCGCCGGCCTAGCTGCCCAGGCACCCCGGGCCGAGCAACTCCTTGAGGTCCCCCATCAGTGCGGGCGACGGCGTGACCCGCAGCGAGGCGTCCAGCTCGAGGGTGGTGATCCGGTCACCACTGATGAGCCGCAGATGCACCTGGGAGGTGCCGGGGTGGCGCGCCAGCACCTGCTTGAGCGCGCTGACCTTGTCGATGGTGCACTGCCGGGTGGGCAGGCTGACAGCGATCGGCCGGTTCGGCTGGGCGTTGGAAAAGTCCGGCACCACAAGCTCGTTGGCGATCAGGCTGATCCGGTCGTCGCGGATGGCCACCTTGGCGTTGATCAGCACCACCGCGTCGTCGGCGATGTCGGCGCCATAGGCGGAGTACGCGTGCGGGAAGAACATCACCTCGATGCCGCCGGTAAGGTCCTCGAGTTGGGCTGAGGCCCAAGGCATTCCGTTTTTGTTGACCCGCCGGTTGACCGACGCCAGGATCCCGCCCACCCGCACCTGGCTCTCGTTGGGGACGTCGCCGTCGAGGATGGCCGGGATCTGGGTGTCCACCTGGGCGGCGAGCAGGTGTGCCACGCCGTTGAGCGGGTGGCCCGACACGTACAGGCCGAGCATCTCCCGCTCCAGGGCCAGCTTGTGTTTGTCCTCCCACTCGTCTTCGGGCACCTTGATGGTGAAAACAGAATCGGTGACGCTGCCGTCACCGCCGCCGCCGAACAGGTCGAATTGGCCCATCGCCTCGGCCTTTTTGGTGCCCAGCACCGAATCGACCGCGTCGGTGTGCACCAGGAAGAGCCCCTTGCGGGCATGGCTGAGCGAGTCGAACGCGCCCGCCTTGATCAGCGACTCGGTGACCTTCTTGTTGCAGGCCGAGACGTCGATCTTGTTCAGGTAGTCGGAGAAGTCGGTGAACTTGCCCTTCTCGTTGCGGGTCTTGATCAGCGAACCGACCACGTTCGCGCCGACGTTGCGCACCGCGCCCAGCCCGAAGCGGATGTCCTGGCCGACCGACGCGAAGTTCACCAGGGACTCGTTGACGTCCGGCGGCAGGACGGTGATGCCGAGCTTGCGGCAATCGGCCAGGTAGACCGCGGCCTTGTCCTTGTCGTCGCCCACCGAGGTCAGCAGGCCGGCCATGTATTCGGCCGGATAGTTGGCCTTCAAGTAGGCGGTCCAGTACGACACCAGGCCGTAACCGGCGGCGTGCGACTTGTTGAACGCATAGCCCGCGAACGGAAGGATGGTGTCCCACAACGCCTTCACCGCTTTTTCGGAGAAGCCGTTGGCGGTCATGCCCTCGTAGAAGCCCTTGTACTCGGCCTCGAGCACCTCGAGCTTTTTCTTGCCCATCGCCTTGCGCAGCGCGTCGGCCTTGCCCATCGTGTAGGAGGCGACCTTCTGGGCGATGAACATGATCTGCTCTTGGTAGACGATCAGACCGTAAGTCTCCGAGAGGATTTCGCGCAGCGGCTCCTCGAGCTCCGGGTGAATCGGCCTGATCGCCTGCCGGTTGTTCTTGCGGTCGGCGTAGTCGTTGTGGGCGTTCATGCCCATCGGGCCGGGGCGGTACAGGGCCAGCACGGCGACGATGTCGTTGAACTCGGTTGGTTGCATGCGGCGCAGCAGATCGCGCATCGGGCCGCCGTCGAGCTGGAACACCCCCAGGGTGTCGCCGCGGCCCAGCAGTTCATAGGTGGGCTTGTCGTCGAGCGGCACCGATTCCAGGTCGAGGTCGATTCCCCTGTTGGCCTTGATGTTTTCCAGCGCGTCGCCGATGATCGTCAGGTTCCGCAGGCCCAGGAAGTCCATCTTCAGCAGGCCGATGGCTTCACACGACGGGTAGTCCCAGCCGGTGATGATGGCGCCGTCCTGCGGCCGCTTCCACAGCGGGATGGCCTCGGTGAGCGGCTCGCTGCTCATGATCACGGCGCAGGCGTGCACGCCGGCGTTGCGGATCAGCCCTTCCAGCCCGCGCGCGGTCTGGTAAATGGTGCGGACGTCGGGGTCGGTCTCGATCAGGCCGCGCACCTCGGCGGCCTCCTTGTACCGCTCGTGCGCCGGATCCGTGATGCCCGACAGCGAGATGTCCTTCGCCATGATCGGCGGCGGCAACGCCTTGGTGATCCGGTCGGCGATGGCGAAGCCGGGCTGGCCGTAGTGGATCCGCGCCGAATCCTTCAGCGCCGCTTTGGTCTTAATGGTGCCGAAGGTGATGACCTGAGCGACGCGGTCCTGGCCCCACTTGTCGGCGGCGTAGCGCACCATCTCGCCGCGACGACGGTCGTCGAAGTCGATGTCGATGTCGGGTGCCGACGGACGCTCTGGGTTGAGGAACCGCTCGAACAGCAGGCCGTGTGGGATCGGGTCGATGTTGGTGATGCCCAGCGCGTAGGCCACCAGCGAGCCCGCCGCCGAACCGCGCCCGGGCCCCACCCGGATGTCGACCGACCGCGCGTAGTTGATCAGGTCGGCGACGATCAGAAAGTACGACGGGAAGCCCTTGTCGCAGATGACCTTGATCTCGTACTCGGCCCGGTCGATGTAGTCCTGGCCGACATTGGATCCGAAACGTCTCCGCAGTCCCGCCATCACCTCGTGGTGCAGCCAGGTCGCCTGGTCGTGCCCCTCGGGCACCGGGAAGATCGGCATCCGGTCGCGCGGCGCCCACACGTCGTCGTAGGGCTGCACCCGCTCGGCGATCAACAGCGTCGAGTCGCACGCGCCCGGAATCTGGTCGTCCCAGAGCTGGCGCATCTCGGCGGCCGACTTCAGGTAGTAGCCGTCGCCGTCGAATTTGAACCGGTTCGGATCCGAAAGGGTCTTGCCGGTCTGCACGCACAACAAGGCCTCGTGGTTGTGGGCGGCGTCGCGGGTGACGTAGTGACAGTCGTTGGTGGCCAGCGGCGGGATGCCGAGCTTGCGGCCGATCTCGAGCAAGCCCTCGCGGACCCGCTGCTCGATGGACAGCCCGTGGTCCATCAGCTCGAGGAAGTAGTTGTCGGCGCCGAAGATCTCGCGCCACTTGGCGGCCGACTCCAGCGCCTCGCGGTCCTGCCCCAGCCGCAGGCGGGTCTGCACCTCCCCCGACGGGCAGCCGGTGGTGGCGATGATGCCCTCGGCGTGTTCGGCGATGATCTCGGCGTCCATGCGCGACCACTTGCCGAGCTGGCCCTCGAACGACGCCAGTGAGGACAGCTTGAACAGGTTGCGCAGCCCGGTGGCGTTCTCGGCCACCATCGTCAGGTGCGTGTAGGAACCACTGCCCGACACGTCGTCGGACTTCTGGCCGGGGTCACCCCACAGGATGCGCCGGGTATCGAAGCGCGAGCCCGGTGCGATATAGGCCTCGACCCCGATGATCGGCTTGATCCCCGCCTTGGTCGCCGCGTTATAGAACTCACTGGCGCCGAACATGTTTCCGTGGTCGGTCATCCCCACCGCGGGCATCTGCAACCGCTCCACCTCGGCCAGCATCGGCGAGATCTTCGCGGCCCCATCCAGCATCGAGTACTCGGTGTGGTTATGCAGGTGCACGAAGGAGGAGTGGTTCATAGAGACGCCAGTCTATGACTGCGCACCGACGGGTTTCGGGCGTGTCGCGTAAGTGTGTCTCGCGTTTCTTGGACCCGATTATCCGTACAACTCGACGAAGTTCTTCAACGACTTCTGCACGTCGCCTTTGACGGCGCGGGCCGCCGCCGAACCCACTGGGCCGAACAACGCACGCCCGCCCAGCTCAAGGCGCACGCCGAGCGTCGATCCATCTTCGGCGGCCTGCACGGTGAGCGTGACGGCGTACTTGGCGCCGCCCTTGCCGGACCCCGATAGCGCCACCTCGTGCGGCGGATCCCAGGTGGTCACCGTCCACGTCACCCGGTTGCGGAAGCCCTTCGCCCGGGCCACGCCCACGACTTGGACGCCCTCGCCGAGCTCCTCGGGCAGATCACTGCGCCACCCCTCATGCATCACCAGCCAGTCGCCCAGGTCCGACAGGTCGGAGACGCGGTCCCACATCTCCTGCGGGGTCATCGGCACGTCGGCGGTCAGGTCGACAGCGGCCACACGATCCTCCTTGCTCCCCCGCCGAACGCCACGCTGGCGTGACGCTCGGCGCTCAATGCCACGCTGGCGTGACAATCGGCGAAACTAGCGGTTGGGTCCCCCGCGGAAGCGGTTGCCGATGCGGATCCCGGGCAGCAGCAGGCTGCGCGGCACGAACCGGCCGCCGGTGCTGACGACCTTGGGCACGACGCCCGGCACCACCGTGCGCCGGCCGGACAGCATCCCGCCGATCGCCGCCTCGGCGACGTCGCGGGGCGAGACCTGCGCGATGGGGATGCTGAACCGCTCGGCGTTGGCGATCTCGGCCCACTCGGTCGGGACCGGTCCAGGGCACAGGCAGGTGACCGACACCCCGGTCCCGTGCAGCTCCTCGTGCACGGCTTCGGAGAAGGTCTGCACGAAGGCCTTGGTGGCCGAGTAGACCGCCATGTAGGGCACCGGCTGAAAACCGGCGATCGACGCGATGTTCATCACCGCGCCGGCGCCGCGCTCGACCATGCCGGGCAGCGCGGCGTGGGTGAGTTCCATCAACGCCAGCGCGTTGAGGGTGACCTCCTCAGTTTCGCGATCGAGCGGCAGCTCGTGAAAGACCCCGCTGGTGCCGAACCCGGCGCTGTTGCACAGGCCGGCGATCGGCTCGGCGCGCAGCCGGTCCGCCAGCTTCGCGCGGCCCTTGGAATCGCCGAGATCCAACGGCAGCACCTCGACGGCCACCGAGTATTCCTGGCCCACCTCGTTGGCGAGCTCGTCGAGGCGTTCCCGGCGCCGCGCGACCAGGAGCAGCGGGAAGCCGCGACGGGCCAGCCCGCGGGCCAGTTCGGCGCCGATGCCGGAGGAGGCGCCGGTGATCACGACGGTGGTCTCGATGTCAGGTTTCGGAAGGCTCATGATGTCACCAATGTATCCCGCGAGTCGCCCGCACAAACGTCTCGCTGCGTTTGTCGAATTGCGGTGAATCGCTTGGCGATTCGTCGCCCTTGGCGGCGTGGGAGTCGCCGAACATGGCGAACGCGCGGTTGCGCACCCGGTCCATCACCGCCGGGTTCACCGCGTCGGCGACGGCCGCGAATTGTCCGAACGGCGAGCTGGCCCGGCGGGGCCGGTGCACGATGGCGTCCGCGATCACCCCGGCCGCCTGATCCGGCGTCAGCGCCGGGAACTTGTCGTAGAGCGTGGTCGGACTGATCATCGGGGTGCGCACCAGGGCCATGTGGACGGTGGTGAACTTCACGCCGTCATTCACGGTCTCGGCCTGCAGGGAGTCGCACAGGCTGTCCAGCGCGGACTTGCTGGCGATGTAGGCGCCGAAGCGCGGCGCGCGGGTCTGCACGCCGACCGAGGAGACGTTGATGATGTGCCCGAACCCCCGCTCCCGCATCCCGGGGATGAATTTGAGGATCAGCTGGACCGCGCCCAGGTAGTTCAGTTGCATGGTGCGCTGATAGTCGTGGATGCGGTCGTAGGACAGCTCCAGCGATCGCCGGATCGACCGCCCCGCGTTGTTGATCAGGATGTCGACGCCCCCGAGGTCGGAGAGCACCTGATCGGCCATCCCGGCGATCGCGTCCATGTCGGTCAGATCGCACGGGTAGACGTGGGCGGTGCCACCGTCGCCTTCGATTTCGGAGGCGACCTTCTCCAGGTTCTCGCGGGTGCGCGCGACCAGCACCACCACGCCACCGGCTTCCGCGATCCGCTTCGCGGCGGCCTCGCCGATGCCCGACGATCCCCCGGTGATCAGGACGGTCTTGCCCTTGACGGCTTCGTCGAGCGTGCGGCCCTGTACCGCGTCGAGCAGATTCCTCAGATAGAAGGGGCGGTAACGGCCCGCGGAGTTCGGGGTGTTGACGATGTGGGACACCGCCGCGATCGGCTTCTCCACCAAGTTCGCGAGCGGCTTTTCGACGAGATTCGTTAAGTCACCCAGATTCATCGGCTTTGGCTCCTGATGATGTCGGCCCCCCGACCGCAGCTGGCCTGCCCGATGACCATGTGCTCCTTGCGGGGCGGTGTGAACGATGTGACGTGAGTCATTAAGCCAACCTAGGACATCAGGCCGGTGGCTCGATGCACATTGCTGGCATGTAACGCTTGCCGAGCGTCTCACGCCGCGGCCGACACGACCGTCAAGAGTGGGCAATCCGCTTGTTACGCAAAGATATCCGTGCGTGATCGCGAACTAACTGGCGGGCAACGCCGAAATGTTCCAATCGGACTTATGAAAATTCTGGCACGCTTCCGCAAACCACAGCCGGTCGCGGTCTACGACCGGATCGGCGGGCACGAGGCGATCGAGGTCGTGGTCGAGGACTTCTACGTCCGTGTGCTTGCCGATGACCAGCTTTCCGGCTTTTTCACCGGAACCAACATGAACCGCCTCAAGGGCAAGCAGGTCGAGTTCTTCGCCGCGGCCCTCGGCGGGCCCGAGCCCTATACCGGGGCCCCGATGAAGCAGGTGCACCAGGGTCGCGGCATCACGATGCACCACTTCAACCTGGTGGCCGGGCACCTGTCCGACGCGTTGGCCGCGGCCGGGGTGTCAGCCCAGACGGTCACCGAGATCATCGGCGCCATCGCGCCCCTGGCTCCCGAGATCGCGACGGGCGACGCCAACAAGGCCACGGTCTGACGGTTCCGCCAAGGTCGCCCCGGCGTGTCGTGCCCGGGGCGCGGCCGGCAGGCGGTAGTCAGCACGTATGCGACTGCTCGCCGTCATCGTTGCGGCCCTGATGCTGGGCGCCTGCGGTGCGAAATCGACCCCGCCGCCGGACGGCACCACCACGGGAACGACCACCACCACCGCCCCACCGACCGCGGCGGCGCTCGACTGTGCCAAACCGGCCAACGCGGCCCAGCAGCAGGTGTGCGCCGATCCGCAGCTGACCGACCTCGACCACCATCTGCAGGCCGCCTACCAACAGGCGCTTGCCCGGGCCGGCGCGGACCAGGGCGCGCTGACGTCCGCGCAGAACGGCTGGGCGACCACACGCGACGGTTGCGCACAGAACCCCGAAGCGCGCACCTGCCTGGTCGAGGCGTATCAGACGCGGCTGGTCCAGTTGGCCATCGCCGACCCCGGCACCCTGAGCCCGCCCGTCGTCACCTACCAGTGCCCGGCCGACGCGGGGCCGTTGACCGCGCAGTTCTACAACGATTTCGACCCGCCCGCGGCGGTGCTCAGCTGGAAGGGCAACCAGCAGATCCTGTTTCAAGAACCGTCCGGCAGCGGGGCCCGATACGGCCGCCAGGGCTCCGAATACTGGGAGCACCAGGGCGAGGTCAAGCTCGACCTCAACGGCACAAAATTCGTCTGCCGCGCGCCGTGATCGCTGCCTAGCATGCTCGACATGGGACGCACTTTCGACGACCTCGTGGCGGACGCGGACGCGGCCCCCGTCGACGGCTGGGACTTCTCCTGGCTGGACGGGCGCGCCACCGAAGAACGCCCGTCGTGGGGCTACCAGCGCCAAATGAGCCAACGGCTGGGGAGCGTGTCGGCGGCGTGCGACATCGACACCGGCGGCGGCGAAGTGCTCGCCGGCGCCGAGCGGTTTCCGCCCGCGATGGCCGCGACGGAATCGTGGCCGCCCAACGCGGACCTGGCCACCCAACGCCTGCATCCGCGCGGCGTGGTGGTCGTGGTGACCGGCGACCAGCCGCGGTTGCCGTTCGCCGACGCGGCCTTCGACCTGGTGACCAGCCGCCACCCCATCGCGGTGCGATGGCCGGAGATCGCCCGGGTGCTGCGGCCTGGCGGCACCTACTTCGCCCAGCAGATCGGGCCGGCGACCATGGCCGAACTCGTCGAATACTTCATCGGGCCGCAGCCGGAGAAATGGGCCGAGCTACACCCCGACGTCCAGAGCGCCGAGGCCCGGGCCGCCGGGATGGACGTCGTCGATATGCGGATGGAACGGGTGCGGGCCGAGTTCTTCGACATCGGCGCCGTTATCTACTTCCTGCGCAAGGTGATCTGGACGGTGCCGGACTTCACGGTCGGCGCGTACCGGGAGCGGCTGCGGGAACTGCACGAGCGCATCGAGGCCGACGGCCCCTTCGTCGCGCACTCCACGCGGCTGCTGGTCGAGGCGCGCAAGCCCCGGTGATCAGTCCTCGGCGCGCAGCACGTCCAGCGCATGCTGCAGATCGGCCGGGTAGGGGCTGACGATCTCCATCCGCCTGCCGTCGGCCGGATGGGCGAACGACAGCGACCGGGCGTGCAGCCATTGCCGTTGCAGCCCAAGCCTTTTCGCGAGTTTGGGATCAGCCCCGTAGACGAGATCACCGCAGCAGGGGTGGTGCAGCGCGGAGAAGTGCACCCGGATCTGGTGCGTGCGGCCGGTTTCCAGGTGCACGTCGAGCAGGCTGGCGGCGTGGAAGGCTTCGATGGTGTCGTAATGGGTGAGGCTGTGCCGGCCATCCTTGGTGACGGCGAACTTCCACTCGCCGCCGCGGTGCCGCCCGATCGGTGCGTCGATCGTCCCGCTCGACGGGTCCGGATGCCCCTGCACCAGCGCGTGATAACGCTTGTCGACCGTGCGCTGCTTGAACGCCCGCTTGAGCACGGTGTAGGCGCGCTCCGATAGCGCCACCACCATCACCCCGGAGGTTCCGACGTCGAGGCGATGCACGATGCCCTGCCGCTCGGGCACGCCCGAGGTGGTGATCCGGTAGCCGGCGGCGGCCAGCCCGCCGAGCACCGTGGGCCCCGTCCACCCCACCGACGCATGCGCGGCCACCGACGCCGGTTTGTCGACCGCGACGATGTCGTCGTCGGAATACAGGATCGTCATGCCCTCGATGTCGACGGGCGTGTTCTCCACCGGCGCGGGGGCCTCGGGCAGGCGCACCTGCAGCCACGCGCCGCCGGTCAGCCGGTCGGATTTGCCGGCCTGCACACCGTCCAGTTCCACCCCGCCGTCTTCGGCCAGGGCGGCCGCGGCGCTGCGGGACAGCCCCAGCAGGCGCGCCAGGCCCGCATCCACCCGCATGCCCGCCAGCCCCTCGGGCACGGGCATGGAGCGGTCACTCATCGGCGCTGGTCGGCCTGCGCCTGCCCACGGTGTCGAAGTCGTAGCCGAAGATCGACAGCACCACCAGCAGGATGGCGCCGCCCACCACCGAGGGGTCGGCGACATTGAACACCGGCCACCAGCCGACCGACAGGAAGTCCACGACATGGCCGCGCAACGGCCCGGGCGCCCGGAAGAAGCGATCCACCAGGTTGCCCATGGCGCCGCCCAGGATCATCCCCAGCCCGACCGCCCACCACGGCGACACCAGCCGGCGTCCCATCCAGAAGATCCCGACCACCACTCCGGTGGCGATCAGCGTCAACACCCAGGTGTAACCCGTCGCCATCGAGAACGCGGCCCCGGAATTGCGCACCAACGTCCAGGTCACCGTGTCGCCGATGATCGGCACCGGCTGGCCGGGGGGCAGCAGTTTGACGGCGAGCACCTTGGTCACGATGTCCAGGGCCAAGACGATCGCCGCGACCGACAGCAGCAGGCGCAGCCGCCTCGGCGGCCGCCTCGGGTCGGTGGCGGCGGCGTCCTCGGCCTCGTCGGTCGAGGTCACGGGCTCAGTGGATCCGGTGGGTTCCTCGGGCACTCTCACATCATCCCCCAAATGCGGACGCGGTCTGACCGATGTTCGCGGTCGGCGTGCGCGATGATCTCATCATGGGCCGGCTCACCGTCATCGCCACCGGGGGCACGATATCGACCGGCACCGGTGCGGACGGCGTGCACCGGCCCTCGTACGGCGCGGCCGACCTGGCGGCCGGCCTCGACGTCGACGTCGTGGACGTGCTGGCGTTGGACAGCTCCCAGCTGGTGCCGGCCGATTGGGACGGGATCCGAGGCGCCGTGCGGGCGGCGATAGACGGCGGCGCCGACGGTGTGGTGGTCACGCACGGCACCGACACCATGGAGGAGAGCGCGCTGTGGCTCGAGCTCACCCACGCGGGTGACGTCCCGGTGGTCCTCACCGGGGCGATGCGCAGCGCCGACGCGCCCGACGCCGACGGCCCGGCCAACCTGCGCGCCGCTCTGGCCGTGGCGGGCCACCCCGCCGCCCGCGGCCTGGGCGTCCTGCTGTGTTTCGCCGGCCGGGTGCTGCAGCCGTTGGGTCTGACCAAGGTCGCGACGAACGACCTGAGCGGCTTCGCCGGTGAGCTGATCGGCACGGTGAACGGCGGCGTCACCCTGACCGGCACCAAGACGCGGCCCCAGCTCGGCGGGCTCAGCGCGGCGGACGCACCTCGGGTCGACATCGTCGCCGCCTACCTGGGCAGCGACGGGGTGGCCCTGGACGCGTGCGTGGCCGCCGGGGCGCGGGGCCTGGTGCTCGAGGCGCTGGGTTCGGGCAACGCCGGCGACGCGGTGGTCGAGGCGGTGGCCCGCCATTGCCGGGCCGGGGTCGCCGTGGCGGTGTCCACCCGCGTCCCGGGCGGCCGAGTCGGCGCCAGCTACGGGCCCGGGCACGCGATGGTGGCCGCCGGCGCGGTGATGGTGCCCCGGCTGCGACCGCCGCAGGCCCGCGTGCTGGTGATGGCCGCGCTGGCCGCGAAGCTACCGGTCGGCGACGTCATCGCCCGCTGGGGCTGACGCCGCATTCGCTTCCAGGGCCTGCAGCGCCCCCAGGTAGTCCGGCCAGTCCAGGGAATCGACCGGGTTGGCCTTGCTCAGCTCGGCGGTGTCGGCGGGGAACGTCCGCGCCGGGCCCGGCCCCGAGGCGCGGGTTTCGAACCGCGCGGTGACCACGCCGTGGCCCGCCCCCTGCACCCAGCCGTGCCCGAGTTCGCGGTGCGACACGTCGTCGCCGACCCGCCACTGCGAGCCCGCTTCGGCCACCGGGGCGAACATGGCCTCGGCCGCGGTCTCTACGGGTTGCCCCTCCGAGGTCTCCCCCGCCAGGTCCAGGTCGGGGAACAGCGACTCCTGGCGCACGTCGCTCAATCCCGAAAAGCCCACGCCCAGTAGGCGAATCGGCCCGATTTCACGGGGGTCGAGCAGCAGCCGCCGGGCCACCGCGACCAGCGCGCCGGGCTCGGTCGTCGCGTAGGGCAACGTCGCCGAGCGGGTCAGCGTGCTCATGTCGGATTTCTTCAACTTCACCGTGACGGTGCGGGCGCCGCGCCCGTCGCGCAGCAGCCGCTGGTGCGCGTGCTCGGCGATCGGGTCGATCGCCTCACGCAGCTGCTCGAGGCTGGTCAGGTCGACGGCGAAGGTGGACTCGGAGCTGATCTGCTTGGCTTCGGCGCGCTCGGCGACGGGGCGGTCGTCGATGCCGAGCGCCAGGCGGTGCAGTGCCGGCCCGATCGTCGCGCCCAGGATGTTGGCGGCCTCGGCGTCGGTCAGCGCGGCCAGCTGGCCGATGGTGTCGATGCCGAGTCGATTCAGCTTCTCCTCGGCGACCGGACCGATGCCCCACAACCGCCGCACCGGCAACCCGCCGAGCAGCGACCGCTCCTCGGCGCGGCGGACCACCCGAATGCCGTCGGGCTTCGCCAGGCCCGACGCGATCTTGGCGATCTGCTTGCCCGAGCCCGCGCCGACCGAAGCGATCAGGCCGGTCTCGTCGCGGACCCGTCGGCGCAGGTCCTCGCAGAACGCCTCGACGTCCTCGGCGGACGCGCCCGCGAGGTGCGGCGGTTCCCCGAAGCCCTCGTCGAACGACAGCTGCTCGACGACCGGCACCACGCTGCGCACAGTGTCGAAGACCCGCCGGCTGGCCACCCCGTACACCACGCCGCGCGGCGGCAGCACCACCGCGGTCACGCCGATCAGGCGGCGGGCCTGATGCATCGGCATGGCAGAGCGGGCGCCATACACGCGGGCTTCGTAGCTGGCCCCGGCCACCACGCCCCGTCCGCCCAGGCCGCCCACCAGCACCGGCCGTCCGCGCAGGGTCGGCCGGGTAAGTTGTTCGACCGAGGCGAAGAACGCATCCATGTCCAGGTGCAGCACCCAACGGGACTCCACACTTCGAAATGCTATTGGTCTAGCGTCGTTGGGTATGGAGGCTGACGGCACCGACGCACCGCGGTCTCGGTGGGAGCGCCTGCGCCATCAATGGGACCAGCGGCTGCAGCCCGGCGAGCAGGCCACGGTGCTGGCCTGGACGTCGTTCACCCTCACGTTCGCCGGACTGCGGGCGCTCACGCATTGGATCCGCGCCGGCCATGGGCCGTCGGGTGGTGGTATGTCGATGGGCGGCAGACACTTTCACCACTACAACATCGGTATCGGGATGCTGGCGACGGTGGGTGGCGTGGGCCTGCGCGGAACCGACAGGCAACGCCGGCATCCGGCGGCGGCCGTCGCCTACGGCGCCGCGAACGCGATGATCGTCGACGAACTTGCCCTGCTCTTGGACCTCAAGGACGTGTATTGGGCGCGCGATGGCCGCCAAAGCGTCGACGTCGCGGTCGGACTCATCGCCACCGGCGCGACCGTGGTGGCGGGCATGCCGTTCTGGCCGCACGCCCACCGCGCGCTGCGCTCGCGTGCGCAATAGGGCGAGACCGGACCTGGTTGTCCGGCCTCGCCCTGCGCACCCGCTGTCTCAGGGATGCTGCAGCGGCTGCAGGCGGATCGGTTGCGGCTGAATCGGCTGCGGGTGAATCGGCTGCGGGTGTACCGGCTGCGGCGGGTGGCAGGCGAAACACTGGATCGGCCCGTGGCCGCTGCCACCGCTCGGCGCGGGCTGGCCGCCGCCCTGCTGGCTGCCACCTTGCTGGGGCGGCACCGGTACCGGAACGGGCACGGGCACGATCACCGGCGGGACGTTGACCGTCACATTGGGCGGGGGCGGCGGGGGACCCGGGTCCGCCGGTGCGGGGGGTCCGGCCGGGGCCGCCGCGGGCGGCGGTGCGGGCACGATCACGACGGGTGCATCCCCGCGGCTGACGGGTCCGGGCGAGACCTGAGCGGCGTCAGCAGGGGCGGGCGCCGACGGCGGGGCCGGCGCCACCGGCGGCGGCGCAACCGCGCTGGGAGCCTGCGGCTGCACCGAGCCGACGCTGGCATTCGGCGCCACGACGGTGGGCTTCAGCTCCTTGGAGCCCGACCCGTCGATGAGCAGCAGGCCGAGCCCGGCGACCGCTCCGAGCGCCGCGACCACGGCCCCGGCGACCAGGGCATTCGTTCCCCACGAGCGCGGCTTCGCGATCACGGTCGTGGCCGGAGAATCCTCAGACTCGACGGGTTGGGCCGAGGAACCGTCCTCGATCGTGGGGTCGCCCAGCGGGCTCGACGCCCACGCCTCGGCGACGGTCAGATCCTCGTGCGGGAGGGCGGCGAATGTCGTCGACGGGAAGTCCTCGATGGTGCTCATGGGTGTTCCTTAACTGTGGTCGCGACCCCCAGTGGGCCGCCGTCACAGGTATGAGCAGCCGGCCCGCACGGCTTGGACACTTTTTTCGGAACTTTTTCCAAACCCCCGACCGGGGTTCTGTGCCGCTAGACCTTGGCGATGCTCACCCGCACGCCGTCGCCGATGTCGGCGCCGTCGGCCGGTTCGCCGAATTCGAAGCTGGTGGCCAGGATCTCACCGGCGATCAGGTCGCGGTGCGAGCGCGCCCAGTCCGCCCGCTCAGCCGGCACCGACATCACCACGGAGATCCGGTCGGACACGTCCAGGCCGGTCGACTTGCGCAGGTCCTGCAGCTCGCGGATGCGGTCCTTGGCCCAACCCTCGGCCTCCAGCTCCGGGGTGACCGTGCCGTCCAGCACCACCAGCCCCGCCCCGTCGGGCAGCGCCGCGGTGAACTCCGGGTCTGCGGCGACCAGCCGGGAGCTGTACTCCTCGGGTTGCAGCACCGCGGGGCCCGCCGTCAGCGTGCCGTCGGGGTTGACGACGCCCTCCCCCGCCTTCACCGCCTTGATGGCGGCCTGCACATCCTTGCCCAGCCGCGGCCCGGCCACCCGGGCGTTGACGGTGAGCTCGAACCGCCCGTAGGTGTCGATGGCGTCGGTCAACTCGACGCTCTTGACGTTGAGCTCGTCGGCGATCAGGTCGGCGAACGGGGCCAGCCGCTGCGGATCATCCACCGCCACAGTCAGTTTCGGCAACGGCAGGCGCACCCGCAGCTTCTTCGCCTTACGCAGGGACGACGCCGCCGAGCACACCTCGCGCACCTGATCCATCGCGGCCACCAGGTCGGGGTCCGCGGGCACCACACCTTCTTCCGGCCAGTCGGTCAGGTGCACCGAGCGCCCGCCGGTGAGACCGCGCCAGATGATCTCGGTGACCGACGGAAGCAGCGGCGCGGCCAGCCTGGTCGTCACCTCGAGCACCGTGTGCAGGGTATCGATGGCGTCGGCGTCTTCCTCCCAGAACCGCGAACGTGACCGCCGCACATACCAATTCGTCAACGCCTCGGTGAATTGACGCAGCTGCTCGCAGGCCCGGGAGATGTCGCACGTATCCATTTCCCGGGTGAGGTCGTCGCGCAGTTCGGCGAGCTTGGCCAGGATGTAGCGGTCCAGGACCTGCCGCGAATCGGCGCGCCAGGTGCCGACTTTGGGCGCATAGAGGGCCAGGAAGCTGTAGGCGTTCCACAACGGCAACAGGACCTGGCGCACACCCTCGCGAATGCCCTGCTCCGTGACGATCAGGTTGCCGCCGCGCAGGATCGGCGAGGCCATCAGGAACCACCGCATGGCGTCGGAGCCGTCGCGGTCGAACACCTCGGACACGTCCGGGTAGTTGCGCAGCGACTTGCTCATCTTCTGCCCGTCGGAGCCCAGCACAATCCCATGCGCGACACAGGTTTTGAATGATGGCCGGTCGAAGAGCGCGGTGGCCAGAACGTGCAGCGTGTAAAACCAGCCGCGGGTCTGGCCGATGTATTCGACGATGAAGTCGCCCGGGTAGTGGGTGTCGAACCAGTCGCGGTTCTCGAACGGGTAGTGCACCTGGGCATACGGCATGGACCCCGAGTCGAACCACACGTCGAGCACGTCGGGGATGCGCCGCATGGTGCTGCGGCCGGTCGGGTCGTCGGGATTGGGGCGAGTCAGCTCGTCGATGTAGGGCCGGTGCAGGTTGGTGGGCCGCACCCCGAAGTCGCGTTCCAGCTCGTCGAGGCTGCCGTAGACGTCGATGCGGGGGTATGCCGGGTCGTCGGATTTCCACACCGGAATGGGGCTGCCCCAGTATCGATTTCGGGAGATCGACCAGTCGCGGGCGCCCTGCAGCCACTTGCCGAACTGGCCGTCCTTGACGTGTTCGGGGTACCAGGTGATCTGCTGGTTGAGTTCGACCATCCGGTCGCGGAAGGCGGTGACGGTGACGAACCAGGACGAGACGGCCCGGTAGATCAGCGGATTGCGGCACCTCCAGCAGTGCGGGTAGGGGTGCTCGTAGGTTTCGTGGCGCAGCAGCACCGCGCCGTTGGCCGCCGCCGGGCCGGTGCCGTTCTTCAGGTCGCGGATGATGTGCGGGTTGGCGTCAAAGACGTGCTGACCCTGGTAATCCGGGACGGTGGCGTCGAAACGGCCCTTGGAGTCGACCGGGGTGACGGGCACGATGCCGACCTTGTCGGTGGTCGCCATGTCGTCCTCGCCGTAGGCCGGGGCCATGTGCACGATGCCGGTGCCGTCCTCGGTGGTGACGAACTCCCCGGGCAGCACCTGAAAAGCCTTGGGGCTGTCCATGAAATACGGGAACGGCGGCAGGTATCGCGTGCCGAGCAGCTCGGCCCCGGAGCGGGTGCTCAGGATCTCGGGTTCTTCGCCGAGCTCGCGGGCGTAGGCGGCCAGCCTCGGCTCGGCCAGCACGAAACGCTGATCGCCGGACCGGACCTCGACGTAGCTGACCTCGGGGTTGACCGCGACCGCCAGGTTCGACGGCAGGGTCCACGGCGTCGTCGTCCACACCAGCAGGTGCGCGCCGTCCAGCGTGCCGCCGACCACCTTGAAACCCACGGTGAGCGCCGGGTCTTGGCGGCTCTGGTAGACGTCGTCGTCCATGCGCAATTCGTGGTTGGACAGCGGGGTTTCGTCGCGCCAGCAGTAGGGCAGGACGCGGTAGCCCTCGTAGGCCAGGCCCTTGTCCCAGAGTTGCTTGAACGCCCAGATCACCGACTCCATGTAGGACAGGTCGAGCGTCTTGTAGTCGTTGTCGAAGTCCACCCAGCGGGCCTGGCGGGTGACATAGGCCTGCCACTCGTCGGTGTAGCGCAACACCGATTCCCGGCACGCGTCGTTGAACGCGGCGATCCCCATGTCGTCGATCTGCGATTTGTCGTTGATGCCGAGCTGGCGCTCGACTTCGAGCTCGGCGGGCAACCCGTGGGTGTCCCAGCCGAAGCGACGCTCCACCTTGTAGCCGCGCATGGTGCGGTACCGCGGGACGATGTCCTTCACGTAGCCGGTGAGCAGGTGCCCATAGTGCGGCAGCCCGTTGGCGAAGGGCGGGCCGTCGTAGAACACGTATTCCCGGGCGCCCTCGCGGCGGGCGATGCTGGCCCGGAAGGTGTCGTCGCGGGCCCAGTAGTCGAGGACCTCGAGTTCGAGGGCCGGGAAGTCGGGCGCGCCGCCGACCAGTTTCGGATAGGCCTTGACGTCAGGGTCACTTGAAGTCACTTTGTGCGTCGTCTCCTGTGCCTCAGTGCCGTTGGGCACTGGTAGCGCCTGTTGGGGACGACGACGCGCTGCCTGCGCGAGCGCCGCGGTACCACCCCGCTTGCCACGCTGCCGCGTGGCCGCTCGTTGGAGGCTGTGACGGGCCCACCCGTTCGGTTCTACTGAGCTGGCCAGAGAAAGAAGCCGGCTGTTCTTCCGAAGGCTCCCCGGTGATGCCGGATCAACGCCAGTGGGTCGATTCTACTCAGGCGGAGTGCCCCAAGGGGCTACCTGGCCTCAGGAAACACCTGCGGCCGGGTAGCCCCTTGGAGCCTCGGTTGGTCGCTGCTCATCGGATCAGGCCTGCACCTCGAGCACACCGACGCGCCACAGGGCCGCGTAGACGTGCCGCAGGGGGACGCTCAACAGGCGGGTGGCGCCCTCCACCAGCGGGTCGCCGGCGAGAACGGGCTGCTTGGTGACCTGGCGGGTGGCCTTCTTGGCCGGGACCTGAGTTGTGTCGTTGTCGCGCACCACCGTCAGTGTGCGGGCGGGCGCTTGGGTTACCACTTCGTCGTAGAGAGCTGCGGTCATGGTCGCCTCCTGGAGGGGATTTCTAACGGGGACTATCTGGACTGACGCGTCGAAGTCCCGTCGCGGTTCCGATCCCAGAACGCTTGGCCGATAAGCCACTTAGCGTTGCGACGCTCAGCTGAGAACGTCGTGCCGGAGACCGGATCGGGACGAGACGGAGTTCGGACTTCGGTCCGGACTGTCGCTGGAACTCATGTGTCCCTCACCTCCTCGCGGTCACGAACGCGTGCGGTCATCCGCACGCGGCTTGCGCGCAGCATGAGGAGCGAAAACCCGACGACCGTCGGAGATCCGCACCCCTCTCGTCAGAGCTTCGGCACCACACGACGTGTCCGGTATTCCGGAAGCCACCTGGGCTCAACCCTTAAGCCGGGAGGAGCTGTCCTGACCCGGGGCGTCTTTCGACGTTCGGGGTCAGTGGCCTGTATTCGTGTAGACGCCTCACCTAACGAGGTGCATACCCGACCGATAATGCACGACGGGTCCGACCGGGGTCAAACTCCTCGGGGCCACGTTTCGCGATCTTTACGGTTTTCCGGGGCGCCTCCACAGGATTCGGCCAGGTTCGAGCCTTTGACCTGCGGGAATGACGCGCCCGGTCGGCACCGATTGTTCATCTTTTGTTTGCCGGCCCCGGCCGGATAGGGGTCAAAACCCTTGCGGGGAAAGCCCTGTCACTTCTCGACGAGGCCCTCGAGCCGCCCGATGGTGTCGATGAACTCCTCGACCATGTCGAGCACAACCGTTCGCGCGGGCCGGACCCGGTCGAGGGAGCCGACCACCTGTCCGACGAAGTAGGTGGCCAGCTCGCGCGCCTTGGCGCCGGGGTGCGCGGCCGCGGAGTTGATGCGTACCTGCGGTTCGGTGACCAGCGCGGTCTGCAACGGCATGCCGAGCGGGTCGGGTTTTTCCGGGCGCTCCCATTCGTCGGTCCAGGCCGTCCGCAGCATCCGCGCCGGCTTGCCCGTCATCGACCGCGACCGCACCGTGTCGGAGGAGCTGGCGGCCAGGAACTTGTCCTTGACCACCGGCGGCGTCTCGGCCTCCTCGGTGGTCAGCCACACCGACCCGCACCACACGCCTTCGGCGCCGAGGGCCAGCGCGGCCGCGATCTGGCGGCCTCGGGCGATGCCGCCGGCGGCGAGAACCGGCACGGGCGACACGGCATCGACGACCTCGGGAACCAGGACCATGGTGGCGACCTCGCCGGTGTGTCCCCCGGCCTCGGTGCCTTGCGCGACGATCAGGTCAACCCCCGCGGCCGCATGCCGTTCCGCGTGGCGCGTGGTGCCGGCCAGCGCGGCCACCAGCACGTCGCGGCCGTGGGCGCGTTCGACGAGGTCCGCCGGGGGTGGGCCCAGCGCGCTGGCGATCAGCCGGATGTCATGGGCGAACACCACGTCCAGCAGCGGCTCGTAGCCCTTGGGCGAGATGTTGAGGCCGCCGGCGGAGCCGCGCGGCTCCTGGGCCGGCGCCGTGATTCCGTAGCGGGCGAGGATGTCGTCGACGAACGCGCGGTGCTCCTCGGGCAGCAGCGCCTGCGCTTGTTTGGCGTCGATGCCGCCTTCGTCCGCGCCGACGTACTTGGGCGGCAGCAGCAGGTCGACCCCGAAGGGCTTGCCCCCCGTCTGCTCCTCGATCCAGCTCAGTTCGTTCTGCAGCCGCTGGGGACTGTGCGCCACCGCGCCGAGGATGCCGAACCCACCCGCATTGGTCACCGCGGCCACCACATCGCGGCAGTGACTGAAGGCGCAGATGGGGAACTCGACGCCGAGCATCTCAGCGACTCTGGTACGCATTGCCCGACGCTAAAGAGCTATCGATCGATATGTCAATCGATGACGGCGTCCGCGGGCGACCGGCCGTCCGGCGGCCAGCTCGCCACACCCTCCTCGAGCGGGACCTGGAGGCTGTGCAGGAGCGAGGAGACCATCCGCCACGCGCCGATCGCGGAGACGAGCTCGATGAGAACCGTTGTGTCGCCTTGCAATTCGCGCTCGCAGGCCGCCCAGCTCGCGGCGCTCACCGCGCCGTCGCGGACCACGTCGTCGGTGGCGGCCAGCACGGCGCGCTCGGTGGGTCCGAACCCGTCGTGCGCCTGCCAGTCGCGCACGCCGAGCAGGTCCTCGGGGGCCACGCCCAGCCTCGAGGCGACGCGCCAGTGCTGTGTCCATTCGTAGTCGCATGCGGTGAGCCAGCCGATCCGCATGATCACCAACTCGCGCAACCGCGGATCGAGCGCACCGTGCCAGAGCATGGTCGCGAGCAGGTCGTTGATGGCGCGTGCCAGCGGCGGGTGGTTGAGCAGCACCTGGAAGATGCTCAGTTCGGCCATGTAGTTCGGCACGGCCGCTTCGTCGGCGGCGGCCGTGGCTTCGTCGAGTGGCAACTTGGGCACGCGAGCTGTTGTCATAGTGAGCACTTGAGTGTAGCGAACACGCGGGGCGTTCCGATCGCCGACGTGGAAGCCGTTGATGCCGAAGTGTTTACGAGCAGCGCTCAGAGCAGTCCGAGCAGTTGCAGATCGGTGATGTACTTGACGATCACCGGCGCCGTCACGCGCGGGATATCCGGATCGTCGGTGTCGGGGCCGATCTTGGCTTCTCGCACCGCGGCGCGGAAGCGGTCGGTCGGCGCGAGCGAACCGCGGTCCGGTTCGCCGGGCTCGACCTGCTGGGTGCCGGGCAACTGCAGCAGTGGGAGCACCGAGTGTTGACGCTGCCGCTCGGGCAAGTCCTGCAGCGCGGCCTCGAACCGCCGCAGCCACTCCCCGAAGTCGTCGATCCGCTCGATCGGATAGCCGGCATCGACCAGCCAGTCCACGTACTGATCGATGCCGATGCCGTCGTCGTGTGGGTTCATCACGTGATACGTCTCGAACCCGGCGACCGCCTGCACACCCAGCGTGGCGATCGCTTCGGCGGCGAATTCGACGGGCAGCGCGTCGAAGTGCGCGCGCGGCGGGTTGCCGTCGGCGTCGAGGCGATAGAACGAGCGCGGCGCGACCCCGGTGGCCGCGATGCTCAGCACCATCCGGGTGAACATGTCCGACAGATTCAGTTGGCCCGCATAGCTGGTGTCGGCGAGCAGCATGTCGCAGCGGAACACCGAGACCGGCAACCCGCACAGGTCGTGGGACTCCCGCAGCAACACCTCGCCGGCCCACTTGCTGTTGGCGTAGCCGTTGGAGTAACCGCCGTCGATGATTCGGGTGGGGCTGATGACCCGGATGTCGGCGTCCTCGGTGAACGCCGCCCGATCGACCCCGTCGCCGACGTTTGCGGTCGAAACATAGCTGTAGGGCTTGCGTTTGGTGGTCAGCGCCAACCGGATGAGCTCGGCGGTGCCGGCCACGTTGGGGCCGAACAGCTCGCTGTAGGGCAGCACGCCATTGACCAGTGCGGCGCAGTCGACGATCAGGTCGACGGTGTCGGCCAGCCGCTGCCACGTCTGCTGGTTCAGGCCGAGGTTCGGCGCGCCCTTGTCGCCGGCGACGACCTCGAGATGGTCGGCGGCCAGGCCCTCGAAGTGGCCCAGCAGTCGGGGGTCGCCGCTGTCGAACGTCTTCTCCAACCGCTGCCATGCCTCCTCGTCGGAACCGGCGCGCACCAGGCAGATCAGCTTGCCGTCCACCCGCTCCAGCTGTTCGAGCCACTGCAGCGCCAGGTAGCGGCCCAGAAAGCCCGTCGCACCGGTCAACAGAACCGTCCGCACCTCCGAGCTTGGGCCGGGTAGCGACGGCGCGTTGCTCAGCGTCGTGGCGTCGATGAACTTGTCCAGCGTCAAGTCGCTGGCATACACCTCGGTGGCTTCACGGCCGTGCACGGACGCAAAGCTGGCCGCGGCGTTGTGCGCCGCCGCGAAATCGTGCCGATCCAACTGCTGACTCAGGCTGCGCACTGACGGCGCATCGAACACGGTTCGCACCGGCACGTGGATATCCAGAGCGGCGTGGATCGCGGCGACCAGGCGCATCGCCGACAGCGAATCGCCGCCGAGGTCGAAGAACGACTCCTCGACCCCGACCCGCTCCACCCCCAGGACCTGGGCGTAGATGTCGGCCAGCGTCTCCTCCACCGGCGTGGCGGGCGGGCGGTAGCGGTCACCGTCGGCGTAGTCCGGCGCCGGCAACGCCCTGGTGTCGAGCTTGCCGTTGACCGTCAGCGGCAGTCCGTCCAGCTTCACCACGGCGGCCGGGACCATGTAGGCGGGTAGCCGGTCGGCCAGCGCCGCCCGCAGTCCGGCCGGGTCGGCGGTCCCGGTGAAGTACGCCACCAGCCGCTTGTCCCCGGGACGGTCCTCGCGGGCGATCACCGCGACGTGTCCGGCCCCCTCGAGACCGGCCAGGGTCGTGCGGATCTCGCCGAGTTCGACGCGGTGCCCGCGGATCTTGACCTGTTCGTCGGCGCGGCCCAGGTACCGCAGTTGCCCGTCCGGGCCCCAGCACACCAAGTCCCCCGTGCGATACATCCGAGTGCCGGGCGCCCCGAAGGGGCACGCCACAAACCGCGACGCGGTCAGACCGGCTCGGCGCACGTAGCCGTACGTCAGCCCCGCTCCGGCGACGTACAGCTCCCCGATGACCCCGGCCGGCGCCTGCCGCAACCAATCGTCGAGGACGAACAGCGCGGCCCCGGGCACCGGTGAACCGATCGGCGGTTGGCCCGACTCCGGCGCCAGCGGCGCACTGATCGCCACGCACATCGTGGACTCGGTCGGGCCGTAGACGTTCAACATCGTCCGCCCCGGCGCCCACCGGTCCACCACCTCTTCCGGGCAAGCCTCACCGGCCACCACCAAGGCCGCCGAGTCCAGACCCTCCACGGCGAGCATTCCCGCCTCCGACGGTGTCTGGGTGAGCACGCTGACCTGTTCGGCAGTGAGCAGCGCGTGCAGCTCCTTCGGCGAGCGGGCTGTGGCGTCGGGCACCACCAGCACCCGCCCGCCGTGCAACAGCGCACCGAAGATCTCCCACACCGACACGTCGAAGACCAGGGAGTGGCTTTGCGACCACACGCCCGCGGCCGGCAGGGGCGCTTCGAGGGGGCCGAACAGCTGCGTGACGTTGCGGTGGGTGACCGCGACTCCCTTGGGGGTCCCGGTGGTGCCGGACGTGTAGATGACATAGGCGATGTCGTCGGCGGTCGGCGCCGGCAACGCGCCCTCGGGCTGGGCACCGACGGCGGGGTCGTCGACATCGATGACCCCGCGTTCGAACCCGTCCAGCCGCGACCGGAGGCCGGCCGTCGTCAGCGCGGCGATCGGCGCGGCATCGGCGAGGATGAACTCGATCCGCGGCGCGGGCAGCCCCGGATCGATCGGCAGGTACGCCGCCCCGGTCTTGAGGACCGCCAAAATCGCCACGATCGCCTCGGCCGAGCGGTCCACGAACAGCCCGACGCATTCACCCGGGCCGGCCCCGCGGCCAATCAGCAAGCGTGCCAACCGGTTTGCGGCGTGGTCGAGTTCGCGGTAGGTCAACGAGCGGTCGCCGCAGCTGACCGCCACCGCCTCGGGAGCGCGGGCCGCCTGGGCGTCGAACAGCTCCAGGATCGACGGCCAGGTCACCCTCCGGTTCGACGCCGCGCGATTACCCCACTCGTCGAGGCGGGCGCGCTCGCCGTCATCGAGCACGTCGATCGATGACAACGGCCGGGCGGGGTCGGCGGTGACGGCCACCAACACCCGGTGCAGGCGATTGATCAGCGTTTCGACGGTGCCGGCATCGAACACGTCGGTGCGGAATTCGACCTGCCCGCCGATCCCGGCGGGCTCACCGGCGTCACTGAAGTGCTCGGCCAGCGAGAAGGTCAGGTCCATGCGCGCGGTGTGGCTGTCCACCGGCAGCGGGGTGACCTGCAGGTCCCCCAGGTTCACGGCGGCGGGATCGTTGTTCTGCCAGGCCAGCATGACCTGGACGAGCGGGTGATGGCTCAGGCTGCGGGCGGGGCGGAGCCGCTCCACCAGCACCTCGAAGGGAACGTCCTGGTGCTCGTAGGCGGCCAGGCTGCGCCCCCGGACCTGCGCCAGCACCTGCGCGACCGTCGGGTCGCCACCGAGATCCGTCCGCAGCACCAGGGTGTTGACGAAGAAGCCCACCACGTCGTCGAGCAGCGGGTCGCGCCGGCCGGCGATCGGGAAGCCGACGGCCACCTCGCTGCTCCCGCTCAGCGCCGACAACAGCACCGCCAGGGCGGCCTGAACCACCATGAAACTGGTCGCGTTGTGGGCACGCGCCACCTCGCGCACCCGCCGCTGCAACTCGACCGGCCACCGCACACCCACCGTGGCGCCGCGATGGTCGGCCACCAGCGGGTAGGGCCGATCGGTGGGCAACTCGAGCCGCTCGGGCATCCCGGCCAGGTTGTGTTCCCAGAACCGCACCTGCCCGGCGATCGGGCTGTCCGGGTCGTCCAGGTCGCCGAATTGGGCGCGCTGCCACAGCGTGTAGTCGGCGTACTGCACCGCCAGCGGCGCCCATCCGGGCGCAGCGCCCACGCATCGGCTGGCGTAGGCCACGCCGAGGTCACGGACCAGCGGCGTGAGCGACAAGCCGTCGGCGGCGATATGGTGCAGCACCGAGACCAACACGTGTTCGTCCTCGGCCGTGCGGAAAAGCCAGGCGCGCAGGGGGATTTCGGTGCCGAGGTCGAACGCGTAGTGCGCCACCGCCTCGACGGCCTCTTCCAGCCGGTCCGGTGGCCAGGTGGTGGCGTCGACCACGTCCCACCCGACATCGGCATTCTCGGGCGCGACCACGACCTGTTGCGGGGTCCCTTCGGCCGCGATGAACACCGTGCGCAGGCTTTCGTGACGGGCCACCACGTCGCCCAACGCGGCACCGAACGCGTCGGCGTCCAGGCGGCCCTGCAGCCGCAACGCCGCCGCCATGTTGTACACCGCCGAGGGCCCCTGCAACTGGTCGAGGAACCACAATCGGGATTGGGCGAAGGACAACGGGATCACCGGTGGACGCTCGATCGCCACCAGGGCCGTGCGCCCCGCCCCGTCCGCACCGAGGTGCGGCGCCAACTGGTGGATCGTGGGTGCCTCGAACAGGGACCGCACCCCGAGGTGGACGTTCAGGCCGGCGTTGACGGCGGCGATCAAGCGCATCGCCGCGAGTGAATCCCCGCCCAGATCGAAGAACGAGTCGTCGACGCCGACGCGGTCGAGGCCGAGGACCTGGGCGTAGATGCCGGCCAAAATCTCTTCGGTGGGCGTGGCGGGGGCACGGTAAGGAGCGTCGCGGTAATCGGGCGCCGGCAGGGCGCGGGCGTCGAGTTTGCCGTTGACCGTCAACGGGATTGCGTCCACGGCGACGACCGCGGCGGGCACCATGTAGGCCGGCAACCGCTCGGCGAGTGCGGCGCGGACGTGGGCCGGCTCGGCGGCCCCGGTCACGTAGCCCACCAGCCGCTTGTCCCCCGGCCGGTCTTCACGGGCGATCACCGCCGCCTGCTCCACCCCGTCCAAACCCGTTAGTGCCGCGCGGATTTCGCCGAGCTCGATGCGGTAGCCGCGGATCTTGACCTGATCGTCCGCGCGCCCGAGGTAGCGCACCTGCCCGTCGGCGCCCCAGCGCACCAGATCCCCGGTGCGATACATCCGTCGACCAGGCGCTCCCGACGGACACGCCACGAAGCGTGACGCCGTCAGGCCCGACCGGCCCACGTACCCACACGCCAGACCCCGGCCCGCCACATACAACTCGCCCACCACTCCGACCGGCACCGGCCGCAACCAGTCATCCAGCACGAGGAAGGCGAGGTGCGCCAGGGGAATTCCGATGGGGCTGCCCGCGCTGCCGGCGTCCCAAGCGACGATCTCGCGGAACGAGGCGTGCACCGTGGTCTCGGTGGTGCCGTACATGTTGATCAGCCGCGGCCGCCCCGGATGGTTGTCCAGCCAATTGCCCAGCCGCTGGGGTTCGAGCGCCTCGCCACCGAACACCAGCGTCTGCAGCTTGAGTTGCTGGGCGAGGTCGGGTGAGAGCGCATCGGCGGTTTGCAGCGCGTCGAACGCGGACGGCGTCTGACTCAGCACGCTGACCTGTTCACGAACCAGCAAGGCATACAGGTCTTCTGGTGATCGGACCACCGCGTCGGGCACGACCACCAGACGGCCGCCGCGCAACAGGGCGCCGAAGATCTCCCACACCGAGAAGTCGAACGCCAGCGAGTGGCACTGCGTCCACACCTGCCCGAGTTCCAGCTCCCCATCCAATGCCTCCAAGAGCTGGGTGACGTTGCGGTGGGTGACCGCCACCCCCTTGGGAATTCCGGTCGTACCGGACGTGTAGATGATGTAGGCGATGTCCTCCGGGGCCGGTGCCGGCATCGCGGCATCGGGCAGCGTATCCACCCTCGGGTCGTCGATCTCGATTACCGGGAGGCCGCAGCCATCGAGCCGCGACCGCAGCTCGCTCGTCGTGAGCACGGCGACCGGCGCGGCATCGGTGAGCATGAAGCCGATCCGCGCCGCCGGCAGCCCCGGATCGATCGGCACATAGGCCGCACCGGATTTCAGTACCGCCAGCATCGCCGCGACCGCACCGGCCGACCGGGGAATCAGCAGCGCCACCCGCTGTCCCGGACCCGCGCCATGGTCGGCCAACAGACGAGCCAATCGGTTTGCGGCGAGGTCGAATTGGCGGTAGGTCCACGAGCGATTTCCGCAGCTGATCGCAACCGCGTCCGGGGTGCGATTCACCTGGGCGGTCAACAGCTGGGGAATCGACAGTCCCGTCGGCGCGGGTTGATTGAGCGCGGCGTGGTTGCCGATGACCTCGAGGCGGGCGTGTTCTGCCTCGTCGAGCACGTCGATCGACGACAGCCGGCGGGCGGGGTCGGCCGTGATGGCCGCCACCACCCGCTGGAGTCGTGCGACAAGCGTTGCGACGGTGGCGGTGTCGAACACGTCGGTACGGAACTCGACGGCTCCGCCGATCCCGGCGGAGCGGCCGTCGTCGGTCCAGCGTTCGGCCACCGAGAACAACAGATCCGTGCGGGCGGTGCGGGTGTCCACCGGCAGCGGGGTAACCTGCAAATCGCCAAGGCTCAGGGCGGCGGGGTCGTTGTTCTGCCAGGCCAGCATCACCTGGACGAGCGGATGATGGCCCAGGCTGCGGGTGGGGTTCAGCCGTTCCACGAGCAGCTCGAAGGGCACGTCCTGGTGCTCATAGGCGGCCAGGCTGCGCTGTCGCACCTGGGCCAACAGCTCGGCGACGGTGGGATCCCCGGCCAGATCCACCCGCAGCACCAAGGTATTGACGAAGAAGCCCACGACCTCGTCGAGCACGGGATCGCGGCGCCCGGCGATCGGAAAGCCCACGGCCACATCGGCGCTCGCACTGAGCTTGGCGAGCAGTACCGCCAGGGCCGCCTGCATCACCATGAAACCGGTCGCATTGTGCGACCGGGCCACCTCGCGTACCCGGTCCTGCAACTCGGCCGGCCAGTCGACTTCCACGCTCGCCCCGCGGTAATCGGCCACCGCCGGATAGGGCCGATCGGTGGGCAACTCGAGACGCTCGGGCATCCCGGCCAAAGCGTCCTGCCAGTACCGCAACTGGCCGGCGATCGGGCTGTCCGGGTCGTCGAGATCACCGAGTTGGGCCCGCTGCCACAGCGTGTAGTCGGCGTACTGCACGGCCAGCGGCGCCCATCCCGGCGCCCGCCCCTCGCACCGGCTGGCGTAGGCGACGCCGAGGTCGCGCACCAGTGGGGTGAGCGACCAGCCGTCGGCGGCGATGTGATGCACGACGGCCACCAGCAGGTGCTCGGCCTCGGCCACTCGGAAAAGTTTTGCGCGCAGGGGCAGCTCGGCGGTCAGGTCGAACGGATGCCCCGCGGCCGCTCCGACGGCCTCACCCAACCGCGTCGCGGACCAGCCGGTGGCGTCCACCACTGCCCATCCGGGGTCGGCGTCCTCGGGCCGCACCACCACCTGCTGGGCTGTTCCCCCGGTCGCGACGAACACCGTGCGCAGGCTTTCGTGCCGGGCGAGCACGTCGGCCAGCGCGGCGCGCAACGCCTCGGCTTCCAGGTGTCCGCGCACGCGCAGCGCCGCGGCCATGTTGTACACCGGCGAGGGCCCGTGCAGCTGATCGATGAACCACAGCCGGGACTGCGCGAACGACAAGGGCAGCACCGCCGGCCGCGCGCCGGCCACCACGCGCGCCGGTGCACCGTCGCCCGCGGCAAGGAGCGGCGCCAGCCGGCGAATGGTGGGTGCCTCGAACACCGCACGCACCGACAGCTGGGCATCCAATCCCGCGTTGACGGCGGCGACCAGGCGCATGGCCGTCAGCGAATCGCCACCCAGGTCGAAGAACGATTCCTCGACACCGACGCGGGCCAATCCCAATACCCTGGCATAGATTTCGGCGAGGATGCCCTCGACCGGCGTCGCCGGGGCGCGGTAGGAATCGGTGTCGTGGTATTCCGGCGCCGGCAGGGCCCGGGTGTCGAGTTTGCCGTTGACCGTCAACGGGATCGCGTCCATTGCGACGACCGCGGCGGGCACCATGTGGGCGGGCAACCGCTCGGCGAGCGCGGAGCGGATCCCCGCCGGGTCGGCGGTTCCCGTCATGTAGCCCACCAGCCGGCCCTCGCGGGCGATCACCGCCGCCTGCTCGACTCCGGCCAAAGTGGTCAGCGCCGAATGGATTTCACCAAGTTCGATGCGATAGCCCCGAATCTTGACCTGGTCATCGGCGCGCCGCACATAACGAAGCTGCCCGTCGGAGCCCCAGCGCACCAGGTCCCCGGTGCGATACATGCGCGCCCCGGCCCCGCCGAACGGGCACGCCACGAAGCGCGACGACGTCAGCCCGGATCGGCCCAGATACCCGCACGCCACACCGCGGCCGGCGACATACAACTCGCCGACCATACCGGCCGGCACCGGCCGTAACCACTTGTCCAACACCATTATCGCGGCGCCGGACACCGGGGCGCCGATCGGCGGGGCTCCGGCTCCCCCGGTCAGCGGGGCGCTAATCGTCGCGTCCACGGTGGTCTCGGTCGGGCCGTAGGCGTTGACCACCACCCGGCCCGGCGCCCACCGATCCACCAGCTCGGCCGGGCAAGGCTCGCCACCGATCACCAGGGCCACCGCATCCAGGCCCTCCGGCGACAACGCACTCGCCTCGGACGGGGTTTGGCTCAGCACGCTCACTTGTTCGCGAATCAGCAACGCGCGCAGCTCTTCCGGTGCCTGGACCACCGGTTCGGGCACCACGACCAGCCGCCCCCCGTCGAGCAGCGCGCCGAAGATCTCCTGGACCGAGACGTCGAAGCCCAGCGAGTGGCAGTGCGACCAGACGCCCGCCGCCGGCAGGGGCGCGTGCAGCGACGCCATCAGCTGGGTCACGTTGTGGTGGGTGACCGCCACGCCCTTGGGCACACCCGTGGTGCCGGACGTGTAGATCAGGTACGCGATGTCCTCCGGGGCGGGCGAGGGCAACGCCGTGGCGGGTTGGGTGCGCACCGACGGATCGTTGACGTCGACGACCGGCACATCAGACCCATTGAGCCGCGACCGTAGGGCCGCGGTGGTGACGGCGACCACCGGCGCGGCGTCGGCGATCATGAACCCGACCCGCGCGGCCGGTAGGCCGGGGTCGATCGGCAGGTAGGCGGCCCCCGTCTTGAGCACCGCCAGGATCGCGGCGATGGCGTCGGTGGACCGCGAAAACAGCAGCGCCACAAAGGCACCGGGGCCGGCGCCGTGGCCCGCCAGTCGGTGCGCCAGGCGATTCGCGGCCTCGTCCAGTCTTTGATACGTCATGGACGTGCCGTCGAAGCTCAGCGCCACCGCCTCCGGCGTACGGGCCACGTGGGTGGCGAACACCTCCGGAATCGACCTCCCGGGCACCGGGTCGCTCAGTACCGCGTGGTTTCCCCACCCGGCCAGACGGGCGTGCTCCGACTCGTGGAGCGTATCGATCGTCGACATCAGGCGGGTGGGGTCGCCCGTCATGCCCGCCAGCAACCGACGGAACCGCTCGACCATCGCCTCGATGCCGGCCGCGTCGAACACGTCGGTGTCGAATTCGACACGCAGGCCGAGCACTTCACCCGGAACGGCTTGCACCGACAGCGGATAGTGGTTGAACTCACGGCTGGTGAAGTCGGTGACAGTGAGCTCATGGACGCCCGCCAATGCGGCGGTGTCGACCGGATAGTTTTCGTACACGAACAAGGTGTCGAACAACTGGTCGTGTCCAGTCGCGCGGTGGATTTCGGACAGCGCCAGATGCTGGTGTTCGAGCGTGTGATTATGGGCGCGGCGCAGCTGGTCGAGCAGGCCGGCGACGGTGGTTGCCCCGGTGATGATGGCCCGCACCGGAACCGTGTTGATCAGCAAGCCCACCATTGACTCGGCGCCCGACACCTCGGCCGGCCGGCCCGAGACCACGGCGCCGAAGACCACGTCGTCGTGGCCGGTCAGCCACGCCAACAGCTGCGCCCACGCGGCCTGCAGGACGGTGCTGACGGTGGTGTGCGACGAGCGCGCCAGCCCGCTCAGGGCCCGCGTCGTCTCCGCCGGCACTTGGAAGGTGGCCACGCCCCGCCGGCCTACCCGACCCGGTGGGCGCACCAACGTCGGGGTGTCGAACCCGTCGAACGCCTGGCGCCACGCGGCTTTTGCCGCCGCCACGTCTCGGTCCGCGAGCCAGCTGAGGTAGCTGCGAAACGGCGCCGCCGGCGGCAACCGCTCTCGGTAATAGCCGGCGAAGATCTCCTGAAGCAGGATCGGCAGCGACCATCCGTCCATCACGATGTGGTGGACGGTCAGGACGAAGCGGTGCCGGTCGGTTGCGGTGCGGATCAAAGCGGCCCGGAACGCCGGGCGGACGGCGAGGTCGCAGACCGCAGCGCGTTCGGCGGCGCACAGCTGCCCGATCTGCTCGCCCGGGTCCGGGTCGTCGGCGTCGAGTTGGAGATAGCGCCAGGCCAGCGCCGGGTCGGCCGGGATGAGCTGCACGGGTTCGTCGAAATCTTCGCAGAACCGGGCCACCAGATTGGGGTGCCGGTTCAGCACGGTGTGCACGGCCTCGCGAAGGCGCTGCGGCTCGAGCGGGCCGCACACGGTGATGTCCAGTTGCACCGCATACACGTCGTCGCCGGGGCCGCGTTCGGTAGTGGCGTGGAAAAGCAGGCCCTGCTGCAGCGGGGTCAGCGGCAACACGTCGGCGGTCGGGTGCCGGCCGCACACCTCGTCGATCTCCTGCTGGCTCAGCCGGGCCGGTGCGATGTCCGACGGGGTCAATCCGCCCCCGCCGTTTCGCACGTGCGCGCAGATGCCGGCCAGCGCGTCACACCACAATTGGCTGACTCGGCTGACTTGAACGCGCCCGAGCGCTGACGGCGCCCATGTCCAATTCGCCCGCAGGCTAGGCCCATTCGCGGTTTCCGCGGTGCCGGCGTTGAGTTCCAGCGTGTGCCCCAGCGGCATGGGCAGCGCCGCGGTCGCGGCGGTCAGCGACAGGCCCTCTTGGTCGAGTCGCCACAATTCCGCTGGCAACTCGGCCGCCCCACCGAGCCGTCCCAGGTAGTTGAAACCGATCACCGGATCCGGACCATCCAGTCCCACTTCGGGATTCAGATAGCGCAGCAGCCCATAGGTCAGCCCGTCCGGCAGTGCCCGCAACTGTTCTTTGGCGTTCTTGACGAGCGCGCCGAGCTCGCCGTCACCGGCTTTGACCTTCGCCCAGTCCGGCTTACCCAGGGTGAACGCGACCGGATATTTGGCCGTGAACCACCCCACCGTGCGCGACAGGTCGACGCGCGGGCCCACGTCTTCGTGGCGGCCGTGGCCCTCGATATCGATAGAAAGCGGCGCGCCGGTGCCCAGGAATTCGTTGATCGCCAACCCGAGGGCGACCACCAAAATGTCCTGGACACCGGCGTGAAGCGCCGCCGGCACTGCCCCCAGCAACAAGCGAGTGGTTTCGACATCCAGTGAGACCGACAATTGTTCGGCCGTCTGATAGGTATCCGCGTCGGGGCGCACCGCCGGCAACGCGGCGGGGATCGCCGCCACCCGGCGCCAGGTGTCCGCCAACGCGACAACCTCGGGGCGGCGGGCGTGCTCCGCCAGCAGTGCCGACCAGCGGGCGAACGACGTCCCACCCGCGGGCAGCGCCACCGGCCGCCCGCTGTGCAGCTGGCTCCACGCGATGTTCAAGTCCTCCAACAGGATTCGCCACGACACTCCGTCTACAGCGAGGTGGTGGACGACCAGCGCCAACCGGCCGGTGGACTCCGCCCATACCGCCCGCAGCATCGTCCCCGCGGCCGGGTTCAAGCGCGACCGCGCCGCTACCAACGCGGCTTCGGACAACACGTCGACAGTGCGTACGCACCCGCGCGCGTCGACCGTTCCGGGTTCGGGCACCTGCAGCGACCAGCCGCCGGCGCCGTCGTCGTCGACGCGCAGCCGCAGCATGGGGTGCCGATCGATCATGGCCTGTAGCAGCGCCACCACGTCGTCATGGGTGGCGCCCGCGGGGGCTTGGACCACCATGGCCTGGTTGAACTGGTCGACCGCCCCGTCGACCCGGTGCAGCCAGTGCATGATCGGGGTGGCCACGACTTCGCCGATGCCCTCGTCGATCACGTCGTCGTCGGTGACCACTCCGGCCACCCGGGCCAGCCTGGCCACGGTCTGCTCGACGAAGATGTCGCGCGGGCGGAACACGACGCCGGCCGCCCGCGCCCGGGCCACCACCTGCATCGACAAGATGCTGTCGCCGCCCAGGTCGAAGAAGGAGTCGTCGACCCCGACGCGGTCCACGCCCAGCACCTGGGCGTAAATGCCGCCGAGGACCTCTTCGACCGCGTCGCCCGGCGCGCGATAACTCTCGGCGGTTTGGTAGTCGGGCGATGGCAGTGCTCGGCTGTCGAGTTTGCCGTTAACCGTCAGCGGCAGCTGATCCAGTGCGACGACCGCGGCCGGGACCATGTAGTTGGGCAACCGGTCGGCCAGTTGGGCGCGGGCATGGGCGGGCTCGGCCGTCCCGGTGATGTAAGCAACGAGGCGCTTGTCGCCGGGTCGATCCTCGCGGACGACCACGGCCGCCTGCGCGACCCCGGTCAAACCGGTTAGCGCCGTGCGGATTTCGCCGAGCTCGATGCGGTAGCCGCGGATCTTGACCTGCTCGTCGATCCGCCCAAGGTATTGCAGCTGACCATCGGGATCCCAGCACGCCAGGTCTCCGGTGCGATACATGCGTTGTCCAGGCGCCCCGGCCCCGCCGAGCGGGCATGCCACGAACCGCGAGGCGGTCAACCCCGACCGGCTCACGTACCCACACGCCACGCCGCGTCCGGCCACATACAACTCGCCCACCACGCCGACCGGCACCGGCCGCAACCACTTATCCAACACGAACAACGCCGCACCCGGCACGGGCGACCCGATCGGCGGCGCTCCGGTTCCCGCCGCCAGCGGCGCGGTCATCGCCGCGTACATGGTGGTCTCCGTCGGACCGTATTGGTTGACCATCACGCGCCCGGGCGCCCACCGGTCCACCACCTCGGGCGGACAGGGCTCCCCGCCCATCACCAGCGTCGCCGCCGCCTCCAGACCCTGCGGCGATAACGCCGCCACCGCCGAGGGGGTCTGGCTCAACACGCTGACCTGCTCGCGAACCAGCATGGCATGCAGGTCTTCCGGTGAGCGCACGACGTTCTCGGGCACGATGACCAGCCGGCCGCCGCGGAGCAGCGGCCCGAAGATTTCCCAGACCGAGAAGTCGAACGCCAGCGAGTGGCATTGCGACCACACCTCGCCGAGTTCCAGCTCTTCGTGCACCGATTCGAGCAGTTGGGTGACGTTGTGGTGGGTGACTGCCACGCCCTTGGGCACTCCGGTGGTTCCCGAGGTGTAGATGATGTAGGCGATGTTCTCGGGGTCCGGCGCCGCCGGTCCGCCGTTGGGTTGGGTTGCTATTTCGGGGTCGTCGAAGTCGATGACGGCGAGGTCCGACCCGTCGAGCCGCGACCGCAACTCGGGGCTGGCGATCGCGGCGAGCGGTATGGCGTCGGTGAGCATGAACTGGATGCGCGCGGCGGGCAGCCCCGGGTCGATGGGCAGGTAGGCCGCCCCGGTTTTGAGCACCGCCAGTATCGCGATGACGGCCTGGGCCGAACGCTCGGCCAGCAGCGCCACGCACTCCCCCGGGCCGGCGCCGTACTCAATCAGCAGGTGCGCCAACCGATTAGCGGAGTGCTCGACCTCGGCGTAGGTCCACGGACGCCCGCCGCAGGTGATCGCCACCGACTCGGGTGCGCGGTCGACCTGGGTGGCGAACAACTCCGGGATCGAGGTTCCCGGGGACGCGGGCCGGCTCAGCACCGCGCGGTTGCCGATGACCTCGAGCCGCGCGTGCTCGTTCGCATCGAGCACATCGATCGACGAGAGCCGACGCGCGGGATCGGTGGTCATCGCGACCAATACGTGGTGCAGTTGCTCGATCATTCCCTCGATGCGGGTGGTGTTGTATACGTCGGTACGGAATTCCACCGCCCCTCCGATGCCGGCGGGCTGGCCGTCCTCGGTCCAGCGTTCGGCCAGCGAGAACACCAGATCCATGCGGGCGCTGTGGGTGTCCGTCGGCAGCGGGGTGATTTGTAGGTCACCCAGGGTGAGGTCGGCGAAATCGTGGTTCTGCCAGGCTAAGACGACTTGGATGAGGGGGTGGTGGCTCAGGCTGCGGGTTGGATGCAACCGCTCCACGAGGACTTCGAAGGGCACGTCCTGATGTTCGTAGGCGGCCAGGCTGCGCTGCTGCACCTGAGCCAAAAGCTCAGCCACGGTCGGGTTCCCGGATAGATCGGTACGCAACACCAGCGTGTTGACGAAGAAGCCGACCAACTCGTCCAGCGCGAGATCACGACGCCCGGCGATCGGAAAACCCACCGCGACATCCGAAGTCGCGCCCAGCTTGGCCAACACCACCGCCAACGCGGCCTGCACCACCATGAAACTGGTCGCATTGTGTTCACCGGCCACCTCACGCACCCGCTGCTGCAACTGCGCGGGCCACTCCACGGCCACCCGCGCCCCCCGATAATCAGCCACCGCCGGATACGGCGATCCGTCGGCAACTCCAACCGCTCAGGCATCCCCGCCAACGCGTCCATCCAATAGGCCAACTGCGCGGCGATCGCACTATGCGGATCATCCAGATCACCAAACTGCGCCCGCTGCCACAAGGTGTAATCCACATACTGGACGGGTAATTCGGCCCAGCCGGGCGCTTCACCCGCACACCGACTGGCATACGCCACCCCCAGATCACGCACCAACGGCGTAATCGACCACCCGTCAGCGGCAATATGGTGAGCCACCGCCACGAGCACATGCTCACCCTCACCCAACCGGAAAAGCGTCGCCCGCAACGGAACCTCAGCAGCCAGATCAAACGAGTAACGCGCCGCCGCCTCGATGGCATCAGCGAGCCGGCTCGCCGGCCAGCCGTCGGTGTGCACTACGTCCCAACCGACGCCGGCCTGCGTGGACGGCAGCACGACCTGTTGCGGGTTGCCCTCCGGCGCAGCGAAGACGGTGCGCAGGCTCTCGTGGCGGGCCACCACGTCGGCCAAGGCGGCGCGCAACGCGTCGATGTTCAGCCGGCCGACCAGCCGCAGGGCAGCGGCCATGTTGTAGACCGGTGACGGCCCGTGCAATTGGTCCAGGAACCACAACCGGCTCTGGGCGAACGAAAGCGGCACCGTCGCAGGCCGTTCGGCGGCGACCAACGGCATCAGGCCGCCCCCGCTGCTGCCGGTTCGGGGCGCCAACTGCGCCACCGTGGGTGCCTCGAACAGCGCCCGCACCGTCAGTGCGGTATCCAGCCCACTGTTGATGGCCGCGATCACCCGCATCGCCGAGAGCGAGTCGCCGCCGAGGTCGAAGAACGACTGGTCGATTCCGACCCGCTCGAGGCCCAGGACTTGGGCGTAGATGCCGGCGAGGATTTCCTCGATCGCGCTGCCCGGGGCGCGGTAGTGATCGGTGTCGGTGTATTCGGGTGGGGGTAGGGCGCGGGTGTCGAGTTTGCCGTTGATGGTGGTGGGCAGGGCGGGCAGTGCGACGATGGCGGCCGGGATCATGTAGTCGGGTAGGCGTTGGGCGAGGTGGGTGCGCAGCGCGGTGGGCTCGGCGGTGCCGGTGATGTAGCCGATGAGGCGTTTGTCACCGGGGCGGTCCTCGCGCACGATGACGACCGCGTCGGCGACCCCGTCCAGGGCGGCCAGGGCGGTACGGATTTCGCCGATCTCGATGCGGTAGCCGCGGATCTTGACCTGCTCATCGGCGCGCCCGACATAGCGCAGCTGCCCATCAGCACCCCAGCACACCAGATCCCCGCTGCGATACATCCGCGCACCCGCCGGCCCGAACGGACACGCCACGAACCGCGTCGCGCTCAACCCCGCCCGGCGCACATACCCATAACCGACCCCGCGCCCGGCCACATACAACTCCCCGACGACCCCGACCGGCACCGGGCGCAACCAGCCATCCAGGACGAACAACGCCGCACCGGGGACCGCCGCCCCGATCGGCGGCGCCCCGGACTTGGCCGCCAACGGGGTACTGGCCGTGGCGAAGATCGTGGTCTCGGTCGGGCCGTAGACGTTGATCATCGTCCGCCCCGGCGCCCAGCGGTCCACCACCTCGGGCCCCACCGGTTCGGCCCCGATCACCAGCGCCGTGCCCTCCAAACCCTGCGGGGACAGCACCCGCACCGCCGCGGGGGTCTGACTCAACACCGTCACCTGCTCGGCGACCAACAGGGCGTGCAAGTCCTTCGGGGAGCGGGCCACCGCATCGGGGACCACCACCAGCCGCCCCCCGTGTAGCAGCGCCCCCCAGATCTCCCACACCGAGAAATCAAAGGCATACGAATGGAACTGGGTCCACACCTGCCCCGACCCCAACACCACACCCACCTGCGGTGCGTCGAACAACCGGGTCACATTGGCGTGGCTGACCGCCACCGCCTTGGGCACCCCGGTGGTGCCCGAGGTGTAAATAATGTGCGCCACATCCTGCGGATCGGGGCCCGGCGGCGCCGTGGTGGGCTGCGCGGCCAAAGCGGGGCTGTCCACGTCGATGACCGCCACCACATACCCGGCCAACTTGCCGGCCAGCGCGGCGGTGGTCAGCGCGGCCACCGGCGCGGTATCGGCGATCATGAACTCAATGCGCGCCGCCGGCAACCCCGGGTCGATCGGCAAATACGCCGCCCCGGACTTGAGCACCGCCAAGATCGCCACGATCGCCTCGGCCGAGCGGTCCAACAACACCGCCACCGACTCCCCCGGACCCACACCGCGCCCAATCAACAAATGCGCCAACCGATTCGACGCCTCATCCAACTCCCGATACGACCACGACCGACCCTCACACCGCACCGCCACCGCCACCGCCGCACCAGCCACCCGCGCCGCAAACAACCCCGGAATCGACACCGGCACCCACGACCGGGCCAGGACCGCGCGGTTGGCGATCTCGTCGAGCCTGCGGTGTTCGCCGGCACCGAGCACGTCGATCGCCGACAGCGGTCGGGCCGTATCGGTCGTCAACGAGACCAGCACCCGCTGGAAGCGATCGATCAATGTCTCGATGGTGTCGGCGTCGAACACATCGGTGCGGAACTCCACCGTCCCGCCGATGCCGTCGGGCTGGGCGTCCTCGGTCCAACGTTCGGCCAACGAAAACACCAAATCCATGCGGGCGGTGTGACTGTTCAGTGGCAGCGCGGTAACGTGCAGATCGCCCAAGCTCAGTTCGGCGGGGCTGTTGTTCTGCCAGGTCAACATCACTTGGACCAACGGGTGATGGGTCAGGCTGCGCGTGGGGTTGAGCCGGTCCACCAGCGCTTCGAAGGGCACATCTTGGTGCTCGTAGGCGGCGAGGCTGCGCCGCCGCACCTGAGCCAACACCTCCGCGAGGGTGGGATTTCCGGCGAGGTCGACCCGGAGTACCAGGGTGTTGACGAAGAAGCCCACCAGCTCATCCAGCGCCGGGTCCTGACGGCCGGCGATCGGAAAGCCCACGGCCACATCCGAAGTCGCGCTGACCTTGGCCAGCAACACCGTCAAGGCGGCCTGAATCACCATGAAGCTCGTCGCATTGTGCTCGCGAGCTACCGCGCGGACCCGATGCTGCAACTCCGCCGGCCACTCCACGGCCACGCTGGACCCGTGATGGTCGGCCACCGATGGGTAGGGCCGGTCGGTGGGCAGTGCGAGATGCCCGGGCATGTCGGCCAAGGTCTGCTGCCAATACCGCAGCTGCCCCGCGACAGGACTGTCGGGATCGTCCAGATCCCCCAACCGGGCCTGCTGCCAGAGCGTGTAGTCGACGTACTGCACCGCCAGCGGCGCCCATCCCGGCGCCTTGTCCGCAGACCGGCTGGCATAGGCCACGCCGAGGTCGCGGACCAGCGGCGCCAGGGACCACCCATCTGCGGCGATATGGTGGGCGACCGCCACGAGCACATGCCGGTTCTCGGTGACCCTGAAAAGCTCAGCACGCAGGGGAATTTCGGTTCCCAGATCGAACGAGTGGCGCGCCACTGATTCGATGGCCTGCTCGAGGCGGCTGGCCGACCAATCGCCGGCGTCCACCACCTGCCAACCGAAGTCGGCCCGATCGGCGGGGACAACCACCTGCCGGGGTGTTCCCCTCGGCGCGACGAACACCGTGCGCAAACTTTCGTGTCGGGCCACCACATCGCCCAGTGCCGCCGCGAGTGCCTCGACATCCAGGTGCCCGTCCAGCCGCATGGCCGCGGCCATGTTGTAGACCGGCGACGGTCCCTGCAGTTGATCGGTGAACCACAGCCGGCTCTGAGCGAATGACAACGGCAGCACCGCCGGGCGCGCACCGGCCACCACCCGCGCCGGTCGCTCGTCGCCCGCACCGAGACGTGGGCCCAATTGGCGAATCGTCGGCGCCTCGAACAAGGTTCGCACCACGAGGTCGGCATCAAGCGCGGCATTGACTGCCGCAACCAAACGCATGGCCGACAACGAATCCCCGCCCAGATCGAAGAAGGAGTCGTCGACCCCGACGCGCTCCAGTCCCAACACCCGGGCATAAATGCCGGACAGCATTTCCTCGACCGGGGTTGCCGGAGGGCGGTATTCGCCGCTCTCCCGGTAGTCGGGCGCCGGTAGGGCGCGGGTGTCGAGCTTGCCGTTGACAGTCAGCGGCAGTTGGTCCAGCGCGACAATCGCCGCCGGGACCATATAGTTGGGCAGCCGGTCGGCCAGCTGCGCGCGGAGGCGGGCGGGCTCGGCTTTCCCGGTGATGTAGGCGACGAGGCGCTTATCGCCGGGGCGATCCTCCCGCACGACCACCGCTGCCTGTGCCACCCCGGCCAAACCGGTTAGCGCCGTGCGGATTTCGCTCAGCTCGATGCGGTAGCCGCGGATCTTGACCTGCTCGTCGGCGCGGCCCATGTACTGCAGCTGGCCATCGGCGCCCCAGCGGACCAGGTCGCC
>NZ_LZIL01000022.1 GCF_001667075.1 Mycobacterium sp. 852014-52450_SCH5900713 | reverse complement strand
CGCACCGTCAGATGTCTATAAGAGACAGCCGCCGCCCCCGCCGATCCCGCCCGCTGGGGCGACCGAGAAGCTGCCCACGCCCGGCGAGGAACCGGCCGCGGGGAAGAAGAAGCGTCGCTTCCTGCGCGACCCGCTCTCCGTGGTGCTGGTCTGCATCATCGTTGTTTGCCTGGTGATCGCCGCGCTGGTCGGGGGGGAGCTGTACGTCCGTCACGTCGCCAACAGCAAGGTCGCCGAGGCGGTGGCGTGCGAGGTCAAGGACCAGGCCACCGCGTCGTTCGGGGTGGCGCCGCTGATGCTGTGGCAGCAGCTCACCAAGCACTACACCAACATCTCGGTGTCGACCGCGGGCAACCAGGTGCGAGACGCCAAGGGCATGAAGATCGACATCAACATCCGCGACGTCCAACTCAGGGACACGCAGGACTCCAAGGGCACCATCGGGTCGCTCGACGCGACCGTCACCTGGACGTCCGACGGCATCAAGGAATCCGTCCAGAACGCGATTCCGGTGCTGGGCCCGTTCGTCACCAACACGGTGACCACGCACCCCAACGACGGCACGATCGAGCTGAAGGGCATGTTGGACAACCTGACCACCAAGCCGGTGGTGTCGGGCACCGGCCTGCAGCTGCAGATCGTCAGCTTCAACGCGCTCGGCTTCACGATGCCGAAGGAGTCGGTGCAGTCGACCCTGGACGACTTCACCTCGCAGTTCACCAAGAACTACCCGCTGGGCATTCACGCGGACAGCGTTCAGGTCACCTCCAGCGGCGTGACGAGCCATTTCTCGACGCGGAACGCGAGCATCCCCACCGGCAACAACAACGACCCCTGCTTCGCCAACCTCTGACGCCGGCTCAGTCGAGTCCGTCGAGCACCGCCCGCGTGCCGGACAGGCCGAGCCGGGTGGCACCGGCGTCCAGCATCGCCAGCGCGGCGGTGGCGTCGCGGATGCCGCCGCTGGCCTTGACGCCCAGCCTGCCGCCGACGGTCTGGCTCATCAGGGCGACCGCGCGCACCGAGGCGCCGCCGGCGGGGTGAAACCCGGTCGAGGTCTTGACGAAGTCGGCGCCGGCGTCCTCGGCCGCGCGACATACCTCCACGAGCAGGCGCTCGTCCGGGCCCGACAACAGCACCGCCGACTCCACGATCACCTTGAGCACGGCGCCGGGGACGGCGGCGCGCACGGCCGCGATATCGGCCCGCACCGCCTCGATATCTCCGGCCAGCGCGGCGCCGATGTCGATGACCATGTCGACCTCGGTGGCGCCGGACGCCACGGCCTGTTCGGCCTCGTGGGCCTTGACCGCCGAAATGTGCTTGCCCGACGGGAAACCCGCCACGCTCGCCACCGCGACGCCCCCGTCGGCTCGCACCGCGGCCGGAACCATCGACGGCGAGACGCACACGGCGAAGACGCCCAATTCGGCGGCCTCCGCGACCAGGGCGGCCACGTCCGCCTCGGTGGCCTCGGGCTTGAGCAGGGTGTGGTCGACCATGGCCGCCAGCTGAGACCGGGTGGGTTTGCTCGGCACTAGAACCTTTCCTCGGGTCCGCCCGGATTGCATCCGGACGTGACCATGTCGGTGTCGTCGACGACCGGGCGCCACGGCTCCAGGTTCCAGCTCTTCTTGCCGGGCTCGGCCAGTTCGGCGAACTGCCAATGACAGATGAACTGCGCACGCATCCCGGCGCTGTCGGCGTCCGGCGACAGCGCCAGCACCTCGGTCCACGCCTCGTCGGCGAGGGCCGCGTTTCCGGACTGCCTGGCGGCCAGCCGCCCCGATGGTGTCGGGAAAACCCGCAGACTGCTCAGGCCGTGCCAATGCGCCCACTCGGTGTGGTCGATGAACGGCGGGGACATCGTGGCCGGGTCCGCTGCGGCGCCGCCCGCTGGGCCCCACAGCGCGACCAGCACCGCGGCGGGCCCCGTCAGCAGGGCGTTCATGCCGCTAGCGCGACTTACCTTGAATTTCAAGAAGTTTCGGCCGCACGTCGACCAGGTACACGCCCGCCGCACATGCGGCGATCGCCATCCCGAGTACCCCGAAAACAAAACTCAGGATGGATGTCAGGGCCACAGCCAGACCGAGGATCACCAGCCACACCGGCTTGGTCAGCTTGTCGGCGGCGGTGTAAGCGTCGGGCCGCTGCAGTGCGGCATGGACGAACGCGTATACCGCCGTTACCAAGACGGCGATCTGCAAGACCAACATGACGGTACCCACGAGGTGGCTCACGCATTAAGCGTATGCGGGCGCCGTCCCAAACGTCGACTCGGAGTTGCCCGAAGACAATTCCGAGTCGACGTCTTGACTTACTTCTGGGTGACCTTCTTGGCGGACGCCTTCTTGGCGGGAGCCTTCTTGGCCGGGGCCTTCTTGGCGGGCGCCTTCTTGGCGACAGCCTTCTGAGCCTTCTTGGCAGTCTCGTCGGACTTCTTGGGCAGCTCGATGCCGACCAGCTTGGCCGCGCGCTCGCCGACCGCGCGGGTCTGCGATGCGACGGTGCCGAGCGCCTCCTGGGTCAGCTCGACGGCCTGGTCCACGTAGCCCTCGGCGCGCGCGGAGGCGTCGTCCAGGCCCGTCTGGCTGCGCAGGCGCTGCAGGGCGGCCTCGCCCCGCTCGACCAGCTCGTTGTAGCGGTTGGTCGCCGCGTCCAGGTAGCCCTCGGCAGCCTTGCGCAGTTCCTCGCTGGTGAACCGCTCGCGCAGCTCGTCCAGCTGCTCGGGCAGGTCCTCCTGCAGCCGGGTCAACCGGGCGCGGCTCTCCTCGACCCGGGTGCGGGTGTCGGCGCGGGTCTCCTCGGCGCGCTCACGCAGGCTCGCGATCAAGTCATTGACAGTGGCCAGGGCCAGGTCGGCCGCGCCCAGGGCCGCGAGCAGGGGTGCCCGCAAATCTTCGATGTTCGAATTGTCCGCCATGGTTATTCCTTTCATGGTTTTCCGTTATTGGCGTTCTTGGGTATTGGTTGTGAAAGCTAAGGCGAGCGTCTCCTTCTCCGCTGGCGACCACCGGATTCACGCCCCTGGGTAACCCGTGCGGTCGGTGGCTGATACATCACCACCCGCTAGCGTGACGCGGAAGTCCCGACGGCCGGAAGGGCCATTGATCACTCGTCGCCGTTGGGTTCGGTGGAACACTCCTCGTCGGTTGATTCGATTGATTCGTTTTGTTGGGTGAACGATGCGTAGACGTCGAGCAGAACCTGCTTCTGGCGCTCGGTAATCGCGGTATCGGTGATGATGGCGTCGCGCACTTGACTTTTGTCGCTGGGCTCGAGGATCCCGGCCCGCACATAAAGGACCTCGGCGGAAACTCGCAGCGCCTTCGCGATTTGATTGAGCACGTCGGCGGACGGCTTACGCAACCCACGCTCCACCTGGCTCAGATACGGATTGCTGACCCCGGATTTCTCGGCGAGTTGGCGCACGGAGACCTGCGCGAGTTCGCGCTGGGTGCGGATGAAGCTACCGATGTCCGAGGCCATGTCGGAGGCGGCGTTGGACACCTTGGCGGAGAGCTTCTCCTCGGGTGCCATGGCGTGCTCCTGGTCGGCTGATCGATGGGGACGGCCACCAGATTACTACAAGTGCTTGCATTTGCAAGCACTTGTTAGCACTACTAGAAAAATAGTTGGGCGACGGCGTAGATCACCAGACCGGCCAAGGAACCGACCACGGTTCCGTTGATCCGGATGAACTGCAGATCACGACCCACGTGCAGCTCGATGCGGCGGCTGGCCTCCTCGGCGTCCCAGCGCTCGATGGTGTCGGTGATGATGGCGGTGATCTCCACGCCGTACTGCGAAACCAGGTGCTGGGCCGCCCGCACGATCCAGTTGTCCACCTTGTCGCGCAGGTCGGCGTCGTCGCGCAGCGATTCCCCGATGCGTACGACGGTGTCGGTGATGCGGGTGCGCAGCGTGCTGGAGGGGTCGTCCACGCCCTCGAGCACCAGGCGCTTTAGCGTCTTCCAGGCGGTGGCGGCGGCGTTGGCGATCTCGTCGCGCGCCATCAGCTGCTCCTTGATCGCATCTGCGCGCGCGATGGTGTCTGCGTCGTTTTGCAGGTCGTCGGCGAATTCGAACAGAAAGCGGGTCGCCGACCGGCGCAGCTCGTGGTCGGGATTGCGGCGCACCTTGTCGGTGAAGTCCATCAGCTCGCGGTGGATGCGGTCCCCGACCAGGTGGTCGATGAAGCGTGGCGACCACGTCGGCGAGTCACGCTCGACCACCCGCTGGATCACCTCGCCGGCGTTCAGCGACCATTGGAAGGCCCGATCGGCCAACAACTGGATCAGCGCCTCCTGCCGATTCTCGGCCAGCAGCGTCGCCAACACCCGCCCGACCGGCGGCCCCCACTGCGGTTCGGCGATGCGGCGCACGATCATCCGGTCGATCACCTGCTGGACGTCGTCGTCGCGCAGTAGCTCCACCAGCACCCGCAGCACCGTGGCGGTCTCGCTGGCCACGCGCTCGGCGTGCGCGGCCTCCGACAGCCACTTGCCGAGCCGTCCGGGCACCTCGGCGTCCCGCAGCTTGGTCTCCACCACCGGCGGCGACAAGAAGTTCTCCCGCACGAAGGTTCCCAGCCCCTCGCCGAGCTGATCCTTCTTGCGCTTGATGATCGCGGTGTGCGGGATGGGGATACCGAGCGGATGCCTGAACAGCGCCGTCACCGCGAACCAGTCGGCCAGCGCGCCCACCATCCCGGCCTCCGCGGCGGCGCCGACGTAGCCGACCCAGGCACCCAGGTGGGCGTGGGCCTGGGCCCACCGGCAGGCGAGGAACAGGCCGGTGGCGCCGATCAGGAAGCCCAGCGCCACCGCCTTCATCCGGCGCAGCGCCACCCGGCGCTCCGCATCGGCCTGCGGATCGGCACCCGCGAACGATTCGGCCAACGACGCGTGCGGTCGCCCGGTTCCGGTCAACGGCGTCGTCGAGTCCGGCCCCGCGGCTCGGGGGCCCGGCGCTGCGCCTCGAGGCGAGGCTCTGTGTACCACCACTCCATCATTCATCGTCGCGGCCGATTGGTGTGACGGCACTGTTCGGGGAGGCGCAGCGGGGCGCGGCCACAGTCCGGAACAGGCGCGCACACCGTAGTATCGAGGTCGTCTAGATGAATGGGAAATAGGCGACAGTGACAGAGCAAATGTTGGCTGTGACGGCCAAGACGGACGGTCGCAAGCGGCGCTGGCATCAACACAAGGTGGAGCGGCGCAACGAGTTGGTAGACGGGACGATCGACGCGATCCGGCGGCGCGGCGGCACATTGAGCATGGACGAGATTGCCGCGGAGATCGGCGTCTCCAAGACGGTGTTGTATCGCTACTTCGTCGACAAGAACGACCTGACGACCGCCGTCATGATGCGGTTCACCCAAACCACCCTGATTCCAAATATGGCGTCGGCGCTGACATCCAATCTCGACGGCTTCGACCTGACCCGGGAGGTCATCCGGGTGTACGTCGAAACCGTCGCGAACGAACCCGAGCCGTATCGCTTTGTGATGTCCAACAGCTCGGCCAGCAAGAGCAAGGTGATCGCCGACTCCGAGCGGATCATCGCCCGCATGCTGGCGGTGCTGATGCGCCGCCGCATGCAACAGGCGGGGATGGACACCCGCGGCGCGGAACCGTGGGCCTACCTGATCGTCGGTGGCGTGCAGCTGGCCACTCACTCGTGGATGTCGGATCCGCGGATGAGTCGCGACGAGTTGATCGACTACCTGACGATGCTGAGCTGGAACGCGCTGAAGGGCATCGTCGAGGTGGGCGGATCGCTGGAGAAGTTCCGCGAAGAGCCCCATCCTTCCCCCATCGTGCCGCCCCGCGGGCGTGAGGATGAGGCCCCGCTCTAGGCGCCTTCCGGACCGGAGCGGCCGACCGTCTTTTGTCTTTTCCAGGCGTCTCGTGTGACGCTTATGACTCGCTCGGCCGGACGACTCGCATAGCCGCAGCGACTAACATGCAGGGATGCATGGGGGGTGACGCGAGGGTGCGTCGTGCTGGTCAGCCGCCCCTGGTTCCGCATAATGAAAGGCTCTTCTCGACATGTCCGTGCAGCTCACGCCGCATTTTGGAAACGTGCAAGCCCACTACGACCTGTCCGATGACTTCTTCCGGCTGTTCCTGGACCCTACCCAGACGTACAGCTGCGCCTACTTCGAGCGTGACGACATGACGCTGGAAGAGGCGCAGCTCGCCAAGATCGACCTGGCGCTGGGCAAGCTGAATCTCGAGCCGGGGATGACGTTGCTGGACATCGGCTGCGGCTGGGGCGCCACCATGCGGCGGGCGATCGAGAAGTACGACGTCAACGTCGTGGGCCTGACGTTGTCGGAGAATCAGGCCAAGCACGTGCAAGCCATGTTCGACGAGCTAGACACCCCCCGCACCCGGCGGGTCCTGCTGGAGGGGTGGGAGAAGTTTCACGAGCCCGTCGACCGCATCGTCTCCATCGGCGCCTTCGAACACTTCGGCCGCCAGCGCTACGGCCGCTTCTTCAAGATGGCGTATCAGGCGCTGCCCTCCGATGGAGCGATGTTGCTGCACACCATCGTTCGCCCGTCCTTCAAGGACGCGCGGGCGCGTGGCATGACTTTGACCCACGAGATCGTTCACTTCTCGCAGTTCATCCTGACCGAGATCTTCCCGGGGGGCTGGCTGCCGACACCGCAGACCGTCGGCGAGTACGCGGTCACCGCGGGCTTCGAACTGACCCGGGTGCACTCGCTGCAGCTGCATTACGCGAGGACGCTGGAGACGTGGGCGGCCGCGCTGGCGGCCAATCGCGAGGAGGCCGTCACCATCCAGTCCAAAGAGGTCTACGACCGGTACATGAAGTACCTGACCGGCTGCGCGAAGCTGTTCCGCCAGGGCTACACCGACGTCGACCAGTTCACCCTGGAGAAGAAGAAGTAGCCCAGAGTCGGCTCAGCCGTCAGTACGTGTAGAAGCCCTGGCCGGTCTTCTTGCCGAGCCGGCCCGCCTCCACCATGCGCAGCAACAGCGGCGGTGGGCCGTACTGCGGTTCCTTGAATTCCTCGAACATCTTGTCCGCGATCAGTTTCAGGGTGTCCAGGCCAACCAGGTCGGACAGCCGCAGCGGGCCCATCGGGTGCGACAGCCCGGCGACAACCGCTTTGTCGACGTCCTCGATGGTGGCAAATCCGGCCTCCACCATGCGAATTGCCGACAACAGGTAGGGAACCAACAGCGCGTTCACGACAAAGCCGGACCGGTCGGAGCAGCGCACCACCTGCTTGCCCAGGACCGCGCTCGCGAACTCCTCGGTGCGCGCGGCGGCGGCTTCGTCGGTGACCAACGTGCTGACCAACTCGACCAGCGGCAGCACCGGCACGGGGTTGAAAAAGTGCAGGCCCAGCACTCGCTGCGGGTTCTTGGTCGCGGCGGCGATCTTCATGATCGGGATGCTGGACGTGTTGGATGCCAGCACCGCGTCGGGATCGCTGATGGCGCGGTCGAGTTCGGCGAAGATGTCCGCCTTGACGGCCTCGTCCTCGACGATCGCCTCGATGACCAGCTGGCGGTCGGCGAGGTCCTTCAGATCGGTGGTGAAGGTGAGCTTGCTCAGCGCGCGGTCACGCTCGCGCTCGGTGACCTTGCCCGCGCTTACGCCGCGCTCCAGCGACTTGACGATGCGGTTGCGTCCGGCGGTGATCAGTGCCTCGGTGGTTTCGAACACCGTCACGTCGACACCGGCGCGGACCGAGACTTCGGCAATGCCGGATCCCATCTGGCCGGCCCCGACAACCCCTACCCGTTGAATCGCTGCGTCGCTCACTGTCGTCTCTTTCGGTTTCGTATCGTCTTGCACCGCAATAGGCCCCGCCCAGGATCGCTGGGCGGGGCCAATGCTACTTCACGGTGAACAGGGGCAGATTCGCACAATCTGGATCGCAGCCGTGCTGATCCGCTCTGCTCTCCTCGCGGGCCGAGGCCCGCTCGTCCTCAGTGCCTCAAGCCATCGGTTTCACTTCGTCCTCGCGGGCCGAGGCCCGCTCGTCCTCAGTGAAACTGACCCTCTTCGGTGGAGCCGGTCAGCGCGGTGGTCGACGAGGTGGGGTCAACCGTGGTGGCGATGCGGTCGAAGTAACCGGCACCGACCTCGCGCTGGTGCTTGGTCGCGGTGTAACCGCGCTCCTCGGCGGCGAACTCGCGCTCCTGCAGCTCCACGTACGCGGTCATCTGGTTGCGGGCGTAGCCGTAGGCCAGATCGAACATCGAGTAGTTCAGCGCGTGGAAGCCGGCCAGCGTGATGAACTGGAACTTGAATCCCATTGCGGCAAGCTCCTTTTGGAACTTCGCGATGGTGGCGTCATCCAGGTGCTTGCGCCAGTTGAACGACGGCGAGCAGTTGTAGGCCAGCATCTGGTCGGGGAACTCAGCCTTGACGCCCTCGGCGAACTTGGCGGCCAGGTCGAGGTCCGGTGTGCCGGTCTCCATCCAGATCAGGTCGGCGAACGGCGCGTAGGCCTTGGCCCGGGCGATGCAGGGCTCCAGGCCGTTGCGCACCCGGTAGAAGCCTTCCTTGGTCCGCTCACCGGTGATGAACGGCTGGTCACGCTCGTCGACGTCGGAGGTGATCAGGGTCGCCGCCTCGGCATCCGTCCGGGCGATGACGACGGTCGGCACGTCGCAGACGTCGGCCGCCAGGCGGGCCGAGGTCAGCGTCCGGATGTGCTGCTGGGTCGGGATGAGCACCTTGCCGCCGAGGTGACCGCACTTCTTCTCCGACGCGAGCTGGTCCTCCCAGTGCGAGCCCGCGACGCCCGCCGCGATCATCGCCTTCTGCAGCTCATAGACGTTCAGCGCACCGCCGAAGCCGGCCTCACCGTCGGCCACGATCGGGGCCAGCCAGTTCTCCACCGAGGTGTCGCCCTCGACCCGGGCGATCTCGTCGGCGCGCAGCAGCGCGTTGTTGATGCGACGCACCACCTGCGGCACGGAGTTGGCCGGGTACAGGCTCTGGTCGGGGTAGGTGTGGCCGGACAGGTTGGCGTCACCGGCGACCTGCCAACCCGACAGGTAGATCGCCTTCAGGCCGGCGCGGACCTGCTGAACGGCCATGTTGCCGGTCAGAGCGCCGAGCGCGTTGATCCATTCCAGGTCGTGCAGCTGCTCCCACAGCACCTCGGCGCCGCGGCGAGCCAGCGTGTGCTCCTCGACCACGGTGCCCTGCAGGGCGACGACGTCCTCGGCGCTGTAGGTGCGGGTGACACCCTTCCAACGCGGGTTGGTGTCCCAGTCCTTCTGGATCTGTTCCGGGCTCTTGGGGGTGCCAACGACAGACATTGGGCATGCTCCTTAACGAATCTTCACTACTGGGTGGATGAAACGCTTCACCGGCGGCAGCTAGCGGCTCAACTTCGCTGGTGTGCTAATTCGAAGATGGCACAGCCATTGGCGCAGGTCCACCCGTTTCATTTGCCAATTTCGGCAACGACTCCGCCCCGATTAGCAAATCTTGCGAAGATGAACGGGAACTTAACCGTTTCAGAAACTACCGGTCAGTAACCCAATATCCGCTGGTCAGCGGTAATTTAGCGGGACGCTTGTCCGGTTTAGCGGTTGAAGAGCGCGGCGACCGCTTTCGTCTCGTCGCCGACCACATATGTGAGCGTTGTAACAGGGCGGTCGACCAGCCCGGGACCGAACTGCTCGGTCGAACCGGCCGGATGGATGTGCGAGATGATCTCCAGCTTGTCGCCCAGCGCCACCGGCGCCTCGTGCTCGATCGTGATGCGTAGCGGCCGCGCCATCAATGCCAGGTGCGATGCCAAATAGTCCTCGACGACGCTCCAGTACACGGAGTTGTTCATGTGGTCGAACAGGTCGATGTCGGTGACGCGGACGGGAAACTCGTGGATCTCCTGCGCGTCGTCGCGGCTGCCCGGCTTCAGGTAGCCCTTCCACCGCAGGCGGTCGACGGAGGTGGTCTTGTGCAAGCCCGCGAGGAAGTCGTCGGAGATGCGCGACGGCATCTGGGTTTCCCGGTTGATGTTGATCCAGAAGGCCTCGGACTCGATCAGTCCGCCCTTGCGCCCGTCGACGCGGACCCGCATCTCACACCACCGGTTCGAGGTGCCCGAACACCACCTGCGACAGCGCAGCATGTCCTGGAATTCGATCGGACGGATCAGGTCGAGCATCGTGCGGCGAACGATCCACAGCGGGTGCGTCTCCTCGAAACCCATCTCGCGCAGCTGGTCCTGGCCGATGTCCTGGATGTGCCGGCACGCTGCGTCCAGCCGCAGCCGGCCCGTGCGGTCGATGTCGGCCACCCGCAGCGGCCATTCGCGATCGAACACATCGGGGTGGCCGTCGGGAACCGGCATCAGTTCTTTGTCCAGGCTCACGGCTGTGCTCCCCGTTTCCTCCTCGTGGGCACCCCAGGCCAACCCTGGGGCCTCCGTTGCGAATCATGCCAACGCCCCCGGCCAAAAACCAATTGCGACGCGATCCGCGCCGCTGCGAACTCTGCCAACCTCCACTTCGCAACCCCGGTACCCTGGGGGAAGTGTCCAAGACCTTCGTCGGCTCCCGGGTCCGCCAACTGCGCCACGAGCGCGGCTTCTCCCAAGCCGCCCTAGCCCAGATGCTGGAGATCTCCCCGAGCTACCTGAACCAGATCGAGCACGACGTGCGTCCCCTCACGGTGGCGGTGCTGCTGCGGATCACCGAGGTGTTCGGCGTGGATGCGACGTTCTTCGCCTCGCAGGACGACACCCGGCTGGTCGCCGAGCTGCGCGAGGTGACCATGGACCGCGACCTGGACATCGACGTCGACCCGACCGAGGTGGCAGAGATGGTCAGCGCCCACCCCACCCTGGCCCGCGCGGTGGTCAACCTGCACCGGCGCTACCGGATCACCACGGCGCAACTGGCCGCCGCGACCGAGGAGCGGTTCTCCGACGGCAGCGGCAGCGGCTCGATCACCATGCCGCACGAGGAGGTGCGCGACTACTTCTACCAACGCCAGAACTATCTGCACGAGCTGGACACCGCCGCCGAAGATCTCACGATCCAGATGCGGATGCACCACGGCGACCTGGCCCGCGAGCTGAACCGCCGGCTGACCGAAGTGCACGGCGTGCACATCAACAGGCGGATCGATCTCGGTGACACCGTGTTGCACCGGTACGACCCCGGGACCAAGACGCTCGAGATCAGCAACCACCTCTCGCTCGGTCAGCAGGTGTTCAAGATGGCCGCCGAATTGGCCTACCTCGAGTACGGCGACCTCATCGATCACCTGGTGGAGGAGGGCAAGTTCACCAGCGACGAGTCGCACACGCTGGCGCGACTGGGGCTGGCCAACTACTTCGCCGCGGCCGCGGTGCTGCCCTACCACCAATTCCACGACGTCTCGGAGAACTTCCGCTACGACGTCGAGCGGTTGTCCTCCTTCTACTCGGTGAGCTACGAGACCATCGCGCACCGGCTTTCGACGCTGCAACGGCCATCGATGCGCGGCGTGCCGTTCTCGTTCGTCCGCGTCGACCGTGCCGGCAACATGTCAAAACGCCAGTCCGCCACCGGGTTCCACTTCTCGTCCAGCGGTGGCACCTGTCCGCTGTGGAACGTGTACGAAACGTTCGCCAACCCGGGCAAGATCCTGGTCCAGATCGCCCAGATGCCCGACGGCCGCAACTACATGTGGGTGGCCCGGACCGTGGAGCGACGGGCCGCCCGGTATGGTCAGCCGGGTAAAACCTTCGCGATCGGGCTGGGCTGCGAGCTGCGCCATGCGCACCGGCTCGTCTACTCGGAAGGACTCGACGTCTCGGGGGATTCAGGAACAGTGGCCACACCGATCGGCGCGGGTTGCCGGGTCTGCGAACGCGACAACTGCCCGCAGCGGGCGTTCCCGGCCTTGGGGCGCGCCCTGGATCTCGACGAGCACCGCAGCACGGTCTCCCCGTATCTGGTGAAGCAACCGTGACCGGCGCTGCGAACGGCCGCATCCCGTCGGGGCGGTTCCGCGAACTGGGCCCGGTCAACTGGGTTCTCGCGAAGCTGGCCGCGCGCACGGTCCGGGCGCCCGAGATGCATCTGTTCACCACGCTGGGTCAGCACCGCCTGCTGTTCTTGGCGTGGAGCATTTACAGCGGCCGCGTGCTGCGGGGCCGGCTGCCGGCGATCGACACCGAGCTGGTGATCCTGCGGGTCGCGCATGTGCGCGGTTGCGAATACGAACTGCAGCACCATCGCCGGATGGCCGCCAAGCAGGGGCTCGACGCCGACCTGCAGGCCGCCATCTTCGCGTGGCCCGAACGGCAGGACCGCGTCGAGGCGCGCCTGACCGTGCGCCAGCAGGCGCTGCTGACGGCCACCGACGAGTTCGTCAAGGACCGCACCATCACCGACGCCACGTGGCAGCAGCTCGCGGAGCACCTGGACCGGCGTCAGCTGATCGAATTCTGCTTGCTGGCAAGCCAATACGACGGCCTGGCCGCGACGATGGCGGCCCTGGACATTCCGCTGGACAACCCCCGCTAGACCCGCGCCCGTCAGAGGTAGACGCTGGCGAGCACGGCAAGCGTCAGCAGCAGCGGCGGCACGGAGAGCCCGAACCCGAATCCCGACCAGGCGTATTTCCTGCGCCGGCGCAGCAATGACGCCCACATCGTGGCGCAGACCGCCAGCGCGAGCGACAGCAGCAACACCGTCGGGGCCCACTGCCCCACCGCCGCGTTGTCGTCGGCGATCGAAAAGGCCGCCAACCACAGGACGTAGCCCGCGGCGAGGCCGCCGATGGCCCCCAGAACGATGTCGCTGCGCATGTGGTCAGAAGTTGATCATGTGGCCGACCAGGCCGTGGAAGCACTCCTGCAGCGCCTCCGACATGGTCGGATGCGTGTGCACGTTGCGCGCCAGCTCGTTGGCGGTCAGGTCCCACTTCTGCGCCAGCGTCAGCTCGGGCAGCAGCTCGGACACGTCGTGGCCGATCAGGTGCCCGCCGAGCAGCTCGAGATGCTTCGCGTCGGCGACCAGCTTGACGAAGCCGCTGGGGTCGCCCAGGCCATGCGCCTTGCCGTTGGCGGTGAACGGGAACTTCGCCACCACGACGTCGTGGCCTTCGTCGCGTGCCTGCTGCTCGGTCAGCCCGAAGCTGGCCACCTGGGGCTGGCAGAACGTGGCCCGCGGCAGCATCCGGTAGTCGCCGAGCGCCAAAGTCTCTGCGCCGGCGATGGTTTCGGCCGCCACCACACCCATCGCCTCGGCGACGTGGGCCAGCATCAATTTCCCGGTGACGTCACCGATGGCGTAGATGTGCGGCACGCTGGTGATCATGTATTCGTTGATACCGATGGCCTTGCGGTCGGTCAGCGCGACGCCGGCATTCTCCAGGCCATAGCCCTCGACGTTGGGCGCAAAACCGATGGCCTGCAACACTTTTGCGGCCTTGATTTCCTCGGAATTACCGCCCTTGCTGACCACGACGGTCACCTCGGCACCGTTGTCGGAGATGGACTCGACCTTGGTCCCGGTGAGGATCTTGATGCCCAGCTTCTTGAATTGCTTCTCGATCTCCTTGGAGACGTCGGCGTCCTCGTTGGGCAGCGCGCGCGGCAGGAACTCCACGATGGTCACGTCCACGCCGTAGTTCTTCATGACGTAGCCGAACTCCATGCCGATCGCGCCGGCACCGGCGATGACGATCGACTCGGGCAGCTCGCGGGAGAGGATCTGTTCCTCGTAGGTCACCACGTTGGCCGACAGCGACGTTCCGGGCACCAGCCGGGTGCTGCTGCCGGTGGCGATGATGGCGTTGTCGAACGTAAGGGTCTCGGTCCCGCCGTCGTTGAGGTCCACCGACAACGTGTTGGCGTCGGTGAATCGGCCGTACCCGTTGATCTCGGTGATCTTGTTCTTCTTCATCAAGAAGTGCACGCCCGCGACCCGACCCTCGGCCACCTTGCGGCTGCGATCGAAGGCGGCGCCGTAGTCGAACGTCGCCTCGCCGTTCATCCCGAAAGCCTTGGCCTCTTTGGTGAAGATGTGGACCAACTCGGCGTTGCGCAGCAACGCCTTGGACGGGATGCAGCCGACGTTGAGGCAGACTCCGCCCCAGTATTTCGGCTCGACGACTGCGGTGTTCAGGCCGAGCTGTGCGGCGCGAATGGCTGCGACATATCCGCCGGGACCGGCCCCGAGGACGACGACGTCAAAATGGGTCACGGCCCCTACCCTAGTGGCCGTCCGGGCGGGGCGTTAATACGGAATGAGGCCGAGGAGGCAGTGGCCCACCCGCGCGCAGTGGTAATAGCCGTGCAGGGGCGCCGCGGCGGCCAGGGAGGCGAACGGCCCCGACATCACCGCCAGCGAGAGCGCCGAGACCAGCGGCCTGCCCTCGACCATCGCGAGCAGCACGCCACCGACGGCGCACGCCACCACGTACACCAGGACCGCGAAGAGCGCTGCGGTCTGGTCGGTCGAGTGATACCACCAATAGAACAGGCCGAACCCGACGACGGCCGCCACACACCACACCCCGAGGATCGTCAGCAGCAGCTTCCACCACTTCAGGTAGAGGTAGCGCCCGGGAACGGTGACGGGTTGCACCGGCGCGACAGCGGATTCGGCGTCGGCGCCCTGTTCGGACGCGGCCGGCTCGGCCCTTTCCGGTTCGTCCTTCGCGGCGGCGGGCTGCTCGCCGGCGTCCTCGGAGTCGTCCGAGAAGTCCGGCACCCACGATTGGGTGCCGGTGTCCTCGTCGGAATCGGAGAAGTCGGGCTTCCACGCCTGGGTGCCCGGGCTCGACGGGGTGTCGTCGTCAGCCATGGGCGGTCACCTGGAGGGCGACGAGCACACCGAACCAGCCGGGCGCCAGCGCCAGGATGAACGCGCCGAGCATCGTCACCCACCGACGTCCGGAGAAGAGGATTGTCAGCAGCCCGGCGACGCTCGGAATCCCGACCACCAGCGCGACGGCGAAGACCGGGCGGTAGCTCGGATGGACGGTCCCGGCGAGTCCCACCCCCGCCAACAGCCCGACGGCGGCGCCGATCAGCATGGCGCCGGCCAACAACCGCGGACGCGGGAGGGGGATCACGATTTCGACATTACTGGTGTCACCGACCCGGAGGGCACGTTCGGAATGCCGCGTCAGTCACCACCTGACCGCGCGCGCAAGGGCGTTCGCCACGTTCGTAGTCGGCGCCGGTGATGACCCGGGCGTCCCGCAGCCCGGCCTGTTCGTCGTCGGTGAAGACGCGGCCGCGGGACAGGAACCGCACCCCTTCGGGCGCCTCCAGGCTGAACCCGCCGCCCCGGCCCGGGACCACGTCGATGACGAGCTGGGTGTGCTTCCAGGTCTGATACTGCGGGCCGGAGATCCACACCGGCACCCCGTCCGTTCCGACGTCGAGCACCCCGAGCAACACGTCGCGGTCGCCGACGAGGAAATCACCGAGGGGGTAGCACATCGGCGACGACCCGTCGCAGCAGCCGCCGGACTGGTGGAACATCACCGGGCCGTGCCGGTCCTGCAGTCGCTCCAACAATTCGGCGGCGTCCGCGGTGATGACCACCCCTGTTACGGGACCCGATGCCATCTAGAAGAAGCCCTGCGCCTTATCGGAGTAGGACACCATCAGGTTCTTGGTCTGCTGGTAGTGGTCGAGCATCATCTTGTGGTTCTCCCGGCCGATGCCCGATTGCTTGTAGCCGCCGAACGCGGCGTGGGCGGGATACACGTGGTAGCAGTTGACCCACACCCGACCGGCCTGGATGTCCCGCCCGGCCCGGTAGGCGGTGTTGCCGTCGCGGCTCCACACCCCCGCACCCAGACCGTAGAGGGTGTCGTTGGCGATCGAGATCGCGTCGTCGTAGTCGGAGAACGACGTCACCGCCACCACCGGGCCGAAGATCTCCTCCTGGAAGATCCGCATCTTGTTGTTGCCGGCGAAAATCGTCGGCTGCATGTAGTAACCGCCGGACAGGTCGCCGCCAAGCTCGGCGCGCTCCCCGCCGGTGATGACCTTGGCGCCCTCGTCCTTGCCGATCTCGATGTAGGACAACACCTTTTCCAGCTGGTCGTTGGATGCCTGCGAACCCAGCATCGTCTCGGTGTCCAGCGGATCACCCTGCCGCACCGCCTTGGTCCGGATGGCGGCCAGCTCCAGGAACTCGTCGTAGATGTCGGACTGGACCAGGCTGCGCGACGGGCAGGTGCACACTTCGCCCTGGTTGAGGGCGAACATGGTGAAGCCCTCGAGCGCCTTGTCCTGGAAGTCGTCGCCCTTGGCCATCACGTCGGAGAAGAAGATGTTGGGGCTCTTGCCGCCGAGCTCGAGGGTGACCGGGATCAGGTTCTGCGACGCGTACTGCATGATCAGCCGTCCGGTGGTGGTCTCCCCGGTGAACGCGATCTTGGCGATCCGGTTGCTCGACGCCAGCGGCTTGCCCGCCTCGGCGCCGAACCCGTTTACGACGTTGACCACACCCGCGGGCAACAGGTCACCGATCAGCGACATCAGGTAGAGCACCGAAACCGGCGTCTGCTCGGCGGGTTTGAGCACCACCGCGTTGCCGGCCGCCAGCGCGGGGGCCAGCTTCCAGGTGGCCATCAGGATCGGGAAGTTCCATGGAATGATCTGCCCGACCACGCCGAGCGGCTCGTGGAAGTGGTAGGCGACGGTGTCCTCGTCGATCTGGGACAGTGAACCCTCCTGCGCGCGGATCGCCCCGGCGAAGTAGCGGAAATGGTCGACCGCCAGCGTGATGTCGGCGCCCAGCGCCTCGCGGATCGGTTTGCCGTTGTCCCACACTTCGGCCACCGCCAGCGCGGCCTTGTTCTCCTCGATCCGGTCGGCGACCTTGTTCAGGATCGCCGCCCGTTCGGCCGGTGGGGTCTTGCCCCACCCCCCTGCCGCCCCGTGGGCCGCGTCGAGCGCCTTCTCGACATCGGCCTCGTCGGACCGGGCCACCTCGCAGAACGGCTGGCCGGTCACCGGTGTCGGGTTCTCGAAATAGCGGCCCTGCGCGGGCCGGACCCATTCGCCCCCGATGAAGTTGTCGTAGCGGGCTTCATACGACATCAACGCCCCAGCGGAACCTGGACGTGCGAAAACAGTCATCTGCTCTCACTCCTCGCTCACCTGTGTAATACACCTCACACTACCGCCGGAGGCCACAATGGCGGTCATGACATCGCAAGCCCCTGCGGCCCCCGACGACGACCGTGACCCCTACCTGTGGCTCGAAGACGTCACCGGCGAGGAGGCGCTGGATTGGGTGCGGGCACGCAACGAACCGACGCTGGCGACCTTCCGCGACGCGGAGTTCGAGCGAATGCGCACCGAGGCGCTCGAGGTGCTCGACACCGACGCCCGCATCCCGTACGTGGTCCGCCGCGGCGAGTACCTCTACAACTTCTGGCGCGACGCCGACAACCCGCGCGGGCTGTGGCGGCGCACCACGCTGGAAAGCTATCGGACCGATGCCCCCGCCTGGGACGTGCTGATCGATGTCGACGAGTTGGGCCGCACCGACGACGAGAAGTGGGTGTGGGCCGGCGCCGGCGTCATCGAACCGGAGTACACGCGCGCCCTGGTCGCGCTGTCCAGGGGCGGCTCGGACGCCTCCATCGTGCGTGAATTCGACATGGCCACATGCGAATTCGTCCGTGACGGATTCGCGCTGCCGGAGGCCAAGTCGCAACTGGCGTGGGTGGATCCCGATACCGTCCTGGTGGGAACGGACTTCGGCGCCGACTCGCTCACCGATTCGGGCTACCCGCGGGTGATCAAGCGGTGGCGGCGGGGCACCCCGCTGGCCGACGCGGAAATCGTGTTCGAAGGCGCGCGCAGCGACGTCCGCGTGTCCGCCTCGGTGGACCGCACCCCAGGCTTCGAGCGCACCCTGCTGGGGCGGGCCCTCGACTTCTGGAACGAAGAGGTCTACGAACTGCGCGGCCCCGAGCTGATCCGGATCGACGCGCCCACCGACGCGAGCCTGTCGATACACCGGGAGTGGCTGCTGATCGAACTGCGCACCGATTGGTTCTACGGCGCTCAGAGCTATCCCGCCGGCTCCCTGCTGGCGGCCAACTATGACGAATTCTTATCGGGCACGGCCGAATTGAGCGTGGTGTTCGAGCCGGACGAGCACACCGCGCTGAACCACTACGCCTGGACGCGCGACCGCCTGTTGATGGTCACCCTCGCCGACGTGGCCAGCCGGGTGGAGATCGTCACGCCGCCCTCGCGTGACGACCCCCTGCGCCCGGCTTCGCCGCGCTTGCGATCGTCACCGAGTATCTGGCGGCGCGAGCCGGTCGCCGGCATCCCCGACGCGACCAACACCGTCGTCGTCGCCGCCGACGACACCGGCGACGAGTTCTTCCTCGACTCCAGCGGATTCGTCACGCCCTCGCGGCTCATGCGCGGCACCGGCGCCGGCCCACTCGAGCAGATCAAGTCGGCGCCCGCCTTCTTCGACGCCGGGAACCTCACGGTGGCACAGCATTTCGTGAACTCGCAGGACGGGACGCCGATCCCGTACTTCGTGGTGCGGCCCGCCGATGCGCGGGGGCCGGGGCCGACCATGCTGTACGGCTACGGCGGCTTCGAATCCGCGAACACCCCCGCCTACAGCGGCGTGCTCGGCCGGCTGTGGCTGGCCCGCGGCGGCACCTACGTGCTGGCCAACATCCGCGGCGGCGGTGAGTACGGGCCCGGCTGGCACACCCAGGCCATGCGCGAGAACCGGCACAAGGTGGCGGAGGACTTCGCCGCGGTGGCAACCGATTTGGTGAATCGCGGCATCGCAGGCGTCGACCAGCTCGGCGCGCAGGGCGGCAGCAATGGTGGTCTGCTGATGGGCATCATGCTGACCCAGTACCCGGAGCGATTCGGCGCGCTGGTCTGTAGCGTGCCGTTGCTGGACATGAAGCGCTACCACCTGCTGCTCGCGGGCGCCTCGTGGATGGCCGAATATGGCGACCCCGACAACCCGGACGACTGGGCGTTCATCTCCGAATACTCGCCCTACCAGAACATCTCGGCTACGCGTCACTACCCGCCGGTGCTGATGACCACGTCCACCCGCGACGATCGGGTGCATCCGGGCCACGCCCGCAAGATGACGGCCGCGCTGGAGGCGGCGGGTCATCGCGTCTACTACTACGAGAACATCGAGGGCGGCCACGCCGGGGCGGCCGACAACCAACAAGTCGCGTTCAAATCGGCGCTGACCTACTCGTTCCTGTGGCGGATGCTGACCAGGCCATAAGATCGTCGGCGTGTCAGCGACCCAACGCATCGAACTCACCCTGCTGGCGACCGGATTGATCTTCGTCCTGGTCTCGGCGGCGCAGGCACGCTACCGCTTCATCGGTGACCGCCGTGCCGGCCGCCGGTTCTACTGGGCGACCGCGATCATCGGCACCGTCTGCTTCGCGGCCGGCACGGGCAGGCTCTGGCCCAACGCCGTCTGCGTGGCGGTGATCTTCTCCGGCCTCGTCGTCCTGTCGGCTTACCTGACGACGCCGTATCTGAAGATCGGCGACCGCATCTACGCGTCGTTACCGGAAAACCGTCAGCCCGACCCGTAAGGAAGCCATGCCGACCAGCGACTTCGAGACGCTCCTGTACACGACGGCCGGCCCGGTGGCCACCATCACGCTGAACCGTCCGGAGCAGCTCAATACGATCGTGCCGCCCATGCCCGACGAGATCGAGGCGGCCGTCGGGCTGGCGGAGCGGGACCCGGCCGTCAAGGTCATCGTGCTGCGCGGCGCGGGCCGGGCGTTCTCCGGCGGTTACGACTTCGGCGGCGGCTTCGTGCACTGGGGCGAGTCGATGATGACCGACGGCAAGTGGGATCCCGGCAAGGACTTCGCGATGGTCACCTCCCGCGAGACCGGGCCGACGCAGAAGTTCATGGCCATTTGGCGGGCATCCAAGCCGGTCATCGCCCAGGTGCACGGCTGGTGCGTGGGCGGGGCCAGCGACTACGCGCTGTGCGCGGACCTGGTCATCGCCAGCGACGACGCGGTGATCGGCACCCCGTACAGCAGGATGTGGGGCGCATACCTGAGCGGGATGTGGCTCTATCGGCTCAGCTTCGCCAAGGCCAAGTGGCATTCGCTGACCGGGCGGCCGCTGACCGGCGTGCAGGCGGCCGAGGTCGAGCTGATCAACGAGGCGGTGCCGTTCGAGCGCCTCGAGGCCCGCGTCGCCGAGATCGCCGGCGAGCTGGCCCGGATTCCGCTGTCGCAGCTGCAGGCGCAGAAGCTGATCGTGAACCAGGCCTACGAAAACATGGGGTTGGCGTCCACCCAGACGCTCGGCGGCATCCTCGACGGCCTGATGCGCAACACCCCCGACGCCCTGGACTTCGTCAAGACCGCCGAAACCCAGGGCGTTCGGGCCGCGGTCGAGCGCCGCGACGGTCCATTCGGCGACTACAGCCAGGCCCCGCCGGAGCTGCGGCCCGACCCCACGCACGTCATCGTGCCTGATCGGGGCCAATGCTGAGACGGACTAGGAACCTGTCCCCCGGCGCACAAAAAGTGTTACCGTAACAACTATGTCCCGGCTGATCACTGGCCTGCGTGCAGGCGTCGCTGTCTTCGCTTTGGGGATCGCCGCTACGGCGTTCCCGAAAACCGCCGTGGCCGATTCCACGGAGGACTTCCCGATCCCGCGCAGGATGATCAACACCACCTGCGACGCGGAGCAGATCATGGCGGCCACCCGCGACACCAGTCCGGTGTACTACCAGCGCTACATGATCGACTTCGACAACCACCCGAACGTCCAGCAGGCGACGATCGACAAGGTGCATTGGTTCTACTCGCTGTCGCCGGAGGACCGCCGGACGTATTCCGAGAACTTCTTCAACAACGACCCGCTCTGGTACGCGTGGCCGAACCACATGAAGCTCTTCTTCAACAACAAGGGCGTCGTGGCCAAGGCCACTGACGTGTGCGCCCAATACCCGCCCGGCGACATGGCGGTCTGGGACTGGGCCGAGCCAACTGGTCCTCCTGGCTGGCCGGGACCCGTCCGCGGCAGGGCTCAGTAATTCCGCGGTAGGGCTCAAGTAATGCGGTGACGTCGCCGGGAACCAGTCTGTGTTGGGTCGTCCCGGCGCCGTCCTCGTGGTACCGCATGTAGGCGCACCGCCGACCGCAGCACGTCAGATCAGCGCGGCTGTACCAATCCGCCCGCCGGGTGCTCCTCGACGTTCTTCAGGAGCAAATCGCGCACAGCGGGACGCGGTCCATACGGACGCAGCATTGTGCTGGCCGGCCGTGGACGCACGTGCTGCGGCCACCAGAACCAGCGCCCGAGCAGGGTGGCCAGCGACGGCGTCATGAACGACCGCACGATCAAGGTGTCGAACAACAGACCCAGCGCGATCGTCGTACCCACCTGGGCCATCACCAGCAGCGGGCTGAACATGAACGTGGCCATGGTCGCGGCGAACACCAGACCGGCGGAGGTCACCACCGAGCCCGAACCGGCCATCGCGCGGATCGTCCCGGTTTTGAGCCCGGCGTGGATTTCCTCCTTGAACCGCGATATCAGCAGCAGGTTGTAGTCCGAGCCGACCGCCAGCAGCAGGATGATCGCCATCGCCAGCACCATCCAGTGCAACTTCAAGCCCAGGATGTACTGCCACAGGAGCACGGAGAGTCCGAATGAGGCGCCCAGTGACAGCAACACCGTGCCAACGATCACAAAGGCCGCCACGGCGCTTCGGGTGATCACCAGCATGATGATGAAAATCAGTGTGGCTGCGGCAATTCCGGCGATCAGCAGGTCGATGTTCGAGCCGTCGTGCATGTCCTTGTACGTCGCGGCGGTACCGCCGAGGTAGACCTTGGCGCCCTCCCATGGCGTGCCCTTGATCGCCTCGTGCACGGCCTGCTTGATCGGTTCGATGTGGCTGATGCCTTCGGGAGTCGCCGGGTCGCCCTCATGGGAGATGATCAACCGGACCGCGCGCCCATCCGGCGAGATGAACTGTTTGAGACCCCGTGCGAAATCCGGACTCTTGAACGCCTCCGGCGGAAGGTAGAACGTGTCGTCATTTTTCGCTTTATCGAAGGCATCACCTTGGGCGGTGGCGTTGTCGGACTGCGCCTTCGCCTGGTCGTTGAGACCCATCGTGGTCGCGTAGTTCGACATGATGGTGTCCAGGTTGTGCTGCTGACTCTCAATCTGCGGCGGTATCAGCGCCACCAGCTTCGGCTGGATCTGATCCAACTTGTCCAGGTTCGCGCTGAGTTCCACGATGTTCTGAGCCACCTGGTCGATGCCGTCGAGCGCGTTGAAGACCGACCGTAGCGCCCAGCAGGCCGGAATGTCGTAGCAGTGCCTCTCCCAGTAGAAGAAGCTGCGGATCGGCCGGAAGAAGTCGTCGAAGTTGGCGATGTCGTCGCGCAACGCCTCGGTGATCTTCACGGTTTCTTTGGTGAGCCTGGTGGTTTCGTGCGTCGTGTTACTGAGGTCCTGGGTGACCTGCATCTGCTCATGCAGCGTTGCCATCGTCTTGCGCAGCTCGTCCGCCTGCTTGAGCAGGTTTGCCGCCTGCTCCTCCTGATAGTGCTGGGTCTGGATCCGCCCTGCGGCTTGTGCACCCATCTGAAAACCGAGGGTGCTGTGGTCGAGCGGCGTGCCCAACGGCCGGGTGATGGTCTGCACCCGGCCGATACCGGGGATGTGGAAGACCGCCTTGGCGACCTTGTCTAGGACCAGGAAATCGGCCGGGTTACGCAGGTCGTGATCGGTCTCGATCATCAACAGCTCGGGATTGAGCCGAGCCTGGTCGAAGTGCCGGTCCGCGGCGGTATAACCGACATTGGCCGGGGTATCTGCCGGCAGGAAGTGGCGGTTGTCGTAGTCCGTCTTGTATCCGGGCAGGGCGAGCAGACCAACGAGAGCGACCCCGATGGTCACCGCGAGAACCGGTGCGGGCCAGCGGACGACCGCGGTGCCGATGCGACGCCAGCCCCGGGTCTGCAGCTTGCGCTTCGGGTCCAGCAGCTTGAAGAACGATGCCACGGTCAGGACCGCCGGTGCCAGAGTCAAGGCCGCGAGGACCGCGACCAGCATGCCGACGGCGCAGGGTATGCCGAGTGACTCGAAGTACGGCAGGCGGCAGAAGCTCAGGCAGTACATCGCGCCGGCGATGGTCAGCCCGGAGCCCAGCACAACGTGGGCCGTGCTGTGGAACATGGTGTAGAACGCTTGTTCGCGGGTCTCGCCGAGACCGCGCGCCTCGTGGTAGCGGCCGACCACGAAGATCGCGTAATCCGTCCCGGCGGCGATCGCCATCAGCACCAGCATGTTGTTGGCGAACGTGGAAAGCCCCATGACGCCGTAGTTACCGAGCGTCGCTACGACGCCTCGAGCCGCGGCCAACTCGATGAACACCATCGCCAGCATGATCAGCATGGTGGTGATCGATCGGTAGACGAACAGCAGCATCACCACGATCACCAAAAAAGTGACAAGGGTGACGAGCATGACGCCCTTCTCGCCCGCATGGGACTGATCGGCGAACAGCGGACCCGCGCCGGTGACGTATGCCTTGATCCCCGGCGGCGCGGGCACCGAGTCCACGATCTTGCGGAGGGCCAGGGCAGACTCGTTCGCCAGGCCGCCGCCCATGTTGCCGGCGAGGTAGACCTGGACGTACGCGGCCTTTTGATCGTGGCTCTGGGAACCCGCCGCCGTCAGCGGATCGCTCCAGAAATCCTGCACGTGCTGAACGTGTTTCGTGTCTTGCTCTGCGCGCCTGACGATCTCGTCGTAGTAGCGGTGCGCTTCGGCCCCGAGTGGCTTGTCGCCCTCCAGCAAGATCATGGCCGAGTTGTCGGAGTTGAACTCTTTGAACGTCGATCCGACCTTCATCATCGACTGAAAGGATGCAGCGGCGGTCGGACTCATCGACACCGAGTGGGTTTTGGCGACGACCTCCAGCTGTGGCGAGATGGTGTTGGTGAGAAACACGATGCCCAACCACACCAGGACGATCGGCAACGCAAGCCGATGGATCATGCGCGGCAGGAACGGCGGGATCAGCGGCTGGTCGACGCGCGGCGCAGCCTCGCCTGCCTCGCTCATGCGGACTTGTCCAGGCAGTAGACGAAGGCATTCACCGTTTCGTTGGGGGGCGAGTGATTCGGAGTCTTGATCACGTCACCGCGCCCGTCGTGGTTGTTCACGACGAATTGGCAGGCGATCCAACTGCCGTCTCCTTGCGCCACCAGGTTTGCCGGGATGCCGGGCTTCGTTGAACTCAATACTTTGCTCCAGGGCAAGGGCACGTTGAGGGCCTGCTGCGGATGGGAGTTTTCGTCGAGGTAGTTGATGGTTGCCGTGCTGCCCGGTGAGCCCCAGACCTGGAGCGTGATCGTCTTGGCGTTGAACTCATCGAGGACCTCGCCCGAGGTGCCGCCACCGAACGAGCCCTTGTGAACACCGAAGACGCCGTGCAATCGGTACACGACGAATCCCGACACCGCGACGACCGCTGCGATCGTGAGCACCAACCAGAAACGCCCCAGCAGCCCCGCTTTCCTGGCGCGCTGCGGAGCGACCTGTTCGCCCTCCCTGCCGCCGGAGCCCTGCTTCTGCAGCGGCTCGGTCCTTGGCTCAGTCGTCGTCATGGGCGCTCGAAGTCCTTCCCGTCCACCGGTTGCAGTTCGCCAAGCCACAGCCCCCCGGCCTCCTCTCTGCGTTCATTGCGATCCCGAGATGAGCCCCACGCACGTGGCGGTCAGCAAGCGAGTGAGGGCGACCGTGAAGTCCAGGTTCCACTCGGGGGGAACCACTTCGGGCTCCTCGGCATACGCGTCGGTGAGCCGCTCGGGTGGGTTGGCGACCTGCCACAGGGTGGCCGCCAGCGAGTACGCCGCCAACAAAATGTCGAGCGACCCCGAGCGGCCGAGTTCGGGAACCGCGCTCTCGATGGAATCGGCGAGCGAGAGCGTGGCGGCGGTGCTGATCCGCTTGACCTCGATCACCCGCTCCGCGTCCACCTCGTGTTCGAGGTGCAGGTGCAGGTTAGCCAGCAGGTCGCAAAACAGCGGGTCGTCGGCCAGGGCGTTGGCCAGCGTCTCGGCGATGCGCGACGGCGATTTCGGCCCGGGTTCGGCCAGCTTTTCCGACACCGTGTTCGACCAGCGCACCCACCCCTCGGCGGACAGGTGCAGCAACACTTCCTTGTGCGAGGTGAAGTAGCGACGGACGGCGGAATAGTGAATGCCGGCCCGGCTGGCGACGGCGGTCAGCGTGACCGAGGCGACGCCCGTCTCGAGCGCCAGTGAACGCGCGGCTTCCACGAGCGCCTCCGCACGTTGGCGCTTCTTCTCCTCGGTGCGGGCGCGTTGGAAGGTTAACTGCGCCACCGGTGGAGCCTAACGCACATTGTGTGATTTGTATAACGCACGGGACGTGATTTGTGTGGGTCACATGAACCGTTCTGGCCAGGTAGAGGTGTAAGTAGTTATGCACACCATCGCGCTCATCGGATTCCTCGGCGGACTCATCACCGGGATCTCGCCGTGCATCCTGCCGGTGCTTCCCGTGGTGTTCTTCTCCGGAGTCGAGGAAACCCCCGCGCGTCGCCGGGCAACCCGGCCGTACCTCGTCATCGCGGGCCTGGTCTGCAGCTTCAGCGTGGTCACCCTGGCCGGCTCGGCCATCCTGTCTGCGCTGCACCTGCCGCAGGACGCGATTCGCTGGGCAGCGCTGGTGGTGCTGACGCTCATCGGCCTCGGTCTGATCTTCCCACCGCTGCAGCACCTGATCGAGCGGCCGTTCGCCCGCCTGCCACAGCGTCAAACGGGAACGGGCAGAACCGGTTTCGGGTTGGGCCTGACACTGGGTGCGTTGTATGTGCCGTGCGCGGGGCCGGTGCTGGCCGCGATCGTGGTCGCGGGCGGCACCGCATCCATCGGCCTGCCCATTGTGATCCTGACCGCCGCGTTCGCCATCGGCACCGCCTTGCCACTGCTGGTCTTCGCGTTGGCCGGGCGGGGTGTCGCCGAGCGCGTCGGCGCGTTCCGCCGGCGGCAGCGCATCGTGCAGATCGCCGGCGGAATCACCATGATCGTGCTCGCCGTGGCGCTGGTGTTCAACCTGCCTGCGACGCTGCAACGCGCCGTCCCCGACTACACGGCGGCGATGCAGAAAGCGGTCGGCGCCAACAAGATCCGCCAGCAGCTCGGGGCGCCCGCCGGCGGCGCGCTGAGCGACTGCACCGAGGGCGCGGAGCGGCTCGAGGCCTGCGGGCCGGCCCCCGCGGTCAGCGGCATCGCAGAATGGCTGAACACCCCCGGCGGCGCACCCGTCGACCTGGCGTCGCTGCGCGGCAAGGTGGTGCTGATCGACTTCTGGGCCTACTCGTGCATCAACTGCCAGCGCGCCATCCCGCACGTAATCGATTGGTACAACCGGTATCACGACGCGGGGTTCGTCGCCATCGGGGTGCACACCCCCGAATACGCCTTCGAACGGGTTCCGGCCAACGTGGCCAGCGGCGCCGCCGCGCTGCACATCACCTACCCGGTCGCGCTGGACAACGGCTACACCACGTGGAACAACTACCAAAACCTCTACTGGCCGGCCGAATACCTGATCGACGCCACCGGGACTATCCGGCACACCAAGTTCGGCGAGGGCGACTACGACGGCACCGAGAAGCTGATCCGCGAGCTGCTCACCGACGCCCATCCCGACACCCGGCTGCCCGGTCCGGCGCATTCGGCGGACACCACACCGCACACCCGGCTCACGCCCGAGACATATCTGGGGGTCGACCGCGCCCGAAACTATGGCGGCGGAGGCGATTACAAGTCGGGCGCGTTCGGCTATCCGCCAGAGCTGGCCGGTGACACGTTCGCACTGCGCGGCCGGTGGAAGCTGGACGACCAGGGCGCCACCGCGGACAGCGATGACGCCGGCATCCGGCTGCGCTACACCGCCAAGGACGTCTACGTCGTCGTCGGCGGCACGGGCACCCTGACCGTGTCCCGGGACGGCCAGACGACGACGACGGCGATCGGCGGGCCACCCACGCTGCACCCGATCGTGGCCGACCCCGACCAGCTTGGAGCGCCGCGCAGCGACCAGCTCGACATGCGGGTCAGCCCTGGGCTGCAAGTGTTTTCGTTCACCTTCGGCTAGCCCGCCGGCTTCTTCCGCAGGCTGCCCAACATCGCGACGAGCACACCGCCGATCACCAGCGCGACGCCCACGAGCAGCGTCAGGTTGAGCCATTCGTGCAAGCCCGCCTCGGCGTGGCCGACCATCACCTCGGCGATGCGGCGGATGCCGTCGGTGGTGCGGTTGAGCGCGAAGCCGACATGGTGGCCAGCGACCTCGATGCCGGCCCAGCCGGCGGCGCCGACCAGCAGCGCCGAGACCCCGAGGCTGGTGAGCGCCTTCCCGCGGCGGCGCGCGGTGGCCAGCATCAGGACGGCGCAGACGACGCTGAGGGCAACCGCGCCGACGCTCACCGACGGGCCCCAGGTGGCAAGCGGGCTCAGCCGACCCGGCCGCAGCGAACCGTGGGCCGAGGGCGGCGACGCCGTCAACGGAACCGTCAGCGTCGCAGGCACTTTCACGTTGTGGCGGCTGAGGATCCGCTGCATCGAAGCGTCCTTGAGCATCGGCGCCACGTCGATCGCCCACGACTCGCCGGTGCCGTCGACGGTGAACAACCAGCGGTGTGCCGCCCGGTTCGCCTGGGCGAACAGCGCCGGAAAGGCGGGCCCGGCCGTGAAGGCGACGGCGGCCAGGTGCACCTCCGCGCCCTCGACCGGCTGCCGTCCGCCGTTGTGCTCCGCGATGAGCGTCATCGCGCGGTTGGCCAGCTCGTCCGCGGCGGCGGACTGCAGCGCGGGGTCGCCGGCGGCCCGCTGCGCCAGCGCGACGTACCCGCCCTCGCTGACCGCGTTCAGCTGCAGCCACGCCGCCGGGATGGCCACGGCCAGCGCGACGGTGGTCGCCAGCCACAGCACCGCCCTGAAGACGGCGGCCAGGATTCGCACGCCGGGGAAACCCTAGGGCGCGATTCCGCGAACGTACGCGGCCTGCCCGAGGTGCTGGGCGCAGTCGTCGATGATGCTCACCAACCGCGCGCTGGCCGTCACCGGCGGGTCCCAGTTGGTGTCGACCACCCGCTCCAGCTCGGCGGCGGTCACGCCGGCGACGTACTCGAGGGTCAGCTTGTGCACGGCGTGGTAGTAACCGGACAGCAGATCCGCCGGGGCCTTGACCTTCGCGACCTGCTCGGGCTTGTGCCCGTAGCCGGTGTCGTTGCGCGGTAGGTCGAGGCCGAACCGGTCCACCCAGCCGTCGCGCAGCCACACCTGCTCGACGCCGGCGACGTCGGCCAGCTGAATGTCCTGCACCCGCGCGCTGTGCCAGAGCAACCAGGCGATGCTGTTGGCGTCCGGGGTCGCCCGGTAGTTGGCGACGTCGTCGGTCAATCCGTCGGCGATCTCGTCGACGTGTTCGATCAACCGGGTGAAGGCGTCGCGAAGCAGTTCCTGGACGGCGGCGTCGGGGCTCGAGCTGTTGGCCATACCAGCGACACTAGATCCTGGCACGACCCACCGGCACGGTCGTAGATTGTTTGGATGACGTACGACCTGATCATCCGCAACGGCACCATCGTCGACGGGCTCGGCGGTGAGCCGTATGTCGGCGACGTAGCGGTCAAAGATGGCGTCATCCAACAGGTGGGAGCCGTCGGTCGCCTGAACGGCGAAGGGGCCGAGCGGGAAATCGACGCCGCCGGGCTGCTGGTCACCCCGGGCTTCGTCGACCTGCACACCCACTACGACGGCCAGGCCATCTGGTCGGAACGCCTGACTCCGTCGTCGGCGCACGGGGTGACCACGGTGGTCGTGGGCAACTGCGGGGTCGGCTTCGCCCCGTGCCGCCAGGAGGACCACGACGTGCTCGTCGACGTGATGGCCGGCGTCGAGGACATTCCGGGTGTCGTCATGACCGACGGCCTGCCCTGGACGTGGGAGACGTTCCCCGAATACCTGGACGCGCTGGACGCCGGCCGGCGCGACATCGATGTCGCCGCGTATCTGCCGCACTCCCCGTTGCGCGTCTACGTGATGGGCCAGCGGGGTGCCGACCGCGAGCCGGCCACCGCCGAAGACCTCGCCAAGATGCGGGCGCTCGCCAAGGAGGCGGTCGAGGTCGGCGCGCTGGGCTTCGCGTCGTCCCGGCTGACGATCCACAAGACCGAAAGCGGTTCGCCCATCCCGAGCTACGACGCCGCCCGGGAGGAGATCGAAGAGATCGCCCGCGGCGTCGTCGACGGCGGCGGCGGCCTGCTGCAGTTCGTGCCGGACATCCCGGCCGGCGGTTACGAGCCCGTGCTGCAGACGGTGTTCGACGTCGCCGAGGATGTCGGCCTGCCGCTCACGTTCACCCTCGTCGTCGCCAACGCCGGCGACCCCACGTGGCCGGACGCCATCACCATGATCGAGAAGGCCAACGCCGCGGGCGGTGACATCACCGCGCAGCTGCTTCCGCGCCCGATCGGTCTGATCATCGGGCTGCAGCTGTCCGCCAACCCGTTCGTGCTCTACCCCAGCTATCGGGAGATCGCGCACCTGCCGCTGGCCGAGCGCGTCGCCGAGATGCGCAAGCCGGAGGTGCGGGCCCGCATCCTGGCCGACAAGCCCGGCGTCGGTCACCCGATCCTGTACGTGGCGCAGATGTGGGACTGGATCTTCCCGCTGGGCGACACCCCGGACTACGAGCCGGACCCGGCGACCAGCATCGGGGCCCGGGCCCGGGCCAAGGGCGTGGAGCCGATGGAGGAGGCCTACGACCGGCTGCTCGACGACGACGGCCGGGCCATGCTGTTGGTGGCCACCAGCAACCTGCAGGGCAACTCGCTGGACACCGTCGGGGAGCTGCTGCACCGCGACGACGTGGTGCTGGGGCTCGGCGACGGCGGCGCGCACTACGGGATGATCTGCGACGCCAGCTATTCGACGTACTTCCTGGCGCACTGGGCCCGCGACCGCAAGACGGGCCGGTTCACGGTCCCGGAGGCCGTCCGCGAGCTCACCTCGGTGCCGGCCCGCATCGCCGGGCTGGGCGATCGGGGCCGCGTCGCCGTCGGGTACAAGGCCGACCTCAACGTCATCGATCACGCCGCGTTGCGGCTGCACAAACCGGTGATCAGTTACGACCTGCCGGCCGGGGGGAGGCGGCTGGACCAGACCGCCGACGGGTACGTCGCCACGATCGTGGCCGGCCAAGTGATCGCGGAGAACGGTGTGCCCACCGAAGCCCGCCCGGGCAAGTTGGTCCGCGGCCGGCAACCGCGTCCGCTAGCCGCGCAATAACGCCTCCAAAACCGCCAAATCCCGGGTAAGTTGAGCCGGTGACGAGCCCGCATTTTGCGTGGTTGCCGCCAGAAGTCAACTCGGCACGAATCTTCGCGGGTCCCGGAGCCGGGCCGCTGCTTGCTGCCGCGGAAGCCTGGGACGGCCTGGCCGAGGACCTGGTCTCGTCAGCATCGTCATTTTCTTCGGTCACGTCAAATTTGGCCAACGGGTCCTGGCAGGGCCCGTCGTCGGCGGCGATGATGGCCCTCGCCACGCACTACGTGAGCTGGCTCAGCGCGGCCGCGGCCCAGGCCGAGGCGGTGTCCAGCCAGGCGTCGGCCGTCGCGCACGCGTTCGAGGGGGCGCTGGCCGCCACCGTGCAGCCCGCGGTGGTCGCGGCCAACCGCGCTCTGGCGCAAGCGCTGTCGGCCACGAACTGGCTGGGCCAGAACACCCCCGCGATTGCCGACATCGAGGCCGCCTACGACCAGATGTGGGCGTCGGACGTGGAAGCGATGTACGGCTACCACGCCGACGCGTCGGCGGCGGTGGAGAAACTGGCGCCCTGGCAACAGGTCCTGCAGAACCTCGGCTTCCACTTCAGCAGCAGCGGACAGCTCACCTTCGGCCTGCCCGCGGCGCGGGTTCCGCGCACGCTCTGACGGCCCGGGCCCGCGCCTATCCTGAGACCATGCGCACGAAGAAGAAGGTGGACATCGAGCGGCTCGCCGCCGCGCTCCCCGACTACCCGTACGCGTACCTGGTGACCGTCGACGACGACTACCGCGTGCACACCGTGACCGTCGAGCCGCAGCTGCGCGAGGCGATCGTCGACGTCGGCCTGATCGGCGGCCGCACCCGGCAGAACCTCGCCCAGCGCCGCGACGTCACCCTGCTGTGGCCGCCCAACGAGCCCGGCGGCTATTCGCTGATCGTCGACGGCACGGCCGAGGTGACGGATGCGGGGGACGCCGTACGGCTGGGCGTCGTGCCCACCCGCGCGCTGTTGCACCGCGAGGCCGACTCCGACTCCCCCGGCGCGACCAAGGGCTGCCTGCACGACTGCGTGGTGTTCTCGCTGCCGGCCTAGCGCCGTACAGTCTGATCCGTGAGTCGCGTCGCACCGCTCGCCCCGCCGTGGAGCGAGGAAGATGCCACCGGGATCAACAGCTGGGGTCACCCGGACCGCACCTATGAGCCGCTGCTTCTGGTGCGCTGCCTGCAACGCCACCCGGCGCTGGCCACCCGGCTGCGCAAGCTCGGCGAATCGCTCTATGTCGCAGCGCTTTTGCCCGCCCGTACGAGGACGATTGCGATCCTGCGCATCTGCGCGCTGGTCGGCTGCCGCTACGAGTGGGGCGGGCAGGCGGCGTTCTGGGGTCCGATCGCGGGCGTCAGCGACGACGAGTGCGACGCGCTGGTAACGGGCGGTCCCGCCGACCCGCGGTGGAGTCCGTCCGAGCGGACGCTGATCGGGGCGGTGGACGAGCTGGAGCGCACCGGTTCGTGGTCGGAAGAGACGTGGACGGCGCTGGGGCACTTCCTTACCGACGAGCAGCGGATCGAATTGCTCACGGCCGTCGGGTGGTATCGCACCATCTGCACGCTGTGTAACGCGCTCGCCCTCCCGGTGGAGGGCTGGATGCGACCCTGGCCGTCAGCCGGCTGACCGGTCCCGTTTGAGGCCGGGATGCTGGTTCTTCAGTAGCGGGACCAGCAGCCGTCGCGGCATGAACTGGAACAGTCGGGTGGACAGTTGGCTTGGCAGCCCGGCGATCACGGTGCCGCGGTCGTGCTCGAGCGCGTCGACGCCGGTGCGCGCCACCTCTCGCGGCGGCATCCACATGAACTTCGGGAACGCGTCCGCGAACTTCCGCTCGTCCATGCCCGCGTTCTTCAGGAACTCGGTGCGCACCGGCCCCGGGCACAGCAGCGCGACGGTGACGCCGGTGCCGGCGAGCTCGCCCCGCACCCCCTCGGTGTAGGTCCTCACGAACGCCTTGGTGGCGGCGTAGCCGGCCTGTCCCGGGAACGGGTGGTAGCCCGCGGTGGATCCGACGTTGAGGATCGCGCCACGTCCTCGCGGCACCATCTGCTGGACCGCGCGGGTGGTCAGGTCGATGACGGCCTCGACGTTGACGCGCACCTGGGCGATCTCGTCGTCGACACGCGCCTTCGTCACCGATCCGATGGTGCCGATACCGGCGTTGTTGACCAGGATGTCGGTGGTCAGCCCGCGGCGGTCCACCTCGTCGAGGAGGCCGGCGCGGGCCGTCGCGTCCGCGACGTCGCAGGCGATCACCTCGACACGCACGCTTCGCGCCAGTTCTTCGGCCAGCTCGCGCAGCCGGTCTTCGCGGCGGGCGACGAGCGTGACGCCGTGGCCCCGGTCGGCCAGCTCCCGCGCGATGTCGGCGCCGATGCCCGACGATGCGCCGGTCACGACGGCGGTGCCGGTGGGTGAAGGGGTGGGAAGGGGCACGGTGTTCACCCTAGGCCGCCGAGTGTGAAGCTAGCCGCACGCTCGGCGTCGAATGTGCGGCTAGCTTCACGTTCGGCGTCGAGCAGGCGGGCGCGACACACGAAAAAGCCCGGCCCCACCAGGGAACCGGGCTTTTTCGTAAAGGGACTCGTGACTTAGAAGTCCATGCCGCCCATGCCGCCGGTCGGGTCGCCCGCGGGAGCGGCCGCCTTCTCCGGCTTGTCGGCGACGACGGCCTCGGTCGTCAGGAACAGCGCCGCGATGGACGCCGCGTTCTGCAGCGCCGAGCGCGTGACCTTGACCGGGTCGGCAACGCCGGCCTTGAGCAGGTCCTCGTACTCACCGGTCGCGGCGTTCAGGCCGGTCCCGGCGGGCGAGTTGCGGACCTTCTCGGCCACGACACCAGGCTCCAGACCACCGTTGAAGGCGATCTGCTTCAGCGGAGCCTCGAGCGCCACGCGCACGATGTTGACGCCGGTCGCCTCGTCGCCGGAGAGCTTCAGCTCGTCCAGTGCCGGGGCCGCGTGCAGCAGGGCCACGCCACCACCGGCGACGATGCCCTCCTCGACGGCCGCCTTGGCGTTGCGGACCGCGTCCTCGATGCGGTGCTTGCGCTCCTTGAGCTCCACCTCGGTGGCGGCGCCGGCCTTGATCACCGCAACACCGCCGGCCAGCTTGGCCAGGCGCTCCTGCAGCTTCTCGCGGTCGTAGTCGGAGTCGCTGTTCTCGATCTCCTGGCGGATCTGGGCCACGCGGCCGGCGATGGCGTCGGTGTCACCGGCACCCTCGACGATCGTGGTCTCGTCCTTGGTGACGACGACCTTGCGGGCCTTACCGAGCAGGGCGACGTCGGCGCTCTCCAGCGACAGGCCGACCTCCTCGCTGATCACCTGACCACCGGTGAGGATCGCCATGTCCTGCAGCATCGCCTTGCGGCGGTCACCGAAGCCGGGGGCCTTGACGGCCACCGACTTGAAGGTGCCGCGGATCTTGTTGACGACCAGGGTGCTCAGAGCCTCACCCTCGACGTCCTCGGCGATGATCAGCAGCGGCTTGCCGGCCTGGATGACCTTCTCCAGCAGCGGGAGCAGGTCCTTGACCGTCGACACCTTGGAGCTGACCAGCAGGATGTAGGGGTCCTCGAGGACCGCTTCCTGCCGCTCGGCGTCGGTGACGAAGTAGCCCGAGATGTAGCCCTTGTCGAACCGCATACCCTCGGTGAGCTCGAGCTGCAGCCCGAAGGTGTTGGACTCCTCGACGGTGATAACACCCTCGTTGCCGACCTTGTCCATCGCCTCGGCGATCAGGTCACCGATCGACTGGTCGCCCGCGGAGATCGCGGCGGTCGCGGCGATCTGCTCCTTGGTCTCGACCTCCTTGGCCTGCTTGAGCAGGGTCTCGGTGACCTTCTCGACGGCCTTCTCGATGCCGCGCTTGAGACCCAGCGGGTTGGCGCCGGCCGCGACGTTGCGCAGGCCCTCTTTCACGAGCGCCTGGGCCAGCACCGTGGCCGTCGTCGTGCCGTCACCGGCGACGTCGTCGGTCTTCTTGGCGACTTCCTTGACCAGCTCGGCGCCGATCTTCTCGTACGGGTCCTCCAGCTCGATCTCCTTGGCGATGGACACACCATCGTTGGTGATCGTGGGGGCACCCCACTTCTTCTCCAGGACGACGTTGCGACCCTTGGGGCCCAACGTCACCTTTACCGCGTCGGCGAGGGCATTGAGGCCCCGCTCGAGGCCGCGACGGGCCTCTTCGTCGTACGCAATTATCTTGGCCATTGCGAAGTGATTCCTCCGGATCGGGAATGACACCGGGTGACCTTGCGTGGCCACCCCATTACTTACGCTGGCCGGGTGCAGTGCCCGCGACGGACGACCCCAGGTGTCTGCTGGTCTCACCGTCCCGACCTAGCACTCGCCAGTCGCGAGTGCCAACGTCATTCTTAGCACTCGCCTATGCCGAGTGCAAGGACAGTCCGCCCTTATCGCGGCGGGCGTAAACCGTCGATGACGACGTCGGTCGCCCGCCCGGCGAGCGCCGAGTCGTAGGCCTGCATCGCCTGGCACCCGACCAGGATCGCCTTGAGATCCCGCATATCGACGTCGCGGCGCGCGGTCCCCGCGTTCTGAGCGGCGAGCAGCAGCTCGCCGAGCATGGCCTTGAAGGCGTCTTCGGCCTTCGGCGCGGCGCAGGCGATGTCGATCCCGTAGCCGGCCAGGGCGTCGACCAGGCCCCGGTCCGCGGCGCCCCACTGCAGCACCATCGAGCGCAGAAACGCGAAGAGCGCCTCACCGGGCCCCTCGCTTTGCAGCAGGGCGTGCCCGTCGTCCACGAGGCCCCGCATGCGGTTCTCGATGACCGCCGTGAACAACGCCTCCTTGGTCGGGAAGTGCCGGTAGACCGTGCCCGCGCCGACACCGGCGCGGCGGGCGACCTCGTCGATCGGCACGGACAGGCCCTCGGCCGCAAAGGTGTCGTAGGCAACGTCCAGCACACGCGCGCGATTGCGCGCCGCGTCGGCGCGCAACGGGCGTGCGGGCTGCGCCATCTATTCACCCCTTCCAGGTTGACAAACCGGGGCGCGCGTTCCATATAGTTTTAATCAACCGGAGCGCTCGCCCCGTTTAGTCTATCCGTTCTAGGAGAAAACATGGCCAACTGGACCGCCGCCGACATTCCCGATCAGACCGGTCGCGTCGCCGTCATCACCGGGGCCAACACCGGCCTCGGCTACGAGACGGCCGCCGCGCTCGCCGACCACGGCGCGCGCGTCGTGCTGGCCGTCCGCAATCTGGAAAAGGGCAAGGAAGCCGCCGCGCGCATCGCGGCCGTCCGGCCCGACGCCGACGTCGCACTGCAGGAGCTGGACCTGACGTCGCTGGACTCCATCCGCGCCGCGGCCGAGCAACTCAAGGCCGATTACGACCGCATCGACCTGCTGATCAACAACGCGGGCGTCATGTACACGCCGAAGGAAACCACCAAGGACGGGTTCGAGCTGCAGTTCGGCACCAACCACCTCGGCCACTTCGCGCTGACCGGGCTGCTGCTGGACCGGCTGCTGGCGGTCCCCGGTTCGCGGGTCGTGACCGTGAGCAGCATGGGCCACCGCATCCTCGCCGACATCCACTTCGACGACCTGCAGTGGGAGCGCCGCTACAACCGGGTCGCGGCGTACGGGCAGGCCAAGCTGGCCAACCTGCTGTTCACCTACGAACTGCAGCGCAGGCTCGCCCCGCACGGCACGACCATCGCCGCCGCCGCCCACCCCGGCGGGTCGAACACCGAGCTGGGCCGCTACACGCCCACGGCGTTCCGGCCGCTCGTCAACGTGTTCTTCAACCTGATCGCCCAGGACGCGGCCATGGGCGCGCTCCCCACGCTGCGCGCGGCCACCGACCCGGGGGTCCTCGGCGGCCAGTACTACGGGCCGGACGGCTTCGCCGAGACGCGTGGCTACCCGAAGCTGGTGGCGTCCAGCGCGAAGTCCCACGACGTCGACGTGCAGCGGCGGCTGTGGGCGGTCTCGGAGGAGCTCACCGGCGTCACGTATCCACTGGGCTGAGGTCGAGCAGCTGCTCGTAGAAGCCGCCGAAGCCGCGGGCCCGGTCGGCCAGATGGATCTCCAGGATCCAGTGGCAGGTGCGGCCGGCCGGGTCCGTGCGCCGCATCGGCTTGCTCGATCCGGGCATGATGTACCACTGGACGCCGGGGCCGGCGATCTTCTTGTGCGGAAACTCCCCCACCAGGTGGCCGGCAATAGCGCTGGCGAACTCGAAGCCCTCGGCGTGCGCCAGCCCCACGACGAAGTCGTACAGCTCGGCGCCGGTGATGTCCGGGCGCGCGTCGAAGTACTCGCGGCCGGCCTGCCACACCCGGGGCAGCGCGTCTCGGACGGCGGTCTTGTGCGGGTCGTCGCCGAGCACGAAGGTGCGACCGAAGTCCGCCTCCCACTCCGCGAATATCGGTCCGAGGTCGAGGAAGACGATGTCGCCGTCAGCGACCACCCGGTCCGGCGGGCGCTCGCTGAAGGGCCGCAGGGTGTTCGCACCGGCCCGCACGATCCGCCGATGCCAGTGCCGGGTGACCCCGAGCAGTTCCGCGGCGAGCTGGTTGATTTCGTCGGACAACTGCTTTTCCGAGACGCCGGGGCGGATCATGGCGCGCCGCTCGATCTCGTCGAACAGTTGCGTCGCCTTCTCCTGGGCGTCGAGCAGCCGTTCCGCCCGAGCTTCTTCGTCCGCCACGCCCGCGATGTTATAGCCGCACACTGGAGGCATGTCCCTCGTCGTCCCGCCATATCCCCCGCCCCGATACACCAAGGACGAGCCGGAGGTCAGCGCCTGGCTCAAGCGGGCCGACTCGCCGCCCGATTACGAAACCGGTGGCGTCAGATACCACTACCTGGCCAACCAACAGGCCACCGGCGGCGACTACGGGCTGTACCGGGTCGACCTCCCCGCCGGTGGCGGTGGGCCCGGCCCACACTTTCACCGGGCGATGTCCGAGGCCTTCTTCGTGCTGTCCGGGACGATGAAGCTTTACGACGGCACCCAGTGGGTCGACGGCCGGCAGGGCGACTTCCTCTATGTCCCGCCCGGCGGCGTCCACGGCTTCCGCAACGGGGCCGACGAGCCGGCGTCGATCCTGATGCTCTTCGCACCGGGTGCGCCGCGGGAGGCCTACTTCGAGGGCTTCGGCGCACTCGCCGACATGACCGACGACGAGCGCAGGGAGTGGTTCGTCCGCCACGACAACTACTGGGTGCAGTAGCTCCGCCGGGTTAATGGTGAGCAAACATTCGGCGCTCGGCGGCGATGCGTGCCGTGCGCGCGACGTAGGGTTTGGCCGTGCAGGTGAGGTCGAAGCGGGCTGCGGCGTGGTTGCGGATGAAGGTCGAGACGGCGTTCAGCGCCCCGATCAGGACCGCGGAGCGGGTCAAACGACCGAGGCGCCCGGGCCTCAAACGCGTGCCGACCGCGTCCGCCAGGGTCCGCGGGCGGCGGCTCAGGCGGCCGACCGGTCACCGACCGAAGCGGTAGTCGGCGTCGACCAACTCGCGGGTGCGCTCGAAGAAAGTCCGCCCGCTGTAAGGCAATTGGGTGACCACCTTCCCGCTGGGATGGCGGAAGTAGTTGCTGCACGCCAGCCAGACCTTGCCCGCCATCGCGGCCTGGATCTCGTCGTTATAGCGGCGCTGCGCCTCGGGCGTCACCTCCACCGTGCGCGCGCCGCGGCCGCTCATCGCGTCGAGGATGTGGCGGACGAAGGTCGTCTGCGCCTCGTGGATGTAGATGATCGAGTTGACCCCGTTGGTGTTGGGGCCGTACAGCGTGAAGAAGTTGGGATACCCGGCCACCAGCGTGCCCAGGTACGCCTCGGCGCCGCCGCTCCAGTCATCGGCCAGGCGGCGACCGCCGGTGCCGTACACGTCGATGCTCGCCAGATAATCGGCGGCCTTGAACCCGGTGCCGTAGATGATGGTGTCCACGCGGTGCTCGACGCCGTCCGCGGTGCGTACCCCCCGCTCGGTCAGCTCGGCGATGGCGGTGGTCTCCAGGGAGACGTTGGGCAACGCGAACGTGGGGTACCACTCGCGTGACATCAGCGGCCGCTTGCAGCCCGCGGGATAGTCCGGCATCAGCTTGGCCCGCAGCTGGGGGTCGGCGACCTTGCGCATGAGGTAACTGCGGGCCAGCTCGGTCGCCTCTCGCGTCTGAGCATGTTCGACGTCGAAGCTGGCCGACTCGTAGGCGTCGAACGCCTCGTCCCTGAGCTTGCGCGCCGTCGCGGGGTCACGCTCGAACAGCTCGTGCTGCTCGGGGGTGAACGGGAAGTCAAATCGGGGTGCGATCCAGATCGGGGTCCGCTGAAACACGGTCAGGTGCGCGGTCTTTCGCGCTATCGCGGGGACATACTGGATCGCGCTGGCGCCCGTGCCGATGGACGCGACCCGCTCCCCGGCCGTCGACTTGCTGTGATCCCAGCGGGCCGAATGGAATTGGCGCCCCCGGAACCGCCGCGCGCCGGGAATCTCCGGGATGTGGGGCACGTCGAGCATCCCGACGGCGCTGACCACCATGTCGAATTCGTGCTCGTGCCCGTCGCCGTCGGTCAGCGTCCAGCGGCGGCGGCTGTCCGACCAGCGCACGGCGACGATCGCGGTGTTGGCCCGCAGGCGCGCGCCCAACCCGTGGTCGACGGCGACCTTTTCCAGGTACGCCAGGATCTCGGGCTGGTTGGCGTACGTCTTGCTCCACCGCGGGTTGGGCGCAAAGGAATACGAGTACAGGTGCGACGGGACGTCGCACGCCGCGCCCGGAAAGGTGTTGTGCCGCCAGGTCCCGCCGAATCCGTCGGCGCGGTCGAAGATGGTGAACTCGTAGCCGCCCTCGGCCAGCTGGATGCCCATGGCGATGCCGCCGGCGCCCGCGCCGATGATCGCGACGGTCGGCTTCAGTCCCATTGCGCGTAATACGGTCGCTGCGGGCGGCTCTTCTCCACCAGGATGAACACCACGCCCCAGGGGTCGACGAACCACGTGGTGCGAACCCGCGCCACCTCCGCGATTCCCTTGACCAGAAAGCGCACGCCCTTGCCCTCCAGCTCGGCCCGGGTGGCGTCGATGTCCTCACAGATGAGCCCGACGTGGGACAGTCCGTGGTCGGTGAGGGCCCGGCCGCCGGCGCGCCCGACCGGTTGCGCGCCGAGGTATTCGATCACCTCGAGCACGCGGTCGCCGTCGCCCGGCAACCCCACGATGGCCGCCTTCATGCTGGGGTCACCCACCAGCTCGCCCATGTCGTCGCGAATGGCGTTACCGGTCATCACATAGGGCGGCGAGAGCACACGCAGGCCCAATACGTCTCGGTAAAACGCCACGGCGGCCTCGCAATCCGGAACACACACCCCGGTGTGGGCCATACCGGTAATCACGTTCTCGACTGTACGTCGAAGCGCCGCCACCCCCAACGAGATGGCTGCTTTTGGCGGCCATGGCTCCCAGCGAGGAGCTGCAACGTCGGCTCTGGTCGGTGTCCGAACAAGTACCGCGGTCGGCTTCGCAATCTGACTTCGCCGATAATGGCCGGGTGCGGTCGGTCGAAGAACATCAGCGCGTCGTAGCCGAATTGATCCGTCCCCGGCCGGCGGCCGCCGCCGCGCTGGCCGAGGCGCAGGGCCTGGTCCTGGCCGACGACGTGGTCGCGCGGCTGGCGCTACCGGTCTTCGACAACTCCGCGATGGACGGATACGCGGTGCGCGCCGAGGACACCTCCGGCGCCACGCCCGAGAACCCGGTGGTGCTCGAGGTCGCCGAGGACATTCCGGCCGGGCGCACCGACGAGTTGACGCTGCAACCGAACACCGCGCACCGCATCATGACCGGCGCGCCGCTGCCCGCCGGGGCGACGGCCGTCGTGCCCGTCGAAGACACCGACGGCGGCGTGGATGTGGTGTCGATCCGCGCGCCGCGCGAGGCCGGCAAGCACATCCGGCGCGCGGGTGAGGACGTCGCCCCCGGCACCACCGTCCTGCGGCGCGGCCAGGTGGTGACGCCGGCCGTGCTCGGCCTGGCCGCGGCGCTGGGAATGGCCGAGCTGCCCGTGCTCCCGCGCCAACGCGTGCTGGTGATATCGACCGGGTCGGAGCTGGTGGCGCCGGGCAACCCGCTGCGGCCGGGACAGATCTACGAGTCCAACTCGATCATGCTGGCCGGCGCCGTTCGCGACGCGGGCGCCGACGTGATCGAGGTGGTCACCGCCGAAGACGATGTCGCACAGTTCAGTTCGCTCATCCAGAAGCATGCCGGCGAGGCGGACCTGATCATCACCAGCGGCGGAGTCAGCGCCGGCGCCTACGAGGTGGTCAAGGACGCGTTCGGCCGCGGGGGCGACCAGGGCGTGGAGTTCGTCAAGGTGGCGATGCAGCCCGGGATGCCGCAGGGCATCGGGCGGGTGGCCGGCGCGACGATCGTCACCCTGCCCGGCAACCCGGTCAGCGCCCTGGTGTCCTTCGAGGTGTTCATCCGGCCCGCGCTGCGCAGAGCCATGGGCCTGCCCGACCCGGAACGCCCGCACCGGGCCGCCGTGCTCACCGAGTCGCTGACCTCGCCGCGCGGCAAGCGGCAGTTCCGCCGCGCGGTGCTGGACCGCGACGCCGGCACCGTCACCAGTTACGGCCCGCCCGCCTCGCACCACCTGCGGTGGCTGGCGTCGGCGAACGCGCTGCTGGACATCCCCGAGGACGTCGTCGAGGTGTCCGAGGGGACCGAGCTGCAGGTGTGGGATCTGGCCTAGCGCTAAGCCGCTGGGGTCGCCACCTGTCGATGGAACTCGTCGGCCCGGTCAAAGGCGGTGGCGCAGCGAATGGCGACTGCGACAACGGTCATCAGCACCGGGATGGTCACCAGGGCCGCGGCCAGTCCGACCCGGTCGGCCAGGTGGCCGATCAGCGGCGGCCCCAGCAGGTAGCCCAGCCAGCCCGTCGCCGCGACGATGGCGATCGCCGAGCCCGCGCCGCCCGCGCCGTAAGCGGCGCTGAACGCGGTGGGCACCAGCAGCGCCACGCCGACCCCCAGACAGGCGAATCCAACAACGCTGACAACGGAATTGGCGGTCGCCAGCGTCACGCCCATGCCCGCCGCGGCGAACAGCGCGAGGGCCGGCAACAGCCGGCGGGCCGACACCCGCGCGTGCAGGCGTATCGCGCCCAGCCGGGTGACGACCATCGTCAGGGTGTACGCCGCGTAGCTCAACGCGGCGATCCCGGGACCGGCGCCGACGACGTTGCGCAGATAGTTGGCCGACCAGTCGGTGGCGGCGCCCTCGCACAGGAACGACACGAAGGCCACCGCCGCAAGGATCGCCACCGTCGGCGTCAGCCAGGCCCCCGCGGCGGGCGATTCCGCGGCGCCGCCCGCCCGGTCCGGAATCAGCCGCCGGGTCAGCGCCCCGACGACGACCAGGACCACGAGCCCGACCGCCGCCAGCTGGGGCGTCAGGCCGATGCCGGCACCGACGCACGCCGCGCCGATCAGGGCGCCCAGTAACGCGCCGAGGCTCCACATGCCGTGGAAGCGGGCGATGATCGGCGCCCGCGCCAGGCGCTCGACCGTGCCCGCTTGGGTGTTCATCGCGACGTCCAGCCCGCCCTGGAACGTCCCCCACAACGCCAGCGCCGCAAACAGCCAGGGCCCGGAGCGGGCCAGCCCCACCGTGGTGCCCGCGACGGCGTAGCCGGCGGCCGTCACGGGAATCAGCCGGTGGCTCCCCCAGCGCGGCAGCGCCCAGTGGCTGCCCAGCGTGGCCACGACCGACCCCAGCGGCGCACCGAACAGCGCCGTTCCCAGCGCCGCGTCGGACAGGCCGAGGTCGGCCTTGACGGCCGGGATGTGGGCCGCCCACGAGGAGAACCCCACGGCGTGGGCGATGAATACGGCGGTGACTGCGATCTTCGCCGGGCGCAGCCGTGGCGCCCAATCGTCATTCGGATGCATATCGAAGGTGGGCGTTCCCCCTGCGGGCCCCAACCAACCGGCCGCACCTTTCGTAAGATGGCCGCGTGGCACGACGCCCCCGCCCTATCGGCCCCACCGCCGAGGACCCAAGCTTCAGCCCGCAGCACGCGTTGGAGTTGGTGCGCTCGACCATTCCGCCGGTACACCCGGCCGGCCGCCCGTTCATCGCCGGCGGACTGGCGGTGGCGCTGGCCGGCCGCAGGCACCGATGGATCCGGCGGGCCGGCCTGCTGGCGGCCGGCGCCTGCGCGGGGTTCTTCCGCCATCCGCCGCGGGTGCCGCCGACCCGGCCGGGCGCGATCGTCGCGCCCGCCGACGGGGTGGTGTGCGTGATCGATTCCGCCGCCCCGCCCGCCGAACTCGGGATGGGTGACGCGCCGCTCCCGCGGGTCAGCATCTTCCTGTCGCTGCTGGACGCCCACGTGCAGCGCGCCCCGGTGAGCGGCGAGGTGATCGCCATGCAGCACCGGCCCGGCCGGTTCGGGTCGGCCGACCTGGCCGCGGCCAGCACCGAGAACGAGCGCACGAGTCTGCGGATCAGGACGGCCACCGGCGCGGAGGTGGTGGCGGTGCAGGTCGCCGGGCTGTTGGCGCGGCGCATCATCTGCGACGCGCGCGTCGGCGACAAGCTGGCTATCGGTGACACCTACGGGCTGATCCGGTTCGGCTCCCGGCTCGACACCTATCTGCCCCCGGGCGCCGAGCCGCTTGTCCTTGTGGGGCAGCGCGCCATCGCCGGCGAAACCGTGCTGGCCGAGCTGTGATGATCAGCAAGCCGCGCGGCAGGCCGTCGGTCAACCTGCAGATCCTGCCGAGCGCGATGACCGTGTTGTCCATCTGCGCGGGCCTGACCTCGATCCGGTTCGCCCTCGAGCACCAGCCGAAGGCCGCGATGGCGTTGATCGCCGCGGCGGCCATCCTGGACGGGCTGGACGGCCGGGTGGCCCGCATCCTGGATGCCCAGTCCCGCATGGGCGAGGAGATCGACTCGCTGGCCGACGCGGTGAACTTCGGTGTGACGCCGGCGATCGTGCTCTACGTGACGCTGCTGGGGAAGTCGCCGGCCGGTTGGGTGGTGATCCTGCTCTACGCGGTGTGCGTCGTGCTGCGGCTGGCCCGCTTCAACGCGCTGCAGGCGGACGGCAGCCAGCCCGCCTACACTCACGAGTTCTTCGTCGGCATGCCCGCGCCGGCGGGCGCGGTGTCGATGATCGGCCTGATCGGACTGAAATTGCAGTTCGGCGAGGGCTGGTGGACCTCGACGACGTTCCTGTGCATCTGGATCACCGGGACGTCGGTGCTGATGATCAGCAAGATCCCGATGCGCAAGATGCACGCCGCGGCGGTGCCGCCGAGCTGGGCCGCGCCGCTGCTGGCACTGCTGGCGATCTGCGCGGCCGCGGCGGTCTTGGCGCCCTACGTCCTGATCTGGGTCATCATCGTCGCCTACCTGTGCCACGTGCCGTTCGCGGTCCGCAACCAGCGCTGGCTGGCCGCGCACCCCGAGGCGTGGGACGACAAGCCCAAGCAGCGCCGCGCCGCGCGGCGCGCGATCCGCCGGGCGCAACCGAACCGCCGCTCGATGGCGCGGCTGGGGCTGCGCAAACCGGGCGGGCGCCTGCCATGAGCCGACCGGGCGAGGATGCGGCCCGTCAGCTCACGCTCACCGCGCGGTTGAACACCTCCGCCGTGGACTCACGCCGCGGCGTCGTCCGATTGCATCCGAGCGCCGTTGCCGCGCTTGGCATTCGGGAGTGGGACGCGGTGGCGCTGACGGGCTCGCGGACCACGGCGGCGGTGGCGGCCCTGGCCGGGCCGGACACCCCGGTCGGCACGGTGCTGCTCGACGACGTGACGTTGTCCAACGCCGGGCTGCGCGAGGGTAACCCGGTGATCGTCGGCGTGGTCACCGTCTACGGCGCCCGGTCGGTGACGCTGTCCGGCTCGTCGCTGGCCCACCAGTCGATCTCGCCGGTCACGTTGCGGCAGGCCCTGCTCGGCAAGGTGCTGACCGTCGGCGACGCCGTCTCGCTGCTGCCCCGCGACCTGGGCCCGGGCACCTCAACGTCGGCCGCGACCCGCGCGCTGGCCGCCTCGGTCGGGATCAGCTGGACCTCGGAGCTGCTGACGGTCACCGGCGCCGACCCCGCGGGACCGGTCAGCGTGCAGCCCAACTCACTGGTCACCTGGGGTGTCGGCGTCCCGTCCGGGGCCGCGCTGTCGCAGGACTTCGTCGACGTCGCCAGCCCCGAGACCGTCGTCGAGGAGCTCAAGGGATCGCAGCCACAGGCCGCCAAGCTCGCCGAGTGGCTCAAGCTCGCACTCGACGAGCCGCATTTGCTCAAGACACTGGGCGCGGGCGCCAACCTGGGCGTGCTGGTGTCGGGTCCGGCCGGCGTCGGCAAGGTGACGCTGGTGCGCGCGGTGTGCGACGGCCGCAGGCTGGTGAAACTGGACGGCCCCGAGGTGGGCGCGCTGACGCCGGAAGACCGGCTCAAGACCGTGAGTTCGGCGGTGCGGGCCGTCCGCGACGGCGGTGGCGTCCTGCTTATCACCGACGTCGACGCCCTGCTGCCCGCCACCCCGGAGCCGGTGGCCGCCCTGATCCTGGGCGAGCTGCGAACCGCGGTGGCGACCGAGGGCGTCGCGTTGATCGCCACCTCCGCGCGGCCCGACCAGCTCGATGCCCGGCTGCGCGCGCCGGACCTGTGCGACCGGGAGCTGAGCCTGCCGCTGCCCGACGCCGGCACCCGCAAGGCGCTGCTGGAGTCGCTGCTGAAATCGGTGCCGGCCGGCGCCCTGGATCTCCACGAGATCGCCTCGCGCACACCGGGTTTCGTGGTTGCCGACCTGGCGGCGCTGCTGCGGGAAGCGGCGCTGCGCGCGGCGTCGCGGGCCAGCATCGACGGCCGGCCACCCGAGCTGAACCAGGACGACCTGCTCGGCGCGCTGACGGTCATCCGGCCGCTGTCCCGGTCGGCCAGCGAGGAAGTGACCGTCGGCAACGTCACGCTCAACGACGTCGGCGACATGGCCGAGGCTCGGCAGGCGCTGACCGAGGCCGTGTTGTGGCCGCTGCAGCATCCGGACACCTTCGCCCGGCTGGGTGTCGAACCGCCGCGCGGGGTGCTGCTGTACGGGCCGCCCGGCTGCGGCAAGACCTTCGTCGTGCGCGCGCTGGCCAGCACGGGGCAGCTGTCCGTGCACGCCGTCAAGGGGTCCGAGCTGATGGACAAGTGGGTGGGCAGCTCGGAAAAGGCCGTCCGCGAACTTTTTCGGCGCGCCCGCGACTCGGCTCCGTCCCTGGTGTTCCTCGACGAGATCGACGCGCTGGCTCCCCGGCGCGGGCAGAGCTTCGACTCGGGCGTGACCGATCGGGTGGTCGCCGCGCTGCTGACCGAGCTCGACGGCGTCAATCCCCTGCGAGACGTCGTCGTGCTGGGCGCCACCAACCGTCCCGACCTGATCGACCCGGCCTTGCTGCGACCGGGCCGCCTGGAGCGGCGGGTGTTCGTCGAACCTCCCGACGCCGCCGCCCGCCGCGAAATCCTGCACACCGCGGGCAAATCGGTCCCGCTGAGCGACGACGTCGACCTCGACGAGGTGGCCGTCGGGCTCGACGGCTACAGCGCCGCCGACTGCGTGGCGCTGCTGCGCGAGGCGGCACTGACCGCGATGCGGCGGTCCATCGACGCCACCGACGTGACGGCGGCCGATATCGCGGCGGCACGCCAAATCGTGCGCCCTTCACTGGATCCCACGCAGGTGGAGGCGCTACGGGCCTTCGCCAAAGGTCCGTAGCACGGCCAGCGCCGACGCCGCGACGTCGCCTTCCAGCCAGTCGGGCATCGGGTCGTCGTGGGCGTGGCGCCGGACCACCGCATAGGGCAGGTCCGCCACCGCACGCGCGACGGCGTCGACGGACTGGGGCGTGTCGTTCCCATAGAGCTGCCGGGCCAACACCGCGATCCGCTCGGTCAGCGGGGCGTTCATCGCCGCCAGCGTCCGCTGGAAGTCCGCGTCGGGCTCCTCGTCGAGCAGGTCGCCGGGCCGGATCGTCAACAACAGCCGGGCGTCGTCGGGCAGCTCGCGCGCGAAGCTGACGGCGGCTACGGCCATGGCGATCGCAGTGTCCGCCGGGGTTTCGCCGTCGGCGGCCAGCGCCCTCGCCTGGAAGCGTTCGAGCGCGCGCAGCCACGCCGCCGTGAGGATGCCGTCGCGGTTGCCGAACCGGTGATAGAGGGTGCCCGCGGGGGCGCCGCTGGTCTTGGCGATGGCCGCGACGCTCGCCGCGCGCGGTCCGCCGCCGAGCACCAGCGTCCGGGCGGCGTCGAGAATCACATCGGTTTCATGCTTCCGCGGAGGTGCCACGATCTAGTACATTCCTTCTATATGGAACGATTAACCTATATCGATGAGCATGCCATAACCATCGACGCGGAGCGCGCGGACACCTGGTCGGCGCTGTTGCGGGTGATGTGCCGGGACCCGGGTGACCCGTCGACCGTGCCGATCGGCTTCGCGCTGGACGAGGCGCGGCCGCCCGCGCGGTTCGCGCTGAAGGGACGGCACCCCTTCGCGGTGTACCGATGGGTGTTCGAGTTGGACTCGCTGACCGGCAGCCGGACCCGTGTGCGCTCGGCGACTTGGGCCGCCTTCCCGGGCCTGCACGGCAAGGTCTACCGGGCGCTCGTCATCGGCACCGGCGGGCACCGCGTCGCCGTCCGGTGGACGCTCAAACGCATCGCGGCGGCCGCCGAGCGGGCCGACTACACGGACGTCTTCGAAGTCCCACTGCCGCAAGGCGACTCACGCACAGCCGAGCAGATGTTCCGAGACGCCGTGGGGCGGGGCGCGGGCGGTGGCGTTGTCCCGTGGATCCACCGCCACGTGCTGAGATTCCGCCTCGGGCCGTATTCGTCGCCCGAGCACATCATCGGCTGGACGATCGCGGGTTCGGATCGCGACGAACTGGTGCTGACCGCGCGGGGACCGCTCATGCGCGGCGAGCTGACGCTGCGACGCCAGGACGGCCGGGCCAGTCTCACCACTCGCGTGCGGTACTGCCGCAAAACCGCCGCCCGAACGGTCTGGGCTTTCGTCGGCCCGCTGCACCGGGCCGTGGCGCCGCGGCTCATGAAGCGCGCCGCGGTGTGGCAGCGTATACCGGCGTGACCGAGCCACCGACCGCGCTGGACGTCGTCGACGGAATCGACCTGTCCGGCAAGGTCTGTGTTATCACCGGCGCCTCGTCCGGGTTGGGGCGCGAGGCGGCCCGCGCGCTGGCCGCCGCGGGCGCGCACGTCGTCCTGGCCGCCCGCAATCCGGCGGCGCTGGCAGAGGCGGCGCGGTGGATCGGGGCCGAGGTGCCCGGCGCGCGGACCGCTGCCGTCGAGCTCGACCTCACCACGCTGGCGGGCGTCGCGGCGGCGGCGGCCGCGATCGGCGACATCGCCCCGGCCATCGACGTTCTGATGAACAACGCCGGAGTGATGTTCACACCGTTCGGCAGGACGCGCGATGGATTCGAGATGCAGATCGGCACCAACCATTTCGGGCACTTCGAACTGACCCGGCGCCTCGTGCCGCAGCTCGCGGCCGCCGGCCGGGCTAATGGTGAGGCCCGGATCGTGAACCTGTCGTCTGCCGGCCACATCATGGGTGACGTCGACTTCGACGATCCCAACTGGGAGCGCCGCGAGTACGACAAGTTCGTCGCCTACGGCGCGTCGAAAACGGCGAACATCCTGCACGCCGTGGCAGCCGACCGCCGCCTGCGCGACGCGGGAATCCGCGCCTACGCCGTCCATCCCGGCACCGTGGCCACCTCGCTCGCGCGGCACATGTCCCGGGCGGACTTCTCGCGGCTGCGCAAACCGACGGGCGAGCGGCTCGACGTCACCACGCCCGATCGCGGCGCGGCTACCCAGGTATGGGCGGCCGTCAGCCCGGAGCTCGCCGGCCGCGGGGGGCTGTATCTCGAAGACTGCCGGGTCAGCGAGGCCGCGGCGCCCTACGCTCGCGACGAGCGGCGCGCGGACCAGTGGTGGGAGATTTCGGAGAAGCTCACGTCTCCGGGAGTGGGGTCCACTCGCGGGACAGCCGCGACGTGAACGACGGCGGCCGGCGCTCGAGGAAGGCGGCCACCCCTTCGCGCGCGTCGGCGCTGCCCATCACCCGTCGGTGCAGCTGGGTTTCCAGCGCGGCGACCTGTCCCGGGGTGTAGTTGTTGATCGCGGTGTCCCACAGCAGCCGCTTGCAGAGCGCCGCCGACATCGGCGCCACGTTGACGGCGATGTCGCGCGCCAGCTTCACCGCGTGGTCGAGCACCTGCCTGGCCGGAAGCGCCCTGTTTGCGATGCCGAGCGCCACGGCCTCGGCCCCGCCGAAGGTTCGCCCCGTGAGCAGGATGTCCGCGGCCGCCCCCAGGGTGGTCAGCCGCGCCAGCGTCCAGTGCGACATGCAGTCGGGGATCACTCCCCGGCGGACCTGCACCACACCGTATTTGGCGTCCTCGGCGACGACGCGCAGGTCGGCCTGCAAGGCGATGGTCAGGCCGATGCCGATCGCATGGCCGTTGAGGGCGGCGATCACCGGCTTGCGCAACTCGAACGCGGCCGGGGTGATCGGTGACGCGGAGAACTCCGCGGCCGGCGCGTCGAACGGGCTTGTGTCGCCGGAGAAGTCGGCCCCGGCGCAGAACGCGCGGCCCGCCCCCGTCACGACGATGGCCCGGACGTCGTCGTCGCCGTCGCACTCGGCGTACGCGCTGCTTAGCAGCGCGCCCATCTCGGCGGTGTAGGCGTTGAGCTGCTCGGGCCGATTGAGCGTGAGCACCGCCACGCCGGCGTCGACGTCGACCGTCAGATCGGGGCTCATCGCAGGGCCGGGGCGCGGTGCAGGGCGCCGATCAGGTCGGCGATGTCCGCGGCGCGCGGCGTGTAGCCCGGGAAGTAGCAACACACCTCGGCGGCGTGCTCGGAGAACCGGGCGGCGATCTGCTCGGCGCATTGCTCGGGGGTGCCGACGACGCCGATCCGGGCCACCATCTCGTCGCCGACCAGCCGGCGCATGTCTGCGAAGCGGCCCTGCTTGGACAGCGCGTTGAGCTCGGGCTGGACGTCGGCCCACCCCTCGGCCTCGAGCACGGGCAGGTAGGCCGGGGTGGAGCCGTAGAACGAAATGAGCGCTGCCACACCGTCTACCGCGGCGGCCAGGTCGGCTTCGTCGCGGCCGACGGCGACCATGGCCTGGGCGATGATCTGGAATCCGTCGGAGGATCGGCCCGCGCGGCGCAGCCCGTCGGCGACCGCGGGGACGGTGCGTTCGGCAAAGTGGCGGGCGCTGTTGAACGGCATCACCAGCAGCCCGTCGGCCACCTCGGCGGCGGTGCGCGTCATCACCGGTCCCAGCGCGCCCAGCAGCACCGGCGGCGGTCCGAACGGGTTGGGCCCCGGGTTGAAGTTGGGCGCCATGATGGTGTGGGTGAAGAACTCGCCACGAAAGTCCAGGCGGCGCTGGCCTTCCCAGGCCGCGAAGATCGCCTTGATCGCCGAAATGGTTTCGGCCATCCGCGCCGCGGGGCGCTCCCACTTACTGCCGTAACGCTTTTCGATGTGGGCCTTCACCTGTGAGCCCAGGCCGAGCCGGAATCGGCCGCCGCTGTAGAGCTGCAGGTCGTACGCCGCGTGCGCCAGGTGCAGCGGGCTGCGCGGCGGGGCGATCGCCACGTTCGTCATCAGGTCCAGGTCGGTCGCCCCGGCGGCGATGATCAGCGGGAAGAAGACGTCGTGCTGGCCCTCGAAGGTGAACAGCCCGTCGGCTCCCGTCGCGGCGATGTCGGCCGCGCTGGCCGCCGCATCCACCGGTGAGCCGTTGACCTGCAGCTGTACCTTCATGTATTCCCCTGTCGAACTATTCGGAGAGCTGAAACTCCACCACCTCGGCGACCGCGTCCACGGCCTCGCGGAGCGCGGTCAGGCGCTCAGCTGCCGACGGCGCCGACAGCACCGTGTACCGGTCGGCCGTGCCGATGGGGATGCGCGACGCCAACGCGTACAGGCGTTGTCCGGGATCGTCGGCCGTGTCGGGGCCCAACAGGTCCGCGCGGTCCGGGAGCGCCACGCCGCGCGCGTCGGCGATCCGCTCGAACAGCGCCATCGCCCGGTCCTCGACGTCGAGCAGCTGGGCCGGGGTGACCGGGTCCCCCGGCTCGTCCGGCCACAGCGTCACCGTCGCGCGCGGGTAGGGATCGTCGGGCAGCCATTCGCACACCCGGATCCGTTCACCGGTCCGGCAGTGCATCGAGTAACGGCCCGCGCCGTGTTCGGCGCATTCGGTGATCCGGGACAGCACGCCGACATCACAGCGCGCGTCACCGCCGCCGACCTCGCGGCCCCGGGAGATCAGCACCACGCCGAACGGGTCGCCGGTGTCGAGGCAGTGCCGGACCAGCGCGCCGTAGCGCGGCTCGAAGATCCGCAGCGGCAGATCCTGGTCGGGCAGCAGGGCCGACTCCAGCGGGAACATCGCCAGCTCCATCAGATCTCCAGCTCGCCCACCAGCGCGTCGACGACGGCCCGCAGGTCGCCGTCGTGTTCCTCGGCCACCCGGCGCTGCCGCTGGTACGAGGCGCCCAGCCTGGGGATCTCGGCCACCGCGGCCAGCTCATCGGCACAGTTCAACGATTTGGCCACGGGCTCAAGGCGATTCAGTACCTCGTCGAGATCCTCGGTGACCAGGCGCTCGTTGCTGTCGGCGTCCTGGATGATGATCGCGTCCAGCCCGTAGCGCGCGGCGCGCCACTTGTTCTCCTGGTTGTGCCACGGCGGCATGGTCGGCAGCGTCTCGTCGGCTTCCAACCGGCGGTCCAGGTCGACGACCAGGCAGTGCGTCAACGCCACCAGCGCGCTCAGCTCCCGCAGGTTGGACACGCCGTCACACACCCGCACCTCGATGGTGCCCAGGTGCGGCGAAGGCCTGATGTCCCAACGGACTTCGTCGACATGATCGATGATGCCGGTCTTCTTCTGGTCGTAGACGAAGCCTTCGAACTCCGCCCAGGTCTGGAATTGGAACGGCAGGCCGGCGGTCGGCAACTGCTGGAACATCATCGCGCGGTTGCTGGCGTACCCGGTGTCCACGCCGGTCCACCACGGCGAGGATGCCGAGAGCGCCAGCAGATGCGGGTAGTACTTCAGCAACGACGTCATGATCGGCATCACCTTGTGCGCCGAGGAAATTCCGACGTGCACGTGCACGCCCCAGATCAACATCTGGCGGCCCCACCATTGGGTGCGCTTGATCAGTTCGGCGTACCGGGGTGCGTCGGTCAGCTTCTGGGTCGACCACTGCGCGAACGGGTGTGCGCCGGCACAGAACAGCTCCATCCCCCGGTCGCGGACGATCCGGTGCGCGGGGCCCAGGGTCTCCCGCAGATCCTCCATCGCCTCCGACGTGGAACGGCAGACACCGCTGACGACTTCGACCGTGTTACGCAGCAACTCCTTGTGTACGCGCGGGTTTTCGCCGATCTCGGCGATGACCGCCGTGGCTTCGTTGCTCAGGTCACGGGTCTGCGCGTCGACGAGCGCGAACTCCCACTCCACGCCGAGGGTCGGCCTCGGTGAACGGGCGAAATCGATGCGCGCGTGGGCCCTGTTAGCCGGCACCGATTACACCGCACGCGACCCGCTTGCCGGCGTCACCGGTGGTCATCGTCATCTGGTCGGGCCCCGGTGTTCCGTTGGTCTGGCTGTAGCGCTCCGGCGGGATGTTGGCGAAGTTGTCGGCGCCCGCATGAATGATGATCGCGGTCTTCTCGCCGGTGACCAGGTCGTCCATGGCGAAGGCGTCCGTCGTGGTCATCATCATCGCGGACCCGTCCTTACGCACCTGGAGCGAGGTCAGGTCACCGCTGGCGGGCTCGGCGGCGTGCCCGGGCACTTGGAAGTGCCCGCCGGCGGACAGGAAATCACCCGGCGCGCCACCGGTCGGAGCGACGGAGTTGGGCTCGCACTTGCCGGCCTTGTGGATGTGCACCCCGTGGAAGCCGGGCGTCAGCACCCCGTTGGCCGTCGTCTCGATGGTGACCGTGGCGTAGCCGTTGTTGAACTGGAAGGTCGCGGTCGCGACCTGGGTGCCGTCGGGCGCCTTCAGGTGGGTGACGATGCTCGGCCCCGACGGCGCGGCGACGGGCCCGCCCTCAGGGGTCCCGGTTCCCGACGGCGCCGGCGATCCGGTCCAAACCGCCGGCGTGGTGCCCAGCGAGGACGAGGCGTGTTGGGGCGACGAACACGCCCCCAGCAGGGCGACGGAAGTGGCTGCGGAAAGCGCGGACATGGTGACGGCGGCAGTGCGGTGACCAGCGAGCTGAGGCATAGCGGAAGCCTAACCGCTTCGGCGGTCGTCAGCCCGCAACGAGCACGATGACCCCGGGTGGTTGGCCGGCCAGCGCGGGAATGCGGGGTTCGACCGGCGCGCCCAAGGCCTTGCCGACCGCGTCGGCGGTCGCGTGCTCGTCGTCGGCGTCGGTGAAATACACCGTGGTGGCCGACACCTCGGGCACGGTCAGGTTGTCGACCTTGGTGACGTTGAAGCCGGCGGTCGTGAGCTGATCCTTGGTGTGGGCGCCGACGCCCTCCTTGGCCGAGATGTTGTACACCTGCACGTCGGACCGGTTGCCCGCGGGCTTAGTGCTCGTCGGCGTGGCCGAGCTGGTGGTGGTCGACGTGGAGACGGCGGCCGACGAGTCCTCGTCGGAGCTGCCGGACGACCCCAGCGCCTGCCAGCCGAGCAGCAGGAAAATGACCCCCAGGAACAACAGCACCATCACCATGGCGCGTAGGGGAAGCCCCGTGGAGTCGGGGACTCGCTCTTTCATCGAGCCCACTGTAGCGAGTCAGGTCACCTCGAAGCCGAGGCGCCGCGCAGCTCGCGCCTTCTGGCGGCTGGCACGCAGCCGCCGCAACCGCTTCACCAGCATCGGGTCGGCGGCCAGCGCCTCCGGCCGGTCCACGAGCGCGTTGAGCACCTGGTAGTAGCGCGTCGCCGACATCGAGAACAGCTCTTTGATTGCTTCTTCTTTTACGCCCGCGAATTTCCACCACTGACGTTCGAAGGCGAGGATGTCGTGCTCGCGGCGGGTGAGGCCATCTGCGATCTCGGCATCGTCCCCCGATCGATTTGCCCGCGCCATGGCGCTGTCCATATAGCTTCCCCTGGACCCTTCCGGCGATTCTCGGCTGCTGTAGATGACTTGACTTACCTGAGGGCGTGTTTCGGCGAATATTGAACCACGGCGCAAACCCTCAAGCCGTCATCCAGACCCGCGAGTCGGCCGATTGCCTCAGATTGCCCGGGCGAACATGGCCGGCTTCGGCGTGCACGGGCGTGCGGTAGCTTAGCCGACCATGGCAGTAGTACCGATCCGGATCGTCGGGGATCCGGTCTTGCACACCCCGACGCAGCCGGTGCCCGTCGGCGCCGACGGGTCGCTGCCGGCGGACCTGCCGAAGCTGATCGCCGATATGTACGAAACCATGGACGCCGCGCACGGAGTCGGCCTGGCGGCCAACCAGATCGGCGTCGCGTTGCGGATCTTCGTCTACGACTGCGCCGACGACCGCGGCCGGACCGACCGCCGCCGCGGCGTGGTCGTCAACCCGGTGCTGGAAACCTCCGAGGTACCGGAGATCATGCCGGATCCGGACACCGATGACGAGGGCTGCCTGTCGGTCCCTGGCGAGTCGTTCCCCACCGGCCGGGCCACCTGGGCCCGGGTCACCGGCCTCGATGCCGACGGCAAGCCCGTCGAAATCGAGGGCACCGGTCTGTTCGCACGGATGCTGCAGCACGAGACCGGCCACCTGGACGGCTTTCTGTACCTCGACCGCCTGATCGGTCGCCACGCCCGCAGCGCCAAGCGCGCCGTCAAGTCCCACGGCTGGGGCGTGCCGGGCCTCTCATGGCTGCCCGGCGAAGGGCCGGACCCCTTCGGCCACTGATGTTCTCGTGGCCGGAGCTGGGCACGCGGGTGACGCTTCGCTACCGGCGCGCGAAAGGCTCGGTCCCGCCGCTGACCGATGCGGTGGGACACCTGCTGGCGGTCGAACCGTCGGTGCGGGTTCGGACCAAGACGGGCGCGGTGGTCGAGGTGGCCGCCGACGACGTGGTCGCGCTGCGGGTGCTCACCGACGCGCCGGTACGCACCTCGCAGATCCGGGCGCTCGAGCACGCGGCCGCCGCGGCGACGCCGGGCAGAGAACGGGCCTGGCTCGAGGGCTGGCTGCTGCGCGCCGGTGAGGGCGTCAATTACGCTGTCCCACTTGATGTTTCGGCTACGGCGGGCGCGATCCCGGCGATCGAGGCCTGGTATGAGCGCCGCGGTCTGACGGCGCGACTGGCGATCCCGGATCGCTTGCTGCCGCTGCCGCCGGGGGTGAGCGCCCGACACACCGAACGCGTTCTGGTCCGCGACGTCTCCGCTTCGACGCCGGTGGAACCCGCCACCGGCGGCGAGCTGGCGCTCGCGCGGGCGACCGTGACCGACGCACCGGACGGCACCCGGTGGGTGGGGCTGTCGCGCACGGGGACCGCCGATGACCCGGCGACCGCGGCCGCCTGCGAGGCCCTGTTGGCCTGGGCCGCGGCCCGCGGCGCCACTCGCGGCTACCTCGTGGTTCCCGGCACGGCTTCCATGGCGCTCGCCGACGCGCTCGGCTTCCGGGCGCACCATCGCCGCCGCTACTTTCCGGCCCGCTCACTCGGCTGGGATACGGTCTAGCCATGCCCGACGGTGTCCTACGGCTGGCCACCTGGAACGTGAATTCGATTCGCAGCCGCCTGCCCCGCGTCGTCGACTGGCTGGCCCGCGCCGAGGTCGACGTGCTGGCCATGCAGGAGACCAAATGTTCCGACGGCCAATTTCCCACCCTGCCGTTTTTCGAACTCGGCTACGAGGTGGCCCATGTCGGCTTCAATCAGTGGAACGGCGTGGCGATCGCCTCCCGGGTCGGCCTCGACGACGTGCAGATCGGCTTCGACGGCCAGCCCACCTGGAGCAGCAAGCCGGAGGTCGCCGCGACGGCCGAGGCGCGCGCGCTGGCGGCCACCTGCGGCGGCATCCGGGTCTGGAGCCTGTACGTGCCGAACGGGCGCGCGCTGGGTGATCCGCACTACACCTACAAGCTGGAATGGCTTGCCGCGCTGCGTGATACGGCGGCCGGCTGGTTGCGCGACGACCCCACCGCGCAGATCGCGCTGGCCGGCGACTGGAACATCGCCCCGACCGACGACGACGTCTGGAGCACCGAGTTCTACGCCGGCGCCACCCACGTCTCCGAGCCGGAGCGCCGGGCGTTCGGCGCCATCGTCGACGCGCAATTCGCCGACGTGGTAAGGCCTTTCGCGCCCGGCCCGGGCGTATACACCTACTGGGACTACACGCAGCTGCGGTTTCCGAAACGGCAGGGCATGCGTATCGATTTCATCCTCGCCTCCCCCGAATTGGCCGGACGTGTGACGGACGCCCAGATCGTCCGCGAGGAGCGCAAGGGGAAGGCCGCCAGCGATCACGCGCCCGTGCAGATTGACATTAGCCATGCCTAATGGCGTTTTGGCGCATTCTCGCCCCGACCACACCCAGGTTAAGGTCAGGCAAATTAAATGCGGCTGCTCGTTGTCTGCGGGTTTGCAAGGTGGCAGGCTTTGCTTTTGTTAGAAGCGGATACAGTGTTTTTTTGCCGTTAACGAACCGTTCAGCGGGTATACCTCGCTATGGCGCAGGTTTAGCGGCACAGGCAGAAAGCCAGGGAGTCAGCATGAGTGTCATCGGCGGAGCGGTACGAGGCGTGAGCCAGGCGGTGAGTCGCGCGGCGACCACGACCACCGCGGCCGCCGGCGCTGTGGGTGGCGCGGCGGTCAACGGAGTCATCGGCGGTGTCACCGGAGCCGCCGAGGGCGTCAAGAAGGGAATGAGCAGCGGCAGCCACTCGGCGCCGGCGGCCGCGGTGGCCTTCGGCGCGCTGGGCGTCGCGGGACTGGTCGAGTGGCCGGTGCTGCTGGCGGTCGGCGGCAGCGCCCTTTTGCTGCAACGGCTGAGCCGCAAGCAAGAGCCGGCAAAGGCGAGCCTCAAGGCGGTACCGGTGGAGCCGGCGCCGCAGAAGGCCGCTCCGCAGAAGGCGGCACCGCAGAAAGCGGCCGGCAAGTCGACGGCCAAGAAGGCCGCCGGGCGCCGGGCCGGCAGCACCCAGTTGCGTAGCACCAACTAACGGGACTGCCCCCAAACGCTTTGAGCATTGCGACCGCGATACGACGATCCATCCCGTTGCGCGCCGTCGCGACGGGCCTCCAGGCCACCACCTCGCTCGTCGAGGCAAGCATCACCATCGCCGCGATTCCGCTGCGCGAGGGCGCCCGGGCGATCTCCGGCGAACTGCCCCAAGACATACCGGCAACGCTGAGCCGGCGCTGCTGGCGCGGCGAGGAGCGCGCCTGGATCGAGGTGCGTGGGCTGGACGGCGCTCCAGACGACGAGCTTGGCCGCGCCGTGCTCGACGCGGTGCTGGCCCATCCCGGGGTCGCCTCGGCGGCCCTGAACTACCCGCTGTCGCGTGTGGTGGTCACCGTGAACGACGCGGAGACGTCGCTGCGCGAGTTGTGCCGCATCGTCGGCGCCGCCGAGAAGCATTGCGCCCCAAAAAAAGTCGTGAAGCCGATGGCACCCCCGACGAGTCTGCCGGCCGACGGTGTGGTGCTGGCGACCCGGACCGCCACGGTGGCCGCCAGCGCGGCGGGGTTGGGCATAGCGCTGACCGGGCGGGCGCTGCGCTGGCCACGCATGCCGATCGGCGTCCTGGCGGCCGTGGTGGCCGTCGACTACCAACCACGGCTGCGCCGCCTGCTCGAGGACCGCATCGGCCGGCCCGCGACCGACACCGTGCTTGCCCTGGCGGTGACGACCGCGGAAACCCTCACGCTGTCTCCCGCGTCGCTGTCGGTGGGTCTGCTGATGCAGTCGCTGAAAGCGGCCGAATGCCGCGCCGAGGCGCGGGCCTGGGTCCAGCACGAGCCGCAGCTGGCCAGTCACGCTGATCACCCGCACACCGATGCGTCGGCGGGGTCGAAGCCGCCGCGTGGCCGCCCCGCCGATCACCACGGCGACCGATTCGCGCTCGTCCAGGCGATCAGCGCCGGAGTCGTCGGCGCCACCACCCGCAACCTGCACCAGGCGGCCCTGGCCGTTCTGGTGACCACCCCCGCGGCCAACCGCACCACGCCCGAAGCCTTCGCGGCGGCGCTCGGCCAGGGGCTGGCCGACCGGCATGCGGTCCTCTCGTTGCGTCCGGAGGCGCTGCGCCGCCTGGACCGGGTGGACGCCATCGTCATCGATCCACGGGTGCTGTGCACCAAGAGCTTGCGGGTGTCGCTCATCCGCGGCGCCCGGGAAGCCGAGCTGTCCGCGGCATGGTCGGGTGCCCAGCTGATGCTGGAAAAGAATCGGTTGCGGCCGGGCTGGCACCCGGTGTCCGGAATCTCGGCGAGTGAGCCGACTGCCAAAGTGGAGGCCCTTTTCTGCTTCAGGCACGATCCGTTGGCGTCGGCCGTTGTCGCCGAGGCGCACCGGACGGGATCCGAATTGGTTTCGGTCGAGGACGATTCGCTGGGTGAACTGCGCCCGGCGTTCGACGAGATCAGGCCGCTGCAGCGCGGCTCCATCGAAGACTCCCTGGCCGCGGCCGTGGCGGATCTGCAGCAGGCGGGCCGCACGGTCGCCGTGCTGTCATCGCCGGGGGCACAAGCGATTTGGTCGGCCGACGTGGCGCTGGGCATGATGGGAGAGCCCGGGGACGGTCCGCCGCCGTGGTACGCCGACCTGCTGCTGCCCGACCTGGCGGCCGCCTGGCGGGTGCTGCACGCGCTCCCGGCGGCGCGGGCCGCCGCCCAACGCGGCGTCGGGATCTCGGCCGGCGCAACGGCAATGGGCTCGTTGCTGATGATCCCCGGTGTCCGCGGCATCGGGCGCGGGCCGGTGACCAGCGGCGCGGCGGCCGGCCTGATGTCGGGATATCTGTTGGCGCGCGGCATCCTCAAGGCGGACACCCCGCGCCCGGCCCCCGTGCAGGAATGGCACGCGATGGCGGTCGAGCACGTCCGCCGGGCGTTGCCGCCGCCCGACTCGGGGCCGGCCGGCGATCCAAGGCAACTCGCGCTGGCCGCCCTCGGCGCCCCGCGACCGCAAACGCGCGCGCGTGCCTTCCTGCAGTTCGTGGCCGCCGTTCGCGCCGAGCTGACCGACCCGCTGACCCCCGTGCTGGCGCTCGGCTCGGCGGCCAGCGCCGTACTCGGTTCGCCGGTCGACGCCGTCTTGGTCTTCTCGGTGCTGGCCGGGAACTCCATGCTCGCGGCCAGCCAGCGGCTGCGCGCCGAAAACCGGCTCAATCACTTACTGGCACAACAAATCCCACCGGCCCGCAAGGTGATGTCCAACGGCGCCGGGGACCGGGTGTACGCCGACGTCATCGCGGCGCAGCTGCAGCCGGGCGACGTCTTCGAGGTGCGTACCCACGAGGTGGTGCCCGCCGACGCCCGGATCATCGAGGAGGTCGACGTCGAGGTCGACGAGTCGACGCTAACCGGTGAATCGCTGTCGGTGGAGAAGCAGGTCGAGCCGACGCCCGGCGCCGCGCTGGCCGAGCGGCGCTGCATGCTGTACGCCGGGACGACCGTGGTGGCGGGCACCGCGGTGGCGGTGGTGACCGCGGTCGGGGCAGACACGCAGGAACGCCGCGCCGCCGAGCTGGTGTCCGGCGACCTGTCGTCGGACATCGGTCTGCAGCACCAGCTCAGCCAGCTCACCAACCAGGCCTTCCCGGTCAGCATGACCGGCGGCGCACTGGTCAGCGTGCTGGGGCTGTTGCGGGGCTCGGTCGTGCGCCAGGCGGTTGCCAGCGGCATCGCCATCGCCGTCGCGGCGGTTCCCGAGGGAATGCCGTTGGTGGCGACGCTGGCGCAAGCGGCGTCGGCGCGCCGGCTGACGAAGTTCGGCGCGCTGGTGCGCGTTCCGCGTTCGGTGGAGGCGCTCGGCCGCATCGACGTCGTCTGCTTCGACAAGACCGGAACGCTCAGCCAGAACCGGCTGCGGGTGGCCGAGGTCGTTGCGGCGCCGGGAACATCGCGCGAAGAGGTGCTGCGCTGCGCCGCGCACGCCGCGCCGGCGTCCAACGGCGGACCGCACGCACACGCCACCGACGTCGCCATCGTCGAGGCCGCCTCAGCCGCATTGGGGGCCGTCAACGGACACAACTCGAACGCACCCGTCGCGCACCTGCCGTTCCGCTCCGGCCGGTCGTTCTCCGCGTCCGTTACCGACACCGAGCTGGCCGTCAAGGGTGCGCCCGAAGTGGTGCTCGCGGCCTGCGGGCAGGTGAGCCCCACCCTGGAGGAGACGGTCGCGCAGATGGCCGGCAACGGCCTGCGGGTGATAGCCGTGGCGCGGCGGCAACTGAGCCCCGCCCAGGCGGCGGCGATCCAGCGGGAGCCCGACGACATCGCCGATTTCGCCCGAGACGGGCTGACCCTGACCGGGTTCCTGGGTTTGTCCGACACCCCACGCGCCGAAGCTGCCGGCCTGCTCGCGAACCTGCGCCGGCTTTCGGTGGGCGTCAAGCTGATCACCGGGGACCATCCGATCACCGCCAAAGCCATCGCCGAGGAGCTGGGGCTGAGCGTGACCGCCGACCAGGTGATCAGCGGCGCCGAATGGGATGCGATGTCGCGTAAGGATCAGGAACGCGTCGTGACCGAGCGGGTGATCTTCGCCCGGATGACCCCGGAGAACAAGGTCCAGGTCGTTCAGATGCTCGAAAGCGCGGGCGTGCGCACCGCGATGGTCGGCGACGGGGCCAACGACGCCGCCGCCATCCGGGCCGCCACCGTCGGGATCGGCGTCGTCGCCGGCGGCAGCGACCCGGCGCACATGGCGGCCGACGTGGTGCTGGTCGACGCCCGCATCGAGGGCCTGCGGCACGCCATCGAAGAGGGCCGCCAACTCTGGCAGCGGGTGCAGGCGGCCGTGTCCGTCCTGCTCGGCGGCAACGCCGGCGAGGTGTTGTTCGCCGTCATCGGCAGCGCGATCACCGGGACCTCACCGCTGAATACGAGGCAGCTACTGCTGGTGAACATGATGACCGACGCGCTGCCCGCGGCGGCCCTCGCGGTGAGCAAGCCCAGCGGCCCGGTCGACCCGGGCATCCGGGGCCCCGATCAGCCCGCCCTGTGGCGCGCCGTCGCCATCCGCGGCGTCACCACGGCGGCCGCGACGACGGCGGCGTGGGCGATGGGAAGCGTCACCGGGCGCCCGCAGCGCGCATCCACGGTCGCGCTGGTCGCCCTGGTGGGCGCCGAGCTGGGTCAGACGCTGCTGGATTCACATGCCCCGCTGGTGGTGTTCACCGCGGCGGGTTCGCTCGCGGCGATGGGGACGCTGATCAGCATCCCGGTGGTCAGCCAGTTGCTCGGCTGCACACCGCTGGGTCCAGTCGGCTGGGCGCAGGGGCTGGGATCCGCTGTCGCGGCGACCGTCGTGATCGGCGTTGCGAATCGTGCGCTGACGGGTCCGGACAAATCGGATGATGCATCCGCTGAGGTGCGCGAACCTCGACGACCCCGGCCCGCCATAGCAGCGCATAGAGTTCCAGTAACGGCACCTTCAGCACCAGAGCAATAGAGGAAACTAGCGGATCGCCCCCGGTGTCGGTCATCGTCGACATAAGTCCGACGGTGGTCCCGCCACCCGGCGAGTCGGCAAACCCTTCGTTACCGAAAGGCAAATGATGGCGGAAGAGAAGACACGCAGGGGGACATCGCAGCGCGATGCGGTGCAAAAGATCCGCGAAGGCGAAACGTTCCACGTCAACCTTCCGGTGCTCGGTCAAATGGAGATTCCCCGGCCGGAGCAGCTGGCCTACTTCGGGGGCCTGGCCGCCCTGGCCGCGCTCGAACTCATCGACTGGCCGGTGGCCGTGGTCATCGCCGCCGGACACCTCCTGGCCAGCAACCACCACAACAAGCTCCTCGAAGAGCTCGGCGAGGCGATGGAAGAGGCCTGACAGAGGGTCAAGCGGTCCCGGCCACACGGTCGAACCGCAGCGTGACCCGGGTGCCCGCCGCGGTGCGAAGCGTGTCGACGTGATCGGCCAGCCCGCCGATCAGTGTCAGACCCCGGCCGCGCCGCCGGCTGCGCAGGCTGGCCGAGGAATCGCCCACCCACCGCCCGGTGTCGCTGACCGTGACCGCGACCGTCTGCCGGCGCAGGAAGGCCTCCACCGACACGGTTCGGCGCGGCTCGCCGTCGCTGCCGTGCTCGATCGCGTTGGTCACGGCCTCGCCGGTCGCCAGCAGGATGTCCATTTCGCGCTTCGGGTCGACGTTGATGCCCGCCAGCCATTGGTGTAACCGCTCGCGCGCCACGGGAATCTGCCCCGGCGTGGCCGTCACCACGGTGGCGAAGCTGCGCGGGCAATCGTGGCTGGGCCGCAACGCGAGCACGACGACGTCGTCGCGGTAGCCGGCGGGCGGGGCGATCCGGGACAGCAGCTCGGCACAGACCGTCTCGACCGGAAGGTCGGCGCATTCCGCGGCCGCGGCCTTCAGGCGATCGAGCCCGTCGTCGAGCGTCTCGCCGGCGCGCTCGATGAGCCCGTCGGTGTAGAGCAGGATCAGGCTTCCCGGTGGCAGATTCACCGTCGCGGTGGCATCGGAGGGATAACTTTTTGCATCGTGTTCCTTGATGGCCACCGGCAGACGCCGCCCGGCCGTCAGGAACAGCGCGCGATGGTCGGGAAAGACCAGCAGCGGATAGGGATGGCCGGCGCAGCTGTACCGGACGGTGGCGCAACCGGTGTCAGGTTCGGTCTCGACGAGCGCGTAGGCCACCGTCGCGCAGCGGGCGCCCGCGACGCTGGCCCCGTATCGGTCCAGCGCCCCCAGCACCGCGCCCGGTTCGCCCGCGGTGAGGGCCGAGGCGGCCACCGCGGCGCGCAGCCTGCTCATCACGATCGCGGCGGCCAACCCGTGTCCGACGACGTCGCCCACCGATATCCCGACCCGGCCGCCGCGATCCAGCGGCGTGACCGAGTATTAGTCGCCGCCGACACGCATCGCCTCACCGGCGGGCTGGTAAACGGCGGCCACCACCGCTGCGGTCGAGCCCCGGTCCAGATCCAGCAGATGCTCCTGGAAGTCGACGGCGATGCGGTGTTCGCGCGCCATGACGCGAACCCGGTCCAACGCCGAGGACGTCAGCTCGGCCATCCGGCCGAACGCGTCGAGTTCGGCGGCGTCGAACTGGCGCGGTGCGGACCACAGCAGGCCCAGCACGCCGATGACGCGGCCCGTGTGATCCCGCAGCGGATGGGCGACGCAGGCCCGGACGCTGTCGGCGGTGTCCTGCACCGCGTGCTGGTACCGCGGGGGCAGGTCGAACGTGTCCGTGACGACCATCGGCTCGCCGGTGCGCACGACGTCAGCCCCGACCACCGGGGAGTCGAGCCCGGTCACGTGGTAGCGGTCGCGCAATTCGGCGGGGAGGTCGCCGGCGTATTCGAACCGGATGTGGCGTTCGCCGTCGAGGACGCCGATCGTGACGGTGGCGGCGTCGGCCGAGCCGAATGGCGACTCCAGCAAGGCATCCATGATTCCGGCGACCGAGTCGGTGGCCTGCAGAGCGGAGTCGAGTTGGACCAGATCGGAGGCCGCCGCCCGGCGCTGGCGGTCACGCTCACGGGCCACCGCGGACAGCCGCGACTTCACCCGGTCGATCAGCTCCTGGGATCGGAACGGCTTGGGCAGGTAGTCGTCGGCCCCACCCGCATACCCCTCGCCTATCGCCTCCGCGCCGGCCCGGGCGGACAGCATGAGGACCGGTGTGGCCGCCAATTCCGGGTCTGCCCGGATGGCCGCCACCAGTCCGAAGCCGTCGATCCCGGGCATCATCACATCGGTGACGACGGCGTCCGGGCGCAGGTTCCGGGTCGCCGCCAGTGCCGACTCGCCGTCTGCGGCAAGGACCGTCTCCCAAAGGGGCGACAGCACGCGGTCGAGATGGTGCCGCATGTCGGCGTTGTCGTCGGCGATCAACACCAACTGGCGCGACCTCTCGGCTGCTGCCACCGACCCGGTGCGTTCCGAGATGGGGGCCAGCCATTGCCGGGCCTCGGCCACGTACGGGTTGGTCTCGTCCAGCGGGCCGGCAGGGGGATGTTCGGCCGCCGTGCCGGCAGATTGCGGCAGCCGGATGGTCACCGTTGTGCCGCAGTCCAATTCGCTGTCGATTTGCACTGTTCCGTTGTGCAGCTCGACGAGGCCGCGCACCAGCGAGAGCCCGATCCCGGTGCCCTCGACGCTGCGGCCCCGGAGGTTGTCGGCGCGGTAGAAGCGGTCGAACAGGCGATCCAGGTCGTCGGCGGCGATTCCCACCCCGGTGTCGCGCATGGTGACGACGCAGTGTGCCGATTCGGCGCGCACCTCGACCGAAATCGAGCCCCGCAGAGTGTATTTGACCGCGTTTGACAGCAGGTTGAGGACGATCGTCTCCCACATGCCCGGGTCGACGTCGGCCAGCACCGGGGAGCAGTCCACCGCGAGATCGAGGCCCGCCCGATGGCACAGCTCGGTAAAAGACGAAGCTATGTGGGCGGTCAGCGCGCCGACATCGGTACACGCCAACTTCGCGTTCGCGCGGCCGGCCTCGATGCGGGAGAAGTCGAGCAGGGAGTCGACCAGGCGCCGCAGGCGCCGCGCGTTGCGGCCCGCCGTGCTCAGCCGATCCGCCAGCACGCTTCCCGGCGCCGCTTGGGACAGCGCATCGTCGAGCGGACCGAGGAGCAGCGTCAGCGGAGTGCGGAACTCGTGGCTGACGTTGGTCAGGAAGGCCGTCTTGGCCCGGTCCAGTTCGGCCAGCGCGTCGGCCCGCTGCCGCTGCTGTTCGTAGGAGACGGCGGAGGCGAACGCCGCGGAGAGCTGGTCGGCCAGCAGCTGACAGAACCCGCGGTACATCGAATCGAGGGGACGCCGCGGACTGGCGCCGATCACCACCGCCCCGGCGGGCGAGGTTTCTCCCAGCGGCAACACCAGGGCCTGCTGGGGACAGTTCTCACCGAAACACTCTGTGATGCCCGGGATTACGTCCTCGAGCCGGTCGATGACGCGGGCGGCCCGGGCGCGTGGCGTCGTGTCCCAACCCGTGAGCTCGGACAGCGAGCGGGGCAGCAGCGGCCGAATCGACGGGGTCGCCCCACGCAGCGTGCTGTCGCGCGCCGCCTCGTGGTCGGCGACGTAGACGGCAATGAACGGCAAGTCCAGCGGCTGCGCACCGCATACCGCGACGGTGCTGCTCACCGCGTCGTCGATGGCGTGCGCGTCCATCACTGCGGTCGCCACCGCGTTGAGCAGGTGGAGCCGACGCTCACTCAACACCCGGTCGGTCGTTTCGATCACCGGGCAGAAAACGGCGGTGACCGCACCGTCGCCGCCGATGATGGGGCTATAGGTGAAGGTGAAATATCGCTCCTGGGACTGACCGCCGGTGATGAGCGGCAACATGAGGTCGTCGGACCAGGTCGCGACGCCCGTATCCATCACGCTGGTGAGCATCGGGGAGATCTGCTCCCAGATCTCCCACCACACCTGCTCCGCGGGGCAACCGAGGGCCGCCGGGTGCTTGTCCCCCAGGATCTGCGCGTAGCCGTCGTTGTACATCAAGAACAGATTTCCCCGCCCCAGCCAGAGCACGATGGGGAACCGCGAGGTCAGAGCGATCGCCACGGCCGCCCGCACCTCGGCCGACCAGTCCCGCGGCGACCTCAAAGGATGGTTGTCCCAGTCGAATTCGGCAAAGCGGCGGCCCATCTCACCGCCAAGTTCGGCTGCAGCCGCCAAGTCGGCCGGCAGCGCCGGGTTCATTGCCGTCGCTTGTGTTGCAGAGCCTCGGGCAGCGTCGGGTAGATGTCGAAGATCCGATCCAGTTCGGTCACCTCGATCGGACGAAGCACCTGGTCGTTGTTCGCGACCAGGCGGACGGCCGTCCCTGCTTCCTTGCCTTCGTCGTGGCATTCGAGCACGGCGTTCAACGCCGCGCTCCCGAAGAAGTCGACGGCTTGCAGGTCCACTACGAGCAGCCGGGCCGGGTGGGTCTCGGCCAGCTTGAGCGCGGCGGTCAGGTGGGCGGTTACCTCATCGACGGTACTGGAGTCGACGGCGCCCGTAACGCGCACGACGACCGCATCCTCGAGAGACTCATGTTCCACCGCCAACAACTCCAGTGCCTTTCCCAGTCGTCCGAATGCGCCGCACGCGCCGTTCGGAGTGTCTAGGAACACTAACTGTTTGCGGGCTGCCGCGTTCGCGTATTCCTCTGGTTACCCGGCGGACTCGGCGGATATCCGTTCATGCACCGTCAGCAGCAGATGATCGAACTGACTCTGCAGGGTGGCCGTCGAGCACTCGAGGGCAGTCACGTCGGCCAGCAGTTGCCGGGCCAGCGCGCGCAGCTTCACGTTGGTCTCTTGCGACCGCCACTGCAGCACGCGAAAGGCCTGCTCGGCGCTGACCCGGTAGACGAACATCAGCACGCCCTTGGCCTGCTCGATCGCCGCGCGGTTTTCGAAGAGGTCCGGCAGGGCTTCGTCGAGCACCTCTTGCCGGGTCTCGTCGAAGGTGTTGGCGAGGTCGATGTAATAGCCCGCTGTGCCCACCACGGCGCCCGACTCGTCGTGCATACGGTCGGCCACGACGATCGCGTCGTGCACGTTGCCGGACGTGTCGAGGAACCGGTGCCGACTGGAGAAGGACTCCGCCGACTGCAGGGCGTAGTCGAGCACCTCCTGGACGTGCCGACGGTCGTCGGGGTGCTTGTGGGACAACAACAGCTTCGTCGTGGGCTTGACGGTGCCCGGTTCGTAGCCGTGCATCCTGGCCACCTCGTCGGACCATTCCCAGCGCTCGCCGATGAACCAGAACCGGAAGGTGCCGACGTTGAGATAGCGGGCGGCCGCCTCGACCGAGTTCAGAGCTTGGCCGCCGCGGGACGGATCGGGCATCGACCCGTCCGCTCTCCCTTCCTCATGCACGTCTGCATCCTCGCACCCGGCGGATCCCGCCGGCTACCGCCCTGGCTCAAAAAGCCCGCCCACATGCCAGCAGGGCCGGGGTGGGGGTAACGTCGCTTGCGGACCATCCAAATACGCGGGAGCGCACGTCGAATGCGCTGAGAGGACGGCTCGGGGCCGTCGACCGTACGAACCTGACCGGGTAATGCCGGCGTAGGGAGATGAGAAAATGACCTTGGAAAAAACCGCCGTCCTTTCCCAAGCCGTCGATGCTTCCGTCACCACGGGACCCATCGCAGGCAGCAGCAAGGTCTACCGCGACGTCGAGGGGTTTCCCGGCGCACGAGTCCCGTTCCGGCGCGTCCACCTGTCCACCGGGGACCACTTCGACCTCTACGACACCTCCGGCCCCTACACCGACGGGGACGCGGTCATCGACTTGACGGCCGGGCTGCCCGCGCGGCCGGGGGTGGTCCGCGACCGCGGCACCCAGCTGCAGCGGGCGCGGGCCGGCGAGATCACCGCGGAGATGGCATACATCGCCGCCCGCGAGGACATGCCCGCCGAGCTGGTGCGCGACGAGGTCGCCCGCGGCCGCGCGGTGATCCCCGCCAACCACAACCACCCCGAGATCGAACCGATGATCATCGGCAAGGCCTTCGCGGTGAAGGTCAACGCCAACATCGGCAACTCCGCGGTGACGTCGTCGATCGCCGAGGAGGTCGACAAGATGGTGTGGGCCACCCGCTGGGGTGCGGACACCATCATGGACCTGTCCACTGGCAAGAACATCCACGACACCCGCGAGTGGATCCTGCGCAACTCCCCCGTCCCGGTCGGCACCGTGCCCATCTACCAGGCGCTGGAAAAGGTGAAGGGCGACCCGACGGAACTGACGTGGGAGATCTACCGCGACACCGTGATCGAGCAGTGCGAGCAGGGCGTGGACTATATGACCGTGCACGCCGGCGTGCTGCTGCGGTATGTGCCGCTGACCGCCAAGCGGGTCACCGGCATCGTGTCCCGCGGAGGATCCATCATGGCGGCCTGGTGCCTGGCCCATCACCGGGAGTCGTTCCTCTACACCAACTTCGAGGAGCTCTGCGACATCTTCGCCCGCTACGACGTCACCTTCTCGCTCGGTGACGGGCTGCGGCCGGGGTCGATCGCCGACGCCAACGACGCCGCGCAGTTCGCCGAGCTGCGCACCCTGGGCGAGCTGACGAAGATCGCGAAAGCCCGTGGCGCGCAGGTGATGATCGAGGGACCCGGACACGTCCCGATGCACAAGATCGTCGAGAACGTGCGACTGGAAGAGGAGCTGTGCGAGGAGGCCCCGTTCTACACGCTGGGTCCGCTGGCCACCGACATCGCGCCGGCCTACGACCACATCACCTCGGCGATCGGCGCGGCGATCATCGCCCAGGCCGGCACCGCGATGCTGTGTTACGTGACGCCCAAGGAACACCTGGGGCTGCCGGACCGCAAGGACGTCAAGGACGGGGTGATCGCCTACAAGATCGCCGCCCACTCCGCGGACCTGGCCAAGGGGCATCCGCGCGCCCAGGAGCGCGACGACGCCCTTTCGACCGCGCGGTTCGAGTTCCGCTGGAACGACCAGTTCGCGTTGTCACTGGACCCCGACACCGCAAGGGAATTCCACGACGAGACCCTGCCGGCCGAACCCGCCAAGACGGCGCACTTCTGCTCAATGTGCGGGCCGAAGTTCTGCTCCATGCGAATCACCCAGGACGTGCGCGACTTCGCCGCCAAGCACGGGCTCGAGACCGAAGAGGACATCGAGGCCATGATGAGCGAGGGCATGGCCGAGAAGTCGCGTGAGTTCGCCGAGCACGGCAAGCGGGTGTACCTGCCGATCACCCAGTGAGCTACCTCCCGCTGGCTCCGCCGGGCGCCACGCCGTTGCGGGTGCTGACCATCGCCGGATCCGACTCGGGGGGCGGCGCGGGCATTCAGGCCGACATCCGCACCATGGCGTTGCTGGGCGTGCATGCCTGCGTCGCCGTTTCCGCGATCACCGTGCAGAACACGGTGGGCGTCAAGGGGTTTCACGAGGTTCCGCCCGACGTCGTCGCCGATCAGATCGAAGCGGTGGTCACCGACATCGGCGTCCAGGCCGCCAAGACCGGGATGCTGGCATCGTCTTCGATCATCGCCGCGGTGGCCGACACGTGGCAGCGGCTGGGATCGGCGGTGCCGCTCGTCGTCGATCCGGTGTGCGCGTCCATGCACGGCGACGCACTGCTGGAGGCGTCCGCCCTGGATGCCCTTTGCTCGCAACTGTTTCCGTTGGCCACCCTGGTCACGCCGAACCTCGACGAGGTGCGGCTGCTGGTGGGCATCGATGTGGTGGACGCGGAGTCACAGCGGGCGGCCGCCAAGGCGCTGCACGCGCTGGGACCGCGGTGGGCGCTGGTCAAGGGCGGGCACCTGCGGTCGTCCGACCGCAGCTGCGACCTGCTTTACGACGGTGTCTCCTGCTACGAGTTCGATTCGGAACGGTTGCCGGGCGGCAACGACCACGGCGGCGGCGACACCTTGGCCACGGCCATCGCCTGCGCGCTGGCGCACGGTTTCACCGTGCCCGACGCGGTCGGGTTCGGGAAGCGATGGGTCACCGAATGCTTGCGCGCCTCCTATCCGCTGGGCCATGGCCACGGCCCCGTGTCCCCCTTGTTCAGGCTGTCATGATTGCCCTCGACCAGATCGCGGGCATCGCACACGAACCCGACGGGCCGGCCGCCGGGGTGGTGGTGCTGACCCATGGCGCCGGCGGAAACCGGGATTCGCCGCTCCTGCAGCAGGTTTGCGCAGAATGGGCGCGGCGCGGGTGGCTCGCCGTCCGGTACAACCTGCCCTACCGGCGGCGCCGTCCCACCGGACCGCCGTCCGGCTCGGCCGCCGCCGACCGCGCCGGGATCGTCGAGGCGATCACGCTGTGCCGCAGCCTCGCCGACGGCCCGTTGATCGCCGGCGGGCATTCCTATGGCGGCCGGCAGACGTCCATGGTGGTGGCCGCCCGCGAGGCCTCGCCTATCGAAGTGGACCTGTTAACGCTGTTCTCGTATCCGGTGCATCCCCCGGGGAAGCCCGAGCGGACCCGCACCGAGCACCTGCCCGGCATCAGGGTGCCGACGGTGTTCACGCACGGGACGTCGGATCCATTCGGCACGCCCGACGAACTGCGCGCCGCCGCCGCGCTGGTCACCGGCACGACCGCCGTCGTCGAGATCGCCGGTGCGCGACACGATCTGCGCTCCAAGACACTGAACGTGGCGGCCCTGGCGGTCGACGCGGCCCTGCAGCTGCTCGGGCGCAATTAGACAGTTTGAACTTATCAGTTTAGACTGATCTTGTGGACGGAATCGCCGAGTCAGCGGCTGCGGCAGCCCGCGACCTGCGGGTGATGTTCAGTCGGCTGCGACGCCAGTTGAGGGACCTCGCCACCGACGGCGACTTGACCCCCTCACAGACCGCGGTGCTCAACCGGCTTTGGAAAGAGGGCGCCTCATCGGCGAGCGTCCTGGCCTCAGCCGAACGGGTACGTCCACAGTCCATGGCCACGATTGTGGCCGCCCTCGGGCAGCGGGGGCTCATTGAGCGCACGCCCGACCCTGAAGACGGTAGGCGGCAACTGATTTCGCTGACCGCGGCGGGCCGGCGACGCGCCGAGAGTAACCAGCAGGTACGGGAGGAGTGGCTGGCACGCGCCATCCACGAGCGGTATTCCGAACGCGAACGTCGCGTCATCCTCGACGCGCTAACGCTGCTCGAGCGCTTGACCGAATAGTGAAAGGACAAGGGCTGCAATGGAAGTAGGACTGCACTTCATCGACTTTCTGCCCGGCGACCCGACGGCGCTGGGTCCGACGCTGGCCGATGCGGCCAAGGCCGCCGAGCAGGGCGGGGCGACGCTGTTCACGCTCGCCGATCACTTCTTTCAGATGGAAGCCATGGGACCGGCGGAGGACCCGTTCCTCGAGGGCTATACGTCGCTGGGTTTCTTGGCCGGGCAGACGACCAACATCGAGCTGAGCCTGCTGGTCACCGGGGTCACTTATCGCTATCCGGGCCTGCTGGCCAAGGCGGTCACCACTCTGGATGTCCTGTCGCAGGGCCGCTCGATGCTGGGGCTCGGCGCCGCCTGGTACGACCGTGAGCACGCGGCCCTCGGCTTTCCCTATCCACCGGTGAGTCAGCGCTTCGAGATGCTCGAAGAGACGCTGCAGATCTGCAGGCAGATGTGGAGCGAGAACAACGGGCCCTACCAGGGCAAGCACTACCAGTTGGCGGAGACAATCTGTGAGCCCCAACCGATTCGGCGCCCTCCCATCCTGATCGGCGGCGACGGCGAGAAGAAGACGCTGCGCCTGGTCGCGCAGTACGCCGACGTCTGGAACAGCACCTCCGGCGACCCCGATGTTCTCGAGCACAAGATCGAGGTGCTGAACCGCCATTGTGACGCGGTGGGCCGAGACTCGAGCGAAATCCGCAAGACAGTGGGCTTATTCGTGAATCCGTTCGACGACCTCGATGGTTACTTCAAGACCGTCGAGCGCTACGGCGAACTTGGCGTAGAGCTGGTCAATGCCGGGCCGTTCCCCGGCAACCCCGATCCGGTCGGCTTCATCCACCGCCTCGGCGACGACGTGATACCCAGGCTCGCCCAGATCGGTTGACAGCGCGGCCTTTCGGTCATCCCGGATAGCGGGAGTAGCACGCGTCCATGTTGCCGGTCACGCCGCCGCGGAACGCCGCTATCCGGGTGAAACCGGCCGGCACGCTGGTGCCGTCCGCGTCACTGGCGACGAGGTGGTTGGTGAGCAAACCGGCTACCGCTTCGTCGAGATCGCCGGCCGTCAGCAGCAGCTGCTTCTGCGACGACAGCTCGATGGGTTCGGCCATCTTGCGATGCACCACGCCCGTCAGGCAGGCCGTGCGTAGGGCGGTCCACGGGCTCTGCATGGCCAGACCGCGTTCGTGCTGCACTGCCAGCGCGTACCGCGACATCACGGCCGACAGCGCGGTGTCGTCGCCCTGCGGCAGGGTTTGTTCGTTCTCGTCGGCGACCTTGCCCATCGCCGCCAGCTTCGGCAGATCGATCACGATCGTGTTGGTGGCCGGGCAGTAGGACGCCGGCGGGCTGGCCTTGGCGTCCGCGCAATCGGCGGCCTGGTAGGACAATGCCGGCGGATTCTTCGGGGAGAACACCTTTCCCAAGAGTTCCATCAGCGTCGACAGGGTGTCCTGGTCGATCGGGACTTCACCGGTCTCCGGGTTCCCGGTGCTGTTGTCGACGCGCAGGGCGTTGGGCAGGTCGCCGCGGCGCTGGCCGATTTCTTTCTTGTCGATCGCCGCGCACGCCGAGGCGCCGTCGATGAAACCCATTTGGAAGGCGCTGATCCGGTCCAGGGCCGACCCGTGTTCGTCGTCGTTCTCGGCGTCGCTGTCCATCACCGGGTCGCGGGTGGTGATGATCCCCGCCAGCACGTGGTCCAGCCCGTCGGCGGTGCTCAGCGTGAACCGCGGCGACTTGCCGTCTGCGACCCAGAACAGGTAGACGCCCGCGAAGCAGTCGGCCTGCTGCTCGCGCACGATCGTGGGGTCTCGTCTGGTCACCAGCTTCGCCATCGTCTGCAAGGCGTGGCCGAATTCGTGGGCCAGCACGCCGTTGACGGACATGTCGCCGAAATACCGTTGCGCGACGGGCATGAATACCCCGCGATCCCAAGCGATCAGGTTGCAGCGCGACGTGAAGAAGGCGTTGACGAGCTTGTAGGTGTCGTTGTGGCAAACGATGGGGCTGGACGGTTGCTTTGAGTTATACGACACCATCTTGCCAACCGGGACGAAGTCGCCTTTCAACGACTGGCTGTAGACCGACTTCCAATAGTCCTCGATGTCGTTGACCGATAGCAACGCCAACTTGTCGATCTCGCCGTTGTCGGTATTGACGACCGTGCCGGTGGGGGCGGGTGCGTTCGAGCGGATCCCGCTGGGGCCGTTGGTCGCGGGCAGACCGCCCACCCGGAACGGGTCGTTGAGCATCGACAGCGCCCGCCCGTCGACGAAGGATGTGCACCCGGCCACCACGATTGCCGCCGCTGCGCAACCGAACGCCGCCCGCAGCAAGGTGGCCGCCCTGCGCGGACGGCCACCGGCCAGCTGACGTCGATTGCGCGCAGGGCTATTCATACCAACCTCATCCCGACCGGCTACAGGGCAAGCACCAAAGGGGTCTCATTCTAGAGCGGTTGGCTAACCCTGACAGTCCGATTGGAAACCGCGGTTGACCGCCGGTCCCGGCGACTGCAGCGCGGAGTTGCGGCCGGCTTGCCAGTAGCGGAACGGCGGACGCCGGGCAGGTTGCATATTGGGATCAGCGAACTCCAGCGCGCGCCGGCGGGTGCGCTACGGGCGCGGGGCCGTCGGCGTGGGCGTTTGCTGAGGTCCCATCGGACCACCCGGTCCCATTCCACCGGGCCCCATTCCGCCTGGTCCCATCATGCCCGGTCCCATCATGCCGCCGGGACCCATCATCGGGCAGGTACCGCCACGCCCGCCGCCGTAGCCATGGTGCCAGCCGTAACGGTCACCCGAGGCCGCGCCCAAGAAGAGGCCCGAGAAGAAGACCACCGCGACGACGAACACGACGCCGGCGACGATGACCACCCACGCGACCACTTGGCTCAGCCGACTGTGCGCGCCGAATCGATGCTCGTCCCCGGGGTGGCCGGTCACGGTGGTCGGTCCGACGCTGGATTCAGGATTGTGCGTCATGCCTCAAACGATGGCACGCGTATACCCACCGGGGGTAGGGGCCATTGGCCCTAGAATGGGCGTTGCCTATGTGGTCGGCTTGCCGTATGGCCGGACTGACTCGGCGGGCGGCGCTTGCCGCGCTTGGCGCGCTCGGCGCGGGCAGCATCCTGGGTCTGGCACATCTGCGTGGGAGCGCCTTGCGGCCGCCGTCGACGGCTATCCGCCTCACGGACGGGGGCGGTTTCATGGGCGCCGGTCACATGGACATGAGCCGCTACATGGAGATGTTCATGCGGCACAGCGAAATCGACCGCATCGTCGAGGACATTCCCGGCGGTGTGCGCACCACCACCGAATCGGCTTCGCCGGCCTTGACTGCTCAACTGCAGGAGCATGTTTCGAGCATGTACGCCCACCTCGATCAGGGAACTGAAATCCGTTGCATGAGCCAGAGCCTGCCGACGCTTTTCCGAAGTGCCGGCGGCTACCGACGCCAGCTCACATTCACGCCCAGAGGCGTGATCGCCGAGGAGACGGCCGACGACCCGGCCCTCACCGATGTCATCCGTGCGCACGCACGCGAGGTCACCGGTTTCGTGCGGGACGGGATGCCCGCCATGATGCAACAGATGATGGGCCCGGGCGGGATGGGCTGCGGCCGGATGATGGGCCCTCGCAGGCCTTGACGCCCAACGGCTTAGAAGGGTGGGGGTT
>NZ_LZIL01000021.1 GCF_001667075.1 Mycobacterium sp. 852014-52450_SCH5900713 | reverse complement strand
CCGCGGATCTTGACCTGCTCGTCGGCGCGGCCCATGTACTGCAGCTGGCCATCGGCGCCCCAGCGGACCAGGTCGCCGGTGCGGTACATCCGCGCCCCGGCCCCGCCGAACGGGCACGCCACGAACCGCGTCGCGGACAGCCCCGGCCGGCCCACATACCCATGCGCCAGACCGCGCCCGGCCACGTACAGCTCACCGACCACGCCCTCGGGCACCGGCCGCAACCACCCGTCCAGCACGAAAAAGCCAAGATGCGCCAGCGGCAAGCCGATCGGGCTGGCGTTGGTGTCGACATCACCATCGACGATCTCGCGGAACGAGGCGTGCACCGTGGTCTCGGTGATCCCATACATGTTGATCAACCGCGGCAGACCCGGGTGGTTGTGCAACCACTTGCCCAACCGATGCGGCTCGAGCGCCTCACCACCGAACACCACCGTCTGCAGCTTGAGCTGTTGACCCAGCTCGGGGGCGAGCGAATCCGCGGTCTGCAGGACATAGAACGCGGACGGCGTCTGGCTGAGCACGCTGACCTGTTCGCGAACCAGCATGGCGTGCAGGTCTTTTGGTGAGCGGACGACGGAGTCGGGCACGATGACCAGCCGGCCGCCGTACAACAGCGACCCGAAGATCTCCCACACCGAGAAGTCGAACGCCAGCGAATGGCATTGCGACCACACCTGCCCGAGTGCCAGCTCGCGGTTCACGGACTCCAGCAGCTCGGTGACGTTGCGGTGCGGCACCGCCACACCCTTCGGGGTGCCGGTCGTACCGGACGTATAGATGATGTAGGCGACGTTCTCCGC
>NZ_LZIL01000020.1 GCF_001667075.1 Mycobacterium sp. 852014-52450_SCH5900713 | reverse complement strand
TATATCTATAATTCTTATGTTAACCATTTATTTTAATTCCTTACAGAAAATTCCCAGAAATTAAAACACAGAAGCTATCCTAACATATTCTTCCCTGATTAACCAATTTCTGAACACTGCTTAGTAATCAGACCATATCTACCACATATGAACTCCAAATTGAATGATTCCAGTGGCTAAAAATCCATGAGACATATATCTATAATTCTTATGTTAACCATTTATTTTAATTCCTTACAGAAAATTCCCAGAAATTAAAACACAGAAGCTAAAATTTTACCACCCATAGCCATACCTATGCAGAACTTTTTACACCAGCCTAAGTATTCAAAGATGCATCACATGCAAGATCAATATGTAACATGATATAGTACATCCATGACCAATCATCAAAGTCTTAAGATCAAAATCCCATTTATAAGTTAGAAATTTCAAAACTTTTCTTCAAAAAGAAATATTGTTAAACTTACCTGGAACACTTAGTCCTTTAGACTTCTCCTTCCTCTTTCTTCCTTTCTTCCTCTCCTTTCCTCACTCTACCTTGCTTCTATTTTTCCTCTCCCTCACTTGCACGAAATTATGATGTTATAAGGGTGGGTTTTGCTTAAATAGACCATCAAATAATTCACCTTTCATGATCATGGGTCTACCTTATCACAATTAGGATCCACTTGGTTGAAATTTTGAAAAACAAACAACTTATGTTCTTGTCTTCCTCTTCCTTAGTCAAGATATGCATAGCAAAAGGAGATTTGTATTTTGAAAATTATGTTGATATGTTCTTAAGACAAGGGACAAGGTTCCTTTGATTTAGGGATTCATTTCCATTTTCTTTTGTCTTAATCAAGTATGATAGGTTTACCTTTTTGGGTGGCAAATTTCTAGCCCTTAAATCTTCATTATTTGGTTGAAATTATTTGTGTGGGCTAGGAATGTTTTGTCCTAATGTCATGTATTATCATACCACTTGCTAAAATTATGAGTGTAGGATATAGATGTTTTGTCTTAAAGCCTTGTATTATCATACCACTTGCTAAAATAATGAGTGTAAGATATAGATGTTTTGTCCTAAAGCCTTGTATTATCATACCACTTGCTAAATTTTTGTCTTATTATACTACATGATTTATTTTATTTTATTTTTCCTCTTGGATTTGGGCTTATTCCTACCCATTTCCTTTATTTTGGATAAAATTCTACCTTTCTTAAAGGGCTTGGACACATTTTTCATAATTTTTGGGCTATCGGTCCAATTTCTATATCCTAGTCCAAGTTTATGTTTATTTCTTGTTTAGGTTATCCAATGGGCTTGCTAGAAACTTATGTGAAGTGGAAAAACTCTATATGAAATGTCCATAGGTGAAAGCCCAATGTATGGGTAAATATGTTAAACTTAGTAACTTTAGTTCTTGAATTAGGAAAAATTACCCTAATCCAATGTTTTCTTGAAATTTTAAGACCTTTACTTGTTTCCAAAAATTTATCTTCCTTACCCAAGAATTTCACCTTTCTTTAGTATATTATTTCTAATTTTTCCTCTTAAGTTTTCTCTCTTTACCTATTCCATTAATGTTAGAACATTTCTATGCATACATGTAAGGTGAAGAATTTCTAAGGATTATATTTCCTTAGATATCTAAAAATTGTCTAATAAATTTTATTTCCTTAATTAAATATTTATGTACCTTTATCAATAAAAGAAATGAAATTAAGGATTTTACTTTGAATACTTTTGTATTTTTATTAATACATGAAACAAAATTTGGGATGTTACATTAA
>NZ_LZIL01000019.1 GCF_001667075.1 Mycobacterium sp. 852014-52450_SCH5900713 | reverse complement strand
CGCCGCGATCTCCCCCCCCCCCCGGGCTCATTGCGGCCCTGGGCGGCCGCCCCCCCCCCCCCCCCCCCCCCCCCGCGGGGGGGGCCCCCACCCCACCGCCCCCCGGGGGGGGCCCTCCCCGCCCCGCCGCCGGGACTGAGCAAACGTGGGAGGCTTAGCTCTCCGCGACGACTTCGAGGGCGATCTCGACGTTGACCTCGGGATGCAGGTGCACCGACACCGGGTGGGTGCCGACCGCCTTGATGTGCGACTTGGGTAACCGCACGATTCGTTTGTCCAGGTTGGGTCCGCCGGCCTGCTTGATGGCCGCGACGACGTCACCGGACGTCACCGAGCCGAACAGCTTCCCGGAATCGGCCGCGGTCCGGACCGGCAGTTGGACGGGGCCCAGCGCCTCGATCGCGGTCTTGAGTTCGTTGGCGTGCCCGAGGTCGCGGACCGCCTTGCCTTCGCGGGAGCGGCGGATCTCGTCGGCCTGCTTCTGCGCACCGCGCGAGGCGACGATCGCCAGACCGCGCGGGAGCAGGAAGTTGCGGCCATAGCCGTCCTTGACCTCGACCGTGTCGCCGACGGTACCGAGGTGGTCGACGTCGGCCGTCAGAATCAGCTTCATCGTGTTCGTACTTTCGCTTCGGGTTCGGCGGTTATCGCGCCGAGGACGTGAAGGGCAGCAAAGCCACCTCGCGGGCATTCTTGACCGCGATCGCGATGTCACGCTGGTGCTGCACGCAGTTGCCGGTGACGCGCCGCGCCCGGATCTTGCCGCGCTCACTGATATAGGTGCGCAGCAATGCGGTGTCCTTGTAATCGATCGCTTGCCCCTTTTTCGAGCAGAAGACACACTTCCGCGTCTTGACCGGCTTTTCCGGAGCCGGACGCCGCTTGCTGGACTTAGCCATGACTGTCTTTCTTTCCGTTTCTTACTGTTGAAGTTCTTAGAACGGCGGTTCGTCGTCGCCGCCGCCGAAGGACCCGGATGCCGGGGCGCTGCCCCACGGGTCGTCGGCGGGTGCGCTGCTCGCCGGCGCCGATCCCTGACGGGATCCGCCGCCACCGCCGAAGCCGCCACCACCGCCACCGCCGCCGCTGCGACTGGCCTTGTTGACCTTGGCCGTGGCATACCGCAGCGAGGGCCCGATCTCGTCGACCTCGACCTCGAAGACGGTGCGCTTCTCGCCTTCGCGCGTCTCGAAGGACCGCTGCTTGAGTCGGCCGGTGACGATCACCCGTGAGCCACGGGTGAGGCTCTCGGCGACGTTCTCGGCAGCCTCGCGCCAGATGTTGCACCGCAAGAACAGCGCCTCACCGTCTTTCCATTCCGAACTCTGGCGGTCAAAGATCCGGGGCGTGGACGCCACGGTGAAATTCGCGACGGCGGCACCGGACGGGGTGAACCGCAGTTCGGGGTCGGCGGTCAGGTTTCCGACAACGGTGATAGTGGTGTCACCAGCCACAATTTCCTCCTCGTTCCGCCCTGCTACTCGCTTCTCCGACGGTAAATGGCACGTGTCCTGGCTGAGCCTACGCAAGTCCACCGACGGTGGGCCCACGACTCGGCCACGGGTGTTAGTGCTTGTCGGTGCGCATCACCTTGGTGCGCAAGACCGACTCGTTGAGGCTCAGCTGGCGGTCGAGCTCGGAGACCGTCGCCGGCTCCGCCTTCAGGTCGACGACGACATAGATGCCTTCGGCGTGCTTGGCGATCTCGTAGGCCAGCCGGCGCTTGCCCCAGATGTCGACCTTGTCGACGGATCCGCCGTCCTTACGGACGACGTTAAGGAACGTCTCCAAGGATGGAGCAACAGTGCGCTCGTCGAGCGTGGGGTCAAGAATGACCATGATTTCGTATGGACGCATGGAAACCTCACCACCTCCTCTGGTCTGTACGGCCACGGTCGTTCCGTGGCAGGAGAGTCGCCTGCGTCGGCAACCGCATCAGGCTACCGGATGGGTGGGTTGGCCTCCAAAATCGCGACGGATCCCCCCGCTCGGGCAATCCGGCTATTGCCGCGCGTCCAAGTATTCGGTGGCCCGGTCCACCGTCGCATGATCGGCCTTGGCCAGCGCGCCCGAATCGAACGGCGGCTGCGGGTCGTATTCGATGAGCAGCTGAGCGGCCTGCGCGGCCTGGCGGTCGACCAGGAGCTCGACCAGCCGTAAGGCCATGTCGATCCCGCTGGACACCCCCGCGGCGGTGATGATCCGCTGCGGCAGGTGCTCGACAACCCGGTCCGGCACGTACCGGGCGCCCAGCTGGTTGAGCAGGTCCCTGGCGCGCCAGTGGGTCGTGGCGGTGAGCCCGTCAAGCAGGCCCGCGGCGGCCAACAGCAGCGCACCGGTGCACACCGACGTGGTGAAGGTCGTGGTCGGGTGCACCGCTTGCAGCCATTCGCGGATGGTGCCGTCGTGGATCAGCTGGCGCGTGCCGATTCCGCCGGGGAACAGCACCACGTCCGGCGAGGTGATCTCGTCGAATCTCGCGTCGCAGCTCAGCCCGAGCATCCCGTTTTCCGTCCGCACCTCGCCGCGTTGGTGACCGATGAACACCACCTCGATCGACGGGATGCGTTGCAGCACTTCGTAGGGCCCCACCGCGTCGAGCGCGGTCACCCGGGGAAACAGCGGGACGGCGACCACAGTCAAGGCGCCGCTCCGGCCGGCACAGGCGACTCGATCGCGGGCGCCGTGGCGCGGCGCATGCCGGCCGGTCGTAGCCAGTCCGGCAGCCACCGGGGCGGGGCGTCGGCCGCACGGTCGAAAGGCCCGCCCGACGGGTCATCCACCCGGCCGTTCCAGCGCACCAAGTCCTCGTCGGGCCGGTAGATCTGGCGGATAACCAACGCGCACAACCCGATCACGGCGATGTCGCGCAACAACACCGTCGTGGTGAAGAACTGCTCCGGCAGCGAGCGGTTTGGATTGCCATATAGGTAGTACATCCGCGGCACCCACACCACCGCATCGATGGTCATCCACGCCAGCAGGATCCGGCGATGCGGCAAAGCCAGCACCGCCAGCGGAACCAGCCAGAGCGAGAACTGTGGGCTCCACACCTTGTTGGTCAACAGAAAAACCGCCACCACCAAAAACAGCAGCTGCGCCAGCCGGGGCCGCTTCGGAGCGGTCAGCACGACGTATGCGATTGCCGCACAACCGATTGCGAACAGCACCGTGACCACGGCGTTCAGCACGGTGGGCGGCTCCCAAAAACCCAGCTTGGCATCGAATCCGTGCCAGCCGGTGAAGGATTTCACCACGTTATAGAGCGAATCCATGTCGTCGCCGCGTCGGGTGTTGAGCCGGAAGAATTCCGACCACCCGCGCGGAAACAGCACCAACACCGGCAGGTTCACCAGCAGCCATGTCACCGCGGTAGTTCCCGCGGTGCGAGCCAGAGCGCGAAAGCGCCCGGCCCGGATCGCCAGGACCACCATGGGACCGAGGAACAACAACGGATACAGCTTGGCGGCGGCGCCCAATCCGATCAGCACGCCGGCCAGCACCGGTTTGCGCCGCGCCCATGCCAGCAGCCCGGCCATCGCGAATGCCGTTGCCAGCGCGTCGAAATTGGTAAAGATCTGGAAGATCAGCAGCGGCGACGCGGCCACCAGCGCCGCATCCCATATCCGGCGCCCTGCCAGCCCGGCGGTCGCCCAGACGGTGCCGAGCCAGGCCAGCGCCAGACCGAACGCCGCGACGTTGAAGAACATCACCACCTCGGCGACCACCGGCAGCGGACCCAGCTTGCTCAGCGCGGTATAAGTTTTCGCCAGCGCCATCGACACGTACTGATACATCCCGGTCAGCACCGGATACTCCATGTAGCGCACCGCCGGCCGGCCGTCGTAGCGCGTCTGCGGGGTGCCGCTGCCGTCGGTCTCGACCCAGCTCGACTTGTACGGAAACTTGCCCTGGCTCAACAACTCCGCGCCGTATAGCGGAACGGTATCGGAGTAGCACAACTCGTAGTACGCGCGTTGGTTCTCCCAGTTGGCTACCCGCTGATCCCCGGTGCCGGTGCCGGTGCTCTGCAGGCAGGCCGCCTTCGTCGACCAGCCGAGCGCCAGGAATACCAGTCCCATCAGGAACATCACCCGCAGTGGCGTCATCACCCGGGCGCGCCCGATCAGCGCGTGTCTGCCCACCGGCCCACCGGCGGCTTCCGCCAGGGCGGCGCCCAACGAGTCGTTGCGGCTCGGGCAGTCGCGGTTGTCGACGCTACGCAGATCGCCGGCCAGCGGCTCCGGAGAAATGGCGGTGCTGCGTTGCTCAGCCTCGGTCACGGCGGCGGCTGGCCAGGCGGCGGGGGAGCTTGGGGGCCGCCCGGCGGCACACCCGGCTCTTGACCACCGGGGCCGCCGCCCGGCGGTGCCGGCCCAACAGTGACCGTCGTGGGCGGGCCGATCGGGATCGTGATGCCGGGCGCCACTTCGACGGTGGGCTGAATGACCGTCACGGAGGGCGGCGGTGGGGGCGGGGG
>NZ_LZIL01000018.1 GCF_001667075.1 Mycobacterium sp. 852014-52450_SCH5900713 | reverse complement strand
TTGCGGTGCGGCACCGCCACACCCTTCGGGGTGCCGGTCGTACCGGACGTATAGATGATGTAGGCGACGTTCTCCGCAGCGGGCGCCGGCAGCCCGTCGCTGGGTCGAGTGTCGACGGCGAGGTCGCCGATGTCGATGACGTCTACGTCCGGGCCTTTGAGCCGCGACCGCACGTCGGCGGCGGTGACGGCGACGATCGGGGCGGCATCGGTGAGCATGAACTCGATCCGCGCCGCGGGCAGCCCCGGGTCGATGGGCAGGTAGGCCGCCCCGGTCTTGAGCACCGACAAAATCGCCACCACGGCCTCGGCCGTCCGGGAGAACAGCAGCGCGACACACTCCCCAGGGCCGGCGCCGTACTCAATCAGCAGGTGCGCCAGCCGATTCGAGTACTCGTCGACCTCGGCATAGGTCCACGAACGGCCGCCGCAAGTGATGGCCACCGCGTCCGCGGCGTGGTCCACCTGGGCGGCGAACATCTCCGGGATCGAGATCCCCGAGGACGCGGGCCGGCTCAGCACCGCGCGGTTGCCGATGACCTCGAGCCGGGCGTGTTCCTTCTCATCGAGCACATCGATCGACGAGAGGCGCCGCGCCGGATCATCCGTGATTGCCACCAGGACCCGGCGGAATTGATCGATCAGCGCCTCGACGCTGGCGGCGTTGTACACGTCGGTGCGGAATTCCACCGCTCCGCCGATGCCGGCGGGCTGGCCGTCCTCGGTCCAGCGTTCGGCCAGCGAGAACACCAGATCCATGCGGGCGACCTGGGGGTCGACCGGAACCGGCGTGACGCGCACGTCGCCCAGGGTCAGCCCGGCGGCGGGGCCGTTGTGCTGCCAGGGCAAATTCTGCCAAGCCAGGACTACCTGGATGAGGGGGTGGTGGCTGAGGCTGCGGGCGGGATGCAACCGCTCCACGAGGACTTCGAAGGGCACATCCTGATGTTCGTAGGCGGCCAGGCTGCGCTGCTGCACCTGAGCGAAAAGCTCAGCCACGGTCGGATTTCCACCCAAGTCGGTGCGCAATACCAACGTGTTGACGAAGAAGCCGACCAACTCGTCCAGCGCGGGATCACGACGCCCGGCGATCGGAAAACCCACCGCCACATCCGAAGTCGCGCCCAGCTTTGCCAATAAGACCGCCAACGCGGCCTGTACCACCATGAAACTAGTCGCATTATGCTCACCGGCCACCTCACGCACCCGCTGCTGCAACTGCGCGGGCCACTCCACGGCCACCCGCGCCCCCCGATAATCAGCCACCTCCGGAAACGGCCGATCGGTGGGCAACTCCAGCCGCTCGGGCATCCCCGCCAACGCATCCTGCCAATAGGCCAACTGCGCGGCGATCGCACTATGCGGATCATCCAGATCCCCGAACTGCGCCTGTTGCCACATCGTGTAATCGACGTATTGCACCCTTAGTTCGGCCCAGCCCGGCGCCTCACCCGCACATCGGCTGGCATACGCCACGCCCAGATCACGCACCAACGGCGTGATCGACCACCCGTCAGCGGCAATATGGTGAGCCACCGCCACGAGCACATGCTCACCGTCGCCCAGCCGGAAAAGCGTCGCCCGCAACGGAACCTCAGCAGCCAGATCAAACGAGTACCGCGCCGCCGCAGCAATGGCTTCCTCGAGCCGGCTCGCCGGCCACCCGCCGGCATCTACGACTTGCCAGCCGAAATCAAAGCGCCCGACCGGGACGACCACTTGCTGCGGGGTCCCTTCCGGCGCAACGAAGATCGTGCGCAGGCTTTCATGCCGGGCCACCACATCGGCCAGCGCCGTCCCCAGCACGTCGGCATCCAGCTCTCCCCGCAAGCGCAACGCGACCGCCATGTTGTGGACCGGCGAAGCGCCGTGCAGCTGATCGAGGAACCACAGCCGAGACTGGGCGAACGACAGCGGCACCACCGCGGGCCGCGCACCGGCCACCACCCGCGCCAGCCGACCTTCGCCCTGATCGAGGCGCGGCGCCAGCTGGCGGATCGTCGGCGCCTCGAACAACGCCCGGACCGTAAGGGCCACATCCAGACTGGTGTTCACCGCGGCGACCAGACGCATCGCCGACAGCGAATCCCCACCCAAGTCGAAGAAGGAGTCGTCGACCCCGATGCGGCCAATGCCAAGAACCTGGGCATAAATCCCGGCAAGGACCTCTTCGGTAAGGGTGGCCGGGGCGCGGTACCCACGGCCGAGGTGGCCGGGGGCCGGGAGCGCGTGGGTATCGAGTTTGCCGTTGAGCGTCAACGGCAGGGCGGCCAGGGGCATGATCGCGGACGGAACCATGTAAGCCGGCAGCCGCTCGGCGAGCTGGGTGCGCACCACGGCGGGATCGGCGGTACCGGTCAGGTATGCCACCAGCCGCTTGTCCCCGGGCCGGTCCTCCCGGGCGATGACGACCGCCTGCTCGACCCCAGCCAAACCCGTTAGGACGGTTTGGATTTCGCCGAGCTCGATGCGATACCCACGTACCTTGACCTGCTCATCCGAGCGTCCCACATATCGCAGTTGGCCATCGGGCCCCCACCACACCCAATCCCCCGTCCGATACATCCGCGCGCCCGCCCCACCGAACGGACACGCCACAAACCGGGAAGCCGTCAGCCCCGGCCGACTCACATAACCCAGGCCCACCCCGGCGCCGGCGACATACAACTCGCCGACCACTCCCGCCGGCACCGGGCGCAGCCAGCCGTCCAGCACAAACAGCGCTGCCCCGCCCACCGGCGAACCGATCGGCGGCGGCCCCGATCCCGCCGTCAACGGCGCACTCTTCGACACCCACATCGTCGTCTCGGTGGGCCCATACACGTTGACCATCGCCCGGCCCGGCGCCCATCGCTCCACCACCGCCGGCGGACACGGCTCAGCCCCCACCACCAACGCCGCCCCCACCCCCTGCGGCGACAACACCCCCAGCGCAGACGGCGTCTGCGTCAAGACCGACACCCGTTCGCCCACCAACAGCGCCCGCAGATCATCGCCACACCGCGTCACCGCATCCGGCACCACCACCAAGTGGTCCCCATGCAACAACGCACCCCAGATCTCCCACACCGAAAAGTCGAATGCCAACGAATGGCACTGACTCCACACCTGCCCCGGCCTCAGCAGCCCATCGCCAGCCAACGCCTCAAACAGCTGGGTCACGTTGCGGTGGGTGACCGCCACGCCCTTGGGCGTGCCCGTCGTGCCCGACGTGTAAATCACGTGTGCCACATCGTCGGCACCCGGCCCCGCGAATCCCGCAGCCGACTGCAAGTCGATCGCGGGATCGTCGATCCCCAGCACCGTCCCCGAAAACCCGCCCAGCCGCGACCGCAACCCCGCACCCGTAACGACCACCACCGGCGAAGCGTCGGCGAGCATGAACTCCACCCGCCCCACCGGCAGCCCCGGATCGATCGGCACATACGCCGCCCCCGCCTTCATCACCCCCAGCAGCGCGATCACCGCCTCTCCCGACCGCTCCACCAACAACCCCACACACGTCCCCGGGCCCACGCCGTGCCCAATAAGCCAGCGCGCCAACCGATTCGAGGCCTCATCCATCTCCCGGTACGACCACGACCGCCCCGCACAACTGATCGCGACCGCCCCGGGCGCGCGACCCACCTGAACGGCGAACAACTCCGGAATCGACCGCCCCGACGGCCCGCTCCGCTCGCCGGCCGCCCAGTTCCCCCAGCCGGCCAGCCGGGCACGCTCGGATTCTTCGAGCACATCGATGGACAGCAATCGCCGCGTCGTGTCCGTGGTCAACGCCACCAGCACCCGCTCCAGGTGTCGCGCCAGATCGGAGGTGTCGAGGCCGGAGAACGGCTGCCACGCGCCCGCCGTGCTGAGATAGAGGTGGTCCCCGTCGGTGGAGAAGATCAAGCCGAAGCCACTTGCCTGGCCGGAGTTGGTGTACGACGCGGAGGCGGTGACACCGCCAAAGGGCAGGGTGAAGGCCGACGGGATGAAATTGACGCTTACCCGCTCGGCCGGTCCTGCCGGGCCGCGGGTTCTGCGCTCCAGCGCCTGCACCGGAAACCGTTGGTGCTCAACGGCTTCCCGAATCCGGGTGTCGACGTGTTGGCAGAACTCGGCGACCGCGAGTTCGGGTGAGACTCGCAATACCAGCGGCACCACGCCGGCGACCATGCCGGGCAGGGTTTTCGACTCCGGGCGCACCCGCCTGTTGACCGGGAAGTCGAGGACCACCTCTGCACCGTCTCCGCTCCACCCGCGCACCAAAAGCGCGCACGCGGCCGTGACCACCGATGTCTGGGACACCCCCCACACGTGGGCCACCTTGTCGACCCGGCGAAGGACGCCGACGTCCAGCGCGACCGGGGCGGAGGGCCAAGGGTCGCGCTCGCCCGCGGCGCGCGGCGCGCAAAGCGGGACTTCGGGGTTTGCCGGAAGGTTCCGAGCCCAGTAGGCCTCGTCGTTGCGGTAATCGCCGGACGCTTCGTACTTCGTCTCACAGTCGATCAAGTCCCGCAGGGAGCCGAAGACGGCCGAAGGGATGGGGGCGGCGGAGACGATGGCCGAGTAGATGGAAGCGATGCGGTGACCGACGAGCGCGACACCGGTTCCGTCGACGATGATGTGGTGGCAGCACGCGAACAGGTGAAATTGGTCGGCGCGCGTCTGGAAGAGGGCGAATCTGAACAGCGGGCCCGTGAACGGCATGGGCGTTCGTTGGATCGATGATGCTATCCGCCGGGCTTCTTGGACGGCGTCCTGCGAGCCGGTCAGGTCATGGAAGACCAGTTCGACGTCGGGGTAGTCGATCGCCTTTTGGTAGACCTGGCCATCGGCCTCCTGGAAGGAGGCCCTGGTCGGTTCGGCCTCTTGCACCGCTTGGCGGATTGCCCACTTCAGCGCATCCCGTTGGACCCTGCCGTCGATCGTGACGAAGAGGCCGATCTGCCACTCAGTGCCGGAGTGTCCCGTCTCCTGTGCAAGCCATATGTCTAGTTGTCCGCGCGTAAGCGGAAGTGCTGGCTCACCAAGCTCCATCCAACTTCCCAACCATAGGGTTCACTCTTCAACCCCCGGTTGACTGCAGCCGCTCGACCGAACCCTCCGCGATACCCGTTCGGTTCCGCTTGATGTAGCGCAAACACGGAGCGTGGTCCGTGTCGGACCACCGCCCGTTGCGGCTCGATATCGACTAAGGAGACGGAGCTGCGATCAGTTTTTCCACCAAATTAGTCAACATGAGTGCAACAGTCCGAAAGATTAATCGAGGACGAGAATGTGCGCTAGTGGTTTCGAAAAAGTCCCAGCTACCTATCAGCACTCCTGTAAGTGCCGCTGAAACATACAGGAAGGATGTTTCTGGCGGCAAACCGATGACATGGTTCGGGACGGCCCGCGCGGGGCCGTCCCGAAACCAAGGGTGTCAGCTAGAGCAGACCGAGCAGCTGCAGGTCGGTGACGTATTTGACGATCACCTGCGGCGTGACGTGCGGGATGTCGTTGTCGGCGCCGATCTTGGCTTCCTGCACCGCGGCGCGGAACCGGTCGGTCGGGGCGAAGGACCCGCTGGCCGGCTCCGGCGCCTGCAGCTGGTTGTAGCCCGGCACCTGCAACATCTGTAGCACCGAGTGCTTGCGCTGCCGCTCCGGCAGATCACGCAGCGCGGCCTCGAACCGCTGGAGCCACTCCCCGAAGTCGTCGATCCGTTCGATCGGATAGCCGGCCTCGATCAGCCAGTCGACATACTCATCGATGCCGATGCCGTCGTCGTGCGGGTTCATCACGTGATAGGTCTCGAACCCGTCCATCACCTGAGTGCCCAGCGTGGTGACCGCCTCCGCGACGAACTCCACCGGCAACGCATCGAAGTGCGCACGTTGCCGGTTGCCGTCGACGTCCAACTGGTAGAACGAGCGCGGCGCGATGCCGGTAGCCACCAGGCTCAGCACCATCCGGGTGAACATGTCCGACAGGTTGAACTGGCCGGCGTAGCTGGTGTCGGACAGGATCATGTCGGAGCGGAACACCGAGACGGGCAACCCGCACAGGTCGTGGGCCTCGCGCAGCAACACCTCGCCGGCCCACTTGCTGTTGCCGTAACCGTTGGCGTAGCTGCCGTCGACCTTGCGGATCGGGCTGATGACCCGGATGTCGGCGTCTTCGGTGAACACCGCCGGATCGATCTGACGGCCCACGTCGGAGGTCGATACATACGCATACGGCTTCAGCTTGGTGGTCAGCGCCACCCGGATCAGCTCCGCGGTGCCCGCCACGTTGGGGCCGAACAGCTCGCCGTACGGCAGCACGCCGTTGACCAGGGCGGCCGAGTCGACGATCAGGTCGACGGTGTCGGCCAGCCGCTGCCAGGTCTGCTCGTCGAGGCCGAGGTTCGCCGCGCCCTTGTCACCGGCGATGACCTCCAAGTGGTCGGCGGCCAGCGTCTGGAAGTACTGCAACAACTGCGGGTCACCGCTGTCGAATGTCTTCTCCAGCCGCTGCCACGCCTCCTCGTCCGAGCCGGCGCGCACCAGGCAGATCAGCTTGCCGTCGACCAGCTCCAGCTGTTCGAGCCACTGCAGCGCCAGGTACCGCCCCAGGAAGCCCGTGGCACCGGTCAATAGGACCGTCCGCACCTCCGAGCTTGGGCCGGGTAGCGACGGCGCGTTGCCCAGCGTCGGGGCGTCGATGAACTTGTCCAGTTTGAGATCGCTGGCGTAGACCTGGGTGGCGTCACGACCGTGCACGGACGCAAAGCTGGCACCGCCGCCTTCGATGTCGTCCACACCGCTGGCATCGCGTTCCGCCCGCTGCCCGAGGCGTCGCACCGAGGGCGCCTCGAACAGGGTGCGCACCGAGAGGTTCGCGTCGAGGGCCGTGTTGATCTCGGCGATCACCCGCATCGCGGAGAGCGAATCGCCACCGAGGTCGAAGAAGGAGTCTTCGACCGAAACCCGCTGCAGCCCAAGGACTCCGGCGTAGATCTCGGCCAGGGTCTCTTCGATGGGGGTGGCCGGGGCCCGATACTCACCACCGGTCTTCTGGTACTCCGGGGCGGGCAGGGCCCGCTTGTCGAGCTTGCCGTTGACGGTCAACGGCAGCGCGTCCAGGACCACCACGGCGACCGGCACCATGTAGGCCGGGAGCCGCTCGCCCAATTGGGCCCGGATCTCGGCCGGATTCGCGGACCCGGTGATGTAGCCGACCAGGCGCTTGTCCCCGGGGCGGTCTTCACGGGCGATCACCGCCGCCTGCTCGACCCCGTCCAGACCGGCCAGGGCCGCCTGGATTTCGCCGAGCTCGATGCGGTAGCCGCGGATCTTGACCTGCTCGTCGACGCGCCCCAGGTATTGCAGCTGGCCATCGGCGCCCCAGCGCACCAGGTCGCCCGTGCGATACATGCGCGCACCGGGGGCCCCGAACGGGCAGGCCACGAACCGCGAGGCCGTCAGGCCCGAGCGGCGCGCATAGCCGCACGCCACACCGCGGCCCGCGATGTACAGCTCACCGACGACGCCCTCGGGCGCCGGCCGCAGCCACTTGTCCAGAACGAACAGCGCCGCCCCCGGAACCGGGGCACCGATCGGCGCTCCCGTGTCGGCGCTCAACGGCGTGCTCATCGCCGCGTACACCGTGCCTTCGGTCGGGCCGTAGGCGTTGATCATCACCCGGCCCGGCGCCCACCTGTCCACCACCTCGGGCGGGCAGGCCTCACCGGCGACCACCAGGGCCGTCGATTCCAGGCCCTCCGGCGAGAGCATTCCCACCGCCGACGGGGTCTGGCTGAGCACGGTGACGTTCTCCGCGACCAGCAAATCGTGCAGGTCCTTCGGCGAACCGGCCACGGACTCGGGCACCACGACCAGCCGGCCGCCGTGCAACAGTGCGCCGAAGATCTCGTGCACCGACACGTCGAAGACGAGCGAGTGCCACTGCGCCCACACACCAGGGTCCGGCAGGTCGGCGTGCAGTTTCTCCAGCAGCTGGGTGGCGTTGTGGTGGGTGACCGCAACGCCCTTCGGGACACCCGTGGTGCCGGACGTGTAGATCAGGTACGCGATGTCGTCCGGCGATGGCGCCGGCAACGCCGTGGCGGGCTGGGCGTCCACCGGCGCGTCGTTGACATCGACGACCAACAGGTCGGAGCCGTCCACCCGGGACCGCAATTCGGCGGTGGTGACCACGGCGACCGGCGCGGCATCGGCAAGCACGAACTCGATCCGCGACGCCGGGACCGCAGGATCGATCGGCAAATACGCCGCCCCGGTCTTCAGCACCGCCAGGATCGACACGATCGCGTCGGCCGACCGGGAGAACAGCAGCGCCACGCTTTCGCCCGGGCCCGCGCCGTGCTCGGCGAGCAGGTGGGCCAGCCGGTTCGCGGCCTCGTCGAGTTCCCGATAGGTAAGCGTGTGGCCGTCGAACGTCAGCGCCGGAGCCTCCGGAACACGGGCCACCTGCTTGGCGAACAGCGCCGGGATCGACGCCGTCGCCCCCACCGGCGCGGTCAACACCGCCCGGTTGCCCCAGTCGTCGAGGCGGGTGCGCTCGCCGGCATCCAACACGTCCATCGACGAGAGCCGCTGGCTCGAGTCGGCGGTCATCGCCCCCAGCACGCGCCGGAACCGCTCGATCATCGACTCGATCGCGGCCGTGTCGAACACGCTGGTGTCGAACTCGACCCGCAGGCCCAATTCCCGGCCCGGCAGCGCCATGACCGAAAGCGGGTAGTGGTTGTATTCGCGGTTGGTGACGTCGGTGATCGCCAGCTCGTGGAAGCCCAACGGCACGCTGGTGTCGATCGGGTAGTTCTCGTACAGGAACAGCGTGTCGAACAGCTGGTCGTGCCCGGTGACGCGGTGAATCTCGTTCAGCGCCAGGTGCTCGTGCTCGATCGTGTCGTTGTGGGCCCGCTGCAGCTGCTGCAGCAGCTCGGAAACCGTGGTGCCCGCCGTGACGTGCGCGCGCACCGGCACCGTGTTGATCAGCAAGCCCACCATCGACTCGGCGCCGGCCAAATCCGCGGGCCGACCGGACACCGCGGTGCCGAAGGCCACGTCGTGCTGGCCGGTCAGCCGCATCAGCAACTGCGCCCAGGCGCTCTGCAGCACGGTGTTGATCGTGGTGTGGCACGAGCGGGCCAGCTCGCCCAGCGCGCGCGTGGTCTCCGCGGGCAGCCGGTACGACTCGACCCCTCGCCGCCCGAGTCCCAACCGGGCCGGCGGACCGACCAGGGTGGGTGCTTCGAACCCGCCCAGCACCTCGGCCCACGCCGCGCGGGCGGCCGTGCGGTCCTGAGCCGCGAGCCACGTCAGGTAGCTGCGGAAGGACGCGGGCGCGGGCAACCTGTCCCCGTAGTAGCTGGTGAGGATCTCGCGCAGCATGATCGGCAGCGACCACCCATCCATCACGATGTGGTGGTTGGTGAGCACGAACCGGTGCCGGTTGTCGGCGGTGCGGATCAACGCGGCCCGGAAGGCCGGTCGGTTGGCGAGGTCGCTGACCGCGCCGCGCTCGGCGGCGCAGAGCTGTTCGATCTTCTCCTCGGGGTCCAAGTCTTCCGCTCCGAGCTGGATGTACCGCCACGCCATCACGGGGTCGGCCGGAATGACCTGCACCGGCTCGCCGAACTGCGGGCAGAAGCGGGCCGCCAGGTTGGGATGCCGGTTGACGACGGTGTGGACGGCCTCGCGCAATCGATGCGGGTCGAGGTCACCGGTGACGGTGATGCCGAGCTGCACCGCATAGACGTCGTCGCCGAGGTCGTGCGCAAAGCTGGCGTGGAAGAGCAGGCCCTGCTGCAACGGGGTCAGCGGCAACACGTCGGCGACCGCGAATTGCTGGCAGAGGTCGTCGAGCTGCTGCTGGTTCAGGCGAGCGGGGGCGATGTCCGACGGGGTCAGACCGCCACCGCCGCTGCGCACGTGGGCGCAGATGCCGGCCAGGGCCTCGAACCACAGCTGGCTCAACCGGCTGACCTGCTCGTGGTCCAGCGCCGAGGGCGCCCACGTCCAGTTGGCCTGCAGGTGCGGGCCGGCCTCGGTGTCCATGGTCCCGGCGTTGAGGTCGACGGTGTGCATCAAGGGCATGGGCAGCGCCGCGCTGGCGGCGCCGGTGAACGAAAGGCTGTCCTGGCTGATCCGCCACATCTCGCCGGGCAGATCCGCCGCCGCGCCCAGTCGTCCCAGGTAGTTGAAGCCGATCACGGGGTCCGACCCGTCCAGGTCCACCTCGCTGTTCATGTACCGCAGCAACCCGTAGGTCAGCGGGTTCGGGAGTGCGCGCAGCTGCTCCTTGGCCTTCTTGACGAGCACTCCGAGCGCGGGGTCGCCGGCCATCACCTGCGCCCAGTCCAGTTCGCCGACGGTCAGCGCGACGGGGTACTTGGTGGTGAACCAGCCCACCGTGCGGGACAGGTCGACGTGCGGGCCCAGTTCCTCGTGGCGGCCGTGGCCCTCGACGTCGATGCCGATCGGCGCGCCGGTGCCCACGAACCGCGCCCAGGCCAACCCGAACGCGATCAACAGGATGTCCTGCACGCCGGCGTGGAACGCCGAGGGCACCTCACCCAGCAGCTGCCGGGTGGTCTCGACATCCAGCGACACCGACAGCTGCTTGGCCGTCTCGTAGGTGTCCACGTCGGGGCGCACGGCCGGCAACAGCGCCGGGGTCGCCGCGACCTGCCGCCACGCCTCGGCCTGCTCGATCACCTCGGGCCGCTGGGCGTGCTCTTCCAGCATCGCCGTCCACCTGGCGAACGACGTCCCGGCGGCCGGCAGCGCCACCGCCTGGCCGCTGTGGTGCTGAGCCCAGGCAATGTTCAAGTCTTCCAACAGGATTCGCCACGAAACGCCGTCAACGGCCAGGTGGTGAATGATCAGCGCCAACTGGGCCGTCGATTCCGCCCACACGGCGCGGAGCATGGTCCCCGCCGCGGGGTTCAGCTGGGAGCGCGCCGCCACCAGCGTCGCGTCGGACAGCGCGTGGACGGTGTCCATGCAGGCGCCGGCATCGACCGCGCCGACGTCGGGCACCTGCATCGACCAGCCGCCGGCGCCGTCGTCGTCGACGCGCATCCGCAGCGTGGCGTGCCGGTCCAGCAGTGATTGCAGCACGACCCGCACGTCATCGCCGGTGACGCCGGCCGGCGCCTGGACCACCATGGTCTGGTTGAACTGGTCGGTCGGGCCGTCGACTTGCTGCAGCCAGCGCATGATCGGGGTGCCGACCACCGGGCCGATGCCCTCGTCGACGACGTCGTCGTCGGAGGCCACGCCGGCCACCCGGGCCAGCCGGGCCACGGTCTGCTCGACGAAAACGTCGCGCGGGCGGCACACCACGCCGGCCGCGCGGGCGCGTGCCACCACCTGCATCGACAGGATGCTGTCGCCGCCGAGGTCGAAGAACGAGTCGTCGACGCCGACCCGCTCCAGCCCGAGCACCTGGGCGTAGATGGCGGTCAGCGTCTCTTCGACGGCCGTGGTCGGCGCGCGGTATTCGCCGCTGGTCTTCTGGTACTCGGGCGCAGGCAACGCCCGCTTGTCGAGTTTGCCGTTGACCGTCAGCGGCAGCGCGTCCAGCACCACGACGGCGGCCGGAACCATGTAGCTGGGCAGCCGCTCGCCGAGCTGGGTGCGAATCACGGCCGGGTCGGCGGTCCCGGTGATGTAACCGACCAGGCGCTTGTCGCCGGGGCGGTCCTCGCGGGCGATCACCGCGGCCTGGTCGACGCCGTCCAGCCCCGCGAGGGCGGTCTGGATTTCGCCGAGTTCGATGCGGTAGCCGCGGATCTTGACCTGCTCGTCGGCGCGGCCGAGGTACTGCAGCTGGCCGTCGATGCCCCATCGCACCAGGTCGCCGGTGCGATACATCCGCGTCCCCGGCGCCCCGAACGGGCATGCCACAAACCGCGAGGCCGTCAGACCCGCCCGGCGCACATAGCCGGAGGCCACACCGCGGCCCGCGATGTAGAGCTCGCCGACGACACCCTCCGGCGCCGGACGCAACCACTTGTCGAGCACGAACAGCGCGGCGCCCGGCACGGGCGAGCCGATCGTCGGCGCCCCCGACTCGGCGCTCAGCGGCGCGCTCATCGATGCGTACACCGTGCCTTCGGTCGGGCCGTAGGCGTTGATCATCACCCGACGCGGCGCCCACCGGTCCACCACCTCGGACGGGCACGCCTCGCCCGCCACGATCAGTGCCGTCGAATCCAGCCCGTCCGGCGAGAGCATTCCCACCGCCGACGGGGTCTGGCACAACACCGTGACCTTCTCCGCGACCAGCAACGCGTGCAGGTCGTCCGGCGATCCGGCCACCGACTCGGGCACCACCACCAGGCGTCCGCCGTGCAACAGCGGGCCCCAGATCTCCCACACCGAAACGTCGAAAACCAGCGAATGCCACTGCGACCACACACCCGCCTTCGGCAGGTGGGCGGGCAGCGACTTCAGCAACTGGGTGACGTTCTGGTGAGTGACCGCCACGCCCTTGGGGGTTCCGGTCGTGCCCGAGGTGTAGATCATGTACGCGATGTCCTCGGGGGCCGGCCCCTGCAGCCCCGAGCTGGGCTGTTCGGCCACCGCGGGATCGTCGACGTCGACGACCAGCAAGTCGAATCCGTCCAGCCGCGCCCGCAACTCCGCCGTCGTGACCGCGGCGACCGGCGCCGCATCGCCGAGCATGAACTCCATCCGCGCCGCCGGGACCGCGGGGTCGATCGGCAGATAGGCCGCGCCGGTCTTGAGGACAGCCAGGATCGACACGATCGCCTCGGCCGAGCGCGGCAGAAGCAGCGCCACGCATGCCCCCGGACGCGCGCCGTGGTCGGCCAGCAGGTGGGCCAGCCGGTTCGCGGCCTGGTCGAGCTCCTGATAGGTGAGCGTGCGGCCCTCGAACGTCAGTGCCGGAGCCTCCGGTACACGCGCGACCTGCTTGTCGAACAACGCCGGAATGGACGCAGCCCCCTTCACCGGCGCGGTCAACACCGCCCGGTTACCCCACTCGTCGAGGCGGTCGTGCTCGCCGCCATCCAGCAAGTCGATCGACAACAATCGCCGCCCTGCACCGACGGTCATGACTGCTCCTCCACATCTGCGGTCATGGCTTCCAGCACGCGCCGGAACCGCTCGATCAACCTCTCGATTCTGCCTTGGTCGAAGACTTCTGTATCGAATTCGACGCGAAGACCCAGTTCGTGACCCGGCACGGCTTGCACCGAGAGCGGATAGTGGTTGAATTCGCGGTTGGTAAAGCCCTCAATGGCCAGTTCATCGACGGCCGACAGCGCGGCGGTGTCGATCGGGTAGTTCTCGTACACGAACATGGTGTCGAATAATTGGTCATGTCCCGTTACACGATGGATCTCATTCAGCGCCAAGTGCTGGTGCTCGAGTGTGTCGTTGTAGGCGCTCTGCAGCTGATTTAGCAGGTCCGCGATCGTGGTTTCGGCGCCGATCGTCGCCCGCACCGGCACCGTGTTGATGAGCAGCCCCACCATCTGGTCGGCGCCGGTCAGCTCCGTCGGCCGCCCCGAGACCGCGGTCCCGAATGTCACGTCGTGCTGGCCGGTCAGCCACATGAGCAGCTGCGCCCAGGCGGCCTGCAGCACGGTGCTGACGGTGGTGCGGCACGAGCGGGCCAGCTCGCCCAGCGCGCGCGTGGTCTCCGCCGACACCTGGAACGAGGAGACGCCCCGCGGGCCGAGGCTCATCCGGCCAGCCGGACCGACCAGGGTGGGGGTGTCGAACCCGGCCAGCACCCGCCGCCACGCCGCCTGGGCGGCGCCGCGGTCCTGCGCGGCCAGCCACGCGACGAACTTGCGGTATTGCACCGGCGCGGGCAGCTGCACGCCGTAGTAGGCGGCGAAGATCTCCTGCAGCAGAATCGGCTTGGACCAGCCGTCGAGCACGATGTGGTGGTTGGTCAGCACGAACCGGTGCCGGTTGTCGGCGGTGCGGATCAGCGCGGCCCGGAACGGCGGGCGGTCCGCCAGGTCGCACACCGCGGCACGTTCGGCGGCGCAGACCTGCTGGATCTGCTCCTCGGGTTCGGCATCTTGGGCGTCGAGTTCGACGTAATGCCACGACAGCGCCGGCTCGGCCGACAGGACCTGCACCGGCTCACCGAAGTCTTCGACGAAGTGCGCCACCACATTGGGATGCCGCTTGATCATGGTGTGCACCGCGTCGCGCAGCCGGTGCGGGTCGAGGGCACCGTTCACGCTGATGTCGAGCTGCACGGCGTACAGGTCTTCGCTTCCGTGCGCGCTGCCGGTGTGGAAGAGGAGCCCCTGCTGCAACGGGGTCAACGGCAACACGTCGGCGACCGGGTAGCGCTGGCACAGCTCGTCGATGTCCCGCTGGGTCAGCCGCGCGGGCGCGAGGTCCGACGGGGTCAACCCGCCGCCACCGTTGCGGACGTGGCTGCAGATGCCGCTCAGGGCGTCGAACCACAGCTCGCTCAGCCGGCCGACCTGGCCCTCATCGAGCGCCGAGCGCGCCCAGGTCCAGTTGGCCTGCAGCAGCGGACCCGCGGCGGTGTCCAGCGTGCCGGCGTTGAGCTCGACGGTGTGCGGCAAGGGCATGGGCACCGCCGTCGCCGCGCCGGCCGACGCCAGGCTGTCCTGGTCGAGCCGCCACAACTCGCTGGACAGGTCGCCCGCGCCGCCGAGGCGCCCGAGGTAGTTGAACCCGATCACCGGGTCCGACCCGTCCATGTCGACGTCGGGGTTCAGATAGCGCAGCAGCCCGTAGGTCAGCGTGTCCGGCAGGGCGCGCAGCTGTTCCTTGGCGTCCTTGACCAGTGCGCCCAACTCGGCCTCGCCGGCGACGACATGTCCCCAGGACAGGCCGCCGACCGTGAGCGCGACGGGGTACTTGGTGGTGAACCAGCCCACCGTGCGGGACAGGTCGACGTGCGGGCCCAGTTCCTCGTGGCGGCCGTGGCCCTCGACGTCGATGCCGATTGGGGCGCCGGTGCCGACGAACTGGGCCCAGGCCAGCCCGAACGCGATCAACAGGATGTCCTGCACGCCCGCGTGGAACGCCGCGGGCACCTCGCCCAGCAACAACCGGGTGGTGTCGGCGTCGAGCGACACCGAGAGCTGACCCGCGCTGACGTAGGTGTCGATGTCGGGCCGCACCGCCGGCAAGGGCGCCGGCGTCGACGCGATCTGCCGCCAGGCCTCCGCCTGGTCCACGACCTCCGGCCGGCGCGCGTGCTCCGCCAACAGCGACGACCACCGGGCGAACGACATCCCGCCCACCGGCAACGCCACCGGCTGACCGCTGTGGTGCTGAGCCCACGCAATGTTCAAGTCTTCCAACAGGATTCGCCACGACACGCCGTCGACGGCCAGGTGGTGAATGATCAACGCCAGCTGGCCCGTGGAGGGCACCCACACCGCGCGCAGCATCGCGCCGCTGGCCGGGTTCAGCTGCGAGACCGCCGTCGACAGCGCCGCGTCGGACAACGTCTCCACGGTGTGCAAACACCCGGCGGCATCCACCACGCCGACCTCGGGCACCCGCAGCGACCAGTCCCCCGCGCCGTCGTCGTCGACCCGCAGCCGCAACATGGCGTGCCGGTCCAGCAAAGCCTGCAGCACCAGCACCACGTCGGCTTCGCTCACTCCCGCCGGGGCCTGCACCACCATGGTCTGGTTGAACTGCTCGACCGGACCGTCGACGCTCTCCAGCCAGCGCACGATCGGGGTCGCGACCACTTCGCCGATGCCCTCGTCGACGACGTCGTCATCGGTGGCCACGCCGGCCACCCGGGCCAGCCGGGCCACCGTCTGCTCGACGAAGATGTCGCGCGGGCGGCAGACCACGCCGGCCGCCCTGGCGCGGGCGACGACCTGCATCGACAGGATGCTGTCCCCGCCGAGGTCGAAGAACGAGTCGTCGACCCCGACGCGCTCCACACCCAAGACCTGGGCGTAGATGCCGGCCAAGATCTCCTCGACGGCCGTGCTCGGCGCGCGGTAGTGATCGGCATCGGAGTATTCGGGTACCGGCAGAGCGCGGGTGTCGAGTTTGCCGTTGACCGTCAGCGGCAGCGCCTCGAGCACCACGACCGCAGTGGGCACCATGTAGGTCGGCAGCCGCTCGCCGAGCTGGTTGCGGATCTCGGCCGGATCGGCGGTCCCGGTCACGTAGCCCACCAGGCGCTTGTCGCCGGGGCGGTCCTCGCGGGCGATCACCGCCGCCTCGTTGACCCCGTCCAGCGCCGCCAGCGCGGCATGCACCTCGCCGAGCTCGATGCGGTATCCGCGGATCTTGACCTGCTCGTCGGCGCGGCCCATGTACTGCAGCTGGCCATCGGCGCCCCAGCGGACCAGGTCGCC
>NZ_LZIL01000017.1 GCF_001667075.1 Mycobacterium sp. 852014-52450_SCH5900713 | reverse complement strand
CGCCACGGTGTTGGATGCGGTGGGCGCGGTGTGTGTGTTGACGTGTGGCGCCGACACTTTGGTCGGGGCGGGCGCGCGCCCGGTGTTGCGTGTCGACGAACTGGACCTGTCGGGGCGGTGCGCGAAGCCCATCACCGACGCCGACCGGCACTCGCCACTGAAGGTCGAGAACACCGCCTATGTGATGTTCACCTCGGGATCCACCGGCGCGCCCAAGGGCGTGACGGTCAGCCACGCCGGCCTGGTCGGATTGGCCGCGTCGCAATGCAAGGTGTACGGGCTGGGCGCGCAGTCGCGCGTGCTGATGGTGGCCGCGCCGACCTTCGATGCGTCGATCTTCGATCTGTTGTGGGCGGTCGGGTCCGGCGCGACGTTGGTGATGGCCCCGCCCCAGGCCTACGCGGGAGAGGCGCTGACCGAGTTGCTGCAGGACCAGCGGGTCAGCGCGGCGGTGGTGACCCCGACGGTGTTGGCGTCGCTGGACCGGGCCCGGCTGGACGGACTCGACACGCTGGTTACCACGGGAGAGGCGTGCCCGGCGGAGTTGGTCGGCGCCTGGGCGCCGGGTCGGCGGATGTTCAACGGCTATGGCCCCTCCGAGACCACCATCTGCGCCACGTCCACTGCGCCGCTGTCGGCGGGGCAGCCGGTGAGCATCGGCACCCCGATCCCGGGGGTGTGCGCGCTGGTGCTCGACGCGCGGCTGAACCCGGCCCCGATCGGGGTGGTCGGCGAACTGTATTTGAGCGGGCCCGCACTCGCGCACGGCTACCTGGGCCGGATGGGTTTGACTGCGGAACGGTTTGTGGCCAACCCGTTTGGGGGTGCGGGGGCGCGGATGTATCGCACCGGGGATTTGGTGCGC
>NZ_LZIL01000016.1 GCF_001667075.1 Mycobacterium sp. 852014-52450_SCH5900713 | reverse complement strand
GAAGACCCGGTCTGCTCCGACGGCATGAACTTCGCCGCCCACAACACCTACGCCGACGACGGCGCCATGATCGACAAAGGCGTCGCCTTCGCCTCCAGCCACCTCGACGCGGGAACCGCTGGAGCCTCGACGGTCGCGAGCGGCAGGGGTGGCTTCGGAAGCTGAGCGATCAGCTGTTGAGTTCGTCGCTCGACGGACAAGCCGGCCGGCGCGGGTTCTGGTGCCCGCCGCCGGCCGGGCTTGAGGTGGGCGTCAGCCGCCGTACTGGATAAAGCCCTTGTTGCGCATCAGGGCGTCCGCCAGGAACCCGTGCGGGATGCCCGGCGCCGCGTGCCACGTCGGGTGGGGCCCGGCATACACGTTGGCGATCGTCGGTTCGGCGAGCAGATCGTCGATCAGGCGCTCGTCATCGGTCATCGCGGTCACGACCAACGAATGCCGCAACGGGTCCACGCCCGCACCGGGCGACCATGGCGATACCCATACGCAGGGAAAGGGCAGCTCGACGTTGAGCGCGTCCGCCGCGGGCGCGGGCAGCAGGTGTACGGCCGGACGCAGCGCCGCGTAGCCGTCGCCGAGGTCGGCGACCACCTGATCGGCGCCCAGCAGCGGCGTCGATCCGCTGGCCTTGGCCGCCAGGTAATCCGCCAGCGCCCGAGCCTGATCGAGGGGCTGGGTGGGCAGCAGCGCACGCTCGTCGTCGGTGGGCAGCGGCTCGATGGCCGCCAGCCGCCGCGCGATCGCACGCGCCAGCGGGCCGGGGTCACCCTGGTAGAGCACGGCGGTGGTGTTGACGCAGGCCATGCCCCCGAGGTTGGCGATCGAGTCGACGATCACATCGACGTGATCGCGCCAGTCGTGGTCGGCGGTGATGAGGATCTTGCTGCGCCCCGGGCCGTTCACGATGACCGCCGGGTCCTCGGCGTACTTGTCGACGACCTGCTGGCCGCCGTACACCATGGCGAGGTCGGCCGAGCGGATGATCTCGTCGGCGCCGGCATGGTCGGTGGGCAGGTAGACGGCGTCCTCCGGGCGAAAACCCGCCCGCCGCAAGGCGGTTACCAACCGGTGCGCCGTCAGCGGCTCGCGGCGGGACGGGCGCACCGCGACCCGGTAGCCGAGCGCCAGTGCCTGCGGCCACAGGCCGTGCACGCCCGGGCCGTTTCCGGCCGCGTGCACGGCGAAGACCTCCCCCCGCCGCACCCACACCGCGCCACCGCGCCTGGCGCATTCCTCGCGCCGATCGAGTGCCGCGCCCACCGGCCGGGCCGGGCCGACCGCGTCGAATGCGCCGCTGACGGCGTCGGCGACGCTGCGCGCCCCGGCGCGGGTCACCGCGATGGGCAACCCCGAGATCCGGCTGGCCAGCCGGACGTACGCCTCGAAGTCGAGGCCGGCGACGACCCCGTCGGCGAAGATGCCGGCGGCTTGCGACAGCGCCGCCGCGCGCTGCTCGACCGGCAGCGGCGCCACCTTGCGTTGCGCGGCCAAGGTCCGCGAAACATACAGCGGCGGCACGAGGCTCAACTCGGCGACCGCGGCGCCGGCGGTGCTGAAGATGACCTCCCGACGGCGGGTCCGGTACTCCCCGTCGGGGCCGAGTGCATCGATCGCCGCCAAATCGGTTGCGGTGCCGGTACGTTCGTCGGTCACGTTCAGTACACGCCTTCGATGACGGCCTCGCCCTCGAAGGTGTCCACCGGCCGCACCTCGCTGACCGAGTCGCTGAGCTCGCCCGCCGGACCGGGCATCCGGACCGCCAGATCGCGCTCCAAGTTGTTCGGGATGAACATGCCCTTGCTGATGTGGTTCATCACCACCTGACCGGCCTGGCCGTAGGGCACCCGTTCTCCGGTGTCGGGATCGACCACCCAGAACACGACGTACGGTGCGCGAGGGTCGAATACGAACACGTCGCCGTCGGCCGTTCGGGTGACCGCCTGGGATAGCACCATCGTGCTGCCGAAGGCCATGGTGATCGTCGTTTCCGGGAAGATGCCGCGGAGCAGGTCGAGGGTGTCGGCGTCCACGTGCGCGCCACTGAGCAACAGGTAGCGGATCTTGTCGTTCAGCAGGTCGACCAGCCGATCGTCCCGGGCCAGGGCCTCGAGCAGCGGCGGGGTGGTGTGCAGGTTCGCGACGTTCTGCGTCCCCAGCACGAACACGGCCTGCTCGACGACGTGGTCGACATAGGCGGCGACTTCGGAGGCGGCGCCGCGGGCGGCGATCTTCTTCACCCATCGGGGATCGATGTCGATCGCGTGGAACGTCGCGCCGAGCCGCTCGGAGACCAGCCGCGAGAAATATCCCACCCCGTGCGGTCCGCTGGGCATGAGGCACAGGAAGCCTTCGCCGCGGCGAAACCCGCCGGCGGCGAAGTCCTGGGTCTGCCATTGCACCACCTGCGCGACCCAATCCGGCAGCTGCACAGTCCGTTTCGGGGCACCGGTGGTGCCGCCGGACTCGAATATCTGGGGCACCGGGGGCGGCGTTCCGTAGCCGCGCGGGATGAGGTCCTCCACCGGCACGCCGCGCAATTCGTTGACGAGGTTGGGAAACATTTTCAGATCGGCGAAGGTGTTGACGTCGGCCATCGGGTCGAAGTCCAGCGTCGCGGCGGTCCGCAACCAGAACGCCGAACCGGTGTCTTCACCGAAGTGCCAGGCGATCGCCGCGCGCAGATAGGCCTCGGGATCGTCGACCGGTTCCGATCTCGGAACGTCCAACAACGAGAAGTCGATATCGGCCATATCAAGAGATCCTGGCCCATCCTCACCCGCTCGCCAAGCGCCCGTCGCCGTATTGGCTTACTTCGCATGGAATTTCGGCGCCGTGTACCCGTTGTTAACTTTCGCGGCCGGGCATGCATGGGGTTCATCTCGGTAGCCGTCGAGTCGGCTGATACCCGAGAACCTCACATAGCGTTGGCATTATGCGGCCTCGATGAGCTGTCGGCCACAGGGCTATGTTCTCTGCAGCGAAAGGGGACGGATGATGATGATGATGAACAACCGGATGCCGCCAGGGCGTATCGACAGCATGGAGCGCGAATGATCGAGTTCACCCTCACCCGGGCCTCGACGGCGCCGATCGAGACCGTGTTCGACGCCATGACCGACCACCGCGGGATCGCGGACTACGTGTGGGCAATCCGGCGCAGCACGCTCGATCGCGAGGGAACCCCGGCACCAAACGGTGTCGGCGCGATCAGACGTCTGGTGGCGATCGGTCCGCCGTTCGTCGAGGAGGTCATCGAGTATGAGCGACCCACCCGCTACGCGTACAAGATGATCTCAGGCGCACCGACCCGCAATCACATCGGCACGATCCAGCTGCGCGAGGCCGGCATGGGGACCGAGGTCAGCTGGCATCTACGGTCGACGCTGAAGATCCCCGGTGTTGACCGGCTGATGCTGCCGGTGTTCAAGAAAGTCATCGACGAGCTCCTCAAAGGCGGCATCACCGCCGCCGAACGCCGCTGCTAAGCCGCGCGGTTGTGTAGCCGGCGCGGATCGACGCCCGAGCGCCGCCACGCCCTGGCCGCCCACGGAGTGTAGATCGCCCCCACGGGCAGCCGGTTGATCAGTGGATTGAGCGCCCGCATGGCGGCGGCGAAGCGCTGAAAACGCTTCTCCTTCTTCGGGTTCCACTCCAACTGGCATACTTCGCGCATCTGCGGCGGCATGGTCCCGACCAAGACCAGCCGGGTGTAGGCGTTGAGCGGCGCGGACAACACCCGCCAGATCGGCTTGGGCATCCAGCGCGGGCCCGGAATGCCCTTCCTGATGTAGCCGGTGCCGTACAGGACGGTCTTATGCGGGACGAACCGCTCGAGCATCTCGTCCCAGTAGGCGAGGAACTCGTCGTAGGTCTGCGGCTGGCCGCGGTCGCTGACCCCGTAGAGGGCGTACCAGACCCTGCCCTCGTCGAAGATCTGCTCCTTCTCCGCACGGGACAGCCGGCGGATGAACGTGTCGGTGTTGTAGATGACCTGATCGACGAAGCTGGCGTGCGCCCAGTAGAAGAGCTCCGGATTCAGCGCGTGATACCTCGAGCCGTCACTGATGGTGCCCTTGATCGACTTGTGAAAGTCCCGGACCTTGCGGCCCCACTCGCGCGGTTGATCGGAGTAGACGGTCTTCATCAGCGGCGGCGCGGTCCGCTTGGCCCGGCCCAACGTGTCGCTGAAGACGACCGAGTGGTCGAGCACGCCCTGGGCGAGCTGCTCGATGCAGTTCTCGACCCCGGCGGTGCGTTGGAACCCGAAGAACTGGGTGCGGTTGTCCCCGTAGAACTTCCAGATCAAAGACTCGGGACCCAGCCGCGCGAAGTCGTCCGGCCCGTCGACCGGCATGGGCAGCGCCTCCCGAACACCGGTGTCGAAATCCTGGCCGGCCCACTGCGCTGTCATCCGAATCTCCTCGCCCCCAAACGCGCACACCCCGTTGTGAAGCAGTGAAACAAATGCGTATCTTTGTGTCAAACGAGCGTTGTCGCGCCGAGACTGCCGTGAGGGGCGTAATCCGTGCAGAACCACAGCCTTGCCAGCAATCTCGGCGAACAGACCGACCTCGACCGCACCATCCTGGACACCGCGCGCACCGTGTTCGAGACCTACGGCGTGCGCCGGGCCAACATCGAGGACATCGCCGCGCGTGCCGGGGTCAGTCGGAGCACCATCTACCGGCGCTTCCCCACTAAGGACGACCTGTTCGGGCACGTGGTGCGGCGTGAGGCCGAATCGTTCTTCACCACACTGGACCGGGCCGCGACGGGCTGCGACCCGCAGCAGGCCGTGATCGAGGCGTTCGCCCTCGGGGTGCGCCTGGTCCACGATTCTCCGCTGTACTCCCGGATCGCGGACAGCGAACCGGAGCTGTTGGGGATGTTCTCCCGCTCGCATGCCTTCCCCATCAATCAGTTCGCCGACGGGATCGCGCACACCCTGCGTCGGTGCGGGGCCGACATGCCCGAGCGCGACCTGACCAACATCGCCGACATCCTGCTTCGCGTCGCCCTGGGCATCATCGTGTTTCCCACCGACCGGCTCGACACGTCCGACCCCACGGCCGTCCGCGAGTACGCCGCCCGCTATCTGGTGCCGATCATCCGCGGTTGACCCGTTCCTGCTTGTCGGTGACCTGCACTAGCCTGGATGCGTGGCTGGGAGTTCTGCGGCTCCGCGGACCCGGTACGCAAGTTGCGGCGAGATCGACATCGCCTATCAGGTCTTCGGCGATGGCCCGATCGACCTGCTCGTGCTGCCGGGCCCGTTAATCCCAATCGACTGCGTCGACCTCGAGCCGTCGATGTACCGCTTTCACCGCCGGCTCGCATCGTTTTGCCGGGTGATTCGGTTCGACCAGCGCGGCATCGGCCTGTCCTCGCGGGTGCCGTCCCTGGACATGCTCGGCCCGGAGTCCTGGGCACAGGACGCGATCGCGGTCATGAACGCGGTGGGATGCGAGCGTGCGACCGTTTTCGCCCCGGGTTTCACGTCGTTGGCCGGCGTCGTGCTCGCGGCCGACCATTCCGACCGGGTGAACAGCCTCGTCATTGCCAACGGCGCGGCCCGCACCCTGCGGGGTCCCGATTACCCCATCGGGAGTGACCTCGACGATGCCGACCGCTTCACGACGGTCGGGATGGAGCCGGACGCCGTCGACCAGGGTTTCGACATGCTCGGCATCATCGCGCCCTCCGCGGCGGGCGACGACGCGTTTCGTGCGTGGTGGGACATGGCCGGAAACCGCGCCGCGTCGCCCAGCATGGCCCGCGCGTTCATCAACAAGGTCAGGGAAGGCGACGTTCGCGACCGGCTGCCCCGCGTCGCCGTGCCGACGCTGATCCTGCATCGCGACAATCCCGGCTTCAGCCCCGTCGCGCACGCGCGGTATCTCGCCGAGCACATTCCCGGGGCACGGCTCGTCGAGTGCTCGGGCGAGGACACCCTGTACTGGGTGGGCGATACCGCGCCCCTCCTCGACGAGATCGAGGAGTTCATCACCGGCGTGCGCGGCGGCTCCGATACCGAGCGCCTGCTCACCACGATCGTCTTCACCGACATCGTCGGCTCCACCGAGCGCGCCGCCCTGCTCGGCGACCACCGCTGGCGCGACCTGCTCGACAATCACGACACCCTGGTGCGCCACGAGCTGCAGCGGTTCGCCGGGCGCGAAGTCAACACGGCCGGCGACGGATTCGTCGCCACATTCAGCAGCCCGAGCGCCGCGATCGCCTGCGCCGACGCCATCGTCGACGCGGTCCGCGTGCTGGGCATCGAGGTGCGGGTGGGCATTCACGCGGGCGAAGTGGAGGTGCGCGGCACAGACGTCGCCGGCATGGCCGTCCACATCGGCGCGCGGGTGGCCGCACTCGCCGGCCCCAGCGAAGTGCTGGTGTCCTCCACGCTGCGCGACATCGTCACCGGGTCGCGACACCGCTTCGGCGACCGCGGCGAGACGGCGCTCAAGGGCGTGCCGGGCCACTGGCGGCTGTACTCCCTGGTGCGCGAGCACGCGATCGTCCGGCGGTGAGCCGCCGCGGCTCGGCGTAAGCTGCCATCGGGCACAACGGACTCGGGCTCCCGGATTTCCGCGCGAGTTTCGGCGCACAGCTTGGTTTTTGGTCAAAGGAGTAGGCATGACTGACGTGCACGTCTCGCTGCCTCCCGCGTTGCGGCGAGCGCTCGATCTACTCGCGGATCCGCCGGCGGATCCCGACGTGAGCAAGGGCTATCTCGATCTGCTCGGCGGCGGATCCGACGAGGACGAACGCGTCGCGAAAAACACCGGGCCGATCCAGGCCGCGTGGGCGTCACCGATCGGGTCGATGCTCTACGACAACGCTCAGGCCCTGTCGCGGCGGCTGATCGCCGCGTGGCAGACGCCCCTCGAGTGGTTGAACATCCCGCCGGGCGGCATCGCGCTGGACGTCGGCTCAGGACCTGGCAACGTCACCGCCTCCCTGGCACGCGCGGCCGGTCCGGACGGACTGGCCCTGGGGATCGACATCTCCGAGGCCATGCTCGCCCGCGCCGTTCGCAACGAAGGGGGGCCACACGTCGGCTTCATCAAGGCTGACGCACAACGACTTCCGCTGCGCGACGACACGGTTGACGCGGTCATCTCGACGGCAGTGTTGCAACTTGTTCCGGATCCGGCGGCGGCCCTTGCCGAGATGGCGCGGGTGCTGCGACCGGGCGGGAGGCTCGCCGTCATGGTTCCCACCGTCGGTCCGGCCGCCCGGCTCTTCCAGAGGCTGCCGAACATGGGGGCGCATGTCTTCGACGACGACGAGATCGCCGACATTCTGGAAGACCGCGGGTTCGTCAGCGTGCGGGTGAAAAACCTCGGCACGGTTCAGTGGGTGCGCGGCAAGAACGGCTGAGTCCGGCGCGCTTTCGCGTTACCTCACGTGTCGGGGGATTGCGCGACCACGGCAAGCCGGTCCATGGACTCGCGCAGCATGTCCGGCGTCGTCGCGCGGGCGCGCTCGAGGCGGGTCGGGTCGGCCAGTGCCGTCCAATCGTAGGTGTGCGTCACCGTGGTGAGCTCGGCGTTCACCGGGCTGAGCTCCCAACGCCAGAGGTGACCGGGCGGCTGCTTCCTGGGTTCGGCTGGGCACCAAGCGATTTTGCTGCCCTCGACGAATTCCACGACGTGGTTCTCCCGCACGGCGCCGTTCGTCAGCGTCGTCTTGAACACGTCGCCGACCGCACGGACCCGCTGACCCGGGGCGGCCGAGGCGAGATTGCTGTTCCCATCCCAGCTCGGCTGGCGGGCGGGATCGGCGATCAGTTCGAAAATTCGCGCGGCGTTGGCCGCGATGACGCGTGTGGCGCTCACGACGCCTTCGATTTCCATGTCGGGCATGTCGCTATCCAAACACGCGGACCGTCAGCGGGGCACGGCGTGAATGTGACCTTCGGCCGATGCATCCGGGACCTTCGCCCGTCGAAACGCCGGGCGGCGCGTGCGACCGTGGTGATGCCGGGTCACCCCGGTGGTCTGCCCGAAGTGCAGCAAGCCCATTTTTGGGCGAGGCCATCCGCAAGGGCCTGATTGACCCACCGTCTTAAGACGGGGATCTGCCTTCGGGCAGACCCTCATGCTCACGGCATCCGCGGCAGCGCCTCGACCGGCCCGGACAGCGTCGCCTTGACGTAGCGGGTGTCGTCGTCTGCCAACACCTCGGTGTCGTCGTGTTCGATACCGTCGACGATCGAGCGCGCCACCTCGCGCGGGTCGTTCTTGGGGGCGTCGAACCCGGCGGTCATCTCGGTGTCGGTGAAGCTGAGGTGCGCGGCGACGACCAGGGTGCCCTGCTTCTCAAGTTCGATCCGCAACGAATTCGTCGCCGACCACAGCGCCGCCTTGGAGTCCCCGTACCCACCCGAGCCGGGCATCCAGGACAAGATCGAGGCGATGTCGACCAGGGCCCCGCCGCCGTTGCCGGCCAGGATCGGCGCGAACGCCTTCGCGACACGCAGCGCGCCGAAGTAGTTCGTCTCGAACACCGCGCGCACTTCCTCGATGTCGCTCTCGAGCAGCTTCCGCGCGCCCAGGACACCCGCGTTGTTGATCACGATCTCGGCATCCGGAGCCGAAACGGCCAGGGCCGCAACCGACTCCGGCTTGGTGACGTCCAACTCGACACTGACCACCCGCGGATCCGCGCTCGGCTTGGGCGCCCGCGCCGTGGCGTACACCTTCGCCGCCCCCCGCCGCAACAACTCGTCCACGACGGTCTTGCCGAGCCCGCGCTGTCCGCCGGTGACCACGACCGTCGACCCCTTGACGTTGACCATGACCCGCACTCCTTGGACGTAGGTATATCGATTTTGATTCTGTCACCGTAGTTGCCGGTGTCGACATAGTCAAGTATGTTTTAGGTATGTCTATTTCATGGTCTGCGTCACAGCGGTACGGCATCACCGCGGCACCGGGAGGCCTGGGCCTGGTTCAGGACTTCCTCAACACGAGGGGAATCGGGGCGTACGGCCCGGACCTGCTTGCGGACACCGCGCTCGCGGACGAATGGGTAGCGGATGCGGTGCACGCCTGGTCGGCCGCCCGCGGCATCGATGTGCCGGTGCCCACACTGGACGCCGCGGACCTGGCCAAGCTGCGCACCTTGAGGGCCAGGATCGATGCACTGGTGGCCGGCGAGGCACCCAGTGGCCGAAGCGCCGTCCCCGCCGCTCTCGTAGTCACCGACGCCGGTGAGGTGCGGCTGGAGCCCAGCGGCACCGGCTGGCGCTGGCTCGCCGCGGCGCTGTGGGCCGAGATTCTGCTCAGTCAGCAGGCCGATACCTGGCGGCGTATCAAGCAATGCCACAACCACCGCTGCGGGTCGACGTTCTACGACCGCTCCAAGAACAACAGCGGGGTGTGGCACGACGTCAAGACGTGTGGCAACGCGGCGAACCTGCGCGCTTCGCGGGCCCGCCGCCGTGAGCGTGAGCGTTTCACCGGCTCAGCGGTTTCGCCACAGTAGGCGGTATCGGTGGTACAGGCCCCGCCGAATGACCGCTCCCGGTAGCACGTCCGCGGTTACGCGGCGGATTTCGTGCAGACTTTCCCGGGGATCGGCGACGGCCACGCCGATGTCGCGTGTCTCCCGATGCAGCAACGACCCGGCGCGCGCCACCGGTGTGCACAGGGCCGCCCACGCCCAGTCGCCGATGGTCTTGTTGGCCGACAGACCGACGACGGCGAGTTCTCCTGCCGGTCTGAGCATTTCGCGCACTTTGTCTAGTGTCTCACGCAGTGGCAGGTGGTGCAGGCTCGCCACGAATGTGATGAGATCGAACGAATGTCGTTGCGCCTGAAACTCTTCGAAGCCGGCCAGCCGCACCGACACGTTGCTTGCGGTCTTCAGTCGATTCCCGGCCCGCCGGACTGCGGACGGGTCCGCATCGATGCCGACGACGCTGCGCGACACCGCGGCCAGCCGCTGGGCCAGCAGCCCCTCACCGCACCCCACATCCAGGACATCGCCGCCGTGGCGCGCCGCGAATTCGACCAGCCAGCCGTGATACGCGGCGTTGTGGTTCCAGTAGTCGTGTGCGCCCGTCAGCAGCGCTCGATGCCCCTCTGCATGAGCGTCACGCCGGTGCGTGCCCGCCGCGGCGCGCTTCTGCGCACCGCCTGCCACGCGTCGCAGGCGCGCGCCTTGATGGGCGTCACCATGCCGAAGTTGGCAGGGCTCTGGCTGATCCAGGACGGCAGTGTTGCCACGGTTTCGATCCTTCGTCTGTTCGGCCTGTGTGCCGAATCATTGAATTCCACCGCGGCCGGTTTACGGATGCGCCGCGCCGGGGTGAACGCCATGAAAAGCCGCGTTGTGGTGCGACGCACACCCGTCGGCGCGCCGGCTGTTTGTCACACACTCCCCGAACGTCTGAACCGTCGCAGGTATCCCGGCAACCCGTGTGCCGGCGGCGCTTTCGGCCAATCGTCGGCACGGAAATACGCGTCGGTGCCGCCGTCGACGAAAATTACGCTGCCGCAGAGAAATTCGGCGGACTCCGACAGCATGAAACACATCCAGTCGGCCATGTGGCCGGCCTGGCCGAAGCCACCGAGCGGCACCGGGAAGGACCGCACGGCCTTGGCCTGCCGGGGCGTCGCAAGCTGTTCCTGCAGCAACGGCGTCATGACGGCCCCCGGCGCCAGGGCATTCACGCGCACACCCGAGCCCGCCCATTCCGGCAGCACCGCGTGTCGCCGCACCCAGCGGCTTACGGCGATCTTCGACGCCGCATACATCATCGTCGGCGCGGCCGGACCGAACGGCCGCACCGACCGCAGCGCCTTATCGGCGTCATGGGCGAGCAGCGCCTTCACCGTCCGGCGCGGCACGAGAGGCACGGTGGTCGACGAGTTGCTCCCCACGACGACCACTTTCGCGCTTTCGGCCGCGGCCAGCGCCGGCCGCCACGCGACGAGCGGCTCGACGACGCCGAAATAGTTGACCTGGCCGATCTGGCGCAGGCGTTCTCGACCGGGGCTGGGCCCCAGGCCCGCGGCCAGCACCGCACCGTCGAGCTTGCCGTCCGCGGCCGCCAGCACGCCGTCGGCGGCCCGCTTGCGACCGAGCGGCGTGGACAGGTCGGCGACGATATCGGCGTCCTTGATGTCGACGCCGATCACGGTGTGCCCGTCGGCCTTGAGCCGCTGCACGGTCTCGTGGCCCATCCCGGAAGCCGATCCGGTGACCGCATAAGTGCCCATCGCTCAGTTCTTACCAGCAGCCGTGCTGTTAGGTTGCCGAGATGCATGACCAAACGCCCTGCATCGACCTCGGCCGGCTCGAGTCCGTCTACGCGCCGCTTGCCGAGTCCATCCGCCGGCTCATCGACATCAGCATCCGCACCGAGGCGGAACCAGCGGCGGTGACGGCGGCCCAGGCCAAGATCGACGCGGCCGCAGCCGAATTGGGCGAGGCGGCGCAGCCGGGGCCCGTCGGCGTGCACTACCTGTCCGACGGCCAGACCGTTGCGTGGGGCAACGCGGTGGTCGGGATGCGCAACCCGGTGGCACCGCCGTTGGTGGTCCACCACGAGCCGGACGGCGTGGTGTGGTCGGAATTCACCCTGGGCGCGGCCTACGAGGGACCCCCCGGCCACGTTCACGGCGGCATCTGCGCGTTGGTGCTCGACCATGTGCTCGGCGCGACCGCGCACCGGCCCGGCAGGCCCGCCTACACCGGCACCCTGACCCTGCGCTACCGGCGCCGAACCGAGCTGGAGCGGCCGCTGCGGGTGCAGGCGCATGTCGAGCGCACCGAGGGCGTCAAGACGTTCGCCGTCGGCCACCTGGCCGATGAGGATGGCGTCACCGTCGAAGCGGAAGGCATATTCATTCACCCCCGGCAGTCGACGGCCTGACGTCAGGCTTTGGCGGCGGCCTGCTCCACATCGAGCAGCTGCTCGCCGCGTCGTTCCTCGTCATAGGCCTCGCGGCCGCCGCGCAAGCCGAACAGGCGTTTCGAGAACAGCAAGTAGATCACGGCGGCCACGTTGATCGTGAAGGTGACCAGCCGGGTCATCGTGATGCCCTTGGCGAGGTCGTGAATCTCCAACGGCAAGAACACCGAGGTGGCTATCACCGCGAAGTACTCGCCCCAGCGCTTCAGCAACCACAGGCCGACGCCCTCGACGACCTCCAGCAGCGCGTAGGCGGCCAGCATCATGGTCAGCAAAACCAGGGTGGAAGGCTTGGCGGCCAGCGCCTTTTCCAGCTCGTGCACGATGGTCATCTGATCGACCTTGAACCCGGCCGCACGGAAGATCGGCAGGTCACGGTCGAGGGTGGCCTGGATGGCGCCCCGCGCACCCCGAAACTTCCACACCGCGTACGCGGCGAGCGCGATCACCACCGCCCGGAACAGGCGTTCCACCGCGAGTGTCCGGATGATGATGGCCTGGCGTAAAGCCTTGCCGCGCATAATCATCGGGGCGTCCTCGGCACGTCCCCGCCCGTGCGGATTCCCCACGGTGAATTCACCGCAGCGCAGGCAGCGCCAGACCTCGCCCAGTCCGGTGCTGCCGCTCAGGCGCGCGGCCAGGTCCTCCTCGTCGGGCGCGTAGGTGGCGTGGCCCGCGACCGCACAGGTGACCAACTCCCACCGATTGCCGCCCTGATCTTTGCGCATGGCCGATCATCGCACTGCCTACTGCGGGTCACGCAAGAGGGCGCGTCAGAACCGGGGCTTGGTGCGCGGCCGTTGGGCGGTGGGGCTCGCCGCGCCCAGGAGGCCGGTGAGTTCGGCGACGGGGATCTCGTCGAGGCGGTCGACGGCCGCGACGATGTCGGCGCGCAGCGCGTCGTCACAGAACGGCTCGGCCAGCCATCCGAACTTGTCCGCCACGCGTTCCCAGGACATCGGCCGGGTCGGGGATCCCTCGTAATCGGCTTGCTCGCGGTCGAATTCCCGGCCGTCGCGGGTCACCAGGTGCACCCGGGCCGCCGTCCGTCGAGGATAGTCGGCGGTCAGGTCGGCGGCCGGTTTGACGTCGACACGCGTCAACAGGTCCCGCACGTCGGCGCGCGAAACCCGCTCGGTTTCCAGCTGTTCGGGGCCCACCCCGCCGTCGAGAAGTGCCACCGCGCTGAGGTATTTGAGGTTGTAGTCTGCCTGCTCCTTGGTGCGTGGATCGTCCTTCGCGCCGTAGGCTCCCCCGCCGGCGAAGTCGTACGCGCCCTGGAACACCTCGAGCGTCACCCGGGCGACGTCCTCGCCGTGCAGGTCGTTCTCGGCGCGCAGGGCCAAGACCGCGTCGATGACCACCTGCCCGTGGATGAGGGAGCAGTACTGCTTGAGGTAGGTCTGTTCGACGCAGTTGAGCCGCCGGTCGGTGGTCGCGAGATCGATGGCCTGGTCGAAAAGTTGCACCAGGCCATGCGGGCCCTCGAACAGCGACCTGGGTCCGGTGACGCCGCGGGCGGCCAGCATGGTCGCGTACACCGCGCGCATGCCGGTGATGGCCGGCGAGATGCCCTTCCAGTTCGAGACCGGCTCGGCGTGCACCGTCGCCAGCGACACGTTGTCGGCCGCTGCGGCGGAGATGGCGTTGGCGGTCTCCTCGACGCTGAGACCGAGCAGCTTCGCCGCGCCTGCCGCCACCGACATCGACAGCTGTAGCGCGTGATTGAGCCCGCGAGCCATGACCGGTACCTGGGCGCTGAACCGGCACTGCACCTCGTAGGCGACCGCCAGTGCCAGCAGGAAGTCCGCCCCGCTGGCGCCCGTGTGCTCGGCGACGGCCAGGACGGCGCCGAAGTTGTCGGCGGGATGACACAACCCCCCGACCGTCAGGTAGGTGTCCTGCAGGTCGGGGTAGCGCACCAGCACCGCGTTGAAGAATGCGGCCTGGTCCACCGACGCCCGTCCGCCGCCCACCAAAGTCGCGGTGGGCACGCCGCTGAACTGGTCGGTGTGTTCGCGAATCGTCGCGACGAGCTCCCCGTCCAGGGAGCCGACGGCGCAGGCGATGCTGTCGAGCACATTGCGTTTCATCAGCGCGCGCGGACGTCCGGTCAGATCGGCCCACTCCGCGCCTACGACGAAGCCGGCCAGGTCATCCACAACGTAGTTCTCTGCCATGCTTTTTCGCCTTCCGGACTGCTTACTTTCACTGAAGCGCAGCGCCGGCCCGGCGTCCAGGACCGTTCTCCTACCAGTGCTCGGTGGGACTTCTCACCGCAGGTGGGGGTCGTCGGCCGGCGCCCACCACCGGCCGGCGGGAGGGGCCGGCCAATCGCGGGTACGCGCGACCGCCAACAGCGCTTCCACGGCGCCGCGCACGCTGGCGCGGTCGTCATCGCGGCGGTGCAGCAGCGACCACGTCCACAGCGGTACCGGTTCGGCGACGGGACGCTGACCCAGGCTGGGCGGCACCGCCGCGGTGTGGCGCTTGGGTGAGGCGAGCACGGGCACGCCGACCCTGCGCACGTGCGCGTAGAACGCGTCGCCGGTGATGCCGCCGTCGTCGATGTGGACGACGCGGGCGCCCGCGTGGCCGGCGAACTCCCTGGCGTACCGGTTCCACGACGACCACGCCGACTCGTCTGCGTCGATGAGTACGCTGACCCTTTGTGCGGCAACGGGTTCGGACGAACTGATGCCGGGAATGACCGCATGCAGCGGCTCGGTCCGCAGCAGATGCGCCGCAAGGCCGCGCTCCTCGACCTGGCCGGCGGTGACCCATGCCAGCGCAATGTCGAGGGTGCCCTCGGCCGCGCGGTCGGCCTGCGTGTGCGAGGGCAACACCCATTCGTCGAGGCGCACGTCCGCCGCGGGCCCGACCATCGTGGTGACGTCCTCGGGCAGCCAGCTGACGTAACCCAGGCGCACTGGCGTGCTGCGCGCGGCCGCCTGCCGCAGCCGGCGCTTGGCATCGTCGGCCAGAGACAGGATTCGGCGCGCATCCGGAAGGAAGGTCCGCCCGGCCTCGGTCAGCCGAACACTCCGCCGGTCCCGCACGAACAGGTCGGCGCCCAGTTCCCGCTCCAGCGAGATGATCTGTTGCGACAGGGCCGGTCCGGAGATGTGCACGCGTTGCGCGGCGCGGCCGAAGTGCAACTCCTCTGCGACGGCCACGAAGTAGCGCAACTGCCGCAGTTCCATACGCCGAGCCTAGACGGCGCGGTCGACCGCGGCCGGTCGCGGCGGAGGCAGAGTGATCGCCGTCGTTTCGTCGGTCAGGCGTTTGCCGATGACCCTGATCTGCCGCGCCGAGAGCGGGCACAGCGGATGGACGGCCACCATCAGCGCAACGTGTCCTTCCTCGAAAACCGGTGCGGCGATGGTCACCACGGGTTGCTTGCGCCGCCCGGGGTTGTCGTCGGAGAGGAAGCCGATGGTGGTGAACTCGACGAGCAACTGATCCAAGATGCGCCGCACCGGCGTGGGCATCTCGTCGCTGTCGAGTGTGCCGACCACCTGCACCGCCTGGGCCAGTGCGGGCGTCGTCCAGTCGACGTCGAAGCCGCGCTCGCGCGTGTGCTCCAGCACCTGTTCGAGCCGCCGGGTGCGATCGGGATTGTTGCCCGCACCGCGGCGGATCCACGCGCGTTGTTGCTCCTCGTCGTCCCACGCGGCGAGCGCTACCCCGAAGGGCGGGGCATACGGAATCCGATCGCCCGGAATCCCGGACGGCTGGGTGGCGGGCTCGCCCTCAAAAGCGGTGACCACCAACGAATCTCCGAAACGCTCGACCACCGAGCAGGCGTGGCCGACGTCGCGGGACAACCGCAGTGCCGCGGCACGGGCCGCGTGCGCGAGCGGCCGGGCGGTGTCCGTCCGCGCGGCCACGACGGCCAACGCCGGGCCGAGGGTGAACGTCTTGGCGACCGGATCGCGGCTGGCCCATCCCCGGTCGCACAGCGTCTTCAGAATCGCGTGTGCGGTCGCCTGGGTGAGCCCGAGCTCGCGCACGATGTCGGAGAACCGCAGCCGCGCATTCCCGGACCGGGCCAGGAGCTCGACCACGTCGAGCACCCGGGCGGTCGGCGCAGACGTCGATCCGCGAATGGCTTGACTCCTCTGCCACACGATTTAGAGTGAGATGAATATTTTCGAGGTTTTTCTTCGACTATCCGAGAGAGTAGCGCATTGCGTGCGGTGGCGTTAAGGGGCGACCCGCGGCGGATCGCGGTTTACCCGAACGGAGACCTGCCATGACCGAACGTGGTGACCGCCAAGACATCTCGGAGCTGCTGGTGCGCTACGCCACCGGGATAGACCGGCGCGACTGGCCGCTGTTTCGGACCGTGTTCACCACGGATTGCGAGCTCGATTACGGCGAGATCGGGTCGTGGACCGGAGTCGACGCCGTCGCGGATTTCATGGAGCGGGTGCACGCGCTGGCCGGGCACACGCTGCACCGCTTGACCAACCAGGCCATCACGGTCGACGGCGACCGGGCCACGGCGCGGACCTATATCGACGGGCTGATCATGGCCGGCGACAACAACTCTGGTGTCAATGCGATCGGTTTCTACGACGACGAGATCGTGCGCACCGCGGACGGCTGGCGGATCGCCCGCCGGCGCTACACCCAGGTACGGCTGACGACGGTCGGGGGGTCCTAGATGACGTTCGCAACCAAGTACGGGCCGTGGGCGCTGGTGGCCGGCGCCTCGGACGGGGTGGGCGCGGCGTTCGCGCGCGGGCTCGCCGAGCGGGGCATCAATGTGGTGCTGATCGCCCGCCGGCAGGCCGTCCTCGACGAAGTCGCGGCCCAGATCGAGCGGGATACGGCGGCGTCAACGCGGACCCTCGCCATTGATCTCGTCGAACCGGGTGCGGCGGCGGCCGGCGCCGCGGCGACCAGCGACCTGGAGGTGGGCCTCCTGGTGTACTGCGCCGGCGCGGACCCGAACTTCGAGCCGTTCCTGGCCAATCCGGTCGAAGCCGCCGAGGCGATGGTGCAACGCAACTGCATGGTGCCGATGCAGCTGTGCCACCACTTCGCGGCCGGGATGGTCGAGCGGCGCCGCGGCGGGATCGTGCTCTTCGGGTCCGGCGCCGGCCTGGCAGGCGGGGCCAACATGGTCGCCTACGGCGCCTCGAAGGCGTTCGACATGGTCTTCGCCGAGGCACTCTGGGCCGAGCTGCACGACAAGGGCGTCGACGTCCTCGGCCTCATCCTGGGCAAGACCGACACGCCCGCGTTGCGGCAACTCGAGCACAGCCGCGGCCAGATCGGTTCGCTCGGCGAGGTGCCGCCGGGCGCGGCCGCCGTGGCCGACGTCATCGCGGAGGCGTTCGAGAACCTCGGAAACGGGCCGACCCTGATGGTCGGCGACATGATGCGCGCCGCCGAGCAAATGCTGGCGTCGCTAACCCGCAACCAAGCCGTCGAACTGTTCGCCCAAGCCGCGGCCGCGGCCATGGGCCCGGACAAGTAGCGGGAACCTCCCCGGCTCGCAAGGCGTCGTACTGCGTAGCGGCGATTTGTGCGCCAAAAGGGTTTGCCAAACTTCGGGATCAGGACACCCTAACTTTCCCGCTACGGCCCGTTATCCAGCAAAGATATCCTCCGATACGGGGGCGCTAAGCCGAGCAGCGACGTTGCTGGCGACGTGCTTCGCGGGTAACTTGGGTAATCGTTCGGCACGGCTGCCCCATCCGGAGTAGCCGCCTCAGTCGCCACCCCTCCATATCGAAGGATGACGATGCTCGCCACAGACAGGCCCGCGACCGCGGTCGCGACGGCAGAACGCTCGCGGCGTCGCACCCTGGCGCGTTCGGCACTGATCACCACGGCATTCGTCGTCCCGGCGGTGGTGACGCGACTCGCCGGCCTGCGCCCCGACCCGATCGTCGCGCTGCTGATCTTCGGGGCCGCGGTGGTGTCGGCCAGCTTCCTGCTGGCCTGGGCAGCCGAAGCCGCGCAGATCGATGTCTCCGGTGGGCTGGCAACGGCGGTATTGGCGCTCATCGCGGTGCTGCCCGAGTACGCCGTCGACCTGTATTACGCGTATGTGTCCGGCCACAACCCGGACTACACGCAATACGCGGCCGCCAACATGACCGGGTCCAACCGGCTGCTGATGGGTCTCGGTTGGCCCGTCGTGGTGTTGGTCAGCATCCTGGTGGCGCGCAAGGCCGGCTCCGGCAAGGCCACCGGCCTGGCGCTGCAACCGACCAACCGCGTCGAACTCGGATTCTTGTTGATCGCCGGCATCATCGCGTTCGCGATACCGGCGAGCGGCCAAATTCACTTCGGGCTGGGGTTGGCGCTGCTGGCATGGTTCGGCTTCTACCTCTACAAGGTCAGCCACGGGGACGTGGAGGAGCCCGACCTGATCGGGACCGCGGCCGCCCTGGGCGAGCTACCCGATCGCGGTCGGCGCATCGTCGTTGTCAGCCTCTTCCTGGCGTCCGGCGCGGTGATTCTGCTGTGCGCCAAACCGTTCGCCGACAACTTGGTCGCCGCGGGCACCGAGCTGGGCATCGACAAGTTCCTGCTGGTCCAGTGGCTTGCCCCGCTTGCCTCCGAGGCCCCCGAGTTCATCGTGGCGACCATCTTCGCCGCCCGGGGCAAGGGCACGGCGGCCATCGCCACCCTGATCTCCTCCAAGGTCAACCAGTGGACGCTGCTGATCGGGTCGCTGCCGATCGCCCACCTGCTGGGCGGGGGCGGGTTCTCGCTCCAGCTCGATCCCCGTCAGGTGGAGGAAGTGCTGCTCACGGCCACCCAAACCATGATGGGAGTGGCGCTGTTGTTGGCGCTGCGCTTCCAGCGCGCCGCCGCATGCACCCTGCTGGGCCTGTTCGTCGTGCAATTCCCCATCGCCTCGACGCACGGCCGGCTGCTGCTCTGCGGCGTCTACACCGCGGTGGCCGTCGTCGCGCTGATCCGATACCGCCGTCACCTGGCGGCCACCGTCCGGGCGCCGTTCTACGGGAAGGCCATCCGGCACAGCGGTCACCCCCACCATCCCGTGCCGGACCCTTGATCGCCGACGAACGCTCGCCGTATACCGTCCACGTATGAATCGAGTGTCGGTGATCACGGGCGGGGCGGGCGGCATGGGCCAGGCCACCGCCAAGATCGTCGGCCGCGACCATGCGGTGGTCCTCTGCGACGTCCGGCAGGACCGGCTGAAGGCTGCGGCCACAACCCTGGACGAGCTCGGGATGACCGCAACGGCCGTCGACTGTGACGTCACCGACTCGGGTGCGGTCGCCGGCCTGCTCGAAACGGCGAAGGGCTTCGGGACGCTCGCGTCGGTCATCCACACCGCGGGAGTGAGCCCGAGCATGGGCCCTGCCGACTACGTCATGCGGACGAACGCCCTCGGCACGCTCAACGTCAACGAGGCGTTTTACGCGGCGGCCGGCGAGGGCGCCGTGATCGTCAACGTGGCGTCGATGGCGGCTCACCTGCTCCCGGCGGAAATGGTTCCGGTGGACCAATTCCCGCTGGCGCTGCAGGACGCCGACGCCTTCATGGGGGCCATGATGACGACCTGCAACATCGCGCCCGAGGAGGCGCGGTCCGGCCTCGCCTACGCCGTCAGCAAGAGCTTTGTGAAGTGGTACAGCCAGTCGCAGGCCGAGAGATTCAATGCGCGTGGATTGCGCATCGTCTCTGTCTCGCCGGGGTCGGTCGACACCGAGATGGGCCGGCTCGAGGAGCAGGCCGGCGCCGGCGCGCTTGTCACCAACGCCGCGGTCCCGCGGTGGGGCAAGCCCGAGGAGATGGCCGAGTTGCTCGCGTTCTGCGCCAGCGATAGGGCGGGCTACCTGACCGGTACCGACATCCTCAACGACGGAGGCGTGGTCGCCTCGATGATCGAGCGGGCCCGGGTGGCCGCCGCCACCGGTTGACACCGGATCCCCCGACACCAACTCGTTTCAGCGGCAAAGCCCGCCGCCGGCGCGGCCGCGCTACCTATGCTGAGCGGATGCCACAACCGGTGCTGCGTGAACGCCTGATCGATCTCGAGGTTCCGGACCAGGACGAGGCGCGCGGCCGCGCGCTGCGCAAGACCGTGCCACGGCGCACGCTCGCACAGCTGACCCCGTCCGAAAAGTCGGCCACCGAAATCCTGGTGGCTCAAAATGCCGATCGGGTACCAGAACTCGTCCCGCTGCGGTTCGCCCGGATGCTCGCCGACCCGTTCTCCTTTTACCGCGGCTCGGCCGCGGTGATGGCCGCCGACCTGGGCGCCAGCCCCTCGAGCGGGATCGAAGTGATGTGTTGCGGCGACGCTCACGTGTCCAACTTCGGCATGTACGCGGCGCCGCATCGCTCAATAGTGTTCGACCTGAACGACTTCGACGAGGCAGCCGTCGCCCCGGCCGAATGGGACGTTAAGCGCCTGATCACCAGCGCGATCGTCGGCGGGCGCCATGCGGGCTATCCCGCAAAGGCCATCCGCCGCTGCGTCGGGCAGGCGCTGGCCGGCTACCAGTCCAGCCTGCAGTCCATGCTCGCGATGGACGTCCTGGACCGCTACTACCTTCGTGTGGAGCCGGAACGCCACGCCGGGACGGTATCCAAGGGCCTGCTCGGCGTGATTCAAAAGACGACATCCCGGGCTCGCAGCCGGACATCGGCGCGGCTCTTCAGGCAGCTCACCGAGGTCGGCGCCGACGGGACGCCGCGCCTGCGCGAGGCGCCACCGGTCCTGCAGCACCTCGACGAGGACGCCGAAGCCGTTCTGGTGGAGTCGATTCAGGAGTACCTGGCCACCGTTCCCGCCGACATCGCGCTGCTGCTGTCACACTTTCGCGTCACGGACGTGGCGCTGCGGGTGGTCGGCGTCGGCAGCGTCGGCACCCGGTGCTTCCTGGTCATCCTGGTGGGCCCCAACGGCACACCGCTCATCCTGCAGATCAAGGAGGCGACCCGGTCAGTGCTCGACGAATACGGCGGCTGGCCTCAACCGCGCATGTTGGCGGCCGCCATCGAGGCCAAGGGCCAGGGCATGCGCGTCGTCGACGGGCAGCGCATTCTGCAGGCGATGTCGGACGTGTTTCTCGGGCCGACCCGCAAGGACGGCCGCGACTACTACGTCCGGCAATTCCACGACATGAAGGGCACGATCGAGACCGAGGGCATGGCGGCCGCCACGTTCAGCGACTACGTCGCCGCCTGCGCGGTGCTGTTGGCCCGGGCCCATTCCCAGAGTGCGAACGCCTCGTTGCTGCGCGGATACGTCGGCTCTGGCGAGATCGTGCAATCCGCGGTGGCCGAATGGTGCTACGCCTACGCCGACAAGTCGCTCGATGATTTCCACCAGTTGAAGGCCGCGGCCGCGGCCGGCGACATCGAGGTCGCGGCGGACCCCGCCCGGTAGCGACTTGCCCGGCGCGGACCCACTCGAACACTCCGGCAGAAAGGCGGCACGAGTCGATGCTAAGCCGCGCGGCCATCCTCTACGACTACGGCCGTCCCTGGACCGTCGAGGAATTCGAGCTGGATCCGCCGAAGGCGGGCGAGGTGCTGGTGCGGCTGGCTGCCTGCGGGCTCTGCCACTCCGACGAACACATCCGGCAGGGGAAGCTGGCCGCGCCGCCGGAGACGTTGCGTGCCTTGGGATTACCCGCCATGTCGCCGACGATCGGCGGGCACGAGGGCTCTGGTGTGGTTGTCGACGTGGGGCCGGGCGTCGCCGGGTTCGCGCCGGGCGACCACGTGGTGACATCCTTCGTCGCGGTCTGCGGGCAGTGCCGCTGGTGCGCCTCGGGGATGGAGTATCTGTGCGACACGGGGTCGGGGACCCTGGCGCCGGGCATGCCGACGGACGGCACCTTTCGCCATCACACCGTCGACGGGCGAGACCTCGGCCACGTGTCCAAGATCGGCGCATTCGCCGAACACACTGTCGTGGCGGCGAATTCGCTGGTCAAGATCGACCCGGACTTTCCGCTGGTGCCCGCCGCGCTGCTGGCGTGCGCGGTGCCCACCGGGTACGGGTCGGCCGCCCGGCGTGCCGGGGTGCGGGGTGGCGACACGGTGGTGGTGATCGGCGCCGGCGGGATCGGCACCGCGGCCGTTCAGGGCGCCCGCATCAGCGGCGCCGCGCGGATCGTCGCGGTCGACGTGAGCGACTTCAAGCGCACCTCCGCAGTGACCTTCGGCGCGACCCACGTCGCCGCGACGGCGACCGACGCGCTCGAGCTGGTGCGCGACCTGACCCGCGGCGTGATGGCGGATGCGGTCGTGGTCTCCCCCACCACGATCGGCGAGGCCGATGTCGGGACGGCACTGGCGCTCACCCGCAAGGGCGGCACGTGCGTGCTGACCGGGCTCCCGGCGCCCGCTACGGCCTCGATCGCCGTCGCCCTGCAGGATTTCATCCTGATGAACAAGACGTTGTGCGGCACGGTGTTCGGCTCGTGCAATCCCAAGAGCGACATCGCGCTGCTCGCCACGCTGTACGAGTCGGGTCGGCTACTCCTCGACGAGATGATCACCGAACGCTACCGGCTCGACGACATCAACGACGCCTACGCCGACCTGACCGCCGGCCTCCTGATCCGCGGCGTCATCGACTTCGGCCTGGGCCAGTAGCCAGTCCCGCGACCGGAGCCGCCAGGTCCGGCGGGCGTACTCCAGCTCGGTGTAGGGCCACTGGGTGACGATGCGACCGGTGGGCGAGCGAAAGTAGCTGTCACACCGGGTCCAGATGGTGTGCTCCAGGTCCGCGGAAAGCTGGTCGTTGTAGCGCTTTTCGGCTTCCGGACGGACATCGACATAGCCGCCCTTGCGCGCCACCCGGCTGACCGCACTGGCAACCAGACGCGCGGCGGCCTCCAGGATGTAGACAATCGAGTTGCCACCCTGGTTGGTGTTGGGGCCGTAGAGCATGAAGAAATTCGGGAAACCGCTGACCGCGACGCCCAGGTAGGCGCACGGGTCGTCGCCCCAGCGCTCGTGCAGGCTTTGACCGCCTCGTCCGATCACCTCGATGCCGGCGAGGTAGCGGCTGGTCTGGAACCCGGTGGCGCACACGATGGCGTCGGCGTCCACCGATTCGCCGCTGACGGTCTCGACCGACGTCTCGGTGACTCGCGCGATCGGTTCGGCCACCAGATCGACGTGGTCCTTCTGCAGCGCCAGATAGTAGTCGTCGCCGAGTAGCACCCGCTTGCAGCGGAATGGATAGTCGGGCGTCAGCGCGCGGCGTAGCCGCTCGTCGGCAACGGTGCGCTCCAAGAACGATGACGCGACCCGTGATCGATTTGCCACCTGTGGGTCTTCGACGGCGTTTCCGGCGAAGTCGTGGAACTGCTTCCAGATTCGCCACCGTTCCCTGCGAGCCGCCCACGGCTGTCGGCGAAACCTCGCCAGCTCCCGAGCACTGAACGCACGGTCGTCCTTGGGCACCATCCATGGGGGCGTTCGCTGAAACACGGTCACACCGGTGGCGATCCGAGCGAGTTCGGGCACCACCTGCACTGCGCTGGCGCCGGTGCCGATCACCGCGACTTTCCGGCCGGACAGGTCCACCCCCGGATCCCACGCCGATGTGTGCATCAAGTGGCCGCGGTAGCCGGTGAGGCCCTCGATGTCTGGCAGTCTGGGAGCACCGAACAGGCCGACAGCGCTGACCACCACATCGGCACGCAACGTGGTAACGGTATCGCTATTCGCTTGCTGCAGCTGCAATTCCCACTGCCGGCCGCCCTCGTCCCATCTCGCCTGCCGTACGTAAGTCCGTAAGATCAGGTGGCGCCGCAGATCGAAGTCGTCGGCGACGGATTCGAGGTAGGCAAGGATCTCGGGTTGCCGTGCGTAGGTCCGGCTCCAGGATCTGTTGGGGGCGAACGAGAACGAATACAGGTGGCTTTGCACGTCACACGCGGCGCCCGGATAGGTGTTGCGGCGCCAGGTGCCGCCGACACCGTCGTCGCCCTCGATGATGACCAAATCGTCGATGCCGGCCCGGCGTAGCGCGACGGCGGCTCCGAGGCCACCGAAGCCCGCGCCGATGATGGCCACCTTCGGTGGGCGCCGGCGCCGGGTTGCCGCCCGCAACCGGCCGACACCGTAGCGCCAGCGGGCCTGCCGACTGGTCATGGTCCGGCCTCGCCGCCGCGAATCAGGTAGCCATCCAGTCCACCGCCGGCCCGCCACGCGCGCAGCATGTCGGCGTACTCCGTGGGTGCGCCGAAGAAGAAGCTGCCCTGCCGAGTCTTATTGTCCGCCTTCCCCTCCCGGTTGTAGTAGCCGGGCGTGCAGGTCTGGGCGCGCTCGGCGCTCGCGGCCGAGCGGGTGACAACGGTGTCGACCCAGTCGGACTCGGCGGCGGGCGCCGCCTCGACTTCGGTGACGCCGCGCTCGAGCGCCCAGGCGATGATCCACGCCGCGTGGGTCGCCTGCACGTCCAGCAGATAGGGAAAGTTCACCGTCAGGCCCGCCTGCGCGATGCTTTCGATGAAGCAATTCGGGAAGTTCGTCGTACACAGGCCCTGAAAGGTGCGCACCCCGTCGCGCCAGTGCTCGGTCAGCGGCACTCCGTCTCGGCCGATCAGCTCGAAACCGGTGCGCCGGCAGTAGTCGGTGCCCACCTCGAAACCCGTTGCGAAGATCAGGCAGTCGAGCTCGTAGGGCACACCGTCGACGACCACACCCGACTCGGTGATGCGCTGCACGCCGCGGCCGCGGGTGTCGACCAGCGTGACGTTCGCGCGGTTGAACGTCTGCAAATACTCGTCGTGGAAGCAGGGCCGCTTGCAGAAATACCCGTACCACGGTTTGAGCGCTTCCGCGGTGGCCGGATCGGTGACGATGCCCTCGACCCGCGCCCGGATCTCCTCCATCTTCGCGAAGTCCGCGATCTCGATGTCGCGGCCGCGCTGCGCCGGGTCCACGGCGCCGTCCCCGTCATGACGCATCACCGGCAGCTTGCGCGTGATGCTCGTCCAGGCGTCGGCGACCAGGTCCTCGTCGGCCTGGCCACCCGCCGTCAGGATCTGGAAGTTCTCGATGCGTTCGCGCTGCCAACCCGGCCGTAATGTGCTGGCCCACTGCGCATCCGTGGCGCGGTTGGCCCGCACGTCCACCGATGACGGCGTGCGCTGGAAGACGTAGAGCCGCTGCGCCGCCCGGGCGAGGTGCGGGACGCACTGGATCGCCGTCGCGCCGGTACCGATGATGCCCACGCGCTTGTCGGCAAGCCGTTCGAGGTGCTCGCCGGTGTAGGCGTAGTCCCACCGGCTGGTATGAAACGCGTGGCCGCGAAACGCGCCGAGGCCCTCGATGCCGGGCAGCTTGGGCTTGGCCTGATAGCCGTTGGCCATGGACACGAACCGGGCCCGCATCTCATCGCCCCGGTCGGTACGGATGATCCACCGCGATTCGTCTGCTGCCCAACGTATCTCACGCACATCGGTCTGCAGGCACGCGTCGCGGTACAGGTCGTAGTGCCGGGCGATGCGCTGGCAATGGGCGAAGATCTCCGGCCCCTTGGCGTATTTCTCGGTGGGAACGTAGCCGAGCTCCTCCAGCAGCGGCATGTACACGTACGACTCGACGTCGCACGCGATGCCGGGATACCGGTTCCAGTACCACGTGCCGCCCACGTCGGCGGCCCGGTCGATCAGCCGCACACTCTGCACGCCGAGCTGGCGCAGCCGGACCCCCGTCAACAGCCCACCGAAGCCGGCGCCGATGACCGCGACGTCCACCTCGTCGGTCAACGGGTCGCGATCGAACTGCCCATCGGCCCAGGGGTCTTCGGCGAAGTGGGCGAACGCGCCCGCCATCTCCACGTACTGCGCGATGCCGTCCAGGCGCAATCGCCGCGCACGCTCTTCGGCGTACTTGCGTCGCAGCGCGTCGACGTCGAACGTCACGGCAGCGGTTTCGGTCACGGCCAGGCTTCCTCTCGTGGCCCCGACTATATAATCAATCGCTTGATCGTATCAAGGCCGGCGTCGGCCGCCCCGTGTCTTCTGCCTGCGGCTATCCCGGCTCACCCGGAGCGAACAGCGTTCCCCGGATCATTTTCTTGGCGGAGTCCAGCGCGGCGTGGTAGCCCCGTGGTGGCGACGTGGCCGCCAGCTCGGTCAACCCGTAGATGAGCGCGTAGACGGCTTCGACGATGCTGTCCCGATCCGGCCGGTGCGCGAGCTCGCCCTGCCGAAAGGCGTCATCGACGACGCCCTCGATGATCTCTCGGAATGCCTGAAACCGCGCGCCACCCGCGACCCGCGCATCGACGTCGGCCACCCCCTCGGCGCGGATCACCCACTCGAAGGCGGCGAGATCCGGGTACTCGCGCATGAGCCGGCCCGATTCGTCGAGCACCGCCTCGATGCGATCGATGGCGGTCCCGGCACCCGCGGCGGCCGCCCGCAGCCGAGGCAATGCGACATCGGTGCGCGCCGCGATCGCGGCCTTGATCAACTCGGCCTTGTTCGGAAAGTAGTTGTACAGGCTGGCACTGGTGACGTCCGCGGTGCGGGCGATCTCACGGATGGTGGCGCGGGAGTACCCCACCGTGGCCACACACCGCATCGTGGCGACGATGATCCGCGCACGCGTCTGCTCCCCCTCGGCGCCCACCGGGCGGCCCAATTGCGACTGCGCGACGCTCATGCCGCGCGGAACCCGCCGCAGGTTCGTCCATCACACACTGCGCACCTCCGCGCGGAAGCCCAAACTAATCGATCACTCGATTATATTCGACCGTGTCGGGCACCCAGAGCCGGCGGACAGGACGCGCGAGTGGGGAGAGCACGGTGACGCGGGCGCAGCGTGGGCGCCCGGTCGGCGCCAGCGGCGAGGAGACCCGCCGGCGGATCATCGTCGCCACGATGCGGTGTGTGGCC
>NZ_LZIL01000015.1 GCF_001667075.1 Mycobacterium sp. 852014-52450_SCH5900713 | reverse complement strand
GGGGAGCCCCCGGCGCCCGCGGGCAACGCCCCACCGGCCGACGTACCCCCGGCCGAGCAGCCGGCGCCGCCCGATCCGCGCAAGGAGCTCGCCGACCGCATCGCCGATGAGAAGAAGTGGCGGCAGAGCACCCGCCAGGGCGTCCAGTTCCTCGCTTTGCAGTTCCAGGCGACCCGCTGCGACAAAGAGGACATCCTGGCCGGCAACGACGATCCGAACCTGCCGCTGGTGACGTGCTCGACCGACCACAAGGTGGCCTACCTGCTGGCGCCGTCGATCATCAGCGGCGACCAGATCCAGGACGCCACGTCCGGCATGAACCAGCGCGGCATCGGTTACGTCGTGGATGTGCAATTCCGCCCCGCGGCGGCGAACACCTGGGCGGACTTCACCGCCGCCCACATCGGCACCCAGACCGCGTTCACGCTGGACTCCCAGGTGGTCAGCGCCCCGATGATCCAGGAAGCCATCCCCGGCGGCCGGACCCAGATCACCGGCGGCGACCCGCCGTTCACCGCCGCAACCGCCAAGCAGCTGGCCAACGTCCTGAAATACGGTTCGCTGCCGCTGTCCTTCGAGGCTTCGGAGGCCCAAACCGTCTCGGCGACACTGGGATTGACCTCACTGCGAGCGGGGCTGGTCGCGGGTGCAATCGGCTTGGTTCTGGTGTTGCTGTACTCGTTGTTGTATTACCGGGTGCTCGGCCTGCTTACGGCGCTATCGCTAGTCGCTTCCGGCGCAATGATTTTCGCGATCCTGGTGATCCTGGGCCGTCAGATCAACTACACCCTGGACCTTGCGGGGATCGCGGGTCTGATCATCGGTATCGGTACCACGGCGGACTCGTTCGTGGTGTTCTTCGAACGCATCAAAGACGAGATCCGCGAAGGCCGGTCGTTCCGATCGGCGGTGCCCCGGGGCTGGGTGCGGGCCCGCAAGACGATCGTGTCGGGCAACGCCGTGACCTTCCTGGCCGCCGCGGTGCTGTACGCCCTGGCGATCGGCCAGGTGCGGGGATTCGCCTTCACGTTGGGCCTCACCACGATCCTCGACGTCGTGGTGGTGTTCCTGGTGACCTGGCCGCTGGTCTACCTGGCGTCCAAGTCGTCGACGTTGGCGAAACCCGCATACAACGGCCTGGGCGCAATACAGCAGGTCGCCCGCGAGCGCCGGGCTTCGTCGAACGTCAAGACGGGACGGGGATAGCGTGATGGCCTCCAAAGGCAAGGCTGACGCCGAAGCGACCGAGATCACCGAAGCCTCGGAGGGCGCCACCGAGTTGACCGATAGCGGCGCCGGCCTGCCGCGTCATAGCTTCCTGTCGCGCCTCTACACCGGCACGGGCGCCTTCGAGGTGATCGGGCGTCGCCGGTTGTGGTTCGGCATCAGCGGCGCGATCGTCGCCGTCGCCGTATTGAGCATCCTGCTGCGCGGCTTCACCTTCGGGATCGACTTCAACGGCGGCACGACGGTGTCGATGCCCGCCGCGGGCGCGACCGGCCAAGTGCAGACGTCGCAGGTGTCCGACGTCTTCCGCAAGGCCATCGGCCGCGACCCGGAATCGGTGGTGATCGTCGGCAACGGCGCCTCGGCCACGGTGCAGATCCGCTCCGAAACGCTGTCCAACGCCCAGACATCCACGCTGCGCAACGCCCTGTTCGACGCGTTCGGACCCAAGGGAGCCGACGGAAAACCGAGTAAACAGGCCATCAGCGACGCGGCGGTCTCCGAGACGTGGGGCGATCAGATCACCGACAAGGCGCTGATCGCGCTGGTGGTGTTCCTGGCGTTGGTCAGCCTGTACATCACGGTGCGCTACGAGCGGTACATGGCCATCTCCGCGCTGACGACCATGGTCTTCGACCTGACCGTCACCGCAGGGGTGTACTCCCTGGTCGGTTTCGAGGTCACCCCGGCCACCGTCATCGGTTTGCTGACGATTCTCGGTTTCTCCCTGTACGACACCGTCATCGTGTTCGACAAGGTCGAGGAGAACACCCACGGCTTCCAGCACACCACCCGCCGCACCTTCGCCGAGCAGGCCAACCTCGCGATCAACCAGACGTTCATGCGCTCCATCAACACCAGCCTCATCGGGGTGTTGCCGGTCCTGGCGCTGATGGTGGTGGCGGTGTGGCTGCTGGGCGTCGGGACACTGAAGGACCTGGCGCTGGTGCAGCTGGTCGGCATCCTGGTCGGCACCTACTCGTCGATCTTCTTCGCAACGCCGCTGCTGGTCACGCTGCGCGAGCGCACCGAGCTGGTGCGCACGCACACCCGCCGCGTCGCTCGGCGCCGCAAGGCTGGCGCCGAGCCCGAGGAGGCGAAGTCCACCGACGAAGAATCGGCGTCGCCGGAGACCACGGCGGCCGACTCGGCACCGTCTGACAAGCCCGCACCGAGCAAGCCGGCGCCGGGTGCGCGCCCGGTGCGGCCGACCGGGACCCGGCGTCCGAGCGGCAAGCGAAACGCCGGCCGGCGGTAGTCGCTATGGCCGCCAGGTATCGCCTCGTCGGGGGCGCTATCGGTCTGGCCGCAATGCTCGTGGCGGCGTGCACGCTGGCGGCGTGCTCCGGCAGCACCGCCTCCCAGATCGACTACGTGGTCGACGGCCCGCTGGTCACCTACAACACCAATACCGTCGTCGGCGCCGCGTCGGCCGGGGCGCAGGCGTTCGCGCGCACGCTGGCCGGCTTCAGCTACCACGGCCCCGACGGGCAGACCGTCGCCGACCGTGATTTCGGCACCGTGTCGGTGGTGGGCGGTTCGCCGCTGGTGTTGGACTACCAGATCGCCGACAACGCCGTCTACTCCGACGGCAAGCCGGTGACCTGCGACGATCTGGTGCTCGCCTGGGCGGCCCAGTCCGGCCGGTATCCCGACTTCAACGCCGCCACCCAGGCCGGTTACCTCGACATCGCCAACGTCGAGTGCCTGCCGGGGCAGAAGAAGGCCCGGGTGTCGTTCGTCCCGGACCGCGGCATCGTCGACTACAACCAGCTATTCACCGCCACGTCGATGATGCCGTCGCACGTCATCGCCGACGAGCTGCACGTCGACGTGACCGCGGCCCTGCTGAGCAACAACGCCCAACTCGTGCAGCAGATCGCCAAGCTGTGGAACACCATCTGGGACCTCAGGCCCGGGCTGGACCTCAAGCACTTCCCGTCGTCCGGCCCGTACAAGATCGAGCGCATCCTGGACCGCGGCGCGGTGGTGCTCGTGGCCAACGACCGGTGGTGGGGCCCCAAGGCGCTCACCAAGCGGATCACCGTCTGGCCCCAGGGGCCCGACATCCAGGACCGGGTCAACAACCGCAGCGTCGACGTGGTCGACGTGGCGGCGGGCTCCTCCGGAACGCTGACCACCCCGGACAACTACGACCGCGTTGATTCGCCGGCGGCGGGCGTCGAGCAGCTGATCTTCGCGCCGCAGGGCCCGCTCTCGCAGCCCAAGGCCCGCCGCGCGCTCGCCCTCTGCACGCCCCGCGACACGCTCGCGCGCGACGCCGGGGTGCCGATCGCCAACTCGCGGCTCAACCCGGCCGCCGACGACCCCGTCACCGCCGCTGACGGCGCCGCCGAGGCCGGCCAATTCGGCAAGGCGGACCCCGCCGCCGCCCGCGACGCGCTCGGTGGCGCCCCGATGACGGTGCGGATCGGCTACCAGGGGCCCAACGCGCGCCTCGCGGTCAACGTCGGGGTGATCGGCAAATCCTGTGCCGCGGCCGGCATCACCGTCGTCAACGTCGCCCTGGACAGCTCGGGGCCGCAAGCGCTCAAGGACGGGAAGATCGATGCCCTCTTGGCCAGCACGGGCGGGGCCGCCGGCAGCGGGTCCACGGGGTCGTCGGCGATGGACGCCTACGACCTGCACACCGGCAACGGCAACAACCTGTCGGGCTACTCGAATCCGCAGATCGACAACACGATCGGGGCGCTGGCGGTGTCGGCCGACCCCGCCGAGCGCGTGCGGCTGCTGGGGGAGGCGGCGCCGGTACTGTGGGGCGACATGCCCACTTTGCCCCTCTACCGGCAGCAACGGACGCTGCTGATGTCGAAGAAGATGTATGCCGTGAGCAAGAACCCGACTCGCTGGGGCGCCGGCTGGAACATGGACCGATGGGCCCTGGTCCAGTGACGAGCGTCGGCGGAAGCGCCTCGGTGACCGACGTCATCGCCTCGCTGCTGCGCGAGGTGTCCGACTTTCCCAAGCCGGGGGTGCAATTCCGGGACCTCACCCCGTTGTTCGCCGATCCGGCGGGGCTGGCGGCGGTCACCGACGCGCTGGCCGAGATCGCGGCGGGCGCCGACCTGGTGGCCGGGATCGACGCCCGCGGGTTCCTGGCCGCGGCGGCGGTCGCCGACCGGCTGCGCACGGGGGTGCTGGCCATCCGCAAGGGCGGCAAGCTGCCGCCGCCGGTGTACGCCGAGCATTACGACCTGGAGTACGGCAGCGCGACGCTGGAGATCCCCGCGGACGGCATCGACCTGCGCGGACGCCACGTCGTGATCATCGACGACGTGCTGGCCACCGGGGGCAGCCTGGCCGCGGCGGCCCGGTTGCTGGAACGCACCGGGGCCACCGTCATGGCGGCGGCGGTGATCCTCGAACTGACCGCGCTGGGCGGTCGTCAGGCGGTCGCGGGGTTGCCGCTGCACAGCCTGAGTCAGCTCTAGCCCGGCGACGATGCGCGCCGCTACGCGGCGTGAGGTGGGGGGCACCACCCAGCTGCGAAGCGGCGAGGGGGCGAGCGGGCGATCAAACCGAGCCTGGGCGCACCGCGCGATATCCTCGAAGTCGGAGGTGACCAACGTGGCGGACGACAAGAGCGCGGCGCAGGCGCTTGACGTGCCCACTGACGTCGGTGACGCCCTGCTGGTCGGGGAGCCGGTGACGGCGCAGGCCGAGCCGCCGGAGCCGGCGACCGAGACGCTGAAAACCTCCAGCAGCGCGTCGCGCCGGGTGCGGGCCAGGCTGGCCCGGCGGATGACCTCCCAGCGCACCACGCTCAACCCGGTGCTGGAACCGCTCGTGGCGGTGCACCGGGAGGTCTATCCGAAGGCCAACGTGTCGCTGCTGCAGCGCGCCTTCGAGGTCGCCGACCAGCGCCACGCCACGCAGTTCCGCCATTCCGGTGATCCGTACATCACCCACCCCCTGGCCGTCGCGAACATCCTCGCCGAATTGGGCATGGACACCACCACTTTGGTGGCCGCGCTGTTGCACGACACCATCGAAGACACCGGCTACACGCTGGAGGCGTTGAGCGAGGAGTTCGGCGAGGAGGTGGGCCACCTCGTCGACGGCGTGACCAAGCTGGATCGGGTGGTGCTGGGCACCGCCGCCGAGGGCGAGACCATCCGCAAGATGATCACCGCGATGGCCCGCGACCCCCGGGTGCTGGTGATCAAGGTCGCCGACCGGCTACACAACATGCGAACCATGCGCTTCCTGCCGCCGGAGAAGCAGGCGCGCAAAGCCCGCGAGACGCTGGAAGTCATTGCGCCCCTTGCACATCGGCTGGGTATGGCCAGCGTCAAGTGGGAACTCGAAGACCTGTCCTTCGCGATCTTGCATCCGAAGAAGTACGACGAGATCGTCCGCCTGGTCGCCGGCCGCGCGCCGTCCCGCGACACCTACCTGGCCAAGGTCCGCGCCGAGATCACCAACACGCTGAACGCGTCGAAGATCAAGGCGACGGTCGAGGGCCGGCCCAAGCACTATTGGTCGATCTATCAGAAGATGATCGTCAAGGGCCGCGACTTCGACGACATCCACGACCTGGTCGGCATCCGCATCCTGTGCGACGAGATCCGCGACTGCTACGCCGCCGTCGGCGTCGTGCATTCCCTGTGGCAGCCGATGGCGGGACGGTTCAAGGACTACATCGCCCAGCCCCGATACGGCGTCTACCAGTCGCTGCACACCACGGTGGTGGGCCCTGAGGGCAAGCCGCTGGAAATCCAGATCCGCACCCGCGACATGCACCGCACCGCCGAATACGGCATCGCCGCGCACTGGCGCTACAAGGAAGCCAAGGGCCGCAACGGCGTTCCGCATCCGCACGCCACCGCCGAGATCGACGACATGGCCTGGATGCGGCAACTGCTCGACTGGCAGCGGGAGGCCGCCGACCCGGGCGAGTTCCTGGAGTCGCTGCGCTACGACCTTGCGGTGCAAGAGATCTTCGTGTTCACCCCCAAGGGTGATGTGATCACCCTGCCGAACGGGTCGACGCCGATCGATTTCGCCTACGCGGTGCACACCGAGGTCGGCCACCGCTGCATCGGCGCCCGGGTCAACGGCCGGCTGGTGGCGCTGGAACGAAAGCTGGAAAACGGCGAAGTCGTCGAGGTTTTCACGTCGAAGGCGTCCAATGCCGGGCCGTCGCGGGACTGGCAGCAGTTCGTGGTGTCGCCGCGCGCCAAGGCGAAGATCCGGCAATGGTTCGCCAAGGAGCGGCGTGAGGAGGCGCTGGAGGCCGGCAAGGACGCCATGGCCCGCGAGGTGCGCCGCGGCGGACTTCCGTTGCAGCGCTTGGTCAACGCCGAATCCATGGCCGCGGTGGCCCGCGAGCTGCACTACGCGGACGTGTCCGCGCTTTACACCGCGATCGGCGAGGGCCACGTGTCGGCGCGCCATGTCGTGCAGCGGCTGCTGGCCGAGCTCGGCGGGATCGACCAGGCCGAGGAGGATCTCGCCGAGCGGTCCACGCCGACGACCATGCTCCGGCGCCCGCGCAGCAGCGACGACGTCGGCGTCTCGGTCCCCGGCGCCCCGGGCGTGCTGTCCAAGCTGGCCAAGTGCTGCACGCCGGTGCCCGGCGACCAGATCATGGGCTTCGTCACCCGCGGTGGCGGAGTCAGCGTGCACCGCACCGACTGCACCAATGCCGCGTCGCTGCAGCAGCAGGCCGAGCGCATCATCGAGGTGCATTGGGCGCCGTCGCCGTCGTCGGTGTTCCTGGTGGCCATCCAGGTCGAGGCGCTCGACCGGCACCGGCTGCTCTCCGACGTCACCCGGGTGCTGGCCGACGAAAAGGTCAACATCCTGTCGGCCTCGGTCACCACGTCCAATGACCGGGTGGCGATCAGCAGGTTCACCTTCGAGATGGGGGACCCGAAGCACCTCGGGCATCTACTCAACGTGGTGCGCAACGTCGAAGGCGTTTTCGACGTGTACCGCGTGACGTCCGCTGCCTGAGGCGGCTTAAGAAAGCCTGGCGTTACTGGTTAGCCGACGCGCACCGAGTTGATGGTGACCGGGTTGGTGGGAGCCCCGCTCTGCCGGTTGCCGGCGATACCCGCCTGGGCGACCTTGTCGAGGACCGCCAGGCCCGCCTGGCTGATGGTCCCGAACACCGTGCTCTGCGGCTCCAATTCCGAATCCCGGAACACCAGGACGAATTGACTGCCGTTGGTGTTGGGCCCCTCGGTGGCCATGATCACGGTGCCGCGCGGGTACATCACCGTCGCCCGGAGCGCGGGGTCGCCGGCCGGGTACTGATTGGTGGGGTATTCGTCGGCGAATTGATAGCCGGGGCCACCGGCCCCGTCCGCGTCGGGACCGCCGCACAGCAGCGACCCTCCGTCAGTCGAGTTGATCAGCCGGGCGCACTGGGTGTTGTCGAAGAATTGCTGCTTCGCAAGGCTGACGAAACTGTTGACCGTGCACGGAGATTCGCCGTTGGAGAGTTCGATGCCGATGTCGCCAAGGTTGGTCGAGATGGTGGCCGGGATCTGGGCGGGTTCGGTGGAAACCCTGCCGGACGGAGGCGGGTTGACCGGCTTGACGATGGCGTCCGGCGCGCTCGGGTATTGGCAATTGGCGCCCAGGTCGGCCGGCGGCGCGAACGCCGGCAGCGGTGGCACGGTCCCCGTCGCCTGTGCGGTCGGTCCGGAACTCGACCCCGGCCTGTTGGGGACGCGGGCGCGGGTCGGGGTGCTCGAAGCCGCGCTGTTGGCTGAGCCGTCGTCCTGCGTCACCAGCGCGATGACCAATGCCACCACCGCGGCCAGCGCCAGCGCCGACGCGCCGACGATGCCCAGCAGCAAACGCCGGGATTGTCCCGGCGGGCGATTGGGCGGCCGGGGGTCGAGATTGGGCCCCGTCGGGGGAAAGTCCTGCGTCGGTCCCGGCGGTCCCGGCGGCGGTGCCGGTGGCGCCGGCGGGGGACTCCATGCGGCGGTCCCGGCCGGGGCGGCCAACGCCGCCCGGGCGGCTTCGGCGAGTTCCATCGCCGACTGATAGCGGTATTCGGCGTCTTTGGCCATCCCGCGGGCGACCACCGCATCGAGGGCCGGGGGCACGCCGTCGGCGGTGGTCGACGGCCGCGGCGGGGGCGTGTTCAAATGCGCGTTGAGCTGCTCCTCGAGGCTGTCGCCGGCATAGGGCCGCTTGCCGGTCAAGCACTCGTGCAGCACGCAGGCCAACGAATACACGTCGGCGCGGTGATCCGTTGTGCCCCTGAACCGTTCGGGCGCCATGTACGCGACGGTGCCCATCGTGTGCCCGGTCTGCGTGAGTGACGTGTCGGCCAGGGTGCGGGCGATGCCGAAGTCGATCAGGTAGACGAAGTCGCGCGCCTGGGTGATCAGGATGTTCTTCGGCTTGATGTCGCGATGGATCAGCCCCACCTGGTGGGCGCTGTCCAGCGCAGCGGCAACTTGCTCGATCACCGCCACCGCGCGCTCTGGGGACAGCCGCCCCCCGTTCTCATCGATGTACTGCAACAAGTCGCGGCCCTCGATCAGCCGCATGTCGACATAGAGCCGACCGTCGATCTCGCCGTAACCGTGGATCGGCACCACGTGCGGGTCGTTGAGGCTCGCCGCGATGCGTGCCTCCCGGCGGAATCGTTGCTGAAACTCCTGATCCTCGGCCAAGTTCGGGGGCAGCACCTTCAACGCGACGACGCGATCGGTGGCGGCGTCGTAGGCACGGTAGACCTGGCCCATGCCGCCGCGGCCCAACACGTCCAGCAGTTGGTATTGCCCGAAAGATTCTGTCCCCACGCAACGACCTTAAGCGGTGGACTGCCCGTTGGTCGCCCGATTCCCGCCGAATCAGCGGCGTTGCGCTGCTTGGCTTTAGTCGAGCAACAGCGAGGTGATGGTGACCTCGGAGGCCGGTGCGCCGTCCTCACCGCCGCCGGCGACGCCGGCTTTGGCGATCTTGTCCAGCGTGGCCAGACCGTCCGGCTGAATGGTGCCGAAGACGGTGTATTGGGGCGGCAGCTGGGAATCCTTGTACACCATGAAGAATTGGCTGCCGTTGGTCCCGGGACCGGCGTTGGCCATCGCCAGGGTGCCGCGTGGGTAGAGGACCGGCTGTTGCGCCTTCGGGTCGTTCGGCGGGTATTGGTCCGTCGGGTACTCGTTGGCGAACTGGTAGCCCGGGCCGCCGGTGCCGTCACCCTTGGGGTCGCCGCATTGCAGGACGCCCAGGTCCGGGGAAGTGGTCAGCCGGTGGCATTTGGTGTTGTCGAAGTATTTCTGGCCGGCCAGGCTTGCGAAACTGTTTACCGTGCAAGGTGATTCGTTGTTGGCGAGCATCAATCCGATGCGGCCCTGGTTGGTCACCATGCTGGCGCTCACCTGGGCGGGGTCCGTCGGCACCTTGCCGGTGCGCGGCGGCTTGACCTCCTTGGCGGCGGGTTCCGGTGACGCCGGGTACTGGCAGTTGGCGCCCAGATCGGCCGACGGCTTGAACGCCGGCAGCGGCGCAGCGGGTGGCGTCGGTCCGGCGGGCGTCGTGGACTCGGGGGAGCTGCTGGGGGCCGCGGACGTGGTGCTCGTCGCGGAGTTGCTCTTGTGCTCGTGTTTGGTGTTGATGACCGTGAGCACCACCGCCACGACCACCGCCACGGCCACGGCCGAGCCGGCGGCGATCAACACGATCCTGCGCAGCTTGGCTTGCTTCGCGCGGCGCTCCAGCTGGCGTTCGAGCTTGCGCTTGGCGTTGGCACGTCGCTGTTCATTGGTCGGCACGGCCGTATGCCTCCATGGTTGGTAAGTCGGGTGCCCGGCAAAAGGCGTCAGTCGCCAGCTCAGGCTAATGTGGGCGCCGCGACCGGTGTCAAGTGGGGCCCGTGGGAAACTGGGAACCGTGTTGATCACCGGATTTCCCGCCGGCATGTTGCAGTGCAACTGCTATGTGCTGGCTGAGCGGCCAGGGACGGACGCCGTCATCGTGGATCCGGGCCAGCGGGCGATGGGCCCGCTGCGGCGCATCCTCGACGAGAACCGGCTGACCCCGGCGGCGGTGTTGCTCACGCACGGACACATCGACCACATGTGGTCGGCGCAGAAGGTGTCCGACACCTTCGGCTGCCCGACCTACATCCACCCCGAGGACCGGTTCATGCTGAAAGACCCGATCTACGGCCTGGGCCCGCGGGTGGCGCAGCTGATGGCCGGTGCCTTCTTCCGCGAGCCCAAGCAGGTCGTCGAGCTGGACCGCGACGGCGACAAGCTCGACCTGGGCAGCGTGACCGTCAACGTCGACCACACGCCCGGGCACACGCGCGGGTCGGTGGTCTTCCGGGTGGCGGGAGACCACGACGTGGTGTTCACCGGCGACACCCTGTTCGAACGCTCGGTGGGCCGCACCGACCTGCACGGCGGGAGCGGCCGCGACCTGCTGACCTCGATCGTGGAAAAACTGCTGGTGCTCGACGACGAGACCGTGGTGCTGCCGGGTCACGGCAACGCCACCACCATCGGCGCCGAACGGCGATTCAATCCGTTCATCGAAGGCCTGAGCCCGTGACGCAGTTTCACGCGCCCAAGGGGGTACCGGACTACGTCCCGCCGGACTCCGCGCAGTTCGTGGCCGTTCGTGACGGGTTGTTGGGCGCCGCCCGTCGGGCCGGCTATGGCCACATCGAGTTGCCCATCTTCGAGGACACCGCTCTGTTCGCCCGGGGTGTCGGCGAATCCACCGACGTGGTGTCCAAGGAGATGTATACGTTCGCCGACCGCGGTGACCGCTCGGTCACCTTGCGACCCGAGGGCACCGCGGGGGTGGTGCGCGCGGTGATCGAGCACGGCCTTGACCGCGGGGCGTTGCCGGTCAAATTGTGTTATGCGGGGCCGTTTTTCCGCTACGAGCGGCCGCAGGCCGGCCGCTATCGGCAGCTGCAGCAGGTGGGTGTGGAGGCGATCGGCGTGGACGATCCGGCGCTTGACGCCGAGGTGATCGCCATCGCCGACGCCGGCTTCCGTTCGCTGGGACTGGACGGGTTCCGCCTGGAGATCACCTCGCTGGGCGACGAGACCTGTCGCCCCCAATATCGGGAACTGTTGCAGGACTTCCTGTTTGGGCTCGATCTCGATGACGAGACGCGCAGGCGTGCCGAGATCAACCCGCTGCGGGTGCTCGACGACAAGCGACCGGCCGTGCGGGCCATGACGGCCGACGCGCCGGTGTTGATCGACCACCTGTCCGACGTCGCCAAGCAGCACTTCGACACCGTGCTGGCGCACTTGGACGCGCTCGGCGTGCCCTACGTCATCAACCCGCGCATGGTGCGCGGGCTGGACTACTACACCAAGACCACCTTCGAGTTCGTGCACGACGGTCTGGGTGCGCAATCCGGGATCGGCGGCGGCGGCCGCTATGACGGCCTGATGCACGAGCTCGGCGGGCAAGACCTGTCCGGCATCGGGTTCGGGCTCGGGGTCGACCGCACCCTGTTGGCGCTGCGCGCCGAGGGCAAGAGCGTGGGGGAGACGACCCGCTGCGACGTGTTCGGCGTGCCGCTGAGCGAGCAGGCCAAGCTTCAGCTGGCGGTGCTGACCGCGCAGCTGCGCGCCTGCGGTGTGCGGGTGGACATGGCCTACGGCGACCGCGGCCTCAAGGGCGCGATGCGCGCGGCCGACCGTTCCGGTGCCCGCATCGCGCTGGTCCTCGGCGACCGCGACATCGAGGCGGGGACGGTCGGGTTGAAAGACCTCACGACGGGGGATCAGGTGCCCGTCGCCGCGAATTCTGTTGTCGCCGAAGTTCTGTCAAGACTCGACCGGTAGGGCGGGTACCCTCGCCGGGTTATTTCTTGCTCGGAATGATGATTACGACGATCAACGTGAGGATCGAAAAGAATAGGCCGCGAATTCCCCAGCCCAGCGGATTGCGACCCTTCGTCATTGCGATGATTCCGCAGATGAATGCGGCGATAACGCTGCCGATGGCGACAAAAATTCCCTTGATGCCACGGAGGATAAAGCCGGCCGCGACGGGGTCCGAGCTCGCCAGAATCACCGAGTGCAACATGTCAGGTCCTTTCGTGAGGGGCCCAAAGGACATACCCACCCGAATCCGCAATAAAACCGCAGTCGAGTTTAGGCGCTCACCGAAAACGCGGTTATCCGCGCGGATAACCGCGCCGGACCGTCCGATCAAGAATTCCCAACGTTGCCCGCAATGCACCCTCGGACAGAATCGGGAAAATTCCGGCTTCCCGCCACTTCGGGTCGATGTTCGACCAGTCGTAAAACGAGGTGACCACGGTCGCCGAGCCGTCTTCGCTCGGCTGCAGTTGATAGCCGTAGACATGGCCGATCGGAGGCTGAATTTTGCCCAGAACCGTCCAAGCGATCAGCCGATCCTGTTCGAATTCCGTGATGTCGACGGTGACGTCGTACTTGCCGAATTGCGGAAAGTCGTTCAACGACTCGCGATCCATGTGCACGACGAAACGGTCACCGACACCGCGTACCCGATCGCCTTCGGCGCTCTGCAGCATTCCGGACGAGTCGATCGCGACGTGGCCCTGCGGGTCGCACAGCACCGCGAAGACGTCGGGCGCCGGCGCCGTAATTGTGCGTTCAACCTCGATGCGTTCGGTCATGGGTGCCTCGCGGCCGGAGTAGGTACGACAGGGGTCGTCGCTCACTCTACGACCGCTGGGACGTTTTCGGTGCCCTCTCTAGCCCGCCGCGGATCCGCGCGCAGCGCGCGTCGGGGTCGGGTTCATCAGTCGTCCGTGCGCGATCACCGATCCGTGTTGCTTGAGGCGCTGGGTGCGGATGCTTACCTCATAGGTGAGGACCTCTTCGATGCCCCCGAGGTGGTTGGAGAGGTACGCGTAGAGGTCGCGGACGTCTCGGCAGATGACCACTGCCATCAGGTTTTTGCTACCGCTGACGGCGGCGGCGAAGGCCACTTGGTCGTGCGCCGCGACCCGTTCTCCGACGCGGTGTGTGTGCTGGGGTGCGACCGTCAGCCAGAGCATGGCGCTGAGGTGGTAACCGAGTCGCTCAGGGAGCACATCGACGTCGTAAACGAGCGCCCCGGCCGCTTCGAGCGCCGTCAGACGCCTGCGCACTCGCGCCACCGACCAGCCCGTGCGTTCGGCGAGCCGTGAGTGGGGAGCACGGCCGTCGTCAGCCAGCGCGTCGAGGATGGGACGGTCCTCGAGCGTCGGCCGGGACGGCTGGCCGGCGGGAGGGCCGTCGACGTCAGCAAGGATTTGTACGGCCTGTTCGCCGCTGAGCTTGTGGCCGTAGCCCGTCCACGGCGCGCTCGGGGGGCGCCCGAAGGTGTGCAGCACCGCATCAATGTCGATGTCGATGACCGAACTTGCTCGCGGGAGCCGCTTCAGCAACACGTCGTCGCGGCTGTCCCGGAGCGGTGCCCGGATCGTGCACACCAGGTCGGTCCAACCCGACAGGACGTTGGCGTGGGACACGTCCGGGTTTCGAACCAGCGCGTCGGCCAGTTGCGGTATGCGGTCGGGCTTGGCGTGTAGGCGGCAAACCCAGTGGGCCCAGTCGGAATCGCCGTCAACCCACGGGTGCTCCACCCCCACGACGCGAACGACTCCGTTCCGACGCAGCCTGTGGTAGCGGCGGGCAACCGTTTGTTCGGTCGCTCCGACCACCTCGGCTATGCGGCGAAACGACACCCTGGGCGATATCTGCAAGGCATGCAGAATCTGTCCGTCCAGCCGATCGATCATGACCAATCTTAGACGGATATCGATGGTTAGTGGAGATTTATTCACGCTTCGGTCCGGGCGTTGATTGTTTCGTCGGCGCCGCTGTCAGCCTTGCATCATGAAGCTGACGCGCAACGTCGTCCTGGTCACCGGCGGAGGCAGCGGAATCGGCCGCGCTTTGGCCGAATCTTTGCACCGCCTGGGCAACCACGTCATCATCGCCGGCCGGCGCCGCGAGGCTCTGCAAGCCGCCGCTGGCGCCAACCCGGGCATGGAGTTCCTGCACTTGGATCAGAGCGACCCGGTCAGCATCACTCGGCTGGTTGCCGAAGTGACGGATCGGTATCCCGGGTTGAACGTCGTCATCAACAACGCGGGAATCATGCGTACCGAGGACCTGCTGACCGGTGACACCACCGCGGCGGAGGCGATCGTGGCGGTCAACCTGCTCGGGCCCATCCGGCTCACCGCGGCACTACTGCCCACACTGCTGACGCAAAGAAACGCCGCGATCATCAACGTCACCTCTGCCCTGGCTTTCGTACCCAAGGCGGTCGCGCCGACGTATTGTGCGACCAAGGCGGCTCTGCACTCCTACACCGAGTCGCTACGCCACCAGCTGCGCGACACGGCGATTGAGGTGGTCGAGATCATCCCGCCACGGGTACAGACTGACATTCAACAGGGTCTCGGCTACGCATCTCATGTCGTGGCGTTGGATGCCTTTGTCGCCGAGGCTATTTCGTTGCTGCGATCCAACCCGGCCGCCACCGAGATCGTGGTCGATGCCGCTCGGCGCGTGCGATTCGCCGCGCGCGAAGACTCGTACGGCGAGATCTTCACCGCCGTCAATCAGACAACCATGCAGAAATAGCGGAGGATTCCCATGCAGATCGGAATTGGCCTGCCGAGCCACATCGCCCACGTGCGGGGTCCACTCACCGTGCGTTGGGCCCGCCGGGCGGAACAACGAGGGTTTGCCGGCCTGGCCACCATCGACCGGCTGGTCTACGAAAGCCTCGATTCGATCGTCGCATTGTCCCTCGCCGCGGGCGCGACCAGTGAAATCGGTTTGATCACAAACGTTTTGCTGGCACCCCTCTACCCGGCCGCGCTGCTCGCCAAGCAGCTCGCCACCATCGCGGACGTCACCGGCAACCGGCTGATCCTGGGTTTGGGTGTGGGCAACCGGACAGACGACTACGCGGCGGTTGGCGCCGACTTCGGCCGGCGGGGACGGGTTTTGGACGAGACGGTCGGATTGTTGCGCGAGGCGTGGCGCGCCGCGCCGGTCACCGGCGACAAGGGGTTGTGCCCGCGGCCGGTGCGCATCCCCATCCTGTTCGGGGGACGGTCGGAGGCCACCATGCGCCGGGTCGCGACGATGGGTGACGGCTGGTCGGCCGGCGCCCTGCGCGACTACGACAATCAGGCGTCATTCGCCGATCGGGCACGCGCGGCGTGGCGGGAGGCGGGCCGGTCGGGGCAGCCACGGCTGCACGCCAGCGTGAACTTCGCGTTCGGTGGTGAGGACGCCGTCCGGCTCGGCCGGGAGCACCTGCAGCGCTACTACGGATTCAAGCCGGACTACGCAGCTCTCAACATCGCCGACCTGCTGACCACCCCGGAGGACGCGGCGGCCACCCTGCGCGCCTACCGCGACCTCGGTTTCGATGGGCTGGTTTTCCATCCCTGCGTCGCAGGGGTCGATCAGGTGGATCGCCTTGCCGACGCCGTTCTCTGAACCGCTGCGCACAAGAGGAGGAACTATGTCATCTCGCGCCATGCACTCCTTCGTTGTCCGCGCCGGCGACTTCCCAGTCTTTGAGGTTAGCGACGGGCCCGAAGAGATCGGTTGGCACGTCGGGCGATAACGGTTTGCCGTGTTGGACTCGATGAGGCCAGTCGCGGTTGGCCAGCGCCGGTTTGGCGAGGGCTACCAGATCGGCGGCGCCCGAGTCGATGATGGCGGCGGCGTCGCGGGGGTCGTCCAGATGGCCGTTGGCGATTACCGCCAGCTTGCTGAATTGCTTTGCCAGCTGCGCGAGCGAGTTGCCGGACCCGGCGAATGCTGGTGCCAGCGCGCGATATTCGGTGGTGTGGATGTAGTCGATGCCGGTATCGCCCAGGGTGCCGAAGATGATGGCCGCGTCCTCCTCGCCGGCCCACCGATGGTGATTGTCGGAGACCTTTCCCTGGGAGATCCGGATGCCGACGGCGATGTCGTCACCGACGGCCGACGCGACGTCGTGGCAGACCTCGGCCGCCAGGCGTACACGACCGGCGGTGTGGCCGCCGTACTCGTCGGTCCGGGTATTCATATAGTCGGTGAGAAATGCGTCGAGCAGATAGCCGTTGGCTCCGTGGATCTCCACGCCGTCGAACCCGGCGTCGCGCGCCTGCCGTGCCGCGTTCACGAACGCGGCCCGGACTTGGTTGATGTGTTCGGTGGTCATCGCTTGAGGAATCTTGAACGGACCAGCACCGCGGTACATGGGCAGCTGCTCGCCTTTCGGCCGTACTGCGGACGGCCCCCAGGTGATCGTCGTGTGCGGGTTGCCTTGCGACTGGCTGCCGGCGTGCATCAGCTGGGCGAAAAACTTGGCCTCGCAGTTGTGGACGCCGTCGACGACCGGTTGCCAGCCCGCCGCGTGAGCCGCGTTCGCGATGCCCGGTTGGAAGAGGTACCCCTGACTGGTCTGATCGTCGATGTAAAGCCCTTCGGTTATTAACAACGCGAAGCCGCCCTCGGCGAAAACGCGGTAGTAGGACGCGATCCGGTCGGTGGGCACGCCGTCGGCCGTCGCGCTCACTCGCGTCATGGGCGCCAGGGCTACCCGGTGGGCGAGCTCGACGTTGCCGATGGTTGCCGCTTCGAAGAGCGTCTGGTGGGGTGGGTGCATTCGGTCGGGCACGAGGTCATCCATTTCCGCGTTGGTTGGTCCATTCTGTTGGGTCCTGCCGTCAGGAGCGCCGCCAATGACCCTGAAGCTGAACGAGATTCACGGTGGCCAATAGCATAAAAATGAGGGGAATAACGGGAGGCTTTATTTTGAGAGGAAGTACATTTGCGGGCACCTCCGGGTGCACGTGCACATAGGTGGCGCCCCCCATGTTGGCGATCAGCCCAGCCGAGGCCGCGGACGCGATCGGGCCGAAGAGGTTTGAGGTCTCCCGCCCGAAGTGGGCGGCCGAAAGCAGGCTCAGCCCGATGGATATTTCCCCGGCGACGCCCAGGGGGATGCAGAGTCGCGGCAGCCCGCTTTTGCTGATCTGGACGTCGAACCACGTGCGAAACGGCTCGAAGAACTTCAAGAACCCAAACAAGAACATCGTCGAACCCAGAAACATCGAATTGTATTTCAGGATCTTTGATGTCGGCTTCATCATTCCTCCCTCGCGGAGTGGGTGGCGCCGCCGCCGACGTCGGGAGCGGTTAGGAGCGGGGACACGTCGTCTGCTGCGAGGGTCGGACGGTCCACGCGGAAAATTGTGCTGAAGCCAAAATGGACTATCAAGTCCAATCCGCTCTACACTTCGCGCATGTCAGGAGAGGAGCACCCCGCCGCCGGGCGGCTGACGACTCGCGGTGCCGCGACCAGGGCCCGCATCGTCGCCGCGGCGGCATCGCTCGTCCGCGGGCAAGGCGTCGCCGGGACGAGTCTGGACGACGTGATGGCGGCGACCGGCACAAGCAAATCGCAGCTCTACCACTACTTCGCCAATAAGGACGCCCTGATCCGCGAGGTTGTGAAGACCCAGCTCGGCGACGTCATCGCGGCCCAGCAGCCCGATCTGGGCGAGGTGTCGTCATGGGAGGGCCTGCAGCGGTGGTGCGACCACGTCGTGGCCATGACTCGCGCGACGCAAGGTGTCGGGGGGTGTCCGTTGGGCTCGCTGGTGGGTGAGCTTGCCGAGCGGTCCGATTCGGCGCGCCGGGAGCTTGCGCAAGCCTTCGCCGAGTGGCAGTCGTACCTGTCTGCTGGTTTGGCGACGATGCGCGACAACGGCGAACTCTCCGCAGATGCCGACCCTGCCGAGCTCGCGTTGACTATCATGAGTGCGCTGCAAGGCGGACTGCTGATGGCGCAGACGATGCGCAGCGCCCGACCTGTCGAACTCGCCGTGGACATGGCGCTAGGGCACGTCGCCGCGTACCGCCGCGGTCCGTGAAGTCGCCCAACGGATCCGGGGCCCAGCCGATTCCGTTGGCGCCGAGATCGTCGCGGTTCGTGCGGGAGTGCGGCCGTTTGTCGGATTTCACCTGGCGGCCCGAGCTGCCACCCCCGCCGCCGTAAGCACCCCATCCGAAATCCGCCGAGATGCCCCGCCACATCTGACCCGACGCGGTGCTTGACTCTATATCGAACTAATGTTCGAATAGGTCATGCGCTGGGCGGACCAGGCCGTCGCGGTCAACGGGCAGCCCGTCGAGGACGGGGCGCTGCCGGGGTTGCAGCGGATCGGGTTCGTTAGAAGCGTGCGTGCCCCGCAGTTCGAGGGGATCACCTTTCACGAGGTGCTGTGCAAGTCCGCGCTCAACAAGGTGCCGGACGCCTCCGCCCTGCCCTTCCGGTACACCGTCAACGGCTACCGCGGCTGCTCGCACGCCTGCCGCTATTGCTTCGCCCGGCCGACGCATGAATACCTGGACTTCAACTGCGGCAACGATTTTGACAGCCAGGTCGTCGTCAAGACCAATGTCGTCGCGGTGCTCCGCCGCGAGTTGCGGCGGCCGTCGTGGCGCCGCGAGACCGTCGCGCTGGGCACAAACACCGACCCGTACCAGCGGGCGGAGGGGCGCTACGCGTTGATGCCGGGCATCATCGCCGCCCTCGCCGAATCCGGGACACCGCTGTCGATCCTGACCAAGGGCACACTGCTGCGCCGCGACCTGCCGTTGATCGCGGCTGCGGCGCAGCAGGTTCCGCTCTCGGTCGCGGTGTCGCTGGCGGTCGGTGACGCGGACCTACATCGAGACGTCGAGCCCGGCACGCCCACACCGCAGGCGCGGCTCGGCCTGATCGCCGCGATCCGCGAGGCCGGTTTGGACTGCCATGTGATGGTGGCGCCCGTGCTGCCGTACCTGACCGACTCGAAAGAGCACCTCGATCGACTGCTCGGCCAGATCGCGGCCGCGGGGGCCACCAGCGTGACGGTCTTCGGGCTGCACCTGCGCGGCTCGACCCGCGGCTGGTTCATGTCCTGGCTGGCCCGCTCGCATCCCGAGCTGGTGGGCCGCTATCGCGAGCTGTACCGGCGGGGTGCTTACCTGCCGGCCGGTTACCGCGAGATGTTGCGGGAGCGGGCGGCGCCGCTGGTCGCGAAATACCGGCTGGGCGGCGACGAGCGTTCGTTCCGCCAGCCCGTCGCGGTAACCCCGGCGGAGCCGGAACCCCTTCAGGCGAAGCTGTTTTGACTAAGTCGGCCGGTCGGCGCGCGGCTTCGTCAGGGTGAATCGGTCCACGACGGTCACCGCGCCGAACGGCCCGCTCAGCGCGTAGTGCGTGGCCTTGATCGACGTATTGCCGCCGGGCTCACCGGGGTCCACCTCGAACGCCGCGAAGCCGTAGGGATTGTCCCGGTCGCGGAAGGCGGACCAGGGCGCGTCCTCCACGACGTAGATCGGCGCCTTGCGTCCGAGCCCCGGGTCGAAGGCGCCGACTCCGGTCAGCACGCGGCAGCGCGGCTCGGGGAAGAAGAACCCGTTCGTGGGTGCCGACGTGCCGCCGCCGCCGATGACGACGTGCACCGTTCCCTTGGTGGAGTCGATGACGTCGTCGCGGGTGGCGACGGGTATCGGCGTTCGGGTGTCGCTCTGCAGCGTGCCGCGCAACGGGTGCGACCGCTCGTAGTGGTGTTCATGGCCGCACACCACCAGGTCGACCCGGTGCTCGTCGAACAACGGGAGCCATTCCTCGCGGATTCCCAGGTCGGCGCCGTTGGCCTTGTCGGCGGTGGAGATCGCCGTCTGATGCATGCACACGACGATCCAATCGATGTCGGGGTCGCGCCGTGCTGCGGCGAGTTCATTTGCCAGCCAACGCTTTTGCTCTCCGCCAGAGTAGTCGTGTACGTAGAAATTCCCGCCGTCCTGAAACGCCACGTCGTCGTTGTTCAGGCTGATCACCCGCACCGAGCCGGCCGTGAACGAGTACCACAGGCCGCGGGTCTCGGGATCCGATCCCGAATCGGGCACCGCGAAGTACGCCTGATAGGCGCCGTAACCGATTGGGCCGTTGCCTAATTCGTTTTCGTGGTTGCCGGCCGCGGGCATCCAGGGCCGGTAACGCGCCGACCGCGTGTTGTTCTCGAACCAGGCCGACCAGGTGCGGATGCGGTCTTGGGCGAGGTTGGCATAGCACAGGTCGCCGTTGACGAGGTTGAACAGCGGCGCCATCCGCTCGACCGCCAGGGTGGTGTCGGCGGATGCGGGCGACCCGATGTTGTCGGTGCCGTATGTGCCGTCAGGCAGCCTCTCCAGCGTCGGCGTGGACTGATCGCCGAAACTGGTGAAGCGAAAGGGCTTTCGCCCGGACGGGGCGGTCCGAATGGTGCCCATCTCCGGCTCGGCGCCGTCGTGCACCGCGGCGTATACGTAGTCGGTGTCTGGGGTGAGGTTCGTCAGGCGGGCGTGGTTCACCCGAACCTCGGTGTTGGACTTGGCGTCGCGGTAGGTGCGGGTTTCGGCCGCCACCGTCTTCCCGAGGCCCGACGCCGGCGTGCCGAACATGACGCGTGGATTCCGGACGGCGTCCACGGTGTGCCAGGACACCACCACCTCGGAGCCGGCGTGCCGGCCGAATTGCAGGTGCAGTCCCGTCACCGGTGGGGCGCCGTTGCGGCTCGGCTGAAACCAGGGGGCGGGCGCGCTGGGGTGCGACCACAACATGGCGGCCCCGCCGCCCACGCCCGCCCCGAGGGCGGCCGAGACCGCGCTGGTCGTCAACAGCCTGCGGCGGCTGATGCCGGGGGCCGGTTCAGGGCCGTCACGGTGTGCGGGATCGTCGACCACTCCTGCTTCATACCCGAGCGCGGTGAACGTCCGCGGAACGGGCGCCCGGCGCGGCCGGGCGAATCCGGCGGCCCTTTCCAGGCGTAGCCCCGTAACGAATTGGGTAGCGTTTTCGATATGACGAACGTGCGAATAGTGACCACGGGGGTCGCAGTGGCGACGTTTGCGGCAGCAGCAGTGCTGGCCGTCACGCCCGCGACCTCATCTGCGGACCCTGCCGGCCACCAGGTGACCTACACCATCACCGCCACCGGCAATCTCACCGGCAACGTCCGCTACATGAACACCGATCCGCCCAGCCAGGCGGCCTTCAACGCCAACTCGTCGCAGTACTTGAACAGCGTGCAGACGGCGTTCAGCGCGGGGCAGCCGCTCGTCTACAACACGACCCTGGCCGACCCGAATCAATGGGCGTTCGTGAACGCGAGCGGCGGGTGTCACTGGCCGGACTGCGATTCGTCGAACATGCCACAGATTCAGTGCCAGATCGCCGTCGACGGCCAGGTCGTGGTGACGCAGAGCGCCACCACCGGCGTCACCTGCTCGACGCGGCCCTGGTGAACCGGTAGCAGCCGCTTATCGGTGCACGCGCAACGCGAGGTAGTACTCGTGCCGCCGCGTGTTGTCGACGGTGTAGCCCACCGCCCTCGTCACCCCGTCGTGGTCGGACTCCAGCCAGCGTTCGGTGTGTTGCCGGCTGAATTCGGTCCACGACGGCACGGTGAACCTCTCGAGGACCGTGTCGGGATGTTCCAGGCTGTGGTAGAGCCCCCAGCTATGGCCTCCCGTTCGCAACCGTGAGCGCCTGACCGCGCTCATCGCCTCCACGAAGTCCTGCAGGGTGTCCGTGACGACTCGATAGCGGACGGTCACCAGCACGGGTCCGTCGTTCGGGCACGGTTCGAACACGACCATCGGCGACGGCCATGCCCGCGAAATATCGCGGCTGAGCTTCCCGGTTTCCGGCCGCAACCCGAGCGGCACGACGCTGAGAGCGGTGACGCCGAGCAACGCCGCCGACAAGGTCAGCGCCACACCCAATCCTTCCCGCGTGGCGATCACACCCCAGAGATACGAGCCGACCGCCTGCGAGCCCGTGAAGACCAGCAGGTACATCGCCAACCCCCGGGCCCGGACCCAGCGCGGCAAATGCAGCTGCGCCGCGGCGTTCAACGTCGTCAGCGTGATCAGCCAGGTCATCCCCGACAACACCAGGAAGGGCGCCGCCGCGGCGAACGGCAGCCAAACCACCGCGAGCGTGGCCGCCCCGTACGCGGCCGCGCAACCGGCCAGCAGCGTGTTGGGCGGCAGCTTCTGGCGTAACGGTGCGGGGACCGCGACGGCGAGCACCGCGCCACAACCGATGGCGCCCAGCGCCATACCGTAGCCACTGGCCCGCAGGTGCCAGGTGTCGGCGGCGGCCACCGGCAACAGGGCCAGCAGGGCCGATGCGGGGAAGACGAAAAGGGCGGCGCGCAGCAGGATCCTGCGAAAGATCGGGCCGTTGACGGCGTAGGCCAACCCGGTGAGGATCGCCTGGCCGAGGTGTTCTCGTTCGACGGGCGCGATCTGTTTCGGCCGCCGCCAGGCCGCCAGGGCGATGATGATGCCCACGAACGAGATCGCGTTGATCGCGAACACCGCTGCTGGACCGACCAACGCCAGGACGACGCCGCCGATGGCGGGTCCGACCACCCGGGCGATGTTCACCGAGACGCTGGCCAAAGTCGCGGCGGCCGTGATCTGCTCGCGCGGAACGACCTCGGGCTGAATCGCCTGCCAGGCCGGCGCGGTCAGCGCGGAGGCGACGCCGATGGCCAGGGTGAACAGCAGCAGCGCGGTCGGGGTGAGTCGGCCAAAGTAGGTCAGTCCCGCCAGCACCAGCGCCACCACCACCGCATACGACTGCAGCACCATCAGCAGCCGCCGCTGGTCGAACACGTCGGCGAGCGCGCCGGCGAACAATCCCAACAGGAGCGTCGGCCCCAGACTCGCGGTCTGGACCAGTGCCACGACGGTGGCGCTGCTGTGACCTTCGACCAGAAACCATTGCGCCGCAACGCTTTGCATCCATGTTCCGACGTTGGAGACGAACTGCGCGATGAACAGGGCGCGGAAAACCTGATTGCGCAAGGGCGCCCAGACCGACACCTCCGCGGTGTCGGTGCGCTCCTGCGTCAGATCCGACATACGAGCCTTTCGCGTCGTGCGGCGGGGTAGAAGTCTAAGACACGCACCCGACGTGCGCATGGCGGATCGGCATCGTCGCCGGGGGACTGGCTACGACCCGTGAAGCGGGGCGAAGCGGGCCGCCGCCATCAGGTCTAGCGGCGGTCGCGAGCGCGGCGGGGCCGGGCGAAGCGGGCCGCCGCCATCAGGTCTAGCCGAGGCTCGGGGCGGAGAATGTGTCGCACTGCTTCGGGTCGCCCGTTTGGTAGCCGACGGTGAACCAATGCTGCCGCTGCTCCGACGAACCGTGCGTCCACGACTCGGGATTGACCCGTCCGGTCGATTCCTTCTGGATGCGGTCGTCGCCCACCGACGCCGCGGCCGAGAGGGCGTCTTGGATGTCCTGGTCGCTCAAGGGCTGCAAATAGGGGACGCCGGTGCTCTCCTGCTTGACGGTCGACGCGTAGTGCGCCCAGATGCCCGCGTAGCAGTCCGCCTGTAATTCCGTGCGGACACCGTTGCCGCCTGCGCCCTTCGCCCCTTGCTGGGAGCGGCCCAGGACGCCCTGCAGTTGCTGCACGTGGTGGCCGTATTCGTGGGCGACGACGTACTCCTGCGCGAACGGCCCACCGCTGGAACCGAATTTGTCGACGAGCTCCTGGAAGAAGTCGGTGTCGAAGTACGCGGTCTGGTCCACCGGGCAGTAGAACGGGCCCACCGCGGTGGTAGCCGGCCCGCAGCCGGTGTCAACCGAACCGGTGAACAGCCGCACGTGCGGCCGGGTGTAGCGCGGCATCAGCTGATGCCACACCGCGTCCACGGAGTTGCCGGTGGCGACCACGCGGCACTGCACGTACTTGTTGGCGTCGGCCCCAGTCTTGCACTGGCTCAGGTCGAACCCGGGCGCCGAGTAGCCGCTGGTGTTTCCCTGCTGGTTGAGCACGCGGCCCGGATCGACGCCCAGCAACAGGGCGCCGATGAGGATGAGCAGGCCGAGGCCGCCGCCCCCGATGGCCATCCCCATGCCGCCCCCACCCGAGGAGGACGCGGTGCTGGTGTCGATCTGCATTCCCTCGTTGAAGCTCATGGCACGCTCCTAATGTTGCTGGGTCGCGGAGTAGCGGGCGTCGGTGTAGCTGCGCAGGTTTCGCAGGAACCGGCGAAGGCCCAGATTGAGCAGCGGCCCCACCACGTACATCGCCAGCCTGGCCGGGCCCGCGGGCTTCTGCGCCATGGTCCACGTCAACCGGCAACCACCCGGGATGACTTCGACCCGGTAGTCTTCGACGAACGCGGCGACGGCTTGGGTAGAGCATTCGTTGAACCGAAAAGCCATGTGGCTGAACGGTTCCCACGCAAGGAACTCCTCGTTGCCGACCATCCCGCCGCGCATCTCGACGACGCGGGTGGTGCCGACACCGCGCGGCTCGGGGCTGGTCCAGGTCACCTTGGTGATCACGCTCGCCCAGCGCGGCCACGCCTGGGCGTCGGCGAGCACCTCGAACAGCTGCTCGGGCGCGATGGCGAGATCGACGCTGTTGCGGAACACGAAAGGCGCGGTGTCGATGAAGCCCAGGCCGACGCGCTCGCAGGGGAACATGGAATTAATCTAGCCGGGGCCGTCGCTCGCCGCGGCCAGCAACGGCACAACGACGTCGCTGATCGGCGTCGCCAAGTTGTGGGCGCGGGCCTTGCGGATGATCACCCCGTTGCGGATGTCCCATTCCATCGGCCGACGGTTCTCCCGGTCGGCCAGGATCGAGGTGCCCATGTCCTCGGGAACGTGGCGAAACATGCCGGCCAACTCGTCGACGATGCCGTCGGGCAGCCGGGCGCCTTCGGCGCGGGCTACCGCCAGGCATTCGGCGACGTAGCGTCGCGACAGTTCGGTCACGTCGTCGCGGCGGAACATGCCGGACCGCCGCCCGGACAGCGCCATGAACCCGGCCAGCGCGTTGGTGAGCAGCTTGCGCCAGGCCGCGGTGATGAAGTCGGGATCGCACTCGACGCGGCAGCCGGCGCCGCGCAGCAGCTCGGCGAGCGTCTGCGCCGACGGCCCGCTGGGCAGCACCAGGGACGGTTCGGTGCGCAGCCGGACCCATCCCTCGGGCTGGGTCTCGGCCGAATACCAGACGATCCCGGGCACCACCGGTGACGACGGGCAATGCGGCTGCACCTGTTCGACCTGCTCCACGCCGTTCTGCAACACGGCGACGATCGTGTGCGGGCCGCAGAGGCGCGCCAGCCATCCGGCGGCGGCGTCGTTCTGGGTGGCCTTGACCGCCAGCACCACCACGTCGACGGGGCCGGTGACCTGGCCGGGATCGGTGTGCACCGGGCCGGGCACCACGATCGGATCCGCGCCGTCGGGCCGCAATTCGATGCGTTCCCGGGCCGTGCGGCCGCATACCTGAACCGCGTGCCCGGCCTTGTGCAGCAGCGCGGCGACCGTCGTGCCGACGGCCCCGGGGCCGACTAGTGCGATTTCGGTTGGGGGGTTGGTGGCAATAGGTCCGAAAGTACCTCCTCTAGACTGGTCACTCGTCCAAAGCCCGCTGAAAAAGGAGTGTTTGTGCTGCGCAGCCACGCCGCCGGTTCGCTGAGAAGCAGCGACGCCGGGCAGCAGGTGACGCTCGCGGGCTGGGTGGCTCGCCGCCGCGACCACGGCGGGGTCATCTTCATCGACCTGCGCGACGCCTCGGGTATCGCGCAGGTGGTGTTCCGCAACGCCGAGGTGCTGGCCCAGGCGCACCGGTTGCGCGCCGAGTTCTGCGTCGCGGTGACCGGCGTCGTCGAGATCCGCCCGGAAGGCAATGCCAATCCCGAGATCGCCACCGGCGACATCGAGGTCAACGTCGCCTCCCTGACCGTGCTCGGCGACAGCGCGCCGCTGCCGTTCCAGCTCGACGAACCCGCCGGCGAGGAGCTGCGGCTGAAGTACCGCTATCTCGACCTACGCCGCGATGGCCCCGCCGCGGCACTTCGCCTGCGCTCCAACGTGAATGCCGCCGCCCGTGCGGTGCTGGCGGGCCACGACTTCGCAGAGATCGAGACACCGACCATCACCCGCTCGACGCCCGAAGGCGCGCGCGACTTCCTGGTGCCGGCCCGGCTGCACCCCGGCTCGTTCTACGCCCTGCCGCAGAGCCCGCAGCTGTTCAAGCAATTGCTGATGGTGGCCGGGATGGAGCGCTACTACCAGATCGCCCGCTGCTACCGCGACGAGGATTTCCGGGCCGACCGTCAGCCCGAGTTCACCCAGCTCGATATGGAGATGAGCTTCGTGGACGCCGAGGACATCATCGCGATCTCCGAGGAGATCCTGACCGCGTTGTGGGCGTTGATCGGATACCAGGTCCCAACGCCGATCCCGCGGATCACCTATGCGGATGCGATGCGACGGTTCGGCTCCGACAAGCCGGACATGCGGTTCGGGCTCGAGCTCGTCGAGTGCACAGAGTTCTTCTCCGACACCACATTTCGAGTTTTCCAGGCACCGTACGTCGGTGCGGTGGTGATGCCCGGCGGGGCGTCGCAGCCGCGGCGCACGCTGGACGGCTGGCAGGACTGGGCCAAGCAGCGCGGGCACCGCGGGCTGGCCTACGTGCTGGTCGGCGACGACGGCACGCTCGCCGGCCCGGTCGCCAAGAACCTCAGCGACACCGAACGGGACGGATTGGCCGCGCACGTCGGGGCGAAGCCAGGGGACTGCATCTTCTTCTCGGCCGGGCCGCCGAAGTCGTCGCGCGCCTTATTGGGTGCCGCGCGCGGGGAGATCGCCAGCCGGCTCGACATGATCGACCCCGACGCGTGGGCGTTCGTCTGGGTGGTGGACCCGCCGCTGTTCGAGCCCGCCGACGAGGCGACCGCCGCCGGTGACGTGGCCGTCGGCTCCGGCGCCTGGACCGCGGTGCATCACGCGTTCACCTCGCCCAAACCCGAATACTCCGACGTGGTGGACACCGATCCCGGCAGCGTGCTGGCCGACGCCTACGACATCGTCTGCAACGGCAACGAGATCGGCGGCGGCTCGATCCGTATTCACCGGCGCGACATCCAGGAGCGGGTGTTCGCCGTGATGGGCCTGGACCAGGCCGAGGCGGAAGAAAAGTTCGGATTCCTGTTGGAGGCGTTCACCTTTGGCGCGCCGCCGCACGGCGGGATCGCCTTCGGCTGGGACCGCATCAACGCGCTGCTGTCCCGGGTGGACTCGATCCGCGAGGTGATCGCGTTCCCGAAGACCGGCGGCGGCGTCGACCCGCTCACCGATGCGCCCGCGCCGATCACCGCCCAGCAGCGCAAGGAGTCCGGAATAGACGCCAAGCCAGAAAAGGTTGACCGGGCATGACCGAAATGCCTGACACCGCGACGATCAACAACTTCAACAGCGCCATCATCGACGAGTTCCGGACCAACGGCGGCAAGGTGGGCGGCCAGTTCGAGAACGCCAACCTGCTGCTGCTGCACACGACCGGCGCGAAGTCCGGCGAGCCGCGGGTGTCGCCGCTGGCCTATTTCCGCATCGACGGCAAGCTGATCATCATCGGCTCCTTCGCCGGTTCCCCGGTAAGCCCGGCGTGGGTGCACAACCTGCGGGCCAACCCGCGGGCACGTGTCGAGATCGGCGCCCCGGAGGGAGTGCAGGAGTTCGCCGTCACGGCGCGCGAGTTGCCGTCCGACGAGCGCGACGCGCTCTTCGAGAAGGTCACCGCGGCCGCCCCCGGCTTCGCCGAATACCAGTCCAAGACCAGCCGGGTCATTCCGTTGTTCGAGTTGCAGCGCACCTAGGCCCGTGGGCACCTTGCGGCGGACGATGGCTCCCGCGGCTCTCGCCGCCGCCCGCGCGGGTCTCAAACGGCTGCGTGTGGTGTGGTTCAACCTGGTGCAGACCGCGGTGGCCGCGGGCCTGTCCTGGTACCTCGCGCACGATCTCCTGGAGCACCCGCAGCCGTTCTTCGCGCCGATCGCCGCGGCGGTGTCGTTGTCGACGAGCAACGTGCTGCGCGCGCAACGCGCCGTCCAGATGATGGTCGGGGTCACCCTGGGGATCGGGGTCGGCTCGGTGGTGCAGGGCCTGCTGGGACCCGGGGCGCTCCCCATCGGAGTCGCCGCGCTGGTCGCGCTGGGCGCCGCGGTCTTCATCGGGGGCGGCTTCATCGGGCACGGGATGATGTTCGCCAACCAGACCGTGGTGTCGGCGATCCTGGTGCTGGCCCTCTACCGCGGCGGCGTCGGCCTGGAACGCATCTTCGACGCGCTGATCGGCGGCGCGGTGGCCATCGTTTTCGCCGTATTGCTGTTCCCCGCCGACCCGCTGCAGCTGCTGCGCACCGCCCGCGTCGGAGTGCTGAGCGTGTTGCACGACGTCTTGTCGCGAGCCGCGGACATCGCCGCCGGGCGCAGAGCACCCCCTCCCGACTGGCCGCTGACGGCCGTCGACCGAGTGCACGAGCAGCTCAGCGGACTGCTGGAGGCGCGCACCACCGCCCGCCACGTCGTCACCATCGCCCCGCGACGCTGGGGCCTGCGGGACACCGTCGAGGCCGCCGACCATCAGGCCGTGCACGTGGCCTTGCTGGCCGGTTCGGTGCTGCAACTCGCCCGCGCCGTCGCCAACAACGCCGACGGCTTCCGCGAGGGGCTTCCGCGGCCCGTGCACACGGTGTTGGTGGTGCTGGGGGCCGGAACCGCTCTCGCCGACCGCGATCCCGCCGGCGCGTGCGCGTACGCCGCGTCCGCGCGTCATCACGCTTCGGAATTGCAGTCAGCCGCGCGCGAGAAAACCCAGTTGATCCTGGCCGACGTCGTCAGCGCCTGTGTCGACGATCTGCAACGGGTCATCGATCTTCGGCACGTGTGACCGAGTCAGCGCGAGTCGGCCAAGAACTCCTGGACCAACTTCCTCGGGGCCTGCGTCAGCCACGCCTCGGTGATCAGATCCTCGAGGTCGCGGACCGCGATCTTGGCGAGCCTGACCAGCACCACCGGGTAGCCGTCGAAATGCGGCGTCGTGAAATACACGTCCGGCTCGTCGGCGATCAGCCCGAACTTGACCCCCTCGTCGGACACCCGCACGCCGAGAATTTCGCCGTCGGGCGGTTCCAGGCCTTCGTGTTCCAGCGCCTCGCGTTCGGAAGGGCGCAACGGTCGCTCCCAGGCCAGCAACTTCTTACCGACCCGCCACTCATGCGGTGACGGCTCCGAGGTGAGTGCCAGCTCACGAACGATGCGGGCGACGTCGTACCACGTGGCCACATCTCGATTGTGCTCCCGGTTTCGCCCGCGTGCCGCCGTATCGGCAAACGGTTTTGCGCCGCGGACGGCGTGGGATGGCCCGGTGTGATGTGATCAGCCTTGTGTCTGCAGCCGACGCCGGGGCCGCCCGCCGCCATCGAGTCACCCACCGCACCGAGTACCGCTACTCCGACGTCGTGACCAGCTCGTATGGCCGCGGCTTCCTCACCCCGCGGGATTCGATGCGGCAGCGGTGCATCGTGCACGAGCTGACCATCGATCCCGCGCCCGCCGACGTCTCCACCAGCAGCGACGTCTACGGCAACATCAGCTCGTACTTCCACGTCACGGAGCCGCATCACACCCTGACCGTCACCAGCGACTCCATCGTGGACGTGTATCCACCGGCTCCCGGGCGCTACACCAGCGGCCCGGCGGTGCAACCGTGGGAGGCGGCCCGCCCGACGGGGGGCAGGGGAGCGCTCGCCGCGGAATTCACCCTGGATCTCAACCCGCCCGAGATCACCGACGAGGTCCGCGAATACGCGGCGCCCAGTTTCGTCCCGGAGCGCCCGCTGGTCGACGTGCTGCGCGACCTCGCGTCGCGGATTTTCGCCGACTTCACCTACCGCTCCGGGTCGACGACGATTTCCACCGGGGTCAATGAGGTTCTGGCGGCCCGGGAAGGGGTATGTCAGGACTTTGCACGGCTGGCGATCGCCTGCCTGCGCGCCAACGGTCTTGCGGCCAGCTACGTGTCCGGCTACCTGGCCACCGACCCGCCACCGGGGAAGGATCGAATGATCGGTATAGACGCCACCCACGCCTGGGCGGCGGTGTGGACACCGCAGGAGCCCGGCCAGTTCGAATGGCTGGGTTTGGACCCCACGAACGATCAGCTGGTCGACGAGCGCTACATCATCGTCGGACGCGGCCGCGACTACGCGGACGTGCCGCCGCTGCGGGGCATCATCTACACCGATTCCGAACGTAGCGTGATCGACGTTGCGGTCGACGTGGTGCCCTTCGAGGGGGATGTGCTCCATGCGTGACTTCAACTGCCCCAATTGCGGCCAGCGCCTGATGTTCGAGAACTCCACCTGCCTGAACTGCGGCAGCGCGCTGGGCTTTTCGCTCGAGCAAATGGCCCTGCTGGTGATCGCCGAGGAGAACGCCGGCGAGCACGCCGGTTTCGTGGACGCCGCCGAGTATCAGCTATGCGCCAATCTTCAGCTGGCCGAATGCAATTGGCTGGTGCCGATCAACAATCCGCGGCTGTTGTGCCCGTCCTGCGCGCTGACCACGGTGCGGCCCAACGACTCCGACGCCGCCGGCCTGGCGGAGTTCGCCCGAGCCGAGGCGGCCAAACGGCGGCTGATCGCCGAGCTGCACGAGCTGAAGCTGCCGATCATCGGGCGCGATCAAGATTCCGAGCAGGGATTGGCCTTCCATCTGCTGTCCAGCGCGCACGAGAAGGTGATGACCGGGCACGACAACGGCGTCATCACACTGGATCTGGCCGAGGGCGACGACGTGCACCGCGAGCAGCTGCGGGTGGAGATGGAGGAGCCGTACCGCACCCTGCTGGGTCACTTCCGGCACGAGATCGGGCACTACTACTTCTACCGGCTGATCGCCCCGTCCAGCGACTACCTGGCGCGGTTCAACGAGCTGTTCGGTGATCCCGACGCCGACTACCAGGAGGCGCTGGACCGGCATTACAGCGAGGGGCCGCCCGAGGACTGGCAGGAAGACTTCGTGTCGTCGTACGCCACCATGCATCCCGCCGAGGACTGGGCCGAGACGTTCGCCCACTACCTGCACATCCGCGACACGCTGGACACCTCGGCGTGGTGCGGCTTCGCGTCGGCGTCGGCCACCTTCGACCGACCAGCCTTGGGCCCCAGCGCTTTTCAGATGATCATCGACATGTGGCTGCCGTTGTCGTGGTCGCTGAACATGGTGAACCGATCGATGGGCCACGACGACCTGTACCCGTTCGTGCTGCCGGTTGCGGTGCTGGAGAAGATGAAGTTCATCTACACCGTGGTCGACGAGGTGACCTCCGAGTCGCGGGGGCCCGCCGCTATCGCGGGCTAGCCCGCGACGGTGTGCTTTCCCATCACGGCGGTCCTGGTGTTGGTGCGTATGGTGCGTCGCCGGCGACTGCCCGACCCGCACCGCTACCGGGAGGTGCCATGGATCCGGCGGCGTCGAACGTGTGACTTTCTATCTGTAATCCCTTGTGTCACTTGGGTTTCTTTGGTCACAATGTGGTCTTTTTTGTCGGTGGGTGTTCGTAGGGTTTGAGGTGTGGGTGTCAGTAGTCGTGAGGAGATCG